>JAYTTF010000095.1:0-72477 GCA_043745195.1 Bryobacterales bacterium | reverse complement strand
GAGAAACAAAGGAAGTTTATTCGCCGAAGCGAGTCCGTTTTGCGCTTGTTTCTTAGGAGTCCCAAGCCGAGCCCCACGATTGAATTTAGAATCGAAAGTGCGCTCACCATTCAGGTGACAGATGGTTTCCACGCAACTGTCGGTGGGTACGGGAGTTGATCTATGGACGGTGCGTCAACTGCCGTTTTTGGGATAAAGGCTATTGGACTCGGCCACCATTTCGAAGGAGCACGTTGGGCTCACAGCCGCTACGACGGAGGCTCATTTTTTGAGGGTTACTGGCAAAACGAAAACGATCGGTTCGACACAACCACAGTTGGGATCGTGACCGCAATCGCAGAGATCGCCACTGCCGCGACAACGACCGCCGTTAGACCCTTCCACCTTCCCCGGTAGCCCCGAAAGGCCTACCGGGAAAACCGCCAATCACTTGCGTTGCAAAAGAAATATCTGCATATTTTCTCGCCTGTTAGGGCTAGACCAGTTTAGTTCGGCAACTAACCCCATGGCACAATTGCAATCATGAAAACCGTAGACTCGCAGGAATTCACAATAAAAAAATTAAAGTCCAAAACACTTTGGTTCTACCGCCAAACCGGGCAAGTTGAAATTAAGACACTGTATGAAATAATTGAAAAAAACAACTTCAAGTTATTCAAAATACGAGAACTAAGCGTTACAGATGCAAACAAATCGCAAGCACTGTAAAACCATTGTACTGGTAAGAAAGTCCCACCACCCCCTCAAAGTACTGACTCAAATACCTTAATTTTTAGTACCTCCACTATTGACGGAATAAGTAGTTCACATTACAGTGGTCCTGTTGTGTCAGAACAAAGAAGAACAAAACGCTTTCAACTGAACCTGCCAGTTGAACTAGTCCGCACGGGGTCCATTCCCGTCCATCAAACAGGTGAAACCCATAATATGAGTTCCGGAGGCGTGCTGTTCACCTCCGAAAACCAAATGGAAATTGGTGATCCCATTGAATACATGGTCACGCTTCCATCCTCCGTCAGTCTCAACACTCAGGTCCGGATCCGCTGTATGGGCAAAGTAATGCGAACCGAACCAAGAGAAGAAGGTGTTGAGTTGATTTCCCGCCGCCCTTTCCGCATTGCAGCCACCCTCGAAAGATACGAATTTATCCGCACCAAATCGAATTAATTAAACTTCCCCACGGGGAGCCCGGATTCATGTACCATAGCAAAGAAAAGGCGAAGGTAAATGAATCTGTCTCTTGGCTTCCCAGACGCTCCCGACGACTCCAAGCAATCAAAAGCGCAAAGGCCGCTCCGGCGCGACCCCAATATTGGGATAGACCCGCTGATTCCAGTAGCCGGGGCGAGTCCGTTTTGCGCGAGTACCTCAAATGATCAACTAGCTGCTGAAAACGTAAAGCAAGCCCTTGGACGTCCATCAGGAGTGGAAGGTGCCCTGAACCGTTTCCGCGAAGGGATGACCGATGGCAATTCCCCAATCCGTTCCATTCACCACCAGCCCGCCAAACCCGGTCAATTCGCACCCATTCCAGATCAGGTCCCAGAGAAACTTGCGCAGACTCTAACCAAGCGCAACATTGGGCAGTTGTATTCCCATCAGGCCGAAGCATTTGATTTAGCCGCAGCCGGCAAGAATCTTGTAGTGGTCACCCCAACTGCCAGTGGCAAAACGCTTTGCTACAACTTGCCTGTGCTGAGCCACCTGATGGCCGATCCTGACGCCCGCGCCATGTACTTGTTCCCCACCAAAGCACTGGCCGAAGATCAGTTGCAGGAATTCAATGCCATGGTGGAATCCATGGGGTCCGATATTCGCGCTTTCACTTTTGACGGCGATACTCCGCAGGACGCTCGCCGCGCCATTCGCGAACGGGCCAATGTGGTGTTCACCAACCCCGATATGCTGCACAGCGGCATATTGCCTCACCACACGAAATGGGCCAAAGCTTTCGAAAACCTGCGCTATTTCATCATTGATGAATTGCACTACTATCGAGGCGTTTACGGCAGCCACCTAGCCAACCTTATCCGGCGTCTTAAGCGCATCTGCGAATTCTATGGTTCCAAGCCGCAGTTCATCTGCTGTTCGGCTACAATCGCCAACCCTCGTCAACTGGCGGAAGCCTTGGTGGAACAGCCATTCTCGCTAGTTGAAAACAATGGTGCGCCTGCCGGAGAAAAGTATTTTGTCTTTTACAACCCACCCGTTATTAATCGCCAATTGGGCATCCGCCGCAGCTACCTGCATGAAGCCCGCCGTATAGCTATTGAATTTGTTGAGCGCGGCCAGCAGACTCTAATCTTCGCCAACAACCGCCTGGCTACTGAGGTGCTAACAACCTACCTAAAGGACGCTTTAGACCGCCCTCCGCGCGGCCCAGGCGCTGTGCGGGGGTATCGTGGTGGCTATCTACCCAAAGAGCGGCGAGAGATTGAACGCAACCTCCGCGATGGCAAAATCCGAGCCGTAATTTCTACCAACGCCCTTGAACTAGGCGTGGATATTGGTTCGCTGGATGCTGTTGTGATGGCTGGCTACCCTGGCACCGTAGCTTCCACCTGGCAACGTTCCGGACGCGCCGGACGACGACAGAATACTTCATTGGCAGTTCTGGTAGCCTCCAGCGCGCCTTTGGATCAGTACATCATTGAGCATCCGGAATACTTCTTCAATCGAAGTCCCGAAAGTGCCTTCATCAATGCCGACAACCTGGAAATTTTGCTGAGCCACATGAAGTGCGCCGCTTTTGAATTGCCGATCCGCAATGACGAACGTTTTGGCCCGCATCAGATCACTGAAATGTGCGCCTTCCTCCAGGAACTGGGAGTACTGCATCAAGCCGGTGAGCAATGGCACTGGACCAGCGATTCCTACCCGGCCAATGCCATCAGCCTGCGTGCCGTCACCAGCGATAACTTTGTTGTGATCGATACAACCGGCGAACCGAAAGTTATCGCCGAAGTCTCTTTCCCTGTGGCCCTTACTTCGCTTCACGAAAAGGCCATCTACCTTCACGATGCCCGTCAGTATCAGGTTGAGAAATTCGATTACGACAATCGCAAAGCCTACGTCCGCTCAGTGGAATGCGATTATTTCACTGATGCCATGGATTATACGCAAGTGAAAATCATCAACGAATTTGCTACTAAACCAGTAGCTGCAGCCGCGGCTCTGCATGGCGAAGTTCGCGTGAATACGCAAATTGTCGGGTTCAAGAAAGTGAAGTTCTATACGCTGGAAAATGTGGGTGCCGGACATCTTTCGTTGCCCGAACAGGAAATGCATACCACTGCTTTCTGGCTTCATTTCCCTGAACAGTTCCTGGAACAATTGGGGAATCTGACACCTACTGAAAAGCAATACGGCCTGATCGGATTAGGAAACGGTTTGCGCGCCGTGGCGGCTTTGCTTTTGATGTGTGATCCGCGCGACCTCTCCGTTGCTCTCACCGAAAATCCTTCAGAACTGATCCGCGGCTTTGAACCCAATCTGTATCTTTACGACAACTACCCGGGCGGCGTAGGAGGTAGCGCGCCATTGTGGGAAATGTGCGATCGACTGTTAACAGGGACAGGGGAATTGTTCGATAGCTGCCCCTGCGAATCCGGCTGCCCAAGCTGCGTTGGACCGTCCGGCGAAGTAGGCGAACAAGGAAAGGTGATTGCCAAACGAATCGTCGCAGCATTGATTGAAAGACAATCGCTTGCAGAAAAGCTGGCCAACTGACAACTTTGACCCCTGTTTCAACTTAAGTGCCAACGTTTGTACTAACCCTACACCAACGCCCATTGGTTTCGATCCGGTGACCGGTGAGTGGAGCGGAACGTGGTGGGAAGCGGGGTTGTTGAATACACGGTTGTAGCCTCAACTGTCCTAATATCCGTGCAGCGTTATAATCTCAAGTATGGACAAACAAACTGTCCGACAAGGAACTGTTTGCCAAGTTCCGCAATCAAGAACAATGGCGCTTCATTGAAGAGTCGCAGTATATGTATGACTTGCCATTCGCCAGAGCATTCCGATTTTTTGACCAATCAGGAGACTTACTATGCTCGAATCAAACACTAGTATTCTGTTAGTCTTTTTCGCAGTCAACGCGGCAGTTTCTGCTGCAGACAGTAAAAAGTTACATGACCAGATCCTGGCTCTTGAGACCGCCTCTTTCAATGAACCTTTAGTTCTCGGGATTGATTCCCGCCTCAAACTGGCAGATCTGATTGCCGATCGCGCACCGAAAGATGCACTTCGTGTAAGTCGATTGGCGATCGATGCATTGCAATCCGTCCAGAGTGAAGCAACCCACTATTCGCTCGCCCTCCAGGCCGTCTCTATACTTGCGAAGATCGACGTTTCTGCCGCCGTCGAATTTGCAAATACCATGCCTTTGTCAATACGGTCAAATTCCGAGTTCTTTCCGAGAGACATGGCTTACCGGGCAATTTTAGCTCGGGCTACAAAAGATAGGCCCCGCATTTTGCTAGAAGCGACCCAGTTTGGTGCATGCCCAATTGCATCGATAGTTCAGGAGCTACCCGCTTTGCAAAAAAGTGATGCTCAGTTGTTGGTATACAGAACTGCACAATGCATAACCTCACACCGGGTCACTCTCCGCTTCGCCACCGATGTACTCCAATACTTGCGAGAAAATATATTACCAGAGCAGTCAGTTGGACCGATTCTTGAATACATTTTGTCGGAATCCGCAAAGAAAGAATTTGCTGAGGGTTCCCCAGAAACAATCACCGGAAATATACGAACAGCTAGTGGAGGATCTTTAAAAATTGACTCAGCGGGAGAACTCTTAGGTTTGCAGGTACTTGGTCTAGCTCGTGAGCGTTACCCTTCTCTTTACAAAGTCTTGGCTTCAAAGGCAATTAATAGTTCTTTAGTGAACACTCTACAAGGCTTCCCAGGCATAGCAATGCCGCAATCAACCACATATGCGCTCAAGAACGTGCCGAAACCCACTTTAAACGGCGACGAACTAAACAAACTCCTTGTTGAGTTCCAACAAATGTCAGAAAACCAAAGGCCCGCCTTTGCGCGCTCTCAAAACAACCCGGAATTTCGTGTGGCCCTGTTGATGGAGTTGTTGCAGAGTGGACGAGTTAGTACAGCTGAGGAACAAAGATTAATTGCCGAGATTGGCCCTGAATTGTCATCGACAAGAAGTGGTTGGACGCGCGTTCACCGCTCGCAAGCTTTGTTGACACGAGCGATCGGTTCTCATAATGCCGCGCTCATAAGAACTTCCGTTTCTGCATTGGTCAAATCGCTGAAAGACTACTGCCGTTGTGAGCAGGACGGATGTAAGTCTCTCGATCACAAGGAAGATTGTTTACCAATATATACGTCTGCTTCAAAAATCATTTACCTTAACGAGACAGCACGCGCGACTGGTTTACGTGATGATCCGTCGCTGAGAACGCGTTTTATGTTATTCGATCTGCAAGAGCAACTTCCGTCTCTATTATGAATCACGGTTGGATCGATGCTCATAGGATACGCGTTTGTGTAAGCTGCACCGGAATCGTATTCATTGCAGCAATAGCGAGTTCGTCGAGTGTCTCAATCGTTAGCGGGAATTCAATGATGCCGGAGATTAACCCATAACCTATACTTGAAGGAAAGGAATTTATGGCCGTATTGATTGACGCTATTACCGTGAAGCGCAAAAGCTTGTTTGAGTTTGAAAATATCCCGTTCTGCTGTCTTGAAGCGGAGGTGAGCACCCCGACTGCGCGCGGCGGGCAAACGCTGGTGCGCCTGAAAATTCGCAATCTTCTTACAAGCGCAGTGTTTGAGAAAACATTCAAAGCAGGAGATAAGTTCAAAGAGCCTGATCTGCAGTTTGTTGCCGCATCCTATTTGTACAGTGACGGGGAAGGTTCTCACTTCCTGGACCAGGATAGTTTCGATACGCTTACCCTTTCCGAAGAAGTGATTGGGGATACCTTGGACTTACTTATTGAAGGCACCATCATTCAGCTTCACAAATACAACGGTAATCCTATCGGTCTGCAACTTCCCGCGTTCGTTGAATTGAATGTCGCCTATGCCGAACCAGGTGTGAAAGGCGATACATCAAGCGGCGGAGCCACCAAGACTGCCCGGCTTGAAACCGGCCTTGAAATCAAAGTTCCTCTCTTTATCAAAGAAGGAGAAAAAGTAAAGGTGTCGACAGAGACCAGGGAATTCGGTGGACGCGCTTAGTAGGGCGGCACCTCGAATTCGGCAGTCCGGACGGCAAACTGATGTTTCTTCGGCGCTTCCAGATCTCGAATCGCCACCTGCACCACATACTCGCCTGGAGCTATTTTCTCAGCTAGTTTTAAGCTGCCGCTGATGGTCAGCGGCTTGCCTTCACCCAATCCTGAAGGCTGGAAGGGAGTCCTGCCGCCTGTAAAGACAACTTTCCCATCACGGTAAAGAAGCACTTGGGTTTCCAGGTTCGATTTGCCACTTTCTTTTATCGTCTTTGCGTTGTAGATGTAGGCAGTGTAAAGCAGCTTATCCCCACCATGAAACACGCGTGAACCGGGACTCCCTGTGTCTGATTTCCCTTCCGAGTATGCTTGCGTCAATACGCCAACATCGGACATGGCAAGCTGCTTGTTCTTCAAATCGGGGACGAAGATAAACTGTGAGGAGGATCCCGTTTTCTTCGTGACAGTGTCCATCATGGCAACCCGTAACTGATATGGGCCAGGCTGCTTCACCGGGACGTTGAATATTTGGATAACTCCGTTCTTCATTGCATTCTCCATCGCCGATCGCCGTAGCCGGATGGTCTGTGTCTGCGACAGGCGATCAACAGCAACTCCGCTCTGATCATAAAGAATCAGCAACTGATCTGCGATTGCCTTCTTCCAGGGAGTTTGATCCTTGTCATCCACTGCGGCCGGATCATCCACGAATTGAAGGTGGCTTGGATCAAAGGATAGATAAGCACGAACTATGGAACCGCCGTTTCCGTCATCCGAATAAAGCGGCGTCAATTTGAGGGGTATTTCAAGAGCCCGAAATGGACTCTGCATAGCGGAAATCATTGGATCTTTCTGAACAACAGGCTGGGAATCAGGAACTCCCATGAAGCTCTTTCGGAAGCGAACGTTGAGTCCCGGCTTGCGGACTTTGATGGACAACTTGTGAATCTTGGCAGTATCCTTTCGCGCCTTCGCCGTGGTGGCTTCGGCCAAATTAAAGGCGATCAGATAATATCCATCCTGGTCGTTTGCCGCGCCCGTCATGGCCCGGCCAAGGTTGTTGGTGTTGCGGAAAAATAGGCCGCCGGTCTCTTCGGCAAGGGTCGCCATGCCGTCCTGGGAAGCAGTAAAATCCACCTCCCGTTGCTGCATGCGGCCCTGCGCGTTGCGAGAGTTTCCAGCTATTTGATCAGCCGCTGTCGCCCCCAGCGATTGCAGTCCGCGCGGGTCCACCGTATAGAAAACAACTCCATACTTATTGGCAAGATCCACCAGGGAGCGGATGGCCTTAATGGTTTGTTCGCGTACATCTCCCATGCCTCCGGGCGACATAGAGGTTGCCAGCGGGTTGGTCAGCGTCTTTGGAGCGTCCGCCAATTGGATGCTCTCTGAGAACAGCACCAACGACTTTCTGCCAGGCAATTCCTGCAGACCGCGGACAATGAATCCTGCTGTTGAAAGCATGCCGGCAGTTAAGTAGTCTTGCCGTTTAGCCATGATGACTTCCTCTTGGAGCCTCGCCATCACTGCCATTCTGGCTATGGTTGGGTCAGAATCGTCCTCCTTAGAATTAGAAGAAATCGGGGCAAGGGAGTCTACTCCGTTAATGTTGCGGTAACGCATTCGATCAATGCTGGCGAGGATAGCCCGTTTGTCTGTGGTGAACTGCTCAAACAAACCGAGTCCGCCAGAGGAAAGGTGGATGGCGAAAAGATCCCCTGGTTGAACCTTTTCCAGGATGAACATGCGGAGCGCTTCGCGGACAGTCTGCAAGTTACCGGCATCGATGCTGAGATCGTCAATTAGCACAGCAATGGTGCGCCGGACGTCCTTGGCTTGCAGTTGCCTGGTTGGAAGGCTTGCGGCAAGCAGTGCTGAGGGCGCAGTTGTGTTGGATTGTGCTGGAACATTTGGCGCAACTGGAGGGCGGGAGACATACAGCACATTCTTAATAGCCTGTAGTTTGCCATCACGAAATACCTGAAAATCAGCAGCGGTAAGTCCCTCAACGCGACGCCCCGATTTGTCCAGGACCGTTACGTCCACTTGCATAAGGTTGACATCAACCTTAATGCGGACTTCCCCGGGATCCTGGGCAAGGCAGATTAGACTCGCTACAAGTAATGAGACCACGCAACGCATGTAGCGATTGTAGTCGCTATTGCCAGAAACGCGCATAGGGCGGAGCACCTGGTTGGACGGCGGCAATGCTGTCCGCTTCTTTGGAATCGGCGCAGTCCGGTCCGTCGGGATAGCTGTAACGCCTGACAAATTCCGCTTCCATCTCAAGACCCCAGCCTGGGGCGGAAGGTAGAACATAGTGACCATCCCGCACAAGCAATGGATATTGAAAAACTCCTTCCTGCAAGAACTCAAGGTACTCAAGCAATCGGCCTTCACTGCCGAACCAGGCTTGGTCAAAAACAGACATCGGACCCACTAATTGCCCAAGACCGATTCCACCGCTATGCGGACAAACAGGCACTCCATATTTGGCAGCCATCGCAACAATCGCGAAAAGCTCATTCACTCCGCCAACACGCGCACCGTCAATTTGGCAATGCGTCAGCCCGCCCCCAGCGAGGAGTTGTTTGAAAGTGACAGCATCCGGGGCTTGCTCACCACCAGCGACGCCGATTCCTAATGGTTCCAAAGCTTCTCGAAGCTTGATATGGCCTAAGACGTCGTTGTATGCGATAGCCTCTTCAATGAACAGCAGCTTGTAGTCCGAAAGCTCAGCCATGTAGCTTGCGGCATTGCGCCAGTCCCCGAGGTTCTGATTGGCGTCGGTTAGCAACAAGGCATCTGGTCCGGTTGAATCGCGAATTGCCTGCAGCATCTTGCGGTCTTCGTCCAGCGCTCTGGCGCGATCATACTGCTGACCGCGGCCTACCTTCGCTTTGAATGCTCGAGTACCCTGAGCATACAATGCGCTGCACAACTTCCTGACTTCGGTAAGCGGACGACCTGACCATCCGGCAGTGCTATACACTTTCGGACCTTGGCGTTCGAGCTTAGCCAGATTCGTATCCCGCGCACCGAGACGCGTGTTCAACATTTCCAGTAGTTCGTCCTCGGTGATTGCGTCGCGCAGATGGTGGAAGTCAATGGATTGGACGATTCGTTCCGGCGGGAGGCTGGTCAGCAACTTCCACATGGGCACGCCCTCGCTCTTTGCCCACAGGTCCCAAAGCGCGTTAACAACACCGCCAACGGCCATTCTGTAAGTTCCCAGTGCTAACCAGCGGAGTTGATGGTGCTCCGCTAAGGCTTGCGCAAAGTATCCAGGCTCGGCGATAAAGTCCTCAAGGTTTCGTCCAACCACATAAGGCCGAAGAGCTTCTATCGCAGCCTTCTGAATTTCAGTGCCCGATCCAATGGTGAAGACTAAAGACCGGCCCTCCAACCCGGCGCTTGTCCGTAGAACTGTGATTGCACAGGAATAGTTGGGGGCTAAGTGTCTTGGGTCGGACCCGGCCAAACCAAGACGAACGGTGGGATAGCGAATGTCGAGGACGTCGAGTGAAAGGATCTTGTGCTTGGGCGTCATAATCGCTTTAGGAGCGGATAAGCCGAACGGCTTCGGGCGGGACAAGGGCACCCCATCGGCGGTCTGCGGTGAAAACTGGAATTCCCAGAGTGAGGCCGGTTGCGAGGCAAGCCCGGTCTCCTAACGCTAAACCCGGGTGGTGAGATAGTCCTGCACATTCTCGAGACATGGCTTCCGTGAAATCAAGAACGGGAAGGGACATCTGATCAAG
This sequence comes from Bryobacterales bacterium, assembly GCA_043745195.1. Lineage (GTDB taxonomy): Bacteria > Acidobacteriota > Terriglobia > Bryobacterales > Bryobacteraceae > JANXSF01. The sequence goes on along the minus strand of JAYTTF010000095.1, from coordinate 62,507 downwards.
AATCTGCTGGGCCTTTTCCCGAGTAGCTCCACGATTAATTAGTTTATGGACAACTTCTGTAGCATTGACCGCAGAAATGGCGGCACGGTCCAGAATCTCCTCCACCTTGTCTGACCCGCGCTCTTCTTGTAACCACGCGAGGACGGCGGAAGAGTCTAGAATTGCTTCAGGATTCGGCACCCGCTCAGGCACCTTCGCGATTGGCTTCGTTTTCCCGATCTGCGGAAAGCTCATCCGCTAGCGACTCGCCATTGGGAACCAATTGCCGGACCGCTTGGCGAGCGGCTTGGCGGCCAGCAGCTTTAGGATAAAGCTGCAATCGTCCATTTTCGATTGTTACCACTAATTCACCTCCGCCCTCGATGCCTAATGTTTGGCGCATTTTGGAAGGAATTACCATTCTTCCAGATGTATCCACCATGACTGTTCCAGTGGTGCTCATGAAAAGATTATGGCACGAAATTCGCGCAATGGCAATAGAAATAATAAGGTGGTGAGTTTTCGATATTTGGAAGAACGAATTGACTGGGTGTGCGTATGGCATTTTTAGGAATGTACATGTCAAAAACACTGTTCTGTTCGCTATTACCCCACAATCAACTTCGCTGCTGAGATTTCCAGTTCATGGTCAATAAAACTTGTTCGTTTTGATGAAGCAGGTTCGCCAATGCGGGCGGAATTCAAAGTGGATGGAGCTAAGCTTACCGGGTCTATGAACGACTTAAAAATAGAAGGCACGTTTGAAAACGAGTCTTGGTCTTCAATGGTGTTAACCCAGACGGCAAAATGATTGCCAAATTCACGGGGAAAAGTGCGGGGCGATGAGATGGCAGGAACAGTCAGTTCAGAGGGCGAGGAATCAACCTGGAAGGCGTCTCGTCGGGTGAAATTGGCCAGCACATCTCCGCAGACCCATCGCTTTGAGCCCACAAAGTTTCACAGACTTTTCACTGGAACCATTCCTGCTGAACTTCGGGTGTCGCCAGGAGATACCGTAATCGCAACCGACGGTGGATGCAGGAGGCAGAGACTCAAAGGGTGCAAGGCGATCATTGGGTGGCAATCCACAAACTGGGCCGTTCTACGTGGAAGGTGCTATGCCAGGTGACACTTTGGTGGTGAAGTTTAAGCTCATTCGTTTGAATCGGGATTCTGCCGGCAGTGGGGATAGAATTACGTCTTATGTCCTAACAGCAAACTATGCCAGAAACGCCAAATATGACGATAATTTTAATGCCGAGTGGAAGTAGGACAGGCAAGCGGGCTATGCATCCCTTGCCAAGCCCACTAATCGTCTGAAGAATTTCCGAGTGAAGCTGCAACCGATGTTGGGTTGCGTGGCTGTGGCACCTGCGAGCAACCAAGCTTTTCGCACGGGCTGGCCCGGATCATTCGGGGGCAACATGGACTACAACGGCTTGCGAGAAGGAGTAACCATGTATTTGCCTGTGAACCAGTAAGGGGCATTGCTGTTTGTTGGTGACGGACATGCGCCGCAGGGAGACGGAGAATTAAATGCAGATGCCCTTGAGACCTCTATGGATGTGGAATTTACGGTTGATTTAATTCGCGGCAAGAGTACCCAGGCTCCACGCATGGAAAGCGACGAATTTCTGATGGCTTCCGGGATTCAAAATTCTTTAACGGAAGCGATGCAACAAGCTACTAGCCAGTTGGCTAGAACGTGACTATAAGTTGACAGCCAACGAATCGGCGATTGTTCTTGGAACTTCTATCAAATACGACATTGCTGAAGTGGTGGATCCACAAATCCACGTGGTGGCCAAGATCAGCAAGGCTCTGCTGGAGACATTGAAGTAAAACCAGAAGTCAAACTCGCGGGGGAATTGCCAGTAAGCTCATAAGTTGTCTATAATAATGGACATAATGAGATTATTCCTCTCAGCTATCATACTGGGGCAATTCGCCTCGCTCGCGCTCCTGGCCCAAACCGAGTATCATTTTTCGGATGGTGGTCGCCCCCTAACCCTTCGTTTGGCCGAAGACGAAGTATTCAGCCGCAGTGGTCGGGGTATCAATTCCGCCGCTAAGGGCCAAAAATGGGGCAGCGGCGACGTCGTGCGTCTCGGCAACCAATCATCGCGTCGTTTCGCTCAGGCCAACTGGGCACAGGATCGCAGTGCCCTCGCTCCCGTCCTTTACTACACTAGTGACCTCCCTTCGGCCGAGCGCCTCGCTGCGCTCCCCCTCGCTGAGCGCGAACGCAGACTTGGCATTGCGCGTCGAGTCATGACCGCGAAGCTGCATGTTCGGATGGAACTTGGCAATACCTCCGCTCTGGCTCGCACCCAACCGCTCGCCTTTGAAAAATCATTCGTCGAAGGCTGGGTCCTAGTCTCCTATGCCGACCCCTTCGCGGCACTTGACGCCGCCGATTGGCTCTCCCGCCAAGGCGGTTTTGAATTTTCACCCGTCTTTTCCCAGGTAATGGAGAAGCGTCAAACTCTGCAGCGGGTGCCGACCGACCCACTTTACCCGCGCCAGTGGCACCTCCAAAGCACGGCCTTTAACCTCTCCATGCGGAATGCATGGGACATTGCCACTGGCAAAGGCATCAACATGACCATTGTTGACGACGGACTGGACATTAAGCATGAAGACCTTTCTGCAAATGCCTATGCCCTGGGTCAGGGTCTGCACGCGAACTTTAATGGCGGCCCCGCCGAAGACCCCTCACCCGGCAAAGCCGAGGACAGCCACGGCACCAGTTGCGCTGGCTTGGCCGGAGCAGTTGGCTTTAACAACATCGGTGTAATCGGTGTTGCACCGGAAGTGGGCTTAATGGGCATTCGCCTGATCGCGGGCGATTCAGCCGAAGATTCCAATGCGAAGGCGATGGCTTGGCAGCCGGAAGGAATCATCACCCACGTATCCAGCAATAGCTGGGGTCCCGTCGACGACGGTATGTCCGATGGCCGGATCAGTTCGCTGCAATTGGCTGGCCTCGCGAATGGTGCCACCAAGAATCGCGATGGCCTTGGCACCGTCTTCGTAATTTCGGCCGGAAACGGCCGCGAAAAAGGTGATAATCAGAGCTACGATGGATTCTCGTCTTCGCGTTTTGGCATCGCGGTCGGTGCGGTTAACCGTCTTGGTAAGCAGAGTTCTTATTCGGAAAGCGGCGTTGGAGTTGCGGTCTCCGCTTTCGGAGGTGAGTCCGCACCGCCCGAAATGATGTGGTCTGTTAACAATATGGGTCAGGGGGCCTTTGACATTAAGGCAAAAGAATTCCCCACCTCGCAAGCGCCGATGAATTACACCGATGCTTTCAATGGGACCTCCGCAGCGGCCCCCCAGGTTTCTGGTGCTGCCGCTCTATTGTTGGAACGCAATCCAAAGCTAGGGTATCGCGACGTGAAGGAGATCCTCATGCGTACCGCAAACGCCGAAGGGCTGGAAGGCGACAGCCCGTTCGTAAAGAACGGGGGCGATTTCCTCCTCAGCCACTCGTTCGGAGCGGGTGTGATCAACGTCAGCGCTGCCCTTGCATTGGCCGGCAGTTGGACCAACCTGGGCACTTTACTGGTGAACGATTCCGAAATTGTTGGTAGTGCCGACATTAGCGAAAGCGAATTCGTTACTACTGAGTTCGACCTATCCACCTCCCGTCTCCGGGTGGAGCACGTCGAAATCAGTTTCAACGTGAAACACGCCAAACGTGGGGATCTTGCCTTCCAACTGGTCTCTCCTTCCGGCATGACCAGTGAAGTGCCCACAAGACCGAACGACGAAAACGCCGACTTCAATAACTACACTTTTACTTCGGTCATGCATTGGGGCGAAACGTCTACGGGTAAGTGGAAATTTATCGTCGGCGACCTAAAGAAGAACGGCATTGTTGGCAAGATCGACAACGTTCGTCTCCGCGTCTATGGCGTCGCTCGGTAACTAACCCCAACTGCCTGTTGGCGGAATTAGAGACTCAGTTAAACCCCCTAGATGCTTGCAGCAAGGGGAAAATCCGTGTCAAAATGGCTAAGGAAAGGCGGAGAATCAACGCCGACCAAACCTCGGGAATTCTGCCGGCAACTTGCGGCCTTCCAGTGGCACAGGAGACTGGTTGCACATCCTCTACTTGATTGGGATTTATCCTGCTGTCCACCACAACTATTTGCTGGCGGAGATATCGTACCTTCGCCGTTTGGGATGGAAGATTGAAACGGCATCTATCTCGAACGCGGATCGTCCATTTAATGAGTTGAGTGCGGAAGAACTTGCTGAGGCGAAACGAACTTGGTTTGTGAAGGCTACACCGTTAACAACCATTCTGTGGTGGATGCTGAAAGTTCTGTTCACTCAGCCGGGCGGTTTCTTCGGATCGTTTTTCACGGCTTGGCGAATGGGTGCCGGGTCCTTCAAAAGACGAGCCCATCACATATTCTATTGGTTGGAGGGGCTGATGGTAGGGCAATGGATGAAGGAGCATGGCTTAACGCACGTTCATGCCAGCTTCACATCCACTGTGACTTACCTGGCATGCCGCTGTTTTCCGGCTATAACGATGTCCATTGGAGTCTACGGTTATGGTGAACTCTACGATCCAAAGGGATCTTATTTAAGCGATAAGATCCAGGCGGCAACCTTCTTACGTTCTGTCAGTCAGCATGGCGTGAACGAATTAATGTTGGCCAGTTCACGTAAGAACTGGGACAAGCTGGACCATGTGCCTCTTGGAATCGAGGTAGCCGATTATCAGGCACGGCCATTCCGCGACAATGCCAAAGTTTGCTTAATCACGGTGGGGCGGCTGTCGCCGGAAAAGGGTCAGTTTCTATTGCTAAGGGCCATGGCAAAGTTGGCTGCGCCTGCGCGGCTGGTGATCATTGGCGATGGACCGGATCGTGCAGAACTGGAGGCCGAAGCGAAACGATTGAATCTAATGGGCACCGTTTCCTTTGAGGGCCGCGTTACGCGCGAGAGACTGATGACCCTTTATTCTGAGGCGGATGTTTTTGTATTGACAAGTCTTTCCGAAGGCATTCCAGTGGTTTTGATGGAAGCGATGGCGATGGCTATTCCGTGTGTAGCGCCCCGCATTACTGGAATTCCGGAACTTGTCGAAGAGGAGAAAAACGGGTGGCTTTACACCCCTGCTGACGAAGAAGCATTAGTAAGCGTGATGCGGCGTTTGATTGCCGATCCTGCGGGCCGGCGGCGGATGGGCGAATTGGCCCGTGAAAAAGTTTTGCGCGCTTACGATATGGAAAAGAATACAGCGCAATTTAGTGAAGTTCTGCGACGCAGACTTGCGGCATTGCCGACTTGATTGATTTCAAAAAAACGAGAATTATGGCAAACATAAAAAATCAAAAAGTATTAGTGACCGGTGCGGATGGATTCATCGGATCACACTTGGTGGAAATGCTGGTGGCGCAGGGTGCCCGGGTGCGAGCGCTGGTGCAATACAATTCGTTCAATTTCTGGGGCTGGCTGGAGGATTCTCCTTATCTGGATCAGGTGGAAGTGGTAAGCGGTGACATCCGTGACGCACATTTCTGCCTGGATCTCACCAAAGATATTGAGACCGTTTTTCACTTGGCGGCGTTGATCCCTATTCCGTATTCCTATAAAGCTCCGGATAGCTATGTGGATACGAACGTTAAGGGCACACTCTATATGTGCCAGGCGGCGCAACGTAGTGGGGTGAAGCGTTTTATTCAAACCTCCACTAGCGAAGTCTACGGAACGGCGCAGTACGTTCCGATTGATGAAAAGCATTCCCTGAACGCGCAATCGCCATATAGTGCAACCAAGATTGCCTCTGACGCGGTGGCGATGAGTTTCTTTTATGCGTTTGAGTTGCCGGTGGTGATTGCGCGTCCGTTCAATGTTTATGGGCCAAGGCAATCGGCACGCGCGGTGATCCCAACGGTAATCAGCCAAGTGGCATCAGGCATGGAAGAAATCAAGTTAGGGGAATTGAAATCCACTCGCGATTTCACATTCGTTGAGGACACTTGCCGCGGCTTCATCTCACTGGCGGAAATGGAAAAGGGGACCGGTGAGGTTTTCCACATTGGTTCCGGCTTTGAAATATCAGTAAGCGATATGGTGGAATTGGTTGCCAAGGTGATGGATCGTCCAGTGCGGGTAATTCAGGATCCGCAGCGCATTCGTCCGGATGCAAGCGAAGTATTTCGATTGTGGTGTGAAAACAGCAAGCTGAAGAATGCCACAGGGTTTGAACCTTCGGTGAGTTTGGAAGAAGGCTTGCGAAGAACGGCTGCCTGGTTTCAGGAGCCGAAGAATTTGAGCAAGTACAAACAGGGCATCTACAATGTCTAAACGCGCCGTAGTATTGGCCGGGGGACTTGGTACACGCCTGCGACCTTACACCACGGTTCTGCCAAAACCTTTGATGCCGATTGGGGATTACCCCATTTTGGAAGTGATTCTGCGTCAATTGGGCTTTTTCGGCTTTGACCATGTTACGTTGGCTGTGAATCATCAGGCGGAAATCATACGGGCGTTTTGCGGCGATGGATCGAAGTGGAAAATCAAGATTGATTATTCGCTGGAAGATCGTCCGCTAAGCACTGTGGGTCCGCTGAAATTGATCCCGGATTTGCCGGACGATTTTATTCTGATGAACGGCGATGTGCTGACTGATCTGGATTTGGAGAAAGTGTACCAGGAACATGTTGAGAATCAGCGACTGTTCACAATCGCTGCATCACGGCGCAAGCACATGGTTGATTACGGGGTGTTGGAAATCAATGACAACAAGAATCTGACGGGCTTTCAGGAAAAGCCTGTGCTGAATTATTTGGTGAGCATGGGTGTCTACATTCTGAACCGCAAAGTATTGGATCACGTTCCTGTTGGCGTGAAATATGGGTTCGATCATCTGATGACGGATTTTCTAAAAAAGGGTCTTCCGGTGAATGTCAATCCGTTTGACGGCTATTGGCTGGACATTGGCCGCGTGGATGACTACATGAAAGCCATCGATGAATTTGACGAAAAACGGCCTTTCCTGCTGCGCGATGTCCGATGAAATTCTGATCACTGGGGCCGGTGGTTTTGTGGGCCGCCACTTAGACGCTGCGTTGCGTTTGCGAGGCATCAAGACGCAGCTTTGGACGCACCAACAGGGTGACATTGCCCGGGCCAATCTTGATTTCCCCAATGTTCGACAGGTGGTGCATCTGGCCGCCAAAACATTTGTTCCGGAAAGCTGGAATGCTCCTTTGGGATTTTATGAAGTGAACGTTTTGGGTACGGCCAACGTACTGGAATTTTGCAGACGGCAAAAGGCGCGGATGATTTTCATCAGCTCTTATGTTTATGGGCGTCCGCAGTTCCTGCCCATTACCGAAGCCCATCCGCTGGAAGCATTCAATCCCTATGGTCACACCAAGCTGATGTGCGAGGATTTGGTGACATCCTATGAGCGTTTCTTTGGAGTACAGCAAGTGATTCTGCGCCCTTTCAATATCTACGGCCCCGGGCAGGAGCCTTACTTCCTGATCCCGGAAATTATCAGTCAGGCGCTTGATCCCAGCAAGCCTGCTATTCAACTAATGGATCTCCGTCCGAAGCGCGACTATCTGCATGTCAACGACCTTGTAAGTCTGATTGAAAAAGTGTTGGATGATAGCAGCGCAATTGGTGTGTTCAATGCCGGGAGCGGCCATTCAATAAGTGTGGAAGAGTTGGGCAATCTGGTGAACCAGATTATTGGGCAAGCCAAGCCATTAACATCAACGAACACCCCACGGCCGAACGAAGTGCTGGACTTGTTTGCTGATATCAGCCGGGCGGCGGAGCTGCTGCAGTGGAAGCCGAGCATGCCACTGGAAGAGGGGCTGGCTGAGATCATTGCAACTTTCCCCAAAACCAAATCAGTTTGAAATAACTGCGTCATTACTGGTTCGCTATCATGAGGGTGCATGGAATTGGAACAGCGAAGGACTAAAGGTCAGGGTGTCCCTTCCTGGTTATGGCCCGCAATTGGTTACGCTGTTTCCATTGCCTGCCTGATCTGGGTATACAAAGGGACAAATTGGAAAGAAGAATGGGCACTCATTCGGGGCACCGAGTGGTATTGGGTCCTTGCTGCTGTTGCCTGTGACATCGCCGTCTACGTCGTACAGGGTTGGAGATGGAATCTACTGCTGAGTCCAGTTGCGGCAATGCCAATCCGAAAGACAGTTCAGGCAATTTATATCGGACTGTTTGCCAATGAAATTCTACCCTTCAAACCAGGAGAGGTGATCCGCTGTTTTCTGCAATCCCGATGGTCGGGCGTGGATTTCCCCGTCGTACTCTCATCGGTAGTGATTGAAAGGCTTTTCGATGGCGTCTGGTTGATTCTGGGTTTTATCGTGGTTGCAACAACCATCCGTGTGCCGCGGATTTTTTTGATGGGCAGCTTGATACTTGCAACTATGCTGCTGTTGATTGCCGTTGCTATGTTTGTGACAATGGCAAGGCGCCGGAACCAGAAAGATGAGACGGAGCATGCAACGCAACGCTGGCTGAATCATCTGGCAGACGCGCTGGAGGCGATGGGAAATTCACCTTCTTTCTTCTATTCGGCGATTCTGAGTTTGCTCTACCTGCTATTGCAGATGGGGCCAATTTATTTCCTGATGTGCGGGTATTTTGATTCCACTCGCATGTTTGGCGCTGCGGCGGTGGTATTGGTGTTGTTGCGACTGGGAAGCATTCCGCCGCAGGCTCCAGGAAACATCGGATCTTTTCAGGCGCTGGTGATTGTTGGACTCACGCTATCGGGAATCAACCGAGCGACGGCAACAGGCTTTGCGACGCTGCTATTTGTGGTAGTTACCATTCCCTTGTGGATGGCCGGATTCATCGCTCTTATCGCCACCCGCATGCGGTTGGACGATATTCGCCGTGATGCCCGGGAGCTTCACCGTCCCAACACGCGTATAATTCCCTAATGAGATTCTTGGTCCAAACTATTTTTCTGATTGCCGTATCTACTGGCCTGTTCGCCCAGGAGCCGTTGCGAATTATCGCCATTGGAGCGCATCCTGATGATTGCGATATTAAGTTCGCCGGCACCGCCGCTCAATTTGCGCGGATGGGGCACAAGGTTAAATTCTTAAGCGTAACCAACGGGGACGCTGGGCATCAAAGTATGGGTGGCGGCCAGTTGGCCATGCGGCGTAAAGCTGAGACACAGGAATCGGCCCGTCGTGTTGGCATTGCTGAATATGAAGTGCTGGACAACCACGATGGAGAATTGCTGCCGACGGTGGAAATTCGCAAGCAGATTATCCGCGCCATTCGCCAATGGAATGCCGATATTGTAGTGGCGCCGCGCCCCAATGACTATCACCCGGACCACCGTTACACCGGGGTGTTGGTGCAGGATGCAGCCTACATGGTGGTGGTACCAAACGTGGTGAGCGATGTTCCTCCACTTAAGAAAAACCCATTGTTCCTTTACTATTTTGATATTTTTCAGAAACCCGCACCGTTTCGGCCTGACATTGTGGTTTCTATAGACGACGTACTGGACAAGAAAATAGCAGCCTTTGATGCGCATGTGTCGCAGTTCTATGAGTGGCTGCCTTGGGTGGATGGTCAATTGGACAAAGTGCCGGCTGATCCTAAAGCTCGGCTTGCTTATTTGCGAAGTGCACGGAAGCAGCCGATCGACCCGTTAGTAAAGGCTTCGCTAGTGAAATGGTATGGTGCGGCGAAGGCGGAGACGGTGGATTTTGTGGAATCGTTTGAAATCTGCGAGTATGGCAGGCAACCGAAGGAACAAGAGATTCGGGCGTTGTTTCCAATGCTGAAATAAACGTGAAGAACCCAGGTTCATTGCGAAATCTTCCGGCGGTAGATGCTGTTCTGCGGCAACTTCCGAATGAAACTCGGGCATTGCCACACGGCTTGGTGACTGGGGAAATTCGCCGTATTTTGGATGGCTTCAGACGACGATTAGCTGCTGGCGAAGAGGTGGAAGTAACGGCAATTCCAGGCTTGGTGGTAACAGCGCTGGGCGAACTATCGAAGCCCAGCCTGAAGCGTGTGATCAATGCCACTGGAGTAGTGCTGCATACTAACTTGGGCCGCGCCCCGCTGGGGAATGTATCGGTGCAGGCTGGCTATTCGAATTTGGAATATGACTTGGCGCAGGGCCGCCGCGGGAAACGCGACGTCCACTTATCAGCGACTCTGGACCGCTTACTGGAATGCCCGTCGATTGTTGTGAACAACAATGCGGCGGCAGTCTACCTGGTGCTTCACGAATTGGCAGCAGGGGGCGAGGTGATTGTCAGCCGTGGGGAGTTGATTGAAATCGGCGACGGCTTTCGGATCCCCGATATTATGCGGCGGGCAGGCGTGACGATTCGAGAAGTGGGTACAACCAACCGCACCAGCATTGAGGATTACCGTTCAGCGATAACTCCGGAAACCCGTTTGCTGCTGCGCGTGCATCCCAGCAATTTTCATATTGAGGGTTTCACGGCTAAGCCTTCGCTTACCGATCTGGCGGCACTTTCGCGCGAATGCAATATCCCGCTGTATGAGGACCTGGGAAGCGGTTGCCTGGTGGACCTTGAGGCGTTTGGAGTAAAGGAACCGTTGGTGCGGGCAAGCCTTGCCGCCGGTGTGAACATTGTTTCATTCAGTGCTGATAAGTTATTGGGCGGGTGCCAGGCGGGGTTCATTTCCGGGGACGAAACGCTGGTGGGACGAATTCGCCGCAACCCCATGTTCAGGGCGTTCCGCGTGGACAAATTAATAACCGAAGTGCTGGGCGGGAAACTTCGGGCCTTATTGTTTGAGGACTATGACGCGGTACCAGCGCTGGCGATGATCCGTTTATCGGCAGAGGCAATCAAGGTTCGCGCCGAAGCCATGCTGGCCAAAGCGTCGCAGGCGGATTGGCAAGTTTCAGAAGGCCGTTCGGTGATTGGGGGCGGGGCGACACCGGATCAATCGCTACCCACTTGGTTACTGGTAATCCCAAATGGAAAAGCCACATCTATGGAGAAGTGGCTTGGTAAAGGCGATCCGGCTGTGGTTGCACGAATTGAAGAGAACAAGATCCTGGTGGATTTACGAACCGTATTTCCGCAGGACGATCAGGAATTGCTGGAGCTGCTTTTAAGCGCGTTCCAGGTAACTTCCGTCAGAGGTTGAAACACGGATCACTTCGCCTTCGCTGATGAACGGGGGCACCATCACAATTAGTCCAGTTTCTGTCTTGGCTGGTTTGGTGACGTTAGAAACAGTTGCGCCTTTCAGGCCGGGTTCAGTTTCAAGGACCTTCATTGAAATGGAAGGCGGCAGTTCAATGCCGATGGCCTTGCCCTCATAGAACTCCACGTTGAGTTTGAGTTGAGGGATAAGGTAGTTCACCGCATCGCCAAGAATGTCTTTGGTGAAATGCATCTGCTCAAAAGTTTCAATATCCATGAAGTAGTAGTAATCGCCGTCATCATACATATATTCCATTTCGTGGTCTTCCAGCACAGCGCGCTCCACTTTGTCTTCCGAAGAAAAGCGGTGTTCGAACATGGAACCGGATTTAAGATTGCGCATTTTAACCTGCACAAATCCGCGCAAATTGCCGGGCGTGCGGTGGGCCATGGTGAAAACGGTGTGCAGTTCTTTGTTAAAAACAATCACCATTCCTGGGCGCAATTGTGTTGCCGTAATCATGAAAAAGAAAAACTCCTGGATTTTTGAGAAATCAGTTTGACGAGAGGTCTAGAAGTTAGTTTACCAGAGCAACCAGCTACACAACTGAGTTTAGGAGGAATCCCTGTCCGATTAACTGATTCCAGAAGGCCGTGTGAATGATTGAGAAAAAGATTTTCTTCGAACGATGGAATGAAGAAAGGATGAGTTATCATGAAATGAATCCACATGATTCCTGAACATCTCCCCGAGGGACTTACCTTCGATGATGTCCTGCTCCAGCCAGCCCGCAGTAGTGTTTTGCCTGCCATGGCGGACACGAGGACTCGCCTTAGCCGTAACATCTTCCTGAATATTCCAATTGTTAGCTCAGCCATGGATACGGTTACCGAATCCCACATGGCAATAGCCCTGGCCCAGCAAGGCGGGGTAGGCTTTATTCACCGCAACATGTCCATTGAACGCCAGGCCGAAGAGGTGGACAGGGTGAAGCGTTCTGAAAGCGGAATGATCGTCGATCCGGTAACGATTTCCCCGGACAAGAAAATCTCTGACGCCCTGGAATTGATGAAGCGCTTCCGCATCTCGGGCGTTCCTGTGACCCAAAACGGGAAGCTGGTTGGCATTCTGACCAATCGTGATTTGCGGTTTGAGACGCGTTACGATTTACCCATCTCCCAAGTGATGACCAAAGAGAACCTGATCACTGTTCCGGTGGGTACAACACTGGAAGACGCCGAAGAGATTCTGCATCGCCATCGGGTGGAAAAGCTGCTGGTAGTAGACGATGCCTACATACTCAAAGGGCTGATTACCGTTAAAGATATTCAGAAGAAGTTGAAATACCCGAACGCTGCCAAGGACGAACAGGGGCGTTTGCGCACCGGTGCTGCGGTTGGTTCCACTGGGGATTTCCTGGAACGGGCTCAGGCGCTGGTGGATAAGAAGGTGGATATTCTGGCCATCGATTCCGCCCATGGCCATAGCGAAGGCGTTCTGAATGCGCTAGCCACATTAAAGAAGCATCTTCCTTCGCATATTAATGTGATTGCTGGAAATGTCGGAACATTTGAAGGCGCGCGGGACCTGATCGAATACGGTGCCGATGGCGTGAAAGTAGGAATTGGGCCAGGTTCCATTTGTACCACTCGCGTGGTTTCAGGAGCAGGCATGCCGCAGATTACGGCCATTGCCGAGGCGGTGAAAGCCACCCGCGCCGCTAATGTACCGCTGATTTCTGATGGTGGCATTAAGTATTCCGGCGATGTAACCAAGGCCATTGCCTCGGGGGCAGATGTGGTGATGATCGGTAGTTTGCTGGCTGGTACCGATGAAAGTCCCGGAGAGACAATTCTGTATCAGGGGCGTACTTTCAAAAGCTATCGCGGAATGGGATCGCTGGGGGCAATGTCTCAGGGTTCAACGGATCGTTATAGTCAGGAAGCCGGCGGCAAGCTGGTGCCTGAGGGTATTGAAGGACGCGTGCCCTACAAAGGGCCGTTATCCGAGCTAGTTTATCAACTGGTGGGTGGCTTGAAGGCTGGCATGGGTTACTGCGGATGCGCCACCATACCGGAATTGCAGGAACGTTCTAAATTCGTACGAGTGTCGATGGCTGGTCTGCGCGAGGGTCACGTACACGACGTGATCATCACGAAAGAGGCTCCGAACTATCGAGTGGAATAGGAGCAATTAGAAGCGGACGCGTTTTGGGGTATTCAGGGGTGAATGAACGCGTCCGCTTGTCGTAACGGGGATTAATTAGGGAACGAACAAATAGTACTTAAAGTTACCAGTACCCTCACTTTTTTTGGTCACTTCCTTCGCACGGTACCCGGCATGGCGAATAAACAGCGAAAATAGTTCTTGACTGTCCTGGGAGTTTTGCCTTAGTATAGGGCGAAGATACAGCGAAAGGACATTTTCCCATGGCGAATTTCAAACCCTCTTTGAACCTCCGAACCGGCCCTGCCGGCTGGCTGCACCCACATTGGGCTGGTGTGATTTACCCTAAAACTCCCCCGAAGGGGTTTCACCCTCTGGAATTCCTGGCCCAGCGTTTTGACACTGTTGAAATCAATACAAATGCTCATCAGCCGCTTCGCCCGGAACTTTCGCACATGTGGTTGGATAAAGTCCGGCGGAATCCCAACTTCGCCTTCACCGCTCGGCTTGCCCGTGAATTCACGCACGACCGGCAGTTGCATCCTGCTGCTATTACAAATTTCCGGGATGGACTTCGCCCACTTCAAAAAGCAGGCAAGCTTGGCTGCCTGATGATGCAATTTCCCTGGGCCTTTCGTTACACGGCCGAAAACCGTGAGTTTCTGATTGAACTGCGCCGGGCATTCTCTGAGTTCCCGCTGGTAGCTGAATTCCGGCATTCCAGTTGGATGTTGGATGAAGCGCTGGGCACTTTAATTGACTACCGCATCGGATTTGTAAACATCGATCAGCCGGAAGGGATAAAGGCGATGCCTCCCACATCCTTCCTAACCACCTCGGTCGGATATGTTCGGTTGAACGGCAAGCAGCATCGGAACTGGTTTCATGACTTCGGAGCCCAGGCCCGCGATCAAACTCCTGTGGACTATCTGTACACGCCCGAAGAGTTGGGCGATTGGAAACAGCGCATTGATCATGTCACCAAATTTGCCGCATCCACTTATGTGATTTTCAACAACGATGGGGGAGGTAGAAGTGTGGTGAATGCACTGCAGATGCAGGCCATGCTGCGGTCGCACATGGAAGTCCCGATTCCCGCCGCGGCATAAATTTCTCTCCCTGACGCAAGTTGTCTTCGAGGCCGCTGATTGCCTAAAGTACCGGGCAATCAGCGGCCTCTTTTTTATTTGCCAATTTCCTTCAAAATGGCGTCTGCCTTGTAAACCTTCTTCAGCGATTCCAAAATAATCTGGCTAGCCACGTGTACCGAGCGTTCACGAACGTCGCGATAAACGTAGTTATTGGGAAGACTCTCAATATTGCCGTCAAAAAGAATCCCGTTGATTTCTCCCTTCGTATTTACTGTAGGGCTGCCGGAATTGCCGCCATGGGTATCAGCAGTGCTCACAAAATTGAACGGCGTAGAGCCCGACAGAGTTTTACGAGCCTTCTTCCACGATTCAGGAAGTTCGTACGGCTCCTTGCCGGTAACCCGAGGCCAAAGACCAGAGGTCCGGGTTGTCCAGGGGCGGGTCTCTCCTTTTTCTGTCTTGTAGCCGGCAACCTTGGCGTAGCTAAAGCGCAGGGTAAACGTTGCATCGGGATATTCGCTGGATCCATAGGCGGCAAACCGTGCTTGGGCAATCTTACTGTAGGAAGCGTTAAAGACGGCTTCAACCTTGTCTTCATACTCTTTGCGCAGCCGCCGCGCTTCTGGATCAATCAGGCTGGCCAAGCGCAGGATGGCGTCATCAGAACCAGCTACAGTGCTCAAATTTTCGCCGTATTGCTTACGCACCTTTGGATCCACCAATTTTGAATTATCCACATAGTAGGCTGCCGCTTCACGAGGAGTGCGGCCATCCAGGATCTTGGCGAGTAATGGATCGCTTCCCAACATGCGTTGCATTTGCAAAAGCGATTCCTCAAACATTTGCTTTTCCAACGCCGGATAGATAGGTGCCTCGGAATAGAGCGAGCTTTCAAGTGCAGGCATTGCGGTATCGGAATAACCGCGCAACCTCTCACCATTGGGCTTTGGTTTTTCAACAGCCAGACGAACCAGGCTACGAGCCCTGGCAAACAGTTCTGAACCAGCGATGCCGCGCGCTTCCAACAACCAATACCGCAGGTAGAAAGTTTTGTACGCTTCATAGCTCTTTGCAATGTCATCCCACGCGCTGCCGAATTCCCTGCTCTTCTGAGGATTATCGGCAATGGATGCGCGCAATTTATTTTCATCTACACGCTTCTTGTCGATTAAGGCTGGATCGATAAGTCCACCATTGAATCCGTAAAATGCCTTATAGGAATTCTGATATCCCAGCAGCAAGTCGCGAGCGATCCGCTTCTGTTCCGGATCTGCATCTCCAAAGGCAATCAGCCGGGCGATTATGGATTCATACAATGGAAGACGCATTTTGAACTCCACGTCACGGGCAAATTCCAGAGCCGCCACCGTATCCAGTCGATTCGTTTTTCCGGGATGCCCTGTGACAAACACCAACTCTCCATCTTTGGCACCCTGTTTCGACCATCTGAAAAATTCCGCTGGTATCGCTGGCTTTCCGTTTTCATAGGCACGGAATAGCGCAAAGTCCAGGCAATAGCGAGGATAGGTGAAATTATCAGGATCGCCTCCAAAAGCTGCAATCGATTCTTCAGGGGCGAAGACCAGCCGCACGTCGGTGTATTTCTTGTATTGATACAAATGATACTGACCGCCGGCGAAAAGAGTTACCACATCGCAGCGGTTTCCAGTGCGTGTGTTGCATTCCTTCTCAATTCCGGTCATCAGCGACTTGCGCAATTTGTTGGCTTCATCTAACGGGGTTTGAGGGCCAACACCGGCCTTCACCTTGGCCGTTACGTCTTCCATGGAAAGAAGAACGTTCACTTCCAAATCCGGACATTTCTTTTCATCAGCATTAGTAGATGCCAGAAAACCCTTGGCCATGTAATTGTCCTGCTTAGTTCCAAGTTGATAAATGCAATCGGACCCAACATGATGGTTGGTGAATAACAGTCCTTGTGAGGATATGAAGGATCCTGAGCCACCGTTATTGAACCTTACTGAGGCTAGGCGGAGCTTATCAAGAAACGAATCTGTTAAATCAAATCCGTATTTGCTCGTAATCGTCTGCTTGGGAGCTTGATTGAACAGCCACAAACCTTCCTCCGCCGGAAGCGAAACAGGAAGCATCAGAGGAATAAATATCGACCATAAATTACGCATTTCCTTTCCATTGTGCCAGGAAATGACCCCAAAAAGAAAGCCCACCAGAAATTTTAGCTCACCTTAACCATATGCAGAATAAGCACTTAACTATGATTCTCCAAATATCCAAGGTGTACAAAGGCTTGCCCGGTATGAGATACTTCTGTGGTATAAGTGAGTTCCGGTCGCGATGACGCAACTTAGCGAGGCGGTAGCCCGCTACCACAAATTATTGGAATCTGAATCGTTTAGGGACCTTGGATGGGTCGGTGAGCTACGACAATCCATGGAAACACGCGGTCTGATTATATCCACCAGGCCGGTGACCCCGTTCCTGCGCCCGAATTTTGTTGCCAAACGGCAATACGATCACCTGACAAAAGACTCAGAAGTTCTGTTCACTGCCATCAACCGCATGAAAAAGGCGGCCTTAACAAATCCGCAATTAATGGCACGCATGGAATTGCTGCCTGCGGAAAAAATGTTGGCTAACACGGATCCTGGCTATGCAGAGCTAACGTCAATGAGCACGCTGGAAGCATCGACAGGGAATGGTTCAATGCATTTTCTGAACTATCGGGCGGCTGCTCCCTTCGGTGTTATGTATTCGGAGGTGCTATCGGACTTGTTCTACGAGTGCGAGCCGATGAAAGAATTTCGCAAGAAGCACAGGCTGGCAAAGGTTAGCGGCTTAAAGCATTTTCTGCAAGCAACGCTGAAAGCCTGGAAAGAATTCGGGCAAAAGAAAAAGCCCCAAATTGCTATTGTTGAATTCAAACAACCATTTCCCACAGTGGAATCGAACGAACATGTTTTGCTGTGTGAATTTCTGCGTAAGTCGGGATATGCAACGGAAGTGGTTTCGCCCGAACAATTGGAATATAAGAACGGTATTTTGCGGCGCGGAGAATTCACCATTGATCTGGTGGTGCGCCGGTTCAATGCTCAGGAATTTGTTGTCCGGTATGATTTGGAACAGCCGCTGGTGCGTGCCTACCGTGACAAGGCAGTTTGCGTAGTAAATAATTTCCGGGCGGAGATTGCTCAAAAGCGCGCGGTGTTCGAACTATTAACCGATGATACACTTACCGCTAAGTTCCCAGCTGCGGAACGGAAAGCCATTCGGGACCTGGTTCCATGGACACGTGTTGTAAAAGCTAAGGAAACAGATTGGCGTGGCAAAACCGTGGATTTGCAGGAGTACATTGTAGCCAATCGGGAAACTCTGGTAATGAGCCCCAACGATGAAGCCAGCGGAGAGAATACTTATATGGGCGCATCTATGGATGCTGCTTCCTGGGAACGGGCCTTGAAAACTGCCATTCGAAATCCTTATGTTGTGCAGGAAGTAACAACCACTGCGACGGAAAAGTTCCCTGTGCAGTTATATGGTGGTTTGGAAATGAAAGACATGCAAATTGACATGTTCGCACACGCCTATCAGGGTAAGGTGCAAAGTGCATCCACTTTTCTTTCCACATCTGCCCCATCAGGATTTTCCAGTATTCAGGGCTTAGTGCCAACATTCGTACTGGAAAGCAAATAAAGCAACTGCCTTTCTAATCCCGATTTTTCTCTTTTTTGGAACCCTGCGTATTGTTGTTCGCCAGTCGGTTCTTAGCTTTTTCCAGCTTCTTCTGAATGCCGGCGATATCCACACCTTCCCGTTCAACCAAACCGGCAGCTTCATAAGCCTTCACCGATTTTTCCCAGGAACTGATGGCGTCCTTCGTCTTCTCCTGCTTGAAGTAGACCTCCGCCAGATGATCGTAGATGGTTGAATCCTTTGGCTGTTTCTCAACTGCCTTTTTCAGATTGTCCTCAGCCTCTTCATACTTGCCCTGGCGGTAAGCCAGCCAGCCCATGGAATCGAGATAAGCTCCGTTGCCGGGTTCCATATCAAGCGCCTTCTGAATCAGCTCACGAGCTTCTGTTAAGCGCAAATTCCGGTCGGCCAGCATGTAGCCAAGGTAGTTCAAAGCACTACCATTTTGAGGATTCAATTCGATCACTTTACGAAATTCTACTTCGGCCAAATCAAACTTTTTCTGCCGCTCGTACATTGCGCCACGCGTGAAGGAAACACCTTCTTTTTCTTCCTTGGTATTGCTCAGCTTTTCTGCTTCGTCTAGGGACTTCGCCATCTCGGCGTAATTTTTCCCTCGATCCTGGATGCGGGCAATCCCAAGATGGATTTCCCTGTCAGTTGGCTTTCCGTCAAGCAGCGTTTTCATGGATGCCACAGCGTCCGCAGTGCGGCCCATTTCCGCCAAAGCACCAGCGCGGACACCCACAAGGATCCGGTCCTTAGGGAACTTCTTCAAAGCACTATCTGCTTCATCCACCGCTTTCTGATATTCACGTGCATGGGTGTAGGCTTCCACAACCTGAGCCGAAGCCCGCGGTGCCAAAGCGGGGTCCAGTTCCGCGATAGACCGGTAAGTTTCAATGGCCTTCGCGTTTTGCTCGTTCTGCTGATACAAGCGGCCCAGAGTTTCAAGTAGCTTCACTCGCGTTTCACGCTCGTTGGCTGTGTAGGTGCTTTTTTTCGTAAGAGTTAATAGTTCTTTAAGTGATGCACTGGCTTCGGTAAGCTTGCCCTGGCTTTCATAAAGGCCTGCTTCATTAAAGCGAATTTCAGGGTTGTTGGCATCAATCTGCTTGGCCTTATTGTGTTGATCCCAAGCTTTGTCAAAATTATTTTGTTGACGATAGATGCGTGAAAGTTGGAGCCGCGATTGAAAATCCTTAGGATCTTCGGCTGCGATCTGTTCAAACAACTTGGCAGCTTCGTCAATCTTATCGGCAAACAAAAGAGTGCTGGCCAACTGCTTCTTAATTTCATCGTTATCCGGCTGCAGCGACAAGGCCTTCTTATAAGTCTCGGCGGCCAAATTATAATCGCGCATCTGTTCATACGATGCTGCCAGCGCAGTCAGCGTGCGCATGGAAGGGTTCTTCTCGGTGACCTTTTTCAGTAGCTCTGCGGCCTTGGTGGTGTCTCCCAAATCGGCATAAACCATTGCCAGCCCAGCCATCGCGTCTTCATTTTCCGGATCAATTTCCAAAGCCTTCTTGAACGCCTTTTCCGATTCCAGAGAGTTGGTGCTCATCTTTTGCAAACGGCCAAGCATCACCCAGCTTTCCAGATCCTGCGGTTCCTTCTCTGTGATTTTGGAATACTGCTCAATAGAATTCTTGAGCATAGTTTCATTCACACTGCGACTTTGAGGATCGCCAATCAGTCGCGAATAGATACGTGCCAAAATGCGGCGCGGAAGAAGATTGTCCGGATTTGCCTTCAGCGCATCCTCAGCTTCGCGCACTGCTTCACGGATGCGGCCACCTTGCACATATAAGTCCGAAATATCTTCAGTGATGAAAGTGGCAGCCGGGTCCGACTTCAGGGCAGACTTGAAATGTTCAATAGCTTTTCCAACATACTCGCCCTTGTTGCCATAGGCTCCAGCGAGTTCCGTATAGATGCGGCCCATCGAGTAGTTGTAATACGCCGACGCGCGGTCTTCATCTTTTGCCGGCAACTGTGCGAAAACGCAAGCGCCAGCCATCAATAGTCCAACAACAGTTTTGATAAAACGGAACATTCGACCCCCCCGTTTCCGGGCGATTTGATTTCACTTCCAGTATACTTCTACAAACGGAGGCGCATGAGGCGCCCACTTGCTAGCCTAGAAGGTTGACGGACAACCTCAACCCACTGGTTACAATCATCGGCCCAACAGGCTCTGGGAAAAGCGATCTGGCTTTGGCCATTGCCCATCGATTCTCTGGCGAAATCATCAATTGCGATTCTCTCCAGATATTCCGTTATTTCGAAATCGGTACCGCTAAGCTGATGACCGAGGCACGCCAAGGGATTCCTCATCATTTAATTGATGTCTGTAATCCAGACGCGCTGATGACCGCCGGCGAGTACGCCAGGCTTGCCAGAGAAGCATTAAAAGATGTAACGAATCGTAAAAAACTGCCAATTGTGTGCGGTGGGACAGGTTTTTACCTGAAGGCACTCATAGAAGGGTTGTCGCCCAGTCCTGAGCGCGATGACCAGTTACGGGATAAATTAGCCAAGAAGGAAGCTATCCGCCCGGGGGCGATTCACCGCATTTTGAAACGGCTGGATGCAGAAGCCGCTGGCCGCATCCATCTCCAGGACGTAAACAAGACCATGAGAGCCCTGGAAATCCGCATCAGCAGCGGGAAGGCGGCTAAGGATTTAATGGCAGGAAAGCGGGATGCGCTAGAGGGATACCGGATTTTGAAGATCGGGCTAAATCCACCGCGGCCGATGCTGCACCAGAGGTTGAATGAACGCTGTGTGAAAATGTTCCGTTCCGGGCTGGTGGACGAAATTCGGAGCATTTTGGCACGAGGGTATCCGGAATCCGCGAAGCCATTTGAATCTATCGGATATCGCGAATGTCTGGCGCTGTATCGCGGGGAGATCAGTGCCGCCCAGGCGCTTGAACAATCTCAAACTCACAGCCGCCAGTATGCAAAGCGTCAACTGACATGGTTCCGGCGCGACACTGAAGTAGTTTGGCTTCCCGAATTCGGCGATACAAACGGGGCGCAGGCAAGTGCAGTTGATTTGGTGAAGCGCTTCCTGGAACCAATCTAATAAATCAAATCCATTTTTACGGAACGAATTAAAAGCTGGCTCGTATAGCATTACATACAAGGCATGTGACAAACGGGTGTTCCGGAGGGAAACCCCGATTGCTAGCCTAAACCAAATCGAATTTTGAATTGACCGGCCCGTGACTACTACAGCACCGGGTCTTATTAAGGAGAACTCTGTTTATGAAAAAGTTGATGCTGATCTGCGCCACCCTGACGATGGCTATTGCCAGTGCGTCCACCCACAAGATTGTTATTTATGAAAATGCCACACTCAACGGCAAGGAAATCAAGGCCGGCGAATATAAGGCAGAAATTGATGGAGGCAAACTTGTTTTGAAACAAGGGAAGAAATCTTTCGAAGCCAACGTCAATGTAGAAAACAATGACTCGAAATTCGCTAGCACAGCTATTCGCTATCTGAACGGCCAAGGGAAGTATCAGATTCAGGAAATCCGCATTGGTGGAACCACTATGAAACTCTCCGTGCAAGATACTGCTGCTGATCGATAGTGGATAATTTGCGCTAAGCAAGATGGGCCGCCGGAAGCAATTTTTCGCATCCATGCGGCCATCTTTCTTTGCGTAATCTTTGAGAATACACTTGGACTAATGCCTCTTCCATTCCCAGGTTTTCCAAAGGCCGGCATGGCCTTTCTGCGTAAGCTAAAAAAGAACAATAACCGCGACTGGTTTCAGGCCAACAAGCAAGTCTTCGACAATGAATTGAAAGCGCCGATGACCGCACTGGTTGAGGCCTATAATAGCCATTTGGAAAAAATCGCGCCGCTGAATATCAACCCACCGGCCAAGGCAATCTACCGCATCTATCGTGATACTCGTTTCGGTAAAGACAAGACACCCTACAAGACTCATCTGGGCGCAATCTTTCCCCGCCAGGGAATGGCGAAACACGCCTCTGCTGGTTTTTATTTCAGCGTGGGTGCGGATGAAATAGAATTCGCCGCCGGACTATACATGCCCGAACCCGATCAACTGGTAGCAGTCCGTTCGCACATTGCCGAGAACCACAAGGAATTCCGCCGCATCGTCGAAAACAAGAATCTAGTGCGATTCATGGGTGATATTAAAGGTGAACAACTTACTCGACCTCCTAAGGGGTTCGCGGCTGATCATCCTGCCATAGAATTATTACGCCACAAACAGTGGATATTTTACAGCACACAGACGATAGATTTACATACAGCTACTTCCCCCGACCTCTTAACGGAGTTGTTGGCACGCACCAAATTGTTGGTTCCATTTGTGGATTTTCTGAACCAGCCGCTGCTGCCAATTCACAATCGGAAGGAAACAATGCGT
Source organism: Bryobacterales bacterium (assembly GCA_043745195.1). Lineage (GTDB taxonomy): Bacteria > Acidobacteriota > Terriglobia > Bryobacterales > Bryobacteraceae > JANXSF01. The sequence goes on along the minus strand of JAYTTF010000095.1, from coordinate 40,015 downwards.
GAGCTGATGCGATTTTAGTCAGGAGTGCTGATGTCTCAATCGAAAGTATTAACCTTCCGTTACCCGCAGCCATTGCGAATTTTTGTGAGTTGCCTTGGTTTCATCCCCCTCTTTCTGCTGGAGGGAATTGTTGCCGGCAACATTCAACTGGCACCAGGAGGAATGGCACGTGTATTGAGCTTTCTTGCCTGCGCCATGATTCCCTTTTTAGTGGTGAACATTGTCTTCACTGAACTGAAAATTGAAGAGGATAAAATCTCTTTGCGCCGTTTGTTTTGGACAAAAGCGCTTACCTGGGAGGAAATTGATTTTGTGGAGCAAAACCCCACACTGCATCGTTTGAATCTACGAAGCCAGCGCGGCGTACTTTCTATTCACAAACAGTTTAAGGACTATCCCAAACTTTACAGTTTGCTTCGTATGCGCATACCCAAGCAGGCATTTGGTCCGCCTCCGCAAGAGCCGTTTTCCATTCAATCGTCGTTGAAAAAGCGCATCGTTTTCGCAGTTCCCGTGATGATCGCCATCTTCGGCTTCAGCTATTCAAGGCTTCCGCATCCTACAATGAGCGCCTATTGGTTCTATGGTGCCGCTCTAGTGGCTTTGGGCGTTGCTTCCTATTGGGTGCTGCTGCGCATTGAAGTGGAATGTAACGAACTGCGGATGGTTTATCCATTCCGTACGGTCACGCACCCTATCAAAAATCTGGACGAAATTAATGTTGTGCAGCGATTCCAGGAAATTGCCATACGGTTGGACCTTGCGGGCAAGCCTTTTGAAATTGGCGAATCGCAAATGGTGCTGGCCCCCGAACAACTTGCTTCCACTTTAGAGGCGCGCCATGGGTCAAAAGTGCGCTATCTCTAATAGGAGATGCCGATTGATCCTTCCGCGAAGGTTTCTCCTTTAGCCAAAGTACATCCAGAAGCGCGGATAGGCCCCCACAGCGTTGTCGGCGATTTTTGTATCGTCGAACAAGACGTTGTTCTGGGGGCCAACTGCATTCTGGAGCCCTATGTATTCGTCAAACGTTGGACCACCATGGGCGACGGAAATGAGATTTCTGCACATACCGTTCTGGGCACAGATCCACTGGATAAAGCCTTCAGTGGGGAACGCAGCTATTTGAAAATTGGCGACGGAAACAAGATTCGCGAACACTACACAATTTCCCGCGGCACCAAACCGGAATCTTTCACTGTGCTTGGCAATCAGAATTACGTGATGACCTCAGGGCACATTGCCCACAATGCTGTAATTGGTTCAAACTGCACTATTGCCAGTTGTGCTTTAGTTGCCGGGTACGTGGAAATTGAAGATCAGGCGTTTGTTTCAGGAGGCGTGGGGATTCATCAGTGTTCGAAGATCGGACGCTTGGCTATGGTGGGAGGCAGCGTGCGGGTAAACAAGGACCTTCCGCCGTTCTTTCTTTATTCAGGCTTGTATGCCGAACCTGTGGGTTTGAACAAAGTGGGGCTGCGCCGCGCCGGGTTTACGCGGGAACAAATTAGCCGACTAAAGCAGGCATACCGGGTGCTGTATCAATCGAACTTAAAACTTACCGATGCACTTCAACAAATGGAAACGGCCATTGGCGGCGACGAGGTGATGCATTTGGTGCAGTTCATCCGCCGTTGCGAACGTGGCATCTGCCGCCCTTCAGCTACCAATCGAGGCGCATAGAAACCTGCACCTGGCGCGGCTTGAAGCCAGAACCACCGTAGGAGTTCTGCAAGCTTGCAATGCCGTCGGCTGCTGGAGTGTTTAGCCCCTGATTATTTAAGACGTTGAATACATCGAAAGTGCCGCGAATCCGCAGCGATTCTCCCACGCGGAAAGTTTTCTGCAAGGAAGCATCCTGATTCCAATTCATTGGTCCAAGGCGGAACTGATTGCGATAAGGGTGCAGGCCAGTGTCGTAGGCAACCTGTTGCAGACTGCCGTTGGTTAGCCGAATGTTGACGTTGTTGGTGTCGAACAAATTCGCGCCGGGATCGGTAGATAAGCCACCTTCGGGCCAAGGAGTGATGGGCTGCGAAAAAGGTTTGTAACTATTAGGCAGACCGTATACACCATTGCGCAATCCGGCGGCATTCTTACTGTTAATCTGGCGCTGCGAAATGTAGCCGTTGTAGTAAAGGTAGCCCGAATAGCAGCGTTCTTCATTCGCCTTTGTAGCCCCGGCGGCAGTGCTGCGGCAATCTAGAATTGGGTATTGTTTTCCGTACACTTCCACAGGGCCAAATGCGCTCCAATTCGCCGTGGAAAGTGCAAACCAGGTACTAACCACTGTTCCAACCCCTGCCAATTGCCAACCGCCTAGTGCACCATTCAAAAACTTATTATTGTTGTTGAGAAAGTGGCGGCCCTTGCCGAAGGGCATCTGGTAGAGAAAGTTCCAACGAACGCGGTGCTTGGGAACACCGGTATCGCGGGCATAATTCAGGAAGCGATTCAACTCGGCTAAATCAGTGGGAACGGTTCCAGGCAAAAATTGCGATGGCAAAGTCCCCGCACCATCGCGGAAGGAATTGCCCGCCAGGCGAATGGAGTTGGTTAATGTATAGAACAACTGAAAGCCAATGCCCTTGCTGAAACGGCGCTCAGTTTCTATTGTGAACGTGTTGGTGGTTATCTGCCCTGTTTTCGTAATGAAGTTGACGTTGGTATAGGCATTTTTGTCGTAAGGACGATCCGCAACACTCCCGAATGTTCCAGAAGGCAATGGAGCAAGTGACGTCAGGTAGCGAATGTAGTTGGTAGGCAGAGCATTGATGTTAGTGATTTGATCAGCGTTGACGCCGTGCTTGCCGTTGTAGCGAAGCCGAAAAACCATGGAATTCTTAATTTGCTTTTCCAACAGCAAATTCCATTCGTGAATTTTGAGGTTGGGGAACCTGGGATCAATACCGGTTACCGGCTGGCCGCGACCTACAGAGATAGGGTTGTTCAGGTCAATTACATCGCGGCTATTTTCTCCAGCCTTAATCAGAGGGATGTTACGCAGTAAGTAGTTCGGAATTCCGTCCGGGCTTTGTGCCGCAGTGTTCGGGCTGCTGGTGAACGTCCCGCGGAATGGCAGCATGGAAGAAAATTGCGCCAGCAAAGTACGCATGGGAATAGCCGAAATGTACATGCCATATCCACCACGGATCACCAGCGTTTTGGTTCCTTCAAAAGCGCGGTAGGCAAAGCCAAGCCGTGGGCCGATGTCAAAGTAGTTTGACGGAAACGGGTTCAAGGGCTTGTTTAGTTCTGCCGAATTTTTGAACGTCACTCCAACGTTTTCATACAGCCCAACAATCTGCGGCGTTGTTACTCCAAGCTTGTAGTAGTAATCCAATGGTTTGGGGAGAACCACCGAATGCGACTCGCGATCAAACGCATTTAATTGGTAATTGTCTTCAGACATGGCGGGATTAATGTCCCAACGCACGCCCGGAAACAGACTCAGCCGCTTGGTCACCTTAAAGTTATCCTGCAGATAGCTGCCGACTGTGCGATTGTGAAGCCGCAAGTAACTGCGTTTTAGGCCGACGCTGTAAGTGGCCGCGTACCCCAAGTAAAAATTAGCAGCGTCGTAGCCTGTTTGAGGAACGGCAGCAGGGTTGGTGATGGAGCCTAACGTTCCGCTTTCCAGTGCGGTGGCAAGGCTGTTGTAAGCGGATGTTCCCGAAATTGCGCCTTGATCGGGCAACAAGTGCTGTGCTTCAGAATAGTAAGCCCAGCCGAATTGAAAATCATGCTTTCCATTCAGCGTGAACGTATAATTTTGTTGCAAGCTCAGGATGCGGCTGGTAAGCGCCCGGCGGTTGTCCCCTTCAATGTAGCCCATGAAATTCCCAAGACTCGTGATGTTAGGAAATCCGATTTCACCGTAGGGGTTGGGAAGTCCAAAGGACTTCGCGTAATCCTTTTGAACATCTGGGGGCCCAGTGATCGTTTTGGTGCTCTGCCATGTGTGCGTGGCTAGCGATTCCACATTTAGTCGAGGCGAAAACATATGCGTCCAACTCATCGCACCGGCGATTGCCTGCATTGGTAGAAAGGTAGTGTTGGCTTCCTTATTTAATGTCGGGGCACCAGTACCTCCTGCCGTGCCCAGGAAAAACGCTTTCCGGCGGCCGCCATTCGTTTTAAGGAAAAAGTTATCCCTTTCGCTGAAACGATGATCGATCTTTATGGTTGTGGGATTATCACTCAGGTTTGGGCTGCCGTTGGTGGGCACTGCCATTTTCAGATTGGTAGTGATGACCGGATTCGTTACGTCGCTCGGCAGCGGAGTTATGCCCCAGATCGCTTTCGCCAGCGGACTAATCCGATTTGCAGGGATCTGATTGTCCACGAACGGGTCGCGGACCGCCACTTCACGATTGCCGACAAAGCCGCGACGCGTTGTAAGCGGATCGTACAACTGAAGGTAGCGGTTAGTAGCGTCACGCAACTGACTAAAATCACCGTTGCGCATTGCCGCAGTAGGAACCGCGTAATCCCTGGTTAAACCCTGACGCAGTTCCACATGTTCCCGGGAAAACAGGAAGAAGGTCTTGTTCTGTCCGTTGTAGAGTTTTGGGATAACCACCGGGCCGCTTACAAATCCACCAAACTCGTTGCGGATTAACTTGGGCACGCTATAGGGCACTGCAGTGAAGCTGATATCCTGACGAGCCCTGGCTACCCCGAAAGCGTTGTTCCGCGCCGTTTCATGCGCACCAAAGTGAATCTTGTTCCCGCCACTTTTTGTAGAAACAGTAACATTGGTTGGAGTGTTGAACTTAGCCGATGAAGTACTGGTTTCCACCCGAACTTCACCCACCGATTCCAACCCCTGAAGATTCATAGACCCACCGAATTCACGGTTGTTGGAAGCCGCGCCGTCCTGTGTGAAGCTTGTGGAATAAACCATCAATCCACCCGTACGGATGCCACCATTCACATCGATCACTTCTTCCACACCGGGAGTAACGTCGGCCAATAGTGTGTTGAGACTGCGACCATTGATAGGTAACTCACGGATGCGTTGACTATCTAACGTAGTGGCGTCAGTTGGGTCAGTAGTGGTCACCAAAGGCACACTGGCGGTCACTTGGATGGTTTCGTTCACTTGACCGGGAACCATTTGCGGCTTCACTTCAACCGATCTGCCGGTTTCAAGAATAAGGTCTTCTTCCCAGGCTTTCATCCCCGAAAATTCCACGCGAACCTTATATTTGCCTATCGCAATTGGAGGTGTGATAAAGTACCCATCTCCATTGGCCACGGTGTTTGTGACGCGGCCAGTGTCAACGTGACGAATAGCTACTTTGGCAGCAGGGATGGCCGCACCAGTTGAGTCCTTCACTGTTCCCTGAATGGTTCCACCACCCGCTGCGGATTGTCCATAGGCAGTCTGGAGTAGCAGCAAGGACATGAAAATAGTAGACGATAAGGCGCGGAGATTCAAATTCATCGGAGGACCCATTCTGGAAGCGTTAGCTTGGATTAGTATATCCCAGATAATTCACGCCTGCACCGGGGAAATCCATTTGGGCAAATCCTGCGGGACGAAGCTTTTCATCTGTGCGAGAAGCGCTAAGGATCTGCATTTGAGATCATCAAACTCTGATGAGCGAGCCGTGCAGACCCTTCGCTTACACCCTGATCAAAAAGCGCGAGCAGAGGGTCGTAATAGCCCTCAACGTTCAATAAAGCGCATAGTTTGCTATGAAGCCCCTGTTGCGCCCAAGTGACAATTTCACAGAATTCTTCAAAGGTTCCGAAGCCGCCTGGCATTGCGATGAAGCCGTCGGACAACTCCGTATCAATGCTTTGCGTTCATGTATGGTGTTCACAATTCGCAGATCACTAAGCCCACGATGCACAACTTCTTTATCCAATAGCTGCGGGATCACGCCCTCTGCAATTTCGCCCATCAGTCCGACGTTGCCAGCACCATAGACAACCTCCAATTGGTGTTTACGGGCCGCAGATGAAAACACCGGGCGCAGCCCGTTATTAGCGCAAAGGCCGCTTCATAGCCGCCACTTTCATACCTTGATTTCGAAGATTGCTTCCACTTCCACCGCTGCCCCTGTTGGCAGGGAAACGTAACCCAGCGCGCTGCGGGCGTGAAAGCCGTCTCCCTGTTTTCCGAAGATTTCGTGAAGCAGGTCGGATGCACCGTTAATCACCAAATGCTGTTCGATAAAATCAGGCGTGGAATTGACGCAGCCAAGCAAACGAAGGACTCGCAAGCCATCCAGCGTGCCATGGGCATTCCAAACGGACTGTAGTATCTTGGTGGCACAATCGCGCGCAGCCTCGTAGCCTTGCTCGGTAGTCATGCCATCGCCGAGTTTCCCTTTAACGGTACTCACGTGGCCCGAAGTCAGCAATTGATTACCGCTACGGATACAAAGGTTCAGGTAGCCGGGTGTGGCTTTGTCGAAGGAAATGCCGAGGCTTTCCGCTTTTTGTTGTGGGCTCATTCGCTTTTTATTTTACCGGTTTGAGAACAGGCCGGAGACAACCGTAAAAACGAAGAACAGGAATATGATCGGCGTCGCAACTCCCAATGCCTTCCCCTTCCCTACCCTTAATAAGGCAGCAAGGCCGAACACCAGCACCAGAAAATACCAAATATTGAACAGACTAAAGAAGCGGAAAATGCCAACCAGCACTCCGCTGGCATCTTCGCTCAAAAACATATCAGGACCAAAGCTGGGCTGCAATTCCTTCATCGAACTGATCTCCCCTTTCATCTTCAGAACAATGGCACCAGCAATTTGAGCGACGGACATAATCAGCCCTGCGTGCGCACAAAAGGTAAAGAGTCGCTGGAAACTGGTTTTAACGTCCAACACCGAGCAGGCAGCAAAAAGTACCAACGCAGTAAGTGCGGTTATTATGGCCATTATCAATGGAGTTGTCACCAAACTGGCCTTGCTCATCATGGCTGTGGATTCCAATACTTTTTCCATCTGCTCCGCTGGAATGTTGGCAGGCGGATTAGTCCGCATCACTTGCAGGATCATCGGCATGGTTACGAAAGTGGCACCAATGCCCACAATACTGGCAAGCAACATTGGCCAGACCCATGCAAAACGGCCCTCCATGTTCTTGACGGCTTCAGCAGGGTCGATAAAAATGTTGACTATCGCAAGCAAAGGATTCATTCATGCACCTTCGCGGAAGTGTCTCACGAATGCCAGGTTCGCAGCAAGGGGGTGCAGGAAGCCTAAAAGGCTAAGTGGCCTGACCGATGCCAGTCCACTTAGTCACTTACTAAGCAGTGGCAGACATTGAGCGGAGTTCGGTCTCCGCAGTAAGCCAATCTTCGGTTGAGGTACCTTCAGAACAGCCGCGTTCCATCCAAATATGATAAGCGCGCAAGGCAACTTCATCGGTTGTAGTGGCAGAATTCAGCTTCAATTCGGGTGCTGGAGTAGATTCCACCACCACCGCTTTTGACTTACGGGCGGATGCGCTAACGTGACGTTTGACTGCGGGCTTGGCGGCAAGCTCGACAATCGGAGAAGGGGTCTGTTTGTTTATGGTTGCTGATTTAGCGCGAGTACGTGGTTTGACTTCCGGGCTCGTGCTTGGGTTGGGGGATACAGCTATGGCTTTTGCTTTCTTAGGTGTCATTATTTGGTTCTCACAATTCGCTGCTGTCAATGCCCACTCACGACAGGGTTGGCTGGGCGGTTCGTGATACTTAAATAGAATAGCACATTTCCTGCACATTTGAGGGGGAATTTGCGCAATTTTATATGAAGAGTCCTTCTTCTAACAACCGGCCAAACACCCAAGTTGCGTGTCCCAAACGATTCACGGAACAATCGAAACTCTGATAACGTAATAGTTTCTGACAGAAGTATGTGTAAAGGAGCCTACGGAACCATATGGGGATTCGAACTTTTCTATCCAAACAATTTATAGATGTAATCCAGTGGACGGAACCTGAGGAAGGTATCCTTTCCTACCGCTATCCCATGCAAGACATGGAGATTCAGAACGGCGGTAAGTTGACCGTCCGCGAATCGCAAGCAGCACTGTTCGTCAACGAAGGCCGTGCAACTGATGTATTTGGTCCGGGCTTGTACACTCTGAACACGCAGAACCTGCCGATTTTGACCAATTTGATGAATTGGGACAAAATGTTTGAATCGCCTTTCAAAAGCGACGTTTACTTCTTCAATACACATCAAAACATCAATCAGAAATGGGGTACGCAGAATCCACTGACCATTCGCGACAAAGAATTTGGCGCGATTCGTGTTCGCGGCAACGGCGTTTATTCCTGGCACATCGTCAACCCTCAACAATTTCACCAAAAGATTTCCGGCACTCGCGAACTAGTACGAGTCGGTGATGTTGAGGAACAGCTTCGCTCCACAGTGATTGGACAAATGGGTGACGCCATCGCGCAAAGCGGTATCCCGTTTCTGGATTTGATCTCGAACCAGGTGGAGCTTGGCGCCAAAATTCTTGCCGGCTTACAGCCTGCCTTCGATGAATTCGGCTTGCAACTGGATACCTTCCTGGTCCGCGAATTCTCGCTTCCTGAAGAACTGCAAAAGAAGCTGGACGAACGCATCAGCATGAACATGCTTGGCGACATGGGCCGGTACACGCAGTATCAGGTTGCGCAATCCATTCCCATCGCCGCTGCCAATGAAGGTAGTGGAGCCGTGGGCACAGGCATGGGCTTGGGCGCGGGGCTTTTATTCGGACAACAGCTCGCAGGTGCTCTTGGCGGCGCAATGAATCCAGCAGCGCAGGCAGGTGCGGTGCCGGCAACCGGAGCTATTCCACCAGTAATTCCCGTTGCTCCTGCAACCTCTGCTCCGGCAGGCGAAACTAAGTTTTGTATGAACTGCGGCAACAAGATCCCGCGCGCCGCAAAGTTCTGCACTGAATGCGGATCGAAGCAAGAGTAGTTTAATAATCCAATGAACCCTTCCGGCTGCGAATGGGTAGTAGAAGCGCAGGGCTGCGATGAAGCAGCTCTGCGCAATCCATCCTTATTGCGCGATCTTTTTCAAAGCCTGATTGACGGCATGTTATTGCATGCCGTGGAACCGGCTGTATGGCATCAATTCCCTGGAGCAGGAGGCATCACAGGCCTTTGCTTATTGGCCGAATCGCACTTGGCTTGTCATACGTTTCCTGAATACAGGTCCCTTTGTCTAAATGTGTTTTGCTGCCGCAGCCGCGATGACTTCGATTTTGCGACCTGCCTGAAACTGGCCTTTGGAGCAACAGAGGTAAGGGTCCGCAAGCTGGAACGGTCCTACGGTCAACCATGGAACTAAAAACTTCTTGCCCCAATTGCGGCGCCGAGATTGCCTTCCGTTACCAGGCTGCCATCCAAACCACTTGTGGATTCTGTAAGTCGATTCTTGTCCGTCAGGATAAAGATCTAACTCGCGTCGGAGTAACTGGGGAATGGCCGCTGGATGCTTCGCCAATCCAATTGGGCGTGCGCGGTTCCTTCAACGGGCAAGCCTTTGAAGTGGTGGGGCGCATTATCTATGAGTACGATCTTGGCGGTTGGAACGAATGGCACATCATTCTTGGCGGCAAGAGCGCCTGGCTGAGTGATGCGCAACTGGAATACGCTATTTCGCGCCAATGGCCCAACACCGTAAAGTGGCCTCCTGCCGCAAACGTCAAGGTTGGCCAGGTTTTCAAATCCATGGAAGGCACTGACTACTTTGTAACTTCCTTGAATGAAGCAACGTATGTCGGCGTGGAAGGCGACTTACCCTTTGAATATTGGGACAAAGGCGTCATGTCCTACTTGGACCTCAGTTCTGAAGATGGCAAGTTCGCCACTCTTGACTATTCCGAGGACCCGCCACTTGTCTTTCTCGGCGAGTATGTAGATTTCGATTCCCTGAAGATGACCGGCCTGCGCGAATTTGAAGGCTGGCTGCGATGACCATTGTCCCAAGAGCAAAGGGCCTCAATTGCCCCGGTTGCGGCAATGCCCTTGAAATTCGCAGTTTGGGCCGAGCTATCAGCGTAGTTTGCCCAGCCTGCCTACGTGTGCTAGACGCGCGCGATCCTAACTTGGCCATACTGGCAAACTACGCCGGTGCACAGCGCGTGATTCCCGCTATCCCCTTAGGCAAGCGCGGAACCATAAGTGGTGTAGATTACGAAGCCATTGGCTTTCAAGAACGGCAAGTCTTTGTTGATGGTGTATCTTACTCATGGAATGAGTATCTTCTCTTTAACCCATTCAAGGGTTATAAGTATCTGGTTCAATCACAGAATCATTGGAATGTAGTAACTCCAATCCATGCTTTACCCCAGGAAACTTCAGGCATGGGGAAGCGTAGCGTCACTTGGAATGGCCAGCGCTTCAAGCACTTTCAATCGGCCAACGCCGAAACCACTTATGTTTTTGGTGAATTCCCCTGGGAAGTGCGCAAAGGCGAAACGGTCCATTCCGACGATTTCATTGCTCCCCCTTTAATGCTTTCCTCCGAGAAAAACGGAAGCGAAATTACTTGGAGCCTTGCCCAGTATAGTACCGCCGTCGAAATCGGAAAGGCCTTCAACCTTCCCCTGCCAACTGCAACTTCCGGCACTCCATTTGCGAACCAGGCGAACCCTTACCTTGGCAAACCCTCGAAAGCCTGGATGTGGTTTGCCGTTGTTGCGTTGGCCATGTTAGTGCTCGCGACTCTTCTATCCATAGCCACCCGATCAAATGTTGTGTTTGACAAAACTTTCACCATCGATCCAGCCAAACAGGAAGAAAAAGCCTTCGTTACAGAAACGTTTTATGTGCCAGGTAGCGGAATGCTCAATGTGAATCTTCGAGCCGATGTGGACAACGAAGAGGCGTTCCTTGGAGTAACTTTAATCAATGAAACAACTGGCAGAGCATGGGAGTTTGCTCGCACACTCAGCCATTATTCAGGAATTGACGAAGGCGAAAAATGGACCGAAGGATCCAAGTCCTCCACTGTTAAAATGTCTGGCATCCCAGAAGGCACTTATTATTTCCGCATCGATTCAGAAAGAGATGCAGCTGCTGGTACTTTGCCCAGACCAGTCCGATACAACATCAAAACCACTCGAGGCTCCAGCATCTCATGGGTCCTGTTCTTCGTGGTACTTTGCTTGTTATTGATTCCGCCAATTTGGTACAGCATTCGAAAATCCAACTTTGAATCCAAACGTTGGATGGAAAGTGATTACGCGCCGGAACCAAGTTCCGATTCAGGAGGTGACGACTAATGACTAGTCCTTATTACATTGCGTATAGTGTATTACTGGCGGGTGCCTGGAGCGTGCTCTCCTACAAAGGTTTCAGTCTCGACCGGTATGAGGAAGTGAAAGACGTGCCCAAAACCATGCGCAATAACCCAGGTGCTTACAGGCCGCACTATTACTACTCGCCGCGCTATACAGGAGGGAAATAAGATGAACTTCAATCCGGAGTATTTAATCAATGCGATGGTCTACGCCTTATTGGGTGTAGTGATTTTTGTAGGCAGTTTCTTTGTGATGGACAAAATCACCCCCTACCATTTGTGGCAGGAGATTGTTGAGAAACAAAACGTGGCACTGGCAATTTTAGTGGGGTTGATGTCCGTTGGCATTGGCGTTATTATCGCTGCTGCTGTTCATTAGGACCCTTCGTTGGCAGTCGTTCTATTCATTTCCGTTTTCCTGATTTCGGCCTGCGGGCTGATTTATGAATTGATTGCCGGTGCGCTTGCCAGTTACTTACTCGGCGATAGCATTCTGCAATTTTCCACAGTAATTGGTGCTTACTTATTTGCCATGGGCATCGGCAGTTGGCTTAGCCGATTTCTGGGCAAGGGCTTGGTCGCACGTTTCATCACTATTGAATTAATGGTGGGTTTGGTAGGTGGCTTTTCATCGGCTATTCTGTTCATGGCATTCGCTTACACCGAGGGATTCCGGCTGCTGCTCTATGCCATTGTAACCATCATCGGCATTCTGGTTGGACTGGAAATCCCCTTACTAATGCGCATCCTAAAAGAGCGCTTCCAGTTTCATGATCTCGTTTCCAACGTGCTGACTTTTGATTACCTGGGTGCCCTCGGAGCATCTCTGCTATTCCCCATCGTGTTAGTTCCAAAGTTAGGCATGGTGCGCTCCGCAATGCTTTTTGGGTTAGTAAATGCCGGCGTGGCATTGTGGTCCACTTACATCTTTCGCTCCCAATTGGGACGCCTCGCGGCCCTTCGCGCCGCTTGTGCAACCGTGATTGTAACTCTGGGAATCGGAATGGTTTTCGCCGACCGAATTACCGAAGCTGCCGACAACGGAATCTACGCCGACGATGTAATTCTATCCAAAACAACTAAGTATCAACGAATTGTTTTAACCAAGTGGAAAGATGATTTGCGGCTGTTTCTAAGCTCACACTTGCAGTTCAGTTCTCGCGACGAATACCGATATCACGAAGCGCTAGTTCATCCTGGTTTGGCTTCGCTAGGCGGGGCTCGCAATGTATTGGTCCTGGGCGGTGGCGACGGCCTCGCGGTGCGTGAGATCTTGAAGTACCCACAGATCCAGGCCATCACGCTGGTAGATCTGGACGATCAGATGACTGATTTATTCACCAGGCATCCAGTGCTATCGGGGTTGAATTCACAATCCCTCTCCTCACCCAAAGTGAAAGTGATCAACGCCGACGCGTTCCCTTGGCTCGAACAGGATCGTGGTTACTACGACTTTGTTGTCATCGATTTTCCTGATCCCACTAACTTTTCCCTCGGCAAGTTATATACAACAGCCTTCTACCGGTTAGTAGAAAAACATCTCACTCGCGATGGGCTCTGCGTCGTACAAAGCACTTCCCCCTTGTTCGCGCGTTCCAGCTTTTGGACGGTTGCCGAAACTCTTAAACAATCTGGCTTCAACATTTGGCCATACCACTTATATGTCCCCAGCTTCGGCGAATGGGGTTTTGTGCTGGCGGGACGCACTGCATACCATTATCCAGAGGATTCACTACCTAAGGGACTACGATTCCTGGATGCCAAAAGCTTGCCCGTAATGTTTCAATTCCCCGAAGACATGAAACCGGTGCCCGTCGAAGCCAACAAATTAAATGACCAAGTGCTGGTGAGGACTTATGACCGCGAATGGCGTGACATTGCCAGGTAACAGGCGTCAGTTCCTTTCCGCCGCCTTAGTGGGACTAAGTCAAAAAAGTGACCGTCCAGTTACTGGCGGCTTCGTTTTTGAATCCCAAAACCAAGGCCACTTGATTCGAGATCGCAAGCCAATCGGTTTTCCAGGAAAGCGGCTCAAGATTCCCGTTGTCATAGTTGGCGGAGGGATAGCCGGCCTTTCCGCTGCATGGCGATTTGACAAGCGCGGCTTCCATGATTATGTCCTGCTGGAAATGGAATCCGAAGCCGGAGGCAATGCCCGCTGGGGTGAAAACGAAATCAGCCGCTACCCTTGGGCCGCCCATTACGTCCCGGTCCCTAACAAATCTTCGACGCATGTCCGCGAGCTATTCGAGGAGCTCGGCTTGCTTCGCGACGGCCATTGGGACGAACGCCACCTATGCCATTCCCCTCAAGAACGCTTGTTTCTTCACGGGCGTTGGCAGGAAGGCTTGGAACCAGAGATTGCCGCCACCAAACAGGACCACTTACAATACAAAGCTTTCGAACAACGCATTGCCGAGTTCCGCGGATCAGGGCAGTTCACCGTTCCTCTTGAGTTGGCCGCAAAGCCAGGCCCCCTTGATCAAGTAAACTTCCGCGACTGGCTAAAACAAAACCAATTCACCTCACCCTATCTGAACTGGTATGCCGATTACAGTTGTCGCGACGACTATGGGTCATCAGCAGCAGAAACATCAGCATGGGCCGGAATTCATTATTTTGCCTCCCGTGAACATGATGAAAAAGGTCCACTAACTTGGCCGGAAGGCAACGGGTGGATCGCAAGGCACTTAATTAACAAAGCCGGTAACAGGATTCGCAAAGGAGAAATGGTCCGAGTAATTCAGCAAGCAGGTACTGGCTGGCGAATAGTAACATCAAAAACTAACTATGATGCCGATGCTCTAGTTTTTGCCGCACCTTCGTTTTTAACTCCCTACTTACTCGAAAGTGGAGATAAATTCACCGGTTTTGAGTATTCCCCATGGTTGACCGCTAACCTAACCCTGGATCGCCTACCTGAGGAGAAAGGTGCCGAACTTGCCTGGGACAACGTAATTTACGCTTCGCAATCGCTGGGATATGTTGTCGCCACTCACCAAAGCTTGGCATCACACGTGAACCGCAGCGTTTGGACCTACTATCTGCCTTTGTCCGGCGAGCCGTCCCCCGCAGCTCGCCGACGTTTGCTCACCACTGACTGGGGCACCTGGAAAGAATACATTCTCAACGACCTTGAACGAGCCCATCCCAACATTCGGCAATGCGTTTCCCGAATCGACATGTTTCGCAATGGTCACGCCATGGTTCGCCCAACGCCCGGATTCCTCAGCAACCCATCCCGCGCCCGAGCCTCGTCCGGCAGCACCGGACTCGAATTTGCAAACTCTGACTTAAGTGGGATTTCCATTTTCGAACAGGCTCAATATCGAGGTGTTTTGGCCGCAGATCGCGTTCTGAAGCGACTAGGCAAGCGATAGAATTGATTATGAATGGAATCAACATTTTGCGAATAATGACATACAGACATACCAAAACATATGTCTAGGCATACGAGCACTTGTTGCCCCCATATGGGGGTAGCGGACACCCGCACATGAGCTCAAGCCAGATCGCAATCCTCGGTGCCGGCATGGCCGGAATGGCAGTAGCAAATACGCTACGCGATCAGGATTGCATCGTCTACGAGGCCCGCCCCCGAAGCGGCGGCCATGCCTCAAGTTTCCAGGTTGGCACTTACACATTTGATGAAGGTCCCCACATCTCCTTTACGAAGGACGAACGGGTTCGCCAATTCATGGCGGCCAGCGTGGATGGAGCGTTTCTCAGCCACCCCATGCAAGCCACTGCAGTTTATCAAGGATATGTGCTCCAACATCCCGTGGAATGCAATTTGCATGGCTTGCCCCAAGATTTGATCAATCGTTGCATCACCAGTTTCATGAAAACTCATAATATGCCGCCTACCGATGGGGCAAATTATGGGGAGTGGTGCAATCGATGGCTAGGTGAAGTCATCACCAATACATTCACAAGGAGCTACATCCGG
The DNA here is from genome assembly GCA_043745195.1 of Bryobacterales bacterium. Classification (GTDB taxonomy): domain Bacteria; phylum Acidobacteriota; class Terriglobia; order Bryobacterales; family Bryobacteraceae; genus JANXSF01. The sequence continues at coordinate 24,814 of JAYTTF010000095.1, read as the reverse complement.
AAATACTTTGGCCTTGAGTTGGAACAACTCACAACTGATTGGGTTTCGTCACGAATCCTCGCCCCAACGTTAAATGACTTGCTTGCTGGAGCCGCAGGAAAAGGAATGGCATCGCAATCCGAATTTCGGTACCCTCGTCACGGTGGCTTTCAATCCTATACATCTCTTCTAACGGCTCACTGTCAAATTGAAAGCAATCGAAATGTTGCAGAATTGGATCCCCACAAAAAGCGAATTGTTTTCTCCGACGGCAGTGTGGAGCATTACCAGCACCTGATATCCTCTTTGCCGCTTCCTGAATTGATACGCAGCATCCATTCAGCACCACAAGACGTACGCGATGCTGCCGAAAACTTGTATTGCACTTCCCACCTGCTGGTAAGCTTTGGAGTGAAACGGCCTGCTCTGAGCAACTCTTATTGGACGTATTTTTACGACGACAACATAGCATTCGCCCGGGCGCATTTTCCCTCAAAATACTCTCCCCATGCAGCCCCTGCCGGATGCTCAAGCGTTCAAGTTGAGTTTGTCCATTCCCCTCGAAAGCCACTGCCCGCCCACGAATCAATCGTCGAACTTTCGATCGACGGACTTCGCCGTTGCGGCATCTTAAAAGGCCACGCGGAAATTGATGCAGTCGATGTCCGGAACATTCCATACGCAAATGTTGTCTTCGATTTCCATCGAAAACCCAACGTGGCGATGGTTCACAGGTACCTTGAGAGTGTCGGAATCATCTGGTGTGGACGCTATGGAGATTGGGGAAATCATTGGACAGATCAGGCAATGTTAAGCGCGGAGCGGGCCGCTAATAAGGTCCGCTCCCGGCTGGGTTTGCCCACGGCTGAATTTACCTGATCTGCTTGTGATAATATTCAGCCAGATACCTTATTATGCACAACTGTGTTTATATGATCCGATTCCTTCTCGTTGCCTACTTTAGCGTTACCGTTTCCATCGCTCAAGACGGGGCGGAATTCTTTGAAAAGAACATTCGACCCTTATTCGCCAAGCAGTGCCAGGCATGTCATTCGGCAACTTCTGCAATGGGTGGATTACGTCTGGACACGCGGGAAAATCTATTAAAAGGAGGGGCTCGCGGGGCTTCCGTTGTTCCCGGAAAACCTGGAGAGAGTCTGCTGCTGCGCGCCGTCAGCCACTCCACCGATTTGAAGATGCCGCCTTCCGGAAAATTAAAGGATGCCGAAATTGCATTGCTCGGCCAGTGGATCCGGATGAACGCTCCTTGGGGTAGTGAAAAGCCTTCTCAAGCCAAAAGCACTCAAAAGTTTTGGGCCTTCATACCCGCCAAGGAACCGGCCGCGCCCGCTGTTAAGAACACTGCTTGGGTGAAGTCGCCAATCGATGCTTTTGTCTTGAACGGACTGGAAGCCAAGGGTCTGGCACCCGCTCCAGCTGCTGATAAGCGCACGCTGATTCGGCGCGCCACTTTCGATCTTACGGGCTTGCCTCCAACGCCGGAAGAAGTGCAAGCATTTCTAAAAGACCAACGCCCCGAAGCTTTTCGTGAAGTGGTGAACCGTCTGCTGGAATCTCCGCATTATGGCGAACGTTGGGGCCGTCATTGGCTGGACGTTGCACGATACGCCGATTCTAATGGCTTGGATGAAAATCTGGTTTACCGCCACGCCTATCGTTATCGTGATTACGTAATTAAGGCATTCAATAAAGACAAGCCTTATGATCTGTTTCTAAAGGAACAACTGGCTGGCGACTTGCTCCCTGCCACCAAAGACGAAGCCACTCAATTTGAACGCTGGACAGCCACTGGCTTCCTTTCCCTTGGCGCAAAAATGCTGGCTGAAGATGATCCCATGAAAATGGAAATGGACATTGTGGATGAGCAATTGGACACCACTGCCCGCACCTTTATGGGTATGACTGTCGGCTGCGCCCGCTGCCACGATCACAAGTTTGACCCTATTCCTACGGCTGACTATTATTCGATGGCCGGCATTTTCAAGAGCTCCAAGACAATGGAGAATTTCCAGGTTGTCGCAACCTGGCACGAATACGTTCTTGCCCCGGAACAGGAGAGGCAGAAGCTGAAAGAACACCTGGAAAAGATTACGGGAAAGACAAAAGAGATGAGCAGTCTTTCAAGCAAAGAAAACAATTTACTAGCTACTGAAGCTCGGACCAAAATCGGGTCGTACATGTTGGCGGCTGACGATGTTTTGCGATACGAAAAAATGCATTTGAAGCCCGTCGTTTCAATGAAAGGAATTAGCGTTCTTCGCACTGCTGATAGCTTTGATCGCGGCAATGCTCCTAAAAAACTCGAAAAAGAGAAGCCGAATGTACCGAAAGGTGCCAAAGGCCCCTTCTTCGCGGAGTTCGATATCAACGTGCCCCAGGCTGGCAACTACCAGTTGGACATGTTGGAAGAAGAGACCGGAGCGGGCACGTTTGACATATGGGTGAATGGCGTTTTGGAACAGCGCGGGAAAGGTCCGGTGACCAATCGCGAAGCTTCGCCCGATGCGGGTGGATGGTCCGTTTCTGGTGTGTTTGCGTTGAACGCAGGCAATAACGTGCTGCGCCTGGAACACAAATCGCGATTCCCTTATTACGAATCGTTGCAATTGAATTCTTCACCAAAAGGCGCTGAAGTTCCGCGCTCTGGGCAACAGGTTGCGCGGCAATACAACGTCAATGCCAGCTACTTGAATCAGTGGGTGGAAGAAATGCGCCGAGCCAAAGGGGCTCCTCATTCGGTGATGTATGCGTTGTTTGCCTATGGTCCAAATAAGGGCTTGGAAGGGGATGCGTTAAAAGCCTGGTTATCGCCAGCCGCAGCACGATTCAAAGACTTCCATCCGAAGACACGGAAAGAGCTGGCTGCAAAGTATCAGGAGTTGTTCAATGAATCCGATGCCGCTTGGCAACTGGTGTTGAAGGCGCGCAAAGATGAGTCAAAAGTGAAGGCAGAACGGAATGCCATTAAACAGGAAGAAGGCCTTTCAGACCCCATTTTAGAAGCCTTCCGTGAACTATCCTACGCTAAGGCCGGACCCTTTGAAGCCCCTGGCGACGCCAAGCAATATTATCCACAAGCGATTCAAGATCAACTCGCTTCTTTGGAAAAAGAAAAGAAGACATTAGAAGAAGCTACTCCCGATCTGCCCAAAGCCATGGGCGTCACCGAAGGCGAGAAAATTGCCAATCTGCCGATTCATTTGCGCGGCAGCCACTGGACGCTGGGCAAGGAAGTTCCCCGGCAATTCCTCAGCGTGGTGGCTGGTGAAAATCAACCTTCTATACCAGAGAAAGAAAGTGGTCGCCTGCAATTTGCGGAGTGGCTAACAAAGGCCGATCATCCGCTAACCAGCCGAGTTATGGCCAACAGAATCTGGCGTTGGCATTTCGGCAAAGGCATTGTAGCTTCCACCGATAACTTTGGACGCTTGGGTGAAATGCCCAGCAATCAACCACTGCTCGATTTTCTATCCATGCGCTTTGTAGAAGCCAACTGGTCCATGAAGGAAATGCACCGGTTGATCATGATGTCTAACACTTATCAGATGAGTTCCAACTATAACGAAAAGGCAGCGGAGATGGATCCGGAAAATATTTCGTTGTGGCGCATGAGTAGGCAGCGTTTGGAATCGGAAGCCATACGTGATGCCGTTACCTCAGTGACCGGTGAAATTGATATGAAGCTGGGCGGAACGCTGCTTGATTATAAAGACCGTGCCTATGTGGCCAACACTTCCCGCAGAGGCGGAACGGATTACGATAATCCACGCCGTGCAGTTTACATCCCAGTGGTGCGCAGTTCCATGTACGAGATGTTTACGGCATTCGATTTGCCTGATTCTTCTACCCCCAATGGTGACCGCAACGCAACGGTGATTGCCCCGCAGGCGCTGTTCATGATGAACTCAACGCTGGTGTTGAAAAGCACTCGTGCCATGGCTCAAAAGTTGTTAGCACGAACAGACATGGACGATTCGGCTCGCATCCGCGATGCCTATGAACGGGCACTGGCAAGGCCCCCGGCTGCACGAGATATTGATCGAGCCCTAACGTTTATCGCCCAGGTGGAAAAGGCGATGGAAGACAAGGAAAAAGATGAGGCCAAACGGCATTTGTTTGCCTGGCAAAGTTTCTGCAAAGCACTGATTGCATCAAACGAATTTATATATTTGAATTAAGAAGGATCTTTTATGAACCCGCATTGGAATTCCTATTTGAATAAGACAGTATCGCGCAGAGAACTTCTGCGTGCCAGCAGCACTGGGTTTGGCGGCATGGCCTTGGCGGCTATGTTGGGCGAAGAGCAGTTGCGCGCAGCGGCGGCCAGCAGTTCTATTGGCCCTGCTGGTGCGGGTCCGTTAGCAGTGAAGCAGCCGCACTTTGCCCCAAAAGCCAAGCGGGTGATTTTCCTGTTCATGCACGGTGGGCCTTCGCAAGTGGACACCTTCGATTACAAGCCAATGCTTCAGCGCGATCACGGCAAACCACTGCCCTACAAGCGGCCGAAAGTGGTTTCCTCAGAAACTTTCAATCTTCTAAAATCGCCCTGGGAGTTCAAACAACACGGCCAAAGCGGGATGTACGTCAGCGAACTTTTCCCGGAAATTGCCAAGCGCGTGGACGAGCTTTGTTTCATCAAATCCATGTGGGGTTCCAATTCCCGCCATGGTGGAGCACTGCTTGAAATCCACACTGGCAGTGATACATTCGTGCGGCCATCGATGGGTGCTTGGATCACTTACGGCTTGGGCAGCGAAAACCAAAGCATGCCCGGTTATGTGACCATTTGTCCTACGCAGAGCCACGGCGGTGCGAACAATTACAGTTCAGGATTTCTGCCGGCTCCTTATGCCGGAACTCCGATTGGTTCGGTTGGGATCAAATCGAAAGATGCGAAAATCCCTTACATCGCTAACTCAGAAACGCCTCGCGACATTCAACGGATGGAACTGGATTTGATCCAGCAGATCAATCGTGAGCAATTGGCAGGTACCGGCCCGGACGCTGCTCTTGATGGGCGCATTGAATCGTTTGAACTGGCCTTTCGCATGCAAACCGAAGCACCGGGACTTCAAGATATTTCCACCGAATCAGAAGCGACACAGAAACTTTACGGGTTGGATAACCGGGTGACCGAGGACTTCGGACGGCAATGTTTGATGGCTCGAAGATTGTCCGAAAAGGGTGTGCGGTTTGTCCAAGTGAGCCACACCTATAAATGGGATCAGCACGCGGATCTGATGCGTGACCATTCCCAGAATGCACGAGAGGTGGATAAGCCAATTGCCGGGTTGCTACAGGATTTGGCAGCACGGGGATTGCTGAAAGATACATTGGTGGTTTGGGGCGGCGAGTTTGGCCGCACGCCTACGGCGCAGGGTTCCGATGGACGCGATCATAATCCGGAAGCATTCACTTACTTCCTGGCTGGCGGCGGAGTGAAGGCCGGATTCCAGTATGGCGCAACCGATGACTATGGATATTATTCAGTGGAAAACAAAGTGCATTTCCACGATCTGCACGCGACCATTTTGCATTTGATGGGTATGGATCACAAGCGGTTGACATATAGGTATGCCGGTCGTGATTTCCGGTTGACGGACGTGCATGGCGAGGTTGTGAAGGGGATCATTGCATAAGCTTTTTTCACTCGCGTTTGGGCTTTCGATGGCTGCTATGGCGCAGCCCAACGAATTCACAGAATTCGTTCGTCCGACGCTTGAAAAGAACTGTGCAGCTTGTCATGACCCAAAAGACGCAAAGGCCCGGAATGATTTCTTAAGAGCAGAAACAGCGCAAGAGATGGAGAAGAAACGCTCCATGTGGCGCAGTGTTTCGGCGCAGTTGAAGAATCGCACAATGCCTCCAAGTGGTGTGGCGAAGTTGAACGAAGAAGACCGGCTTCACTTGTCCACTTGGATTGACGGCCACCTGCGCAGCACCGCATGCAGCACCGGAGAATATGCCGGTTTCGTTGCTCCGCGGCGTTTGAATAGGCGTGAATACCACCATACGATTCGCGAACTTTTAGGCGTTGAATTTCCTGTTACCGATGTGTTCCCAGCCGATGAATCGGGCGGTGCTGGATTTGATACTAACGGCGAAACACTCTACATTCCACCCATGATGATGGAACGTTATATGGAGGCCGCCCAGAAGATTTTGGACCGCGTGATTATCACGCCGGCATTGAGCAAGAACTTCCCATCTTCAGAAATGACGCCGCCATTGCCCAGCAAAAAGCCTGGACGACTGCTGGAACCGAATCAGGAAGTATCGGCAGTGATTCCCATTTTCATTGAAGGTAAATACAACCTTCGAGTTTCCATTGAACGTCCGAAGGAAATCCCAGTGAGCCTGGATGTAAAAGTGGATGGCACAGCGGTGGGAACTTTGAATTACGCACGAGATTCCGGCGGCGGTCCAACGGCCCGGGCCAGTATCGGGACGCTATCGCGAGGGGTGCACACCATCACGGTGGCCAATGGAAATCTGCCGCTTGATTTTTACAGTCTGACGGTGGAACAGCGGGTGGACGAGCCTACAGCAGATAAGCGGGCTCTGCACTACAAACTGTTTGGCCTGGAAGCAAATGAGGCACCTCTTGATCCGCAACAGTCAGCCAAACGGTTGATTGAAACATTCCTGACCAAAGCGTATCGTCGACCAATTCAACCAGCAGAGGCTCAACCGTTTCTGACACTTTACGAACGTTCGGCAAAGCGCGGCGACCCTTATGAAGAGTGCGTGAAGATCGCGCTGAAAACCATTTTGGTTTCGCCGCGCTTCCTATTTCGAGCAGAAGATCAATCTGGAAAACCAGGGCCACAGCCTGTATCGCAATACGACATGGCATCGCGACTTTCCTACTTCCTGTGGTCCACTATGCCTGACGAAGAATTGCTGCAACTGGCTGCGCAAGCGAAGCTGCAAGATCCTCAAGTTCTTACCGGTCAAGTAGACCGCATGTTGAACGATCCACGATCGCGAGCCTTCGCCAGCAGCTTCATCGGCCAATGGCTGGGCACACAAGAAGTGGGGGGACGGGTGGTGCCTCTGCTTACGGAATTGCAACATTATTACACGCCGGAAATTGCTGCCGAACTGCGGCAGGAGCCGGTTCTGTTGTTCCATCACATCCTGAACGGCAACCGCAGCTTACTGGAATTGCTGACTTCCAACTACACATTTCTAACAGCGCGGTTAGCGAAGTTCTACGAAGTGGAAGACAAGTTTCCAGAGTTGACTCACAACTTCCAAAAAGTGGAATGGAAGGACAATCGCCGCGCCGGAGTGCTGGGAATGGCCGGAGTTTTGGCTATGACGTCGCACTATAAGCAAGGCAGTCCAGTGCTGCGTGGGGCATGGGTTTTGGATACTTTGTTAGGTACACCAGTGCCTCCACCACCGCCGGATGTGCCACCGCTGGAAACTGCGGCAAAGTCAGAAAAAGGTCTGGTGATGCGGCAAATCCTGATGAAGCATCGCGATAATCAGGCGTGCTCAAGCTGCCATAATCTGATGGATCCGATTGGTTTTGGTTTGGAGAATTTTGATTGGATGGGCCGTTGGCGCGATCAGGAAACTAATGGGCGGCCGGTGGATGCAACCGGGAAATTGCCCTCGGGTGAAAGCTTCAATGGACCTGTGGAACTGCGCCAAGTTCTACTGGGTAAGAAAGAGGAATTTCTGCAACACCTGACGTCGAAGGCTATGGGTTATGCACTGGGGCGAGCGATTCAGGATGGGGACCAATGCACCGTCCAACAGATTGCCGATAAGCTGGCTAAAGATGGGAACGGGGCAAGAACGTTAATTCGCGAAATTGTTTTAAGCCCGGCGTTTCGCAATAACGACAGTTCCGCGCAGGTATCGAATATTAGTGAAGGTCCAGGCAAGCGAGTCCGCACGCGCCTTTTGGGCGAGAAATAGATTTGATAGGATGAGGCAGGAGAATTCCGGTTATGGCAAGAGTTTCCCGTAGAACATTTTTGCGCGGTGCAGGGGCAACCCTGGCATTGCCGTGGCTGGAATCCGTTTCATTTGGTGCGGAAAATCTGAGTGAACCGCCACTTCGCATGGCGTGCATGTTCATGCCAAATGGTGTGCGGCCCGATTATTGGACTCCGGCGGGCGACGGCGAAGATTACGAAATTACTCCACACTTGAAGCCGTTGGAAGGCTTGAAGAACGACTTTCTGCTGCTGGAAAACTTGTGGCACAAAAACACGTTAGGCCGCAATGGACATTGGCCCAAAGTGCCTGCCTGGCTATCGGGCGGATTTGTGGAACGAACGGTTGGTGGCGATCTTGATTCCGGCGGAACTACGGTGGATCAATTCGCTGCGCAGAAAATGGAGATCAGCACTCCATTGCCGACCTTTGAGTTGGGGATCGACACGCCGCGAACTGGTATTGATACGGCGGGCGGCGGATTTCCGCGCGCATTGGGTTCGTTCCTCTCATGGGCCGATCCGCATACGCCGGTGCCAAAAGAGATCATCCCGCAATTGGCGTTTGATCGTTTATTCCGGAATAACCAAGCCAAAGTGATTTCAGGCCGTGATCCACAGAACCGGTCGTTACTGGAATCGCTGCAACGCGATGATACCAGCGTCCTTGATATTGTTCAGGAACAGGCGCGGTCCTTGCGGAAGAAAGGAAGTGCTGGGGATCAGGCGCGGTTGGACGAATACTTTGAATCGGTTCGTTCTGTGGAGCGGCGATTGGAAGCTGCGATGCGTCCGCAAAAGCGCTGGATCAACCAGGGAAAATTTCCAATGGAGCGGCCCGCGCCTGGTGTTCCCGATACCCACGCGCAACATGTGCGTTTAATGTTGGACCTTTTAATTCTGGCTTTCTGGACCGATAATACACGGATTGCAACGTTCATGTTTGGTGATGCGCAGAGTTCGCAGGACTATGGATTTTTGCCTGGAGTGAAGGGCAATTTCCATGGTATTTCGCACCATCGCAACATTGTCAGCCAGCGCGAACAATATGAAAAAATCATCAATTGGCACACAGAGCAGTTGGCCTACTTCCTAAACCGGATGAAGACACTGGATGAAGGCGGCACATCGCTGCTGGACAATTCCATGATTCTGTTTGGTGCGTCACTGAAGGACGGGAACAGCCACAACTCTGAAAATTTGCCGATTTTATTGGCCGGGCGAGGCAAGGGCACATTGCGTCCGGGGCGCCGGGTGAGGGCTGATGTGAAAACGCCGCTGTGCAATTTGCACTTGGCGATGTTGCATCGTATGGGTGTGAAAGAGCAGTCGTTCGGTGACAGTACAGGAGTGCTGAAAGGGCTTTCTTAGAGGCGTTAGCGAGCAGGCGCAATAAGGCATCGCGAACGGAAAATTGCAATTTTTTCAACTGGCGTTCCTGGTTTCATCTTCTGGGCTGCCTACTCAACAGCCTGCTTTTTACAGCTCCCATTCACGGTGCTCAATCGTGTTTGGGATTCAGATTCCATTCAGAACGCCAGAAGAGTTTAATCACCCTCGAGGACTAGATTTTTGAGAAGTTGCTGGCCAGCAATTTGTCTTCCTGTGTAGAGAGTCTCATAGGTCTTTAGAACACCAGCTGCCTGTTTTTTCCAAGACACTGAAATGAGGGCAGATTGAGGTGAAGGAGTGGCGTGACCGTCTTTTTTCGGATTGCCGGGAATTGAAGAATTCGGCTTTTTTCGCTTGGTTGAATGTACTCTTTTTGCCAAGGGAACGTAGTCCGCTGGCAAACCGAGGACGGCAATTTTCGACGCGCGGAAATTCGAAGGCAGTCCCCGTTTTGCCGACCTGAGCATTCCTATCAAGACAGCCTTTGTAACATTGCTATACTCACAAAATCCGCTGCTTCAGCGAGTTTTGTTACCAAAGGAACCGGAGTCTATGCAATTTTCCAGACTGTCCGCCGCCGCTTTTGCCTTGTCGCTTCTTGCTGGCCCCACTTACACCCAAACGCTTCCCGCAGGCGTGAAGAAATTAGCATCAGTGGAAGGCATCACTGAATATAGTTTCCCCAACGGCCTTAAGGCATTGGTGTTCCCTGACCCATCGAACCCAAAGATTACTGTGAACGTAACCTACCTTGTGGGTTCGCGTCATGAAGGGTATGGCGAAACGGGGATGGCCCATCTGTTGGAGCATCTGCTGTTTATGCAAACCACCAACGGCCGTGATATTAAGAAAGAAATCACAGGACATGGGGCCAGTTGGAATGGCAGCACGTCGTCGGATCGAACCAACTACTTTGAAACGTTCACCGCATCCACGGAGAACCTCCGTTGGGCGCTTTCGCTGGAAGCTGACCGGATGGTGAATTCCAAAATGGAGAAGGCAATTCTGGACACCGAGATGACTGTTGTGCGTAACGAATTTGAACGTGGCGAAAATAGTCCGGCGCGTGTTTTGCAGGAACGCGTGGAAGCAACTGCTTTCCTGTGGCATAACTATGGCAAGTCTACAATTGGGTCCAAGGCGGACTTGGAAAATGTGCCCATCGACAAGCTGGCTGCCTTTTACCGCAAGTACTACCAGCCAGACAATGCTGTTGTAGTGGTTGCCGGCCAGGTTACTGAATCGGTTGCAGTAGCTCAAATTGCCGAAACATTAGGTGCCCTTCCCAAGCCCGCGCGTAAGCTTGACCAAACCTATACAACCGAACCGGCGCAGGACGGCGAACGGTACGTAGCATTGCGGCGTGTTGGCGATAGCCAGGAAGTGATTATGGCGTACCACACGCCAGCGGCGGCGCATCCTGATTCGGCGGCGCTGGAAATTTTAGCGGGCGTGATGAGCGGTGGGGGCGGTCGTGGGGGCGGCGGTGCAGGTGGTGGTCTGGGTAGATTAACCAAGGCCCTGGTGGATAACAAAAAGGCTGTGTCTGCCCGCATGTCTTCCCAGCAATTGCACGATCCCAGTTTGGCTGCTCTTTCGGCGCAACTCACCAAAGACCAATCCCTGAAAGAAGTGCGTGAGGTAATGCTTCAAACATTGGATGGCATTGTGAAAGAGCCTCCTACGAAGGAAGAAGTGGACCGTGTGAAAACGCGCATGCTGCGAGGTATGGAAATGCAGATGGCCAATTCCCAAGGCGTGGCGCTGCAACTGAGTGAATGGGCTTCCATGGGGGATTGGCGGTTGATGTTTCTGAATCGCGATCGCGTGAAGGAAGTTACTCCGGAAGATGTGGTGAGGGTGGCGAAGACTTACTTTGTAGAATCGAACCGTACGGTTGGGGAGTTTATTCCAACGGCAAAACCGGAACGTGCGGAGATTGCGGTGGCGCCCGATTTGGAAAAGTTGTTTAAGGATTATAAGGGCGGCCAGGCGATGTCCGAAGGCGAATCGTTTGATCCAACTCCTACTGCGGTTGAAGCTCGCGTGGTGCGGACTAAGCTGCCCGGCGGGTTGAAAGTGGTTTTGCTGCCGCGGCAAACTCGCGGCGGGACAGTTTCAGCCACGCTTGATTTGCACTTTGGAAGCCAGGAATCTTTGATGGGTAAAGCGGCGGTGGCGCAACTTGCGGGCAGTTTGCTGATGCGCGGGACAAAGACGAAATCAAGGCAACAAATTTCGGATGAGATGGACCGCTTGAAGGCGCGCGTCACGGCTTCGGGCGGTGGTGGCGGTGGATTTGGCGGAGGTCGTCGAGGGGGTGGACCGCAGGTGGCCAGTGATGCATCGGGGGCTGCGGCATCGATTGAGACGACTCGGGAAAACTTGGCAGGCGCATTGAAATTGGCAGTGGAGTTGCTGCGCGAACCGGCGTTTGCGGAATCTGAATTCGAACAAGTGCGGACACAGCGCATTGCGGGAATTGAGGCAGGGCGCAGTGAGCCGGCGTCACTTGCGGCACTGGAGTTTTCACGCCGCTTGAATGCTTATGCCAAGGGCGACGTGCGCTATGTGGAAACGATTGATGAATCCATTGCGACGTTGCGCAAGGTGACCATTGAAGACGTCCGTAAATTCCACGCCGATTTCTACGGAGCGGCGAATGGGGAACTGGTTGTGACTGGGCAATTCGATGCTGCTGAAGTTCAAAAGACAATTGCAGCATTGCTGAAGGGTTGGGACGGCAAGCCGTATCAACGCCTGACTTCGGTCTACAAAAGGACGGAACCGGCGAACGTGAAAATTGAAACTCCAGATAAACAGAACGCTACTTTTGAGGCTGGTCTGCGGTTGAAACTATCCGATGAAGATGCTGACTACCCTGCCCTGATGATTGCCAACCAAATTTTTGGAAGTGACCTAGGTTCGCGCATGCCGAATCGAATTCGGAATTTAGAAGGACTCAGCTATGGAGTTAGTTCGCGGCTTTCTGTACCATCCAAAGGGGACGGCGCAGCGTGGACCGCATCGGCAATTTCCGCGCCGCAGAACACACCGAAAGTGGAAGCAAGTTTCAAAGACGAACTGCAGAAAACACTGAAGGGCGGGTTTACAGAAGACGAATTGGTTGGGGCAAAGAAGAAGTACAAAGACCAGCGTGCGGTGGCCCGTTCGCAGGAGCAGGGATTGCTGCGGACGCTGGCAAATCACGAAGCATTGGGGCGGACCATGGCATGGGATGTTCAGATGGATGCCAAGGTTCAGGCGCTGACATTGGAGCAGGTGAATGCGGCGATGCGGCGATATTTGGATCCGGCTGCATTGACGATTGTGAAAGCTGGAGACTTTGCGAAAGCCGGGGCTTATTGAACCATGCATCGACGAAATTTCCTTGCTGCGCCGCTGGCTGCTGCTGCGCAGTTACCAACTGCTATTCCTGATCGGCTTGTGTTCGCATACGGCGACGGCATTCCGCATACACCCGCTGAGTACGCGCAACTTCTGACGCGATTAACAACAGCGAACGCAGTGGTTCCAGACGAGTATTCGCTTGGCGGCGTGGTGGAAAAGCTGGAAGCGAAAATGGCGCAGATGCTTGGCAAGGAAGCGGCAATCTGGCTGCCTACGGGAACGCTTGCAAATCAGTTGGCAGTAAGAGTACTTGCGGGGAATAAGCGTCGGGTGCTGGTGCAGGGCGATAGCCACCTCTATAACGATTGCGGGGATTGTTCGCAAACGCTGAGCGGATTAACGCTGATTCCGTTAGCATCAGGAAAAGCCACATTCACTTTGGCAGACGTGGAGCGCGCGTCGAGCGATGCGATGATGGGGCGCGTTGCCTCGCCCGTGGGTGCGATTCAGATTGAGACGCCCGTACGGAGGAAGCAAGGACAGCGTTTCGATTTTGACGAGATGAAGAAGATTGCAGCGTGGGCGCGGGAACGGCGCGTTGGACTTCATTTAGACGGTGCCCGGTTATTGATTGAATGCGCCTACACGGGACGACCGGTGAAAGAGTATACGGCTTTGTTCGATACCGTTTATGTTTCGATGTACAAGTATTTCAACGCGGCCAGCGGGGCAATCTTAGCTGGGCCGAAGGCGCTGCTGGATGGCATGTATCATACACGGCGGATGTTTGGCGGGGGATTGCCGCACGCATGGCCGTTTGCGGCAGTGTCGCTGAGCTTCGCCGACGGATTTGATAAGCGCATGCGGGCCGCAGTTGAGAATGCGGAACGGGCGATTGCGATATTGGCGAAGGATTCCAATTTCGACATTGAACGGGTGGAGAATGGGACCAACATTTTCCGTGTGAAGGTGGGGAATGTGAATGCGCCGGTGTATCAGGGGAGGCTGGAACAGTCGGGGATAGTGGCGAATGTTCCGGTGGGGGATAGACTGGTGCTGCAGGTGAATGAGACGTGGAATCGGGTACCGGCGGAGGAGATCGCCGCGCGGTTCAAGCGGGCTATGGGGTGAGGATTCAGGCTGCCTTCAACAGGCGGCGTCCGCATTTCAGAGTCATAATAGGGAAATGGCAACCCAGCCAATAGTAAGGCTCACGGAACAGGATTACCTAGCCACAGACCGCGCCTCTGAACATAAGAGCGAATATGTGGACGGGGAAATGTATGCAATGTCGGGCGGTTCTCTTCGGAATTCGCGTTTGGCTGTACGTTTGATTGTTGTGCTTGAAAATCAGTTGTCCGGGCGAAACTGCAGAGTGTATAACTCCGATGCGCGGGTCCTCTGCGCCAAGAAGCGAAGCTACCTATACCCGGATGTTTCGGTAGTCTGTGGTGCGGAAGAGGCTCTTGAGGATACGGACGACATTCTTGTGAATCCGAACATCATTGTTGAGGTATTGTCACCATCAACGGCTGACTATGACCATGGAAAGAAATTTGCAATCTATCGGGAAATTCCTTCCTTCAATGATTACCTCCTGGTTCATTCCGACGAAGTCTGGATTGAGCAATATACGCGGCAGGCGGCTGGAAATTGGCTGCTCTCGGATCACAAGGGAATTGAGGCTGTTGTTGAATTGCATAGCATCGGTTGCACTGCGGCTTTGAAGGATATCTACGGCAGCATGTTCTAACTTCAACGAATTCGCCTTATTCCGCGTCTAACTTGTTGTGTCGGGCGGTTCTCTTCTGCATTCCCGTTCAGCCGTACGATTGATTTTTGTGCTTGAAAATCAGTTGTCTGGACGGAACTGCAGAGTGTATAACTCCGATGCGAGGGTGCTCTGCGTCAAGAAGCGAAGCTACCTGCTATCGAACTTTGCTGACATCTGAGGGGTGGAGGTAGTTAACATCAATACGATAGTAAGAGGAAAGACTAGAAACCTGCGCTTTAGGAAGGGAGATGTATTCGCTGTTCCTTTGGGTTCTGGGAATGGCTACGGATACTGCCGCTATCTTGATCATCTTGTAACCGAATTCTTCGACCTTCAATCGCAGAAGCTGCTACCAATTGAGAAGGTTCTTGCGGCCAAAGTGCTTTTCATTGTCTGGGTGTCTAAGTCGCCGTTCACTTCAGGTGCTTGGCCAAAAATTGGCCACCTCGAAACTGGGGCAACGCCAGCGCCTATTTTCTACAAGCGAGATCCGATTTCAAAACGTCTATTCCTTTACCAGGATGGGCGGGAAAAGCCTGCAACACTTGCGGAATGCCAAGGTTTGGAGAATGCTGCAATTTGGTCTGCAAACCACATTGAAGACCGATTGAGGGACCACTTTGCTGGACGCCCAAACAAGTGGGCAGATTCACTTAAACCCAAAGATTTCCTACAGCAAACGTAATTTCCACCTTAGTAGAGATAATTAGTACTGCACCTAATTGTCGGACCGTCTTCAGGGAATTGCAGAGCATCGGTTGCACGGTAGCATTGAAGGATATCTACGGCAACATGTTCTAACCAAGCTCTTCAACGAATTCGCCTTATTCCGCGTCTAACTTGTTGTGTGGCGCTGCTTTATAACCTCGATTTGTGTGCTCCTTCCGGTGCTTTGCGAAGAGCTGCGCCCCACCCTTTCCGGCATTGAAAAACGCTATAACTCCATTGCTACGTTAGAGTTAGATTTTGAGCAAACCTATCGGGGTGGTATCGGGTTGCAGCCTAAGCGTACCGAAACCGGCCATCTCTACCTACGCAAGCCGGGCCGGATGCGGTGGAATTATGCCAAGCCTGAGGGCAAATTCTTCTTGAGCGACTCCAAATTTTTCTACTTTTATTCACCTTCCACCGCTCAAGTGGAGAAATCGAAGTTAAAGGACGCCGACGATCTACGGCTTCCGCTGGCGTTTCTTCTGGGTAAACTGGACTTTAGCCGCGATTTCGACAAGTTTGAGTACTCGAAAACTCCTGAGGGCTTGAACGTGAAAGCGCAGCCTAAGAATCTGGATAAATCGCCCTACCGGGAAGTGATTTTCGTCGTCGATGAGCTGTTTGCGATCCGTAAGTTGACGGTTACTGGGCAGGATGCCTCGGTGATGGATTTCCGGTTTAAGAACGAACTACGCAACAAGCCCCAAACTGCCGATGTATATGAAATGAAACTGCCTCCAGGCGCTCAACTGGTGGAGGCCAGCCGCTAAATGGCCGAATTTATCCTCAAATACGCTGACGCTCGAGGCAAGATCCACCAACAGGTGGCCGAAGCTGCTTCGGAAAGTGACCTGCGCGATAAGTACAGCGAAAAAGGCTTTTTGATCTACTCAATCAAGCCTAAGAGCCGCGCTCAGGCGATGACTTCCATCAATATTGGGTCGGGGAACAAAAAGAAGAAGATCAACCTGGAAAAATTCCTGATCTTCAATCAGCAGTTTGTCACTTTGATCCGCGCCGGCTTGCCGATTTTGAAAGCTTTGGATCTGCTTTCTGAGCGGTTGACTGACGAAAAGTTGAGTCCTTATGTGAAAGCCGTGCGCGACGAGGTGAAGAACGGCGCATTGCTGTCGGATGCTTTTGCGCGGCCCGGAGCCTTCCCGATAATCTACGTCACCTCCATTATGGCTGGCGAAAAAAGTGGCGCTTTGGTGGAAGTGCTGGATCGCTACATTACTTATCAAAAGTTGACCCTTGCAGTGAAGAAGAAGATCATAGTTTCGTTGATCTATCCCTGCCTGCTGATTATCCTGGTGATTTTCCTGATCATCTTCCTGATCACTTACGTGGTGCCAAACTTTGCGGAGCTCTACAACAGCATGAACGCACAACTTCCGGCCATCACCCAGGTGCTGATCGCGGTAGGAACCACGGCCAAGGATTACGTGTTGTTTGGCTTGGCAGCAATGGTGATTGGGGGCGTCAGCTTCTACTTCTGGGCTAAAACGGAGGCGGCACAACCGGTGCTGGATCGCATCAAGCTGAATACGCCCATCTTTGGGGAAATCTGGATTAAATACCAAGTGGCGCAGTTTGCCAGGGTGCTTTCCACATTGCTGATTGGTGGCATTCCGCTGGTACAGGCTCTGGAAACGGCGGGGGAGTCGGTGGGGGCTTCGCTGATCCGCAAGTCGCTTGAGAAAGTGCGGAAGTCGGTTCGTGAGGGACAAACTTTATATAGCTCGGTGAAGGAAACAGGGATTTTCCCGGAGCTTTCGGTGGACATGATTGAGGTGGGTGAATCGACAGGTGCGCTACCGGCGATGCTGGGTTCTGTTGCTGAATTTTACGAAGACGACGTGCAGGTGCGGATGCAAGCTGTGCTGTCGCTGATTGAGCCCGCGATCATGATATTCATGGGCATTTTTGTGGCTTTCGTCCTGGTCGCGCTCTACTTGCCGATCTTCTCGTTGGCCGATCATATGGGGGGTTAACATGGCTACAGATCGCATTCGATTGGTTGACCCATTATCGGAAACGGCGGAAGCACAGCACCTCGCGCGCCGTTACCATTCGGAATTCATCGACCTGAAAGAAGGCAAGTTGGATCACGATTTGCTGCGCCTGGTTCCGGTGGACATGATGTTCCGCTATAACTTTGTGCCGGTGGGTGAAGTGGACGGAGTGCTGGAAGTTGCAGTTGCCGATCCGCGCAACTTGAACTTGATTGACGAGCTAACCATGCTGCTGCGCCGTCGCGTACGCATTAAGGTGGCGACGCTTTCGCAAATTTCGGACTTGTTGAAAAAGACCGAACAATCGAACAGGGTTCTGGAAGAAGTAACCGAAGGGTTTGCACTGGATGTTGTCGGTGAAGAAGACAACCCTGATGAAACGCTTTCTATTGAGCGTTCCGCCAATGGGGACGACATTGCTCCGGTTATCAAGTTAGTGGATACAACTTTGTTCAATGCCCTGGAACGCCGCGCCAGTGATATTCACATTGAAACGCGCGATCAGGAAGTTGCCATTAAGTATCGGATTGACGGCGTGCTGCACTACGCCATGCCGCCGATTGCCAAGGATTGGCATGCTACCATCATCAGCCGTATTAAGGTGATGAGCGAACTGGATATTGCCGAGCGGCGCGTGCCGCAGGACGGCCGTTTCCGTGTGCGGTATAAAGGCCGGCTGATCGATTTCCGCGTTTCCATTATGCCGACGATCCATGGCGAAGATGCCGTGCTTCGTGTATTGGATAAAGAGTCGATGAGCGAGAAGTTCTCGAAATTGACGCTGGAAGTAGTCGGTTTTGCGGAAAACGATATCCTCAAGTTTCGCCGCTATATCAAGGAGCCTTACGGAATGGTGCTGGTCACCGGGCCAACCGGTTCCGGTAAGACCACCACACTGTACGCGGCGCTTTCGGAAATTAAGAACGACGAAGACAAGATCATCACCATTGAAGATCCCGTGGAATATCAGTTGAAGGGGATCACGCAAATTCCGGTGAACGAGAAAAAGGGGCTGACCTTTGCTCGTGGATTGCGTTCGATTTTGCGTCACGATCCGGACAAGATCATGGTGGGCGAAATTCGTGATCAGGAAACGGCGCAAATTGCCATCAATGCTGCGCTGACCGGTCACTTGGTGTTCACCACTGTCCACGCCAACAACGTGCTGGACGTGCTGGGCCGCTTCTTAAACATGGGAGTGGAACCGTACAACTTTGTCGCTGCCATGAATTGCATTTTGGCACAACGGTTGGTGCGTGTGATTTGTGAACATTGCAAGGCGCCGACTACGTATCCAGATCAGGAAATCATTGACAGCGGCTTAAACTTGGAGGAGTGGAAGCAAATCACGTTTTATGAAGGCACCGGTTGTTTTGAATGCGGAGGCACAGGGTTCCGGGGCCGTACCGCCATTCATGAACTGTTGGATTTGAGCGAGCGCATCCGCGATTTGATTCTGGAAAAACGGCCTGGGTCGGAGATCAAGCGGGCAGCACGCGAAGAAGGAATGACCTTCCTGCGCGAAGCAGCGGTGGACAAAGTGCGGCTGGGGATTACCACCTTGCGCGAAATCAACAAAGTGACTTTCATCGAGACTTAATATGAACGACGTCATGGGAACAATTACGCGAATCTTCGACGATCCTCCACCGGAATTCGTTTTCGAAATCGGTTCTGGTCAAATAGCCTGGGCGCGTCGCGCCAAAGGCAAACAGACGTTTGATTCCGGGACGAAGGAAATTGACGGGGATGTGTTGGCCATATCGCCGGCCCACGATAATATGTTGCGGCCTGAGGCGTTCTTTCAAGCAGTAGCTGATCTTGCTCCGCCGCCATCGCGCAAGCGGCCTGGTGCCGTTTTGATCCTGCCTGATTATTGCGGCCGCGTGACGGTGCTGGATTTCGACGATCTTCCGAAGAAACCGGAAGAGCAGATGGCGCTAGTGAAGTTCCGTTTGAAGAAGAGCGTCCCATTCGATGTGGATCAGGCTTCAGTCAGTTTTTTCCCGCAAACAAGATTTGAGGGCGGCAAGATTGAAGTGGTGGTTGCCGTAATCGCCCAGGAGATTTTGGCGCGCTACGAAGCACCGTTTCGGACTTCAGGATTTTGGCCCGGCATCATTACCACGTCTACTTTGGCGGCTTGTGATTTGATGCCCGCAGAAGGCACATCGCTGTTGCTGAAGCAGTCTGGCGGTGTTCTGACTGCTGCCGTATTCCGTGGACGCACCTTGAAAATGGTTCGCACCGTTGAGTTGATGGAAGTGTCTCCGCAGGAAGTGGCAGGCGTGCTGTTCCCAACCATGGCATTTATGGAAGATGAATGGAAGTTGAAGCCCGATCGGTTAGTGCTGTGCGGCTTCGACCGGGTGCAAGGGTTTGAAGAATATTTGGCGAGGGAAAGCGGCCTGCCGGTGGAACCATTGCGCAGTCCCATGGGGATGGCAGGTGAGGCGAACGCTGGGATTCAGGGGTTTCTAACCTCAAAGGGAGCAGCTTAGAAGATGCGCATTGGAATTAATCTTGCATCGGAACCATTCCGGCGGGAGCGGGCGCTGCTGGTTGCCTCTTCGCTGCTGAGTGGGTTGATGCTTGCCAGTTTTGTCGCGCTTGGCTTAATGGTTTGGCACGAACATCAGACGAAAGCCGAGGAACGGCGATCCATTGAGAAACTGGAAAAATTGGTAGCCGCAGTGGATAAGGAGCAATCAGGCGTCAATGGCGTTTTGCGTACTTCCGGCAACTCAGAAACGCTGGAACGGAATCTGTTTTTGAATAATCTGATCGCCAGGAAAGGCATCAGTTGGACGCGGATTTTTGGAGATCTGGAACAAGTTCTGCCCTACTCTGTGCGCATTGTTTCGGTCCGTCCGCAGGTGGACAACAAGAACGAAATTCAATTGGATATGGTGGTGGGCTGCACATCGGCGGAACCGATTATTGAACTGATAAAACGGCTGGAAACTTCGCCGTTATTTGGTGGGACGCAGGTGCATTCCTCACTGCCGCCCAGCCAAAGTGAACCCTTGTTGCGATATAGGATCAGCGTGAATTATGCTCAAAAACTTTAATTGGGCGGAGATCAAAAGCGGCATTGCAGGCCGCGGCGGCAGCTTCTGGGTGCGCGTCATCATGGGTGTGCTTTTGGTGGCGAATCTGGTGACGGGCTACTTTGTTTTTTATCCAGCAGGTGGCACTTCTGATGAATTGGAAGAGCGTCGGCGTGCGCTTGAGTTGCAACTTCGCAGCAAGAAGCAGATTTTTGAACGGTCGCGAATGATTGGTACCAAGGTGGAAAAGGGCAAAGTCGATGGCGACAGCTTTCTAGGCGGTTACTTTTTAGATCGCCGCACAACGTATTCAACTGTTGTGAGTGAATTGACGTCTATGGCGAAAAATTCGGGGATCCGCGCGAAAGAACAGTCGATGAATGAGGAAGCAATAGAAGGTTCCGATACGCTCAGCATGCTGACCATCACTGGGAATTTTGAAGGGACCTATGCTGACTTGCTGAAGTTCGTGAACCAGATTGACCGCTATCCGCGGCTACTGATTATTGAGCAATTGACGGCATCCCCGCAAGCGCAGACAGGCTTGTTAAGTGTTTCTCTAAAACTAAATACGTTCGTTCGCGATCTGAGTGATCAGCAACAAGCACTGCTATTACCTGGTGGAGTTGGAGGCAAACAATGACACTGGGCGCTGATCCGAAGCAGGTGAAAATTCTTGGGGCCATTCTGTGCTTAGCCGCGATTCTGTATTGGGCCAACCGTCCGGATAGTCCGGAGAATGATGCGCGCAGCCAGGCTAGCCGGAAGATGACAGCGGGGAATTCTACGGCGGCTGCGATCCCAGCGGTGCGGCAGCAGGTTCCTGCCAGGCAAACCAACTCGCGGCGCACAGGGACCAAGGCCAGCTTGCAGGATTTCAAACCATCGCTGAAACCTCGCAAAGAAGCAATTGATCCGGCCACGGTGGACCCTTCTTTACGGCTGGATTTGTTAGCAAAAGTGCAGCGCGTGAATCTGGCTGGTGGTAGCCGCAGTTTGTTCGATTTTGGTGCGGCACCAATCGTAAAGGCACCGACTCCGCCGCCGATTGATCCGGCGAAGAATAGGATGACTGGAGCGGTAGCTGCTACAGTTGCTGCGTTAACCAACCCTACGCCTCCACAGCCTCCGGTAGTTCCTAAAACACCCATCCCGCTGAAGTTTTTCGGCTTCCTGGGTGGCGCAAGGCAGGCATCGAAGCGCGCCTTTTTCCTGGAAGGAGAAGAGATCTACGTGGCCGGGGAAGGCGACCTGATCCGCAAACGGTTTAAAGTGATTCGTATCGGCCTGAATTCGGCTGTAGTGGAAGATACACAGCAGAGTTACGAGCAGACATTACCCTTGGAAGAAGCGCAGCAGGGCACATGAAGTTGAAGCAGCACAAATCACGGCGGCAGGGTCAAGGTGGATTCGCCATCATGCTTGTGATGGTGATGGCGGCAGCCATTGCGATCACCCTTTATATGGAGATGCCCCGGCTTGTGTTTGAAGGTCGCCGTGCGAAAGAAGAATTACTGGTGCAGCGGGGTAATCAGTACGTTCGTGCGATCCAGTTGTATCAACGGAAACTGAAAAAGCCCCCACAGACTCTGGACGATTTGGAAAACACGAACCAGATTCGTTTCCTGCGCCGCCGATATGTAGATCCTTTCTCCGGCAAGGATGATTGGCGTCTGATTCACTCAAATAACGGGCAGCTAACAGATTCACTGGTCAAGAAGCCAGGTCAACCCGGGCAACCTGGGCAACCTGGACAACCGGGGCAGGATGCCAGTGCTGGTCAAGTGGCGGCGTTGGGCGCTGCAACTTCAACCACGACGGCTGTAATCACTGGGTACCAGGATCCAAATCTGGCGGCGGCGAATCTGCCCGGCGGTCCTCGGCGGGCGAGTGAACAGCCTGGGTATCGCATTGGGGTGGACCCAAACAATCCGAACAATCCGGTGGATCCAAATAATCCACCGGACCCCAACAATCCGAATCAGCCGAATCCGAACCAACCGAATCCGAATCAGCCGAATCAGGGTTACGGCTCGCCGGGACCCGTTGTTGCCGGTCAGCCCTCATTCCCAGGTTCCAATTTGCCACCCGGATTTCTGCCTCCTGGCATTGTCCCCGGTCAACCCGGACAACCGGTGCGATTCCCCGGGTATCCCACCGGAGCTGCAAATTCGCAAACGAATCCGCAGCCGTACACGCCCTACAATCCATTCCCGAATGGCAACCAGCAGCAACAGCAGCCGCAGACGGTTCCCAACCAAGCACCCCTGAGTGGTGCTAACAATCCCGCACTCGGAATGATCCAACGCCTGTTGACCACCCCAAATCCCAACGGACAGCAGATCGCCAATTCCATCGGCCAGCCCAGCACTCCGCAAGGTGCCGGGATTGCCGGTATCGCCAGCAAGCACGATGCAGAGGGGATCAAGCGGGTAAACGAACGGAGCAATATTAAGGAATGGGAATTCGTGTATGACCCGGCGCAGGATAAGAGTGGTCAAAAGGCCGGTACCGGGCAAGTTCAAAATGCGAACAGCAATAGCAACACGACCAACAGCAACAATAGCAATGGCAACAATAGCAATGGGAATAAGCCATCCTCAACTGGTTCGGGCACTTCCCCTTTTGGCTCAGGCACCCCTTTCGGGCAAGGTTCGCCGTTCGGTCAACCACAGCCGCAAATCCCTCCCCAACAGCGGCCAAGGTAAACTTTCAGAAAGTACTCTAAAACCTAAAGCAGAATTCGTTTTCTGACGATATTATAGAGAGAGGAGTGTTTCGTCTGTCCCTTTCCAGCACTACAGGAGAACTCTCCCATTTCATCCCGGAAATTTCCGAGGCGATACTGGCTGCCTTTTGTCACATCGTCCTATACCGTTGGCACAATCAGTCCAAAGCGGATAATTGGTTGGTCCGCAATAAGAACCTGGTGAACCGATCCATTTGGGTAAGCGGTTTCCTGTGTGCTTTGGGCTTGATTTTTCAACTCCCATTGGCTTGGCAACATCTCCCGGAACATCCTATCATTCACTGGATCCGGGGCGGCTTAATCCTTTGGGCCATGGTGGCTGTGGGTTCAACTATCGCACTTGCTTTAGCGCGTTTCCTCGAAGCGAAAGCCGTCACCAGCCCCAAATTCCATGCGGGTAGGCGTCATTTTCTAACTGCGGCTCAGACGGCCTTAGTTGCCGCACCTGCACTTGCCACTGGATTTGGCGTGTTCATCGAACGCAGGGACCTGCGACTGGTAACTAAAGATCTTAAAATCCCCGGTCTTCCAAAGGATCTGAATGGTTTCTTAATTACTCAGGTGTCTGATATCCACCTCAGCGCCTTCTTATCAGAGAAAGAACTGGCTTATGCAATCGACATGGCGAATGAAACGAAGCCACATTTGATGGTGATGACCGGCGATTTGATCACCCGCAGTGGAGATCCGCTGGATGCATGCATTCGGCAACTAGGCCGGCTGAAAGCTGATTTAGGTGTTTACGGATGCAACGGCAACCACGAAGTATATGCCAGGTGTGAAGGCTATGTGGAGCGTGAGTGCGGCAAGTTGGGCGTCAACATTCTGCGGCGGCGGAATCTTCAACTGAAGCGCGGAAGTGCGTCCATTAATCTGGCAGGTGTGGATTACCAGACAACCTCTAAACCTTCATTGACGGATGCCGAAAAGCTGCTGGATCATTCCCCGGAAACCTTGAACCTATTGCTATCACACAATCCTGGAGTATTTGAAAAAGCTGCCGAACAAGGTTGGGATCTAACCCTTTCAGGACACACACACGGTGGCCAGGTATCAGTCGAAATTCTTCATCAACACATGAACATTGCCCGCTTCTACACCCCCTACGTCTATGGCGATTATGAAATAGGCGACTCCAGAATTTTTGTGACGCGAGGCATTGGAACCGTTGGGCTTCCTGCACGCATCGGCGCTCCGCCTGAAATCGCCGCGATTCGATTGTGGTCTACCTAATCATTTCTGACATCCACGGCAATTGGGAGGCCCTGCAGGCTGTACTTGCAGCAGCCGAGGGTCGTTATGCCCAAGTAATCTGCTGTGGCGATGTGGTGGGATACGGGGCCGATCCGAACCTGGTCGCGGATTGGGTTCGTTTGAGCGTAATTCTAACCGTTCGCGGCAACCACGACAAATTTTGCTCCACAGAATCATCCCTCAAAAACCTCAGCCCTCTGGCAGTGTCTGCTGCTCGCTGGACCCTTAAAACTCTTTCGCCGGAAAACAAAGCATGGCTGCAGCAGTTGCCGCAGGGCCCCATTGATTTCGAAGGCATGCGAATTCTACATGGATCAGTTCGCGATGAGGATGAATACATTTTCGACATCGCCGATGCATATCAAGTTGCCGGACAGCTGGGAGCCAATGTGCTGTTCTTTGGGCACACCCATCATCAGGGCGTTTTCTATTGCCATCGAAACGGCATTCGTCAAGCAGTTGGACCCGCGTATTCCAAGGCCCAAGTTCATTTCGAGGTGGACGACACGGCCAGTTGGCTGATCAACTCTGGCTCGGTTGGGCAGCCGCGAGATGAAGATCCAAGG
>JAYTTF010000094.1:0-27549 GCA_043745195.1 Bryobacterales bacterium | reverse complement strand
TCGCAGCAAAGTAGAAATGTCCTATTTTTGACAAGTAGTGATGTTTGGGAGGAAGCCCCCTTTCCCACTGAGTCGATTGTGCAGAACAGTGCTCGCCGTCAAGGGTTCGCATTCGCCGCGCAATAGACGCGCGCCCTTGACGTCTCCGCGCTGTTCTGAAGGGCAACCTGAGATCAGGGAAGGGGGCATGCGCAAATCGGCCATTGTAGGACATTTCTACTTTGCCGCGACATTCGCGCCAATTGGGCTTGACATATATCCGCAACGGATATAGTATTGCCACATGGCGAAGAAGAACACGGCGCAAGCTCCACTGACTCCCGCAGTGCTGCATATCCTACTGGCGCTTTCGACGGGGGAGCGGCATGGCTACGGGATCATGAAACAGGTGCAGGCGGACTCGCAGGGCAAGGCGAAGATGGGCCCGGGGACGCTGTATGGCTCGATGGGGCGGATGATGGAGGCTGGGCTGATTCGGGAAAGCGATAAGCAGGTCGATCCGGAGATGGACGACGAGCGGCGGATCTATTACAAGATCACCGGTGCGGGGCGGACGGCGCTGGGGGCGGAGTTGGAGCGGTATCGCGGAGTGGTGGCGGTGGCGGAAGGACGTTTGGCGCATGGCCACTAACGTGGCGGGCCGGCGCTACCGGATGTGGTATGCGATGCTGCTGCGGCTGTATCCGAGTCCTTTCCGTGAGCGGTTCGGCGAGGGAATGGCGCAGACATTCCACGACTTGTGCCGGGAGTATGGGGACACCAGGCGGGGACTGTTCGGGCTCGCACTGTGGATCTTCTTCGAGACGTCGGTGGGAATCGTTAGGGAGAACATAAATCATATGTCGCAATTGGGAAAGACGATGCTGCGTGTGGCGCTGGGGGCGCTGGCTTTGTTGATGGTGCCGCTGATAGCATCGCAATTTGTGGAGGACTGGCACTAGGGCGTGGGAGGATTCGTATCGGCGTATGTCCTGTTCTTCCTGACGGGAATGGTGATTGCGCTGGTGGCCCGGAGGATGGGCGTGTGGTCGTACAAGGCTGGCGTTAGCATGGCGCTGGTGGCCGGGTTCGCCTTGGGGTGGTCGACCATGGTCCAGGTCGCTGACTCGGGACATCCGGAGCGCCTGTGGTACCACAGTGTGCTTGTGGTGGGGGGCGTTGGGGCCTTGCTGGCGCGGCTGGAGGCGAGAGGGTTGGCCCGCACGTTGTTTGCGATGGCGGCGACACTTGCAGTGATTGCCATGATATTGCCTTCGGGCGCTCCGCCCGACATGGCGCGAAGAATGACCATCGGACATGTTGTCTACGTGGCGTTATTTACTGCGTCAGGTCTGCTGTTCCGGCACGCGAGTTTGGCGGCGGTGAAGTAAGACGAAGGCCGATTACGATCGGCCGCCGGTTGGACTCCGACGGATCAGCCGTGAATCAAAGCTACAACTTTCAACGACGATAAAAACCATTGAGTGTCTGCCTTGTGTTAAAAAGGTAGCTTCGATGAAGCGGAGGGTTTCTTGAATCAAAAAGAAGGTTTTTACGGATGGTGGATTTCCATCGCAGCATTCTTCACATTTGGACTGGCTGTAGGCATTCCCTATTATGGGATGCCGTTCTTTTATGACTATTACGAGAAAGCCTTCGGGTGGCAGCGTTCCGATATCGTATTTGGATTCCCTCTTGCCGCAGTTTGCATGCTTTGGTTCGGCCCAGTAGTTATCCCGAAATTCAGTCCACGAAAGATGATTGTTGTTGGCACAGGGCTCACCGCCCTGGCATTCATCGGCTTCGGCACAATGGGCGGAAACATTTATGTTTATTGGGGATTGTGGTTGCTGTATATGGCCGGCTATATTTTGTCTGGCCCTATTTCGCATCAGATTCTGATTTCCCAATGGTTCCGGAAGGATCGCGGGAAGGCGATGGCCGCAACCTATTTGGGTGTTGGTTTGTTCGGCGGCATTTCGGCAAAGCTTATCGCCAAACCGCTAACCGAAATGCTTGGGTTCCAAGGAGCACTGCTGGCCATTGGCGGATTAATGGTTCTGGCCTGGCCGCTGGCATTGCTTGTGATGAAAGATAAACCTGCGGAAATGGGTCAATTCCCCGATGGCGATCCTGCTTCCGCAACCGATACCAAAGTGGTCCCACAGAGTTTTTCCGCGCTTTTGCAGCAACCTTCTTTTTGGTTATTGATGATGGGCAGTTTGTGTTCCATTGGCGCCATTGGCTCCATCAATCAAAACATGAAATTTGTCTTCAAAGAGCAAGGTTTTGTCGAACAAAACACCCTGAACGAAATGTTCGCCAATGCCACCATGATGATTCTTTTTTCCTCCATCGGCGGCAGGATTGTGATGGGATATCTGGCCGACATTTTCCCCAAGAAATGGGTGATGCTGGCAACCTATGCGCTGGTGGCTGGAACCATACCGCTGCTGCAAATGGTGACCCCAAGCCAGCCCTCCATGGTGTACATTTTTGCCATACTTTTTGGATTCGGCATGGGTGCTGATTACATGCTGATCCCCTTGATGGCTGCCGAGCAGTTCGGCGTCAATACTCTTTCCCGCTCTATGGCAATCATCCTTCCGGCTGATACCATAGGACAGACGTGGTTTCCGTTCCTGATCGCCAAGATTCGCGAAAACTACGGGGGCTATTCAGCTGCCTTAAACTTCGTTTTCGTGCTGGCTTTTGTTGGAGCGGTGGCGATTGCGCTTCTACCTAATCGCAAAAGAAAAGATGAGACAATTCACCTACAAAAACCTGGAGCAGTTACAACAATCCGCTGAGAAACTGACACAACACGTCCGATTTGAATCGGACAAATCAAAGGTTCAAAGCGCCCTGGCTCGCCCCGTAATTGGGAAGTCTTACAAGTTGGGAAATTCCATGGCGATTCATCCAATGGAAGGCTGCGACAGTACCTTGGATGGCCGTCCTGATGAACTCACCTGGCGCCGTTATGAGCGCTTCGCACGTGGCGGTGCAAAGCTGGTTTGGTTTGAAGCTACCGCTGTGCGCGAAGATGGCAGGGCGAATACCCGGCAGCTTTGGATTACCAAAGATAACGTCGGCGATTTTGCGCGCATCCTGGAAATGATCCTGCGGGAGCACAAGGCTCGCTTCGGCACCACAGATGATTTGTTGGTACCGATGCAGCTTACGCACTCCGGGCGGTACTCGGTTCCGAAGAAAACCATTGCCTATCATAATCCGCTGATCGACCAGAAATCCGGCGTGCCTGCGGATTACCCGATTATCAGTGACGACGAACTGGAGCGGCTTGAAGATGACTATGTGCAAGGTGCCAAATTAGCGCTGCAGGCCGGCTTTCGATCCGTTGAGTTGAAAGTGACCCACGGTTATTTGCTGGCGGAATTGCTGGGTGCGAAAACGCGCGAGGGACGTTATGGTGGTTCGCTTGAAAATCGCACTCGAATGATTCGCAACATCCTGGGAAAGATCCGTGCGGCAACTGGAAATCAACTGACATTGCTGATGCGATTGGGCTGCTTTGATTCCGTTCCGTACATGAACGGAGCCGACGGCGTGGGTGTTCCGCTGGCCTACCCAATTCCCTACCCTTACGGTTGGGGCGTGGATTCTAATAATCCGCTGCAGGAAGATTTGACCGAAGTGAAACAGGCCATTGGCTGGTTCAAAGATTGGGGAATTGAACTGCTGAACGTTTCCATTGGCTGCCCCTACTATAACCCGCACATTGTCCGCCCTTTTGAAAAGCCGGATGAGGGTAACTACGAACAACCCGAACATCCCATGCTTGGAGTGGATCGCCATTTCCGAATCGCCGGCGAACTGCAGCGCACTTTTCCAGACCTGCCAATGGTCGGCTCCGGCTACAGCTGGCTGCAGATCTATTCCATCAACGCGGCTGCGCACAATGTGGCCGAAGGAAATATCCGTATTTTTGGCATTGGTCGCAATTCATTGGCCTATCCAGATTTCGCGGTGGACATTGCTGAAAAAGGCGAGTTGGATGAAATTCGCGTCTGCAAAACTTTAACTTACTGCACCTTTCTGATGCGCAACAAAAATAATTCGTTGGGTCAATTTCCAACCGGGTGCCCGCCGTTTGACAAGATGATGTACGGGCCGATTATGAAAGAAGCCCGCGAAGCGTTTCGAGTTCTGAATAAAAAGTAGACCTTCATGACCAGACGAGAAATAATAGCCGCAGCAGCCATGTTGCCTGCCCTTCAAGCTGCAGTTGTACCCCAGATTCCACAGGAAACCATTAAAGGTCACGACGATGCTGTGAAATCCTACCTTGCAACACAAATCACCGATCCCAAGCATCGCTGGCGCGGCATGTTACCCACTGCTGATGGGTTGTTTTATGGAGGCACAGGGATTGGTGTAGCTGAAGTGCTGGGGTCGGCTTACATGTGTCCGCAGTCTAAATACTATAAGGACAAATTGGTCCTGGAACGTATGAAGCTGGTGATGGACACTGTGGTTCGTGAAATGACGCCCGATGGAAACATCTGGCTGCCCATCACAAATTTTAATTCGCCGCCGGACACTTCGTTCGCAATGTATACCGCAGGTACCACCGCTTCAAACGCTAAGAAATACGGATTCCCGGAAGTGTTTGAGGTGATGCGTCCGTTTCTGGTAAATGCCAAACGCGGGTTGATCAAGGGCGGCATTCACACGCCCAATCATCGCTGGATGATGTGCGGGGCGCTGGCGGCACTGCATAACGTAATGCCCGATCCTGCATTGGTGCGGCGAGCTGAGCAGTGGCTGGCAGAAGGGATTGACCAGGATTCCGACGGGCAATTCACAGAGCGATCTTTCGGCATGTACAACACCGTTTGCGACAAGGGACTGTTGAACACGGCCATCATGATGAACAAGCCGGAGCTATTTGATGTTGTCCGGAAAAATCTGGATGCCATGTTGTATTTGATCCATGCGGATTACGAGGTGGTAACGGAAGTTTCTCATCGGCAAGATGCATTCATGCCCTATACGATGGCCGGGTATTGGCTTCCCCTGGCCTACCTTGCGGTGCGTGACAACAACGGCAAATATGCACGGCTGGCCAACGCGATGTTCAAAGTGGGAGCACCGTTGGGTTGGCTGATGCAGTATCCGGAACTAATCAAATTGAACGTTCCCGAACAGCCGCTACCAGATGATTTTGAGAAGACTTTTCCGGTGATTGGGGTCACTCGAATCCGGCGGCAGGAACGCAGTGCCACTATCATTCGGGATAATTCGGTATTCTTCGCGTTCCGCAAAGGGGAAGCAGTCGTAAATGCCGTGCGGATGGCTTCGGCGTTCTTTGGGAAGGGCCAGTTCAAGAGCGAGCAGATCAAGAAAACAGCAGATGGATATTTGCTGGAACAGAAACTGGAGGGCCCGTATTTTCAGCCGTTCACTCCGGCTCGCCGGATTACGGTGGATACTTACGACAGCACAAGAAGTGAACGGAAGAAGTCGGAAGTCAGTTTGTTGACGCAATCAGTGTTGATTATGGAGACACCGAATTCATTCCGTATTCGGATTCGTGCCCAGGGAACCGCGGATGTGCCGGTAGCAGTTGAGATCAACTTTCGGGAAGGCGGCGAGTTGGCCGGCGCAACGAAATTAAAGCCCGATTCCTATTTGCTTGAGAATGGCAGTGCATCCTATCGCAAGGGAAAAGATGTGGTGAAGATCAGTTCAACAACAGCTCCGCCCCATCGTTACGTTGAGGTTCGCGGAGCTGAGCACAAATTGCAAGGGCCATCTCTGTTCATCACTGGGATAACACCGATGGATCAGGTGGTGGAGATTAGTTGGGGATAGCTGATAAATCAGCTATCCCCCTGGTGCGCTTGTTCGTCTTGATTGATCAAGCCTGCGGCTTAAAGTACAACGTCATCCCTGCGCCAACAGCTGCCATAATCATGCCAACAAACAGCAGAGGATTTGGTGCATCCTTCGGTGGGTGCTGATACATGGAGAACAACACATTGATCACCGGAGCGCCACCAAACACGATTGGCATTACATAATTTGGAATTCCACCATTGCGAAAAGCCAAGATGATGAAAATGGCTCCTAGCGCACCTAAGGCTCCACCGATGGTCGCCGCAGTGACTCCTGTTGAGTTGAAATTATTCAGACCACCTTGCGACCCCAGCATGATGACGGGAACAATTACACCCATCAAAAAATAAGCAACCCCAACGCAAAGCAAAGCCTTGAATGGGTTACCAAGGGCAGCTTGCCCTTTGTGCAGTATCGGGCCGTAGATACCCCAGGAAAGCGCAGCCCCGAGGGCAAATAGCATCCAGATCATGGAACGTTTTTTCTCCTTATTAGCCATGTAGGGTTTGATTGTAGCACCTTACTGGCGGATGGCTTTTTCAGCTTTGCTATCCACTTTCTTAAAAGTTGCCGGAACCGTTAGTTTCGACGTGTCCGCTTTGGCCGAAATTGATGTAGTGGTCATGGTTGTTTCCGACATTACGCCAGCATCAGGATCAGCCGCCTTTGGAGCACTAGCCGTTTTGGGTGCCTCCGCTTCAGCCTTCTTGCGGCCCCGATTCAACCCGCCAAGGCCCGCTGCACCTATTCCGCCAAACCGCCCCAACTTCCTTGCCACTTCGTTGGCAGCCGTTTGCGTGGCGGCATCTTCGGTGGAATCCTTCACATCTTTCCCGACATCCGCCCGTGCTTTCGCGCCAGCTTCAGAGGCTTGCGCCATTTGCGCTGTCATCTCTGGAGACATCATCACTTTTGTAACGGTCATTAAATGGAACCCTTCCATTGCTCCAGCCTTGCTGGCCATCGCAGCCATGGCTTTTGCCGTTTGGGGATTGGCTTGAACGTTGCGCAAGGTATCGGCGGAGAAGCCGATCTTCGCAGCCATTCGCTTGTGGAATTCTGCAAGCTCCTTGCTGGCGGGAACGTCCTTTGAAAGCCACATACTGTTTTCCATCCGCGTATCCATGCCCTTGCCAGATTTGGGATCGGCCATCTTCATCACTACAGACATGACCACTTCCCGCGCATTGTATCCGGAAATGGTTTTCGTATTGCCGGTCTCCTTCACTTGCACGTCGTAGGACATTTCCATTTCATTTTTCTTGCCGGCCTGGGAGACATTGTTCAACATCTTTTCATACATCGCTTTCATTTCAGCGAAGGTCATTACGGAGTAGGTGCTGGCTTTGTAGTCGACAGTGGTCACCGTCTCTTTGTCCAGATCGTAAATCATTCCGTGGTCGCCAGTAGTGTGGGCCATGCGGTTGCCTTGAACCACTGTTGACGATTCAATGGGCTGCTTCATGCGGCCGGCGAAGGGCATTTTCAAAACAGCGCCACCGGTCATCTGCGTGGTTTGAAGATAGGTGATTTCGGCCAGGGCATGGGTCGCAAGCAAAGCCGTGATGAAGAGCAGGGGGAGAAGGGTTTTCATTTGTTTTTCCGTACTACTTCGAAGTTTACCCAAAAAGTAACTACCGCGTTGCTATACAATAGCGGGTTTGGGACCAACAGCATGATCGACACAACAATTCACCCAAGCATTAAGCCCTTGATCCCCTACTATCTTTTCAGCGGGTTTCTTTTCATTGGCTTTTTTGCCTACCTGGCCGCTACGCAAGCGCCTTTTTGGTACCCAGTCTTCGTTCCAGTTGGTGCCGCGATTTATGCAGGAATCAAGCACCTGGTTTTGCGGACCACGAAACTTGTGATTGAAGGCGATTTGATTAAGTACGAATCGGGTATAGCGTCGAAACAGCAGCGCACCATCGTAATTCAGAAGCTGCAGGATGTGCGTGTAGATCAATCCATATTTGAACGGATTTTGGGAATCGGCAGTCTCACCCTGGAAACAGCTGGAGAGACCAGCAGGCTGACTATCGATGGGATCGATAACCCGGGTACGGTTGCCGCGATGCTGCACGAAAAAATGCAACGCCGCAGTAAATGACTCCAGTTAAACTGGGAGAAGGAAAAAATGGCAAAACATTTGGAAGGTAAAGTCGCCGTCGTCACTGGCGGAAGCCGCGGATTAGGACGTGCAATGGCTGTGGCGTTAGCCCAGGAAGGCTGCAAGATTGCGATTGTTGGCCGCGATCAGAAGATGTTGGCCGAAACCGCTTCGCTTTGCACAGAAGCAGGTTCGGAAGGCATTGCCTTTGCAGCAGACGTCACAAGTGAAGCGGAAGTAGTACAGCTTGGTAAAAACGTGATTGCCACCTTTGGCCGCGTAGATATTTTGGTGAACAACGCTGGCATAAACATCCGCAAGAATATTGACGAGTTCACGCTTGACGAATGGAACTCTGTACTCAACACCAACCTTACCAGCGCCTTTTTGTTGTGCCGGGCTTTCGTGCCCAGCATGAAGGGCAAAGGCTGGGGCCGCATACTCAATATGACTTCCATCATGAGCCATGTTTCGTTGGGTGGACGCGGGGCATACTCTTCCAGTAAAGCCGCTTTGTTGGGCCTTACAAAAGCACTTGCCATGGAATTGGCACCAGAAGGCATTTGCGTGGTCGGCATTAGCCCTGGACCTTTTGCCACGGAAATGAATATTCCGTTGATGAACAATCCGGAATTGAACAAGCAGTTCCTGTCAAAAATCCCAGCAGGCAAATGGGGACAACCCAAAGACATTGGAACGCTGGCTGCCTTTCTGTGTTCCGATGCCGCCGACTTCATTACGGGCACCGATATTTTGATTGATGGAGGCTGGTGCGCTCAATGAGAAGCAGGATCTTTCTGATTGCGATGGCTGCAGCAATGTTGCTGACGGCAGGTTGCAATCAGAGTAAGAAAAAAGTAATCGCCGTAATTCCCAAGGGCACATCGCACCTGTTCTGGGTTTCCGTTCAGGCAGGAGCGCTTTCTGCCGGCAAAGAATTTAACGTCGATATTGAGTGGAATGGTCCGGCGGCTGAAACGGATTATACTCGCCAAATCCAAATTTTGGACAGCTACATTGCGAGGCACGTAGATGGCATCGTTTTGGCGGCTGGTGAAAAAAAGGCTTTGGTTGCTCCCATGGAGCGAGCAATTGCAGCCGGAATTCCGGTGACCGTTTTCGATTCTGGTTTGGAATCGGATAAGTACATGACCTTCCTTGCCACCAACAATTACGAAGGTGGACAAATGGCGGCCCGCACTTTGGCGAAATTGTTAAACGAAAAAGGCAAAGTGGCGATGGTAGCCCATGAGCCAGGTAGCCAATCCACCATGGACCGTGAACGCGGCTTTGAAGAAGCCATCAAGCAATCCTTTCCAGGAATTCAAATTGTGGCCACACAGTTTGGTCATTCCGATCGTTCCAAAGCCATGGGTGCAACGGAGAACATTCTTACTGCACATCCGGAATTGGATGGAATTTTTGCTTCCTCTGAACCAAGTTCGGTTGGTGCATCGCAGGCATTGAAATCGCGCAAGCTGGGTGGCAAGGTGAAACTTGTGGCCTTTGATTCCAGCGATGGTCTGATTGAGGATTTGCAGGCCGGCGTGATTGACGCCATGGTGGTGCAAGATCCGTTCCGTATGGGTCACGATGCGGTGAAAACCATCATCGACAAATGGAACGGAAATACTCCACCAAAACGCATTGACTTGAGTGCCCGTGTTGTTACCAAAGCGGACTTAGAGAAGCCTGAAATTAAAGAACTTTTGCATCCTGACGTGGAAAAATATCTAAAGAAATGAGTACTCTTACTGAACAATTGAACCATTGCGATTCTATTGATGCAGCGCTTGCGTTGATTTTGAGTGAGTTCACGGCCGACAGTGGAACCATACATATGATTGGCGATGACGGTGCTTTGCACCTGAAAGCAGCCAGTCGAGGAATTCCAGAAGTTGTGTTGAACATTGTTCGCCTGGTACCCATCGGCAAAGGCATGGCCGGTTTGTGTGCGGAGCGCGGAGAAGCTGTAACGGCTTGCAATATTCAAAACGATGCTAGCGGCGACGTGCGCCCTGGAGCCAAAGCTACCGGCATGGAAGGCGCAATCGTAGTTCCTATTTTTGCCGGCGAAAAGGTGGCTGGAACATTGGGAATTGCCAACCGGACAGAGCGGACTTTTTCAACACAAGAACAGGAAAACCTTATCGCCGCTGGCCGTGTTCTGGCTAACATGAAGTAGATGGTGGCTACTGCAATCACCATCTCCCGGGAAAGCCTGGAAGTCTTCTCCCAGAATTTGCTACTTGCCTCTGGTGTGTCTGCAACTCACGCTGCCATTGTTGCCAAATCTCTGGTGGCGGCGAACCTTCGTGGTGTAGATTCCCACGGCGTGCAGTTGCTTAGCTATTACCTGAAACAGATCCATGCCAAGAATATCGTAGTCGATTTCGTAGGCGCACCCGCAACAGAATCGGGGGCGACAATGGTGTACGATGCGGCGAATGGTCTGGGCGCAGTCACCGCGAATGAATGCTGCGGGCACGTCAATCGACTGGCGGCTGCACACGGCATAGGAATGGTAACCGTAAAGAATGCCAACCATTTTGGAGCTTGTGCGTTTTGGGCGCAGCGGATTTCCGCTGCAGGGAACATTGGAATTGTAGTTTGCAATGCATCGCCCTTGGTGGCTCCGTGGCAAGGCAAGGAAGTTCGCTTCGGAACGAATCCTATTTGCATGGCTGTTCCTGGTGGCAGGTTTTTGTTGGATATGGCGACTACTACTGTGGCGGCCAACCGCATCTACAAAGCGGTGACTAATCACGAACCGTCCATCCCTTTGGGCTGGGCGATGGACAGGGACGGTAGACCCACCACCGATCCTAAAGTAGCGTTGGACGGGGGCTTCGTGATGCCTCTTGGCGGCTATAAAGGCTACGGCTTGGCGATCATGGTGGAAATTCTTTGCGCCGTGCTTTCCGGTGGCGCAATGAGCACCGAACTTGGTGGAATTCGCGTGCTGGACCGGCCAATGAATGCTGCGCACATGTTCCTGGCAATTTCAGTGGATCGTTTTCTTCCGGATGGTGAATTTGAACCGCGCATGGCAAAGCTGATCGGCATGCTGAAATCTGTGGAACCTGCGGCAGGATTTTCCGAAGTGCTGGTTGCCGGCGAGCCGGAAGAGCGCATAGAAGCGGATCGCCTTGCCAATGGCATTCCGATTGAAGCCGGCGTTTGGGCGCGACTTTGTGAAGATGCCGGCAACCTTCGTGTTGCAATCCCACAGTGACGTTACAATAGTTCGAATGCCGGAACAACCGAATCACGAGCAGAGTTTCGAGGCAGGCTTAGCCGACCTTGAAGCTGTGGTGAAAGAACTGGAAACCGAGGGGCTGCCCCTGGAGCGTGCTATCCAGGTTTTCGAGAAAGGCGTGGCCTTAAGCGATCGATGCCGCAAGCAATTGGAAGATGCCGAATCGCGGATTGAGATCCTTACAAAGAAGGGGGCGAAGATCGTTCCACAGCCCTTTGACACCGCCGACTAGCGCATGAACATTTCTGAAT
The DNA here is from genome assembly GCA_043745195.1 of Bryobacterales bacterium. GTDB lineage: Bacteria > Acidobacteriota > Terriglobia > Bryobacterales > Bryobacteraceae > JANXSF01. The sequence continues at coordinate 16,088 of JAYTTF010000094.1, read as the reverse complement.
ATATAAGGGAACGGTCGGCCTTAACGGAAGAGGCGCTGGATGCGCTTGTGCCGCCTGAAACCATGCTTCCGGTGACTATCCATAAAGCCATGCGTTATAGTCTTTTCGCTGGAGGAAAGCGCATCCGCCCAGTGCTCTGCTTTGCCGCATACGAGGCTGTCGGTAGCACGTTTGAAGGGATTGAAAACGTTGCAGCCGCCCTTGAAATGATTCATACATATTCGTTGATTCATGACGACCTCCCTGCCCTGGACAATGACGATCTTCGCCGCGGCCGACCCACAAATCACAAAGTGTTCGGCGATGCGATGGCGATTCTTGCCGGCGATTCCCTGCTAACTTTAGCCTTCGAGATTTTGGCCGAACAGGATGCTCCCGCTGAGATTATCGTTCGGCTGGTGCGTGAATTAGCAAGCGCTTCTGGAACTGTCGGCGGCATGATCGGCGGGCAGGTGGAAGACATTGAGGGCGAGGGTCAACTTCCTACAGCAGAATTACTGGATCGTATTCATCGCGCAAAAACCGGAGCCCTCTTGCAGGCAAGCGTTCGCATGGGAGCAATTTATGCTGGTGCTAACGAAGACAGTTTGAATGCACTTTCCAACTATGGTGAGCACGTTGGCTTGGCGTTTCAAATTGTGGACGACATTCTGGACGTGGAACAATCCTCAGAAAAACTCGGCAAGACGGCCGGCAAAGATGCGGCTCAAAAGAAAATCACCTTCCCGGCGGTTTATGGTTTGGAACAATCACGGCAGATGGCGGCTCACCACTTGAAGCTTGCGCATGAAGCTATCGCTGCTTTTGGAAACACAGCGGAACCGCTGAGGGCAATCGCCGATTTCATTGTCAACCGAAAGGCATGAAGGCCAGAAAGATTAGACTCGATCAATTGCTGGTGGAACGTGGACTTACGCAGTCGCGTGAAAAAGCACAGAGCCTGATTATGGCCGGTGCGGTTCTGGTAAATGGTCAGAAGTCAGAAAAACCTGGTAAGTCTCTGGAAGATGACGTTCGCCTTGAGGTGCTTGAATCCTGCCCCTATGTGGGTCGCGGTGGCTACAAACTGGCGGCGGCTCTTGAAGAATTTCATATTGATCCACGTGATCGTATTTGCCTGGACGTTGGCGCATCCACCGGGGGCTTTACAGATTGCCTCCTTCAAAATGGAGCAAAGCGCGTTTACGCATTTGACGTCGGCACGGCGCAACTGGATTGGAAGATCCGCAACGATCCACGAGTTGTGGTGCGGGAAAACTACAACGTCCGTTACATGAAGCCTGAAGATATTCCTGAAAAAGTAAGTCTTTTTGTATGCGACGTCAGCTTCATTTCTGTAACGTTGATCCTGCCGGCGGTGGTACCTGTGATGGCTGAGGACGGCGAGATGGCCATCTTGATTAAGCCGCAATTTGAAGCCGGCAGAGACCAAGTGGGCAAGGGCGGTATCATCCGCGACCCCTTGATTCACAAACAAGTGGTAGACCGCATTGTCTTGTTTGTAGAACAACAGCTACAATTGAAAACCGCCGTAATCCCCAGTCCAATTCTTGGGGCAGAAGGCAATCAGGAGTTTTTGCTGCATGCCCACCATTAAATGTGTGGCCATTATCGCCAAACCGGGAGTTGCTGCCGGACCGCAAATCGTCACCGAATTGCTGTCCTGGTTGGCACAACGCGGCATTTCAGCGCGTCTGGATGAACAGGCTGCGGAGTATGCAGGGTCGTCCGACTGGCTGGTGCGCAATGATCTGGCCGATGGCACGCAACTGATGATTGTTTTGGGTGGCGATGGTACTTTGCTGGCTGCGGCAAGAGCTGTCGGTGACAAAGGCATCCCTGTCTTTTCGGTGAATCTTGGAAATTTAGGATTCCTCACAGCATTGAATTTGGATGAACTCTATCCTGAACTGGAAAAGGCTTTGCGCGGCGAACAGCATATGGGTTTGCGTCGCATGTTGTCCTGCCAGATCATGCGCGATGACGTGGAAATCGCCCAGTATGATGCGTTGAATGACGTGGTGCTTACCAAAGCCGCCCTGGCCCGCGTGATTGATCTTGAGACTTATGTAGACAATCATTTCATCTGCCGTTACAAGGCAGATGGATTGATTGTCGCCACGCCCACCGGTTCAACTGCCTATTCATTGTCGGCGGGCGGGCCGATTATTTTTCCGTCCGTTGCAGCATTGGCAATCACTCCGATTTGCCCGCATATGCTGACAAACCGTCCTGTGATTGTTTCCGATTCTAGTGTGATTCAAGTCATCGCCCGTGGAGAGGATGATTCCATTTGGTTGACCGTCGATGGCCAAGTGGGCCAACCCCTAAGGCAAGGGGACAAAGTGATCTGCAAGAGTTCGCACAAAACGATCAACCTGATTCGTCCGCCGAAAATGTTGTATTTTGATGTGCTGCGTGCCAAGTTGCATTGGGGAGAGCGTTAATAAGGAGCGTACTTATGAAAAAGATTTCCATGACAACTTGGGTTTTTGTCGCGATGTTTGCCGGCGTTTTTTTGGGCATAGTTGCGCCGGATGTGGCCAAGAACCTATCGCCCATCAGTAACATTTTTCTGCGTCTGATTAAGAGCATTATTGCGCCGCTACTTTTTGGAACACTGGTTTACGGCATTGCCGGAGCGGGTACTCCAAAAGCCATGGGCCGAATTGGTGCCAAAGCGTTCGCCTACTTTATTCCGGCTACAACCGTCGCGCTTTTCGTGGGATTGGTGGCAGTGAATTTGACCCAGCCGGGTGCTGGTTTGAAGATCGACATGAGTGCCAAATTGGACCCCGCTTTGCAGTCGAACAAAATCACGGTGGCAGGCATGTTGGAACATACTTTTCCAAGCAGCATTATTGAAGCCATGGCTAAAGGGGAAGTGCTGCAAATTGTGGTTTTCTCGGTGATGTTTGGCATTGCTTGTTCAATGATCGGATCAAAAGCCAAGCCGATGGTTGATTTTTGCCACTCTCTTTCGGAGGTGATGTTTCAGTACACCGGCTTTGTGATGTACTTGGCACCCTTTGGCGTTTTGGCGGCCATGGCGAGTACGGTGGGGACAAAAGGGATTGGTGTGCTGACAAGTTTGGGGAAGCTTGTTCTGACGCTTTATGGTGCCCTGTTCTTCTTCGTTATTTTCGTACTGGGATTTGTGGCTATTGTGATTCGTTTGCCGATACGAAAGTTTTGGAATGCCGTGAAAGAGCCTTATTTCCTGGCATTCTCGACAGCTTCGAGTGAGGCTGCGCTGCCCTTGGCGCTGGAGAATATGGAAAAGTTCGGAGTGCCGAAACATATCGTCAGCTTCGTGTTGCCGACTGGATACAGTTTCAACTTGGACGGCAGCACCTTGTATCTTTCCCTGGCAAGCGTTTTTGTAGCGCAGGCAGCTGGTGTCAACATGAGCATTGGGGACCAGATTATGATGATGCTGACGTTGATGCTATCGAGCAAAGGTGTAGCAGCGGTGCCTCGAGCGTCGTTGGTGATTCTGGCCGGGACGCTTTCCAATTTCAATTTGCCCATTGAGGGGATCAGCCTTATTTTAGGGGTGGATGCTTTAATGGATATGGCTCGGACTTCGGTGAATTTGCTGGGGAATTGTCTTGCGGCGGCGGTAGTTGCCAAGTGGGAAGGGTACGACTTGAACGGCCCAACCCTTGAATCTGTATAATCAAGGAGATGATATCCACCTTGACGGGAAACAATCAAGTAACGGTGCCTGCCGAACTTGCGAAGGAAATGGAGCTGGAGCCAGGAACCCGCTTCGATTGGATTCGCGGATCAACACCTGGAACCATTCTGATTGAAGTGAAACCAAGCAAGCGTCAAATGTTGAAACGAGTACAGGAAATCGGCAAATCCTGCAAGCGAAACCTTATAAAGGAATTAATTGAGGGGCGGGAACGGGACGAATAAGACGTTGTATGTTTTAGATACTTCCGCCTTGTTGGCTCACTATCTGGGTGAAGAAGGGGCCGATTTAGTAAGTTCGATTTTGCTCCAGGATGAAGGGTTTGTAGCGGCCGTCACCTGGCTCGAGTTAAGGGTCAAATTGAAGGGGGAGCCGGATGCCGAAAACTCGATACGGATGTACGAAGAAGCTGTGGCGGGAACAATTCAAATTACGCGCGAGGTGGCTGCAAAAGCATTTGAGTTGCGCGAGGCAGCCGCCACAAGATTACCTTCTCTTGATGCATTGATTGCCGGATCAGCAGCAACGAAAGGCTATCAACTGGTTCATAAGAATTCCCATTTCCTTAGTATCCCGGCACCTTTTTTGAATCAAATAATGTTACCAACCAAAGTGGCAAATTAAGAACGGCACCCGTAGGCTCAGGGGTTTAAGGGAATCTATTGCGATCCTTTTATTTGGTTGGGGCTCGAGTCCCTTTTTTCCCGGTTGTAGGGTTTGTGTTTCCGGTAGTGGACCAATTGTCCGTTTGAGTCTTGTTTCCAGCAGTCCGATCATGTCCTGGGACAACCGTCCCCTTCTTGGTCGTATGACCTTTTACGTGGACTGTTTTGCTAGAACCTGCTCCTGCAATCGTTGGCTAGATTAGCAAGAAAGTCGCTAAAAATAAACCGAGTGACTTCATAGCATTATGTTACTCCTAGAGTTTGAATTCGTCAATTCATAAATTGTCCGAGACGCTCCCTAATGAAAAAAACGGCACCGAGTTTCCCCAGTGCCGTTTCAATTTCCACCTGTAAGAGCCTAGCTACTCAGCAACATCCTCGCCGCCGCCGATTTCGGATACTTCGCTCAACCCGCCAGTGTAAACTGTGCGAGCTTCCTCGTCGTATCCGCCAAGGCCGTCGGCCAGGGAAATCTCCGGTTCTTCCACCACTGGTTCTTCCACGATGTCCTCGCCAGCAATTTTCACGCCGCGGTAGTAATCGAGTCCGGTACCAGCAGGGATCAAGCGACCCATGATAACGTTTTCCTTGAGTCCTCTCAAGTAGTCAACCTTACCGTTGATTGCGGCTTCGGTCAACACACGCGTGGTCTCCTGGAAGCTGGCGGCGGAGATGAACGAATCCGTCGATAGCGACGCCTTCGTGATTCCCAGCAACACAGCCTTACCCGCAGCAGGCTTTCCGCCAGCATCGAGCACCCGGGCATTCTCTTCCTTGAACTTGAAACGATCCACAACTTCCTCAGGCAGGAATTCGGAATCGCCAATGTCTTCAATACGGACCCAGCGCAACATTTGGCGCGAGATCACTTCCAAATGTTTATCGTTGATGTTCACGCCCTGCAACCGGTAAACTTCCTGAATTTCATTTACCAGGTACTTCTGCAGTTCGCGCTCGCCCAATACGGCGAGAATATCATGCGGATTGCGCGGACCATCCATCAAAGGATCGCCGGCTTTCACCCGTTCCCCATCCTGCACGTTGATATGGACACCGCGCGGAATGGAGTATTCACGCGCATTGCCGTCGTCCCCGTGGATGGCGATTTTACGGTAGCCCTTGGTCACTTCACCGTGTTTGATAATGCCGTTGATTTCGGCAATGACGGCTGGATCGCGAGGCTTACGAGCTTCAAACAGTTCCACAACACGCGGCAAGCCACCGGTGATGTCTTTGGTTTTCGATGTAGCGCGTGGAATCTTGGCAATTACGTCGCCGGCGTGAACTTCGTCGCCGTCGCGCATCATCAAGTGGGCATGTGTCGGCATGAGATATCGCTTCTCATCCGCTTTGTGTCCGCCAATGGGCCGGATCATCACCATCGGCTGGCGCTTTTCGTCCATGGAATCGGACACAACCAACTGGGAAAGCCCAGTGATTTCATCCACCATTTCGGTGAGCGTTGCGCCTTCAATCAAATCCTTGAAGTGAGCAATACCGGTGAGTTCGGTCAAGATGGAGAATGTATAAGGATCCCATTCCAGCATCTTTTCGTTGGCCTTTACCGGAGCACCCTCTTCGTACAGAATACGTGCGCCGTAGACAACCTGATACCGTTCGCGTTCGCGGTTCTTTTCGTCCACAACCGCAAGAATACCGTTGCGATTCATGGCAACCAGTTCGCCCTTGGCATTGCGAACCGTTTGGATTCCAATGTGCCGGACAAAGCCGTTGGTGCGAGCTTCCTGCGTTGATTGTTCGGAGGCTCGAGTTGCTGCGCCGCCGATGTGGAAGGTACGCATGGTAAGCTGCGTTCCTGGTTCGCCGATGGACTGTGCGGCAATAACACCGCAAGCTTCACCGCGTTCCACTAATCGGCCAGTGGCCAGGTTACGACCGTAGCAGAGCTGGCAGACACCGCGCTTGGATTCGCAGGTGAGCACGGAACGGATTTTTACCCGTTCAATACCGGCTGCTTGAATGGCGGCGGCCAACTCTTCGGTGATTTCCTGGTTCACCTTTACAATTACGTTGTTCTCAAAGTCGAGCTGGGTTTCAAGAGCTACGCGGCCCACAATGCGGTCGCGCAAAGGCTCAATGATTTCGCCCGATTCGATGATCGGCTCCACGTAAATTCCGTCCATCGTTCCGCAATCGGTGTCGGTGACAATAACGTCTTGTGCCACGTCAACCAATCGGCGGGTAAGATAACCGGAATCGGCGGTTTTGAGTGCCGTATCGGCCAACCCTTTACGGGCACCGTGAGTTGAGATGAAGTACTGCAGCACGTTCAACCCTTCACGGAAGTTGGCGGTAATCGGAGTTTCAATAATTTCGCCGGACGGTTTCGCCATCAAGCCGCGCATACCGGACAACTGGCGGATCTGTTGTTTCGATCCACGAGCACCGGAATCGGCCATGATGTAAATCGGGTTGAGGTAACGGCCTGTACGGTCGTCTTCTTCCATCACCTTGAACATCTCTTCAGAGACGCGGTCGGTGACTTTGGACCAGATTTCAATGATTTTGTTGTAGCGTTCGCGCTGGGTAATTGCGCCTTCCTGGTACTGATTCTGGACCTCAATAACGGCCTTTTCAGCTTCCTTCACCAGGGTGGCTTTCTGCTTCGGAACCACCATGTCGTCAATGCCGATGGAAATTCCGGCGCGGGTTGCGTACAGGAACCCAAGTGCCTTCACTTCATCCAGCATCTTCACGGTTACTTGCAGACCAAAGCGCAGGTAGCAATAGTGCACCATCTGCGTCAGTCCTTTTTTCTTTAACAGGCCATTGATGAACGGCATGTCATCAGGCAGCACGTCGTTCAAAATGACGCGGCCAACGGAGGTATCCATGTCCGCTTTGTCATACTGAACCGGTTCAGTGTGCATGATGTTCTGGCTGTCGAACGCCTTGCCCAGTTCCATTACGGGTCCGGTATAGCGCAGTTTGATGGGGGTGAGTGTTTCCACTTCGCCCATTTCAAGTGCGATTAATACGTCGTCAATGGATGCGAACTTCTTACCTTCGCCCTTGGTGCCTGGAACCGCTTTGGTTAGGTAATAGAGACCAAGAACCATGTCCTGCGACGGAATTGCGATTGGCGCACCGTGAGCAGGAGAAAGAATGTTGTTCGACGAAAGCATCAGGGTGGTTGCTTCAATCTGAGCTTCTGGCGATAGCGGAATGTGGACGGCCATCTGATCGCCGTCGAAATCAGCGTTGAAGGCGGTACAGACCAGCGGATGCAACTTGATTGCCTTGCCTTCCACCAGGATCGGTTCAAAGGCTTGAATGCCTAGGCGATGCAGTGTAGGAGCGCGATTCAGAAGAATGGGATGGTCGCGAATGACTTCTTCCAGGATGTCCCAAACTACGGGATCCTGTTGTTCCACTAATTCTTTCGCCTGCTTAATGGTAGTGCAATGACCACGCTGTTCCAGACGATGATAAATAAATGGCTTGAAGAGTTCGAGAGCCATCTTCTTGGGCAAGCCGCACTGATTCAGCTTCAGTTCAGGACCGACGACGATGACCGAACGGCCAGAGTAATCGACGCGCTTTCCAAGTAGATTTTGACGGAAGCGACCCTGCTTGCCTTTCAGCGTATCGGACAGGGACTTCAATGGACGGTTGTTAGCGCCACGCAAAACACGGCCACGGCGGCCGTTATCGAACAGAGCATCGACAGCTTCCTGCAGCATGCGCTTTTCGTTGCGGACGATCACGTCAGGAGCGTGCAGTTCCATCAACTTCTTCAGACGGTTGTTGCGGTTGATGACGCGGCGATAGAGATCGTTTAAATCGGATGTGGCGAAGCGGCCCCCATCGAGCGGGACGAGCGGACGAAGTTCCGGCGGGATCACTGGGATCACGTCGAGAATCATCCATTCGGGCTTATTGGCGGACTTGCGGAAGCTTTCGGCGACGCGCAGACGCTTGGCATATTTCAACTTCTTTTGCGCCGACTGCTCCGTCTTCATCTTCTCGCGAATCATGATGGAGAGTGATTCCACGTCCATCTTGCGGAGAAGATCTTTAATGCCTTCGGCGCCCATCATGGCGACGAATTTGCCGGGGTATTCCAGATCCAATTGGCGCTTACGCTCGTCGGTGATTACCTCACCGGCGGAAATTTCCTGCACGTCGCCTGGATCCACAATTACATAGGCTTCAAAATAGAGAACGCGTTCCAATTCGCGCAAGGTAATGTCAAGAAGATAGCCAATACGGCTGGGCAATCCCTTGAAGAACCACACGTGCGAACAGGGGCTGGCAAGTTCAATGTGGCCCAAACGTTCCCGGCGAACCCGGGAAAGAGTGACTTCCACACCGCACTTATCGCAAATGACGCCGCGATGCTTCATGCGTTTGTACTTACCGCACAAGCATTCCCAATCGGCAATCGGTCCGAAAATACGGGCGCAGAAAAGGCCATCCCGTTCCGGTTTGAAGGTTCTATAGTTAATGGTCTCCGGCTTGGTTACTTCGCCGTGGGACCAGCTCCGGATTTTTTCCGGGGAGGCGAGACTAATCCGGATGGAATCAAAATCCGCAATCAGATTCGCGCGATCATATGGGGAAGATCTATACATCATCGCTTTTAACCTCCTCCTTAGTCAGCCGCCAGCGCAGTGTCAATCACTTCGCGGGGCTTTTTCATTAATTCAACATCAAGGCACAAAGATTGCAGTTCGCGGATGAGCACGTTAAACGACTCGGGCACACCCGGTTCGGCTGCAGCCTCGCCTTTGACAATAGCTTCGTAGATTTTCGCGCGCCCGTAGACGTCATCGGACTTCGCGGTTAACAATTCCTGCAGCACATAAGCAGCGCCGTAGGCTTCCAGTGCCCACACTTCCATTTCTCCGAAACGCTGTCCGCCGAATTGCGCCTTGCCGCCCAGGGGCTGCTGCGTAATTAACGAATACGGTCCGATGGAACGAGCGTGGATCTTATCATCAACCAAGTGAGACAGCTTCAACATATAGATGTAGCCGACCGTTACTGGCTGTTCAAACCAAATTCCAGACATGCCGTCAATCAACCGGACCTTGCCAGAGCTTGGAAGCTCAGCGCGGGCCAGCATGGCTTTAATGTCAGCTTCCGTTGCTCCGTCAAATACCGGCGTGGCAAAGTGGAAGCCCAGGAATTTTGCAGCCCATCCAAGATGGGTTTCCAAAATCTGTCCGACGTTCATACGGGAAGGTACGCCCAGTGGATTCAATACGATTTCTACCGGCGTTCCGTCGGCCAAGTGGGGCATGTCTTCTTCGGGAACAATGCGGGCAATGACACCCTTATTTCCGTGACGGCCTGCCATCTTGTCGCCAACGCTCAGCTTGCGCTTCATGGCAATGTAAACCTTAACCAGTTTGATAACACCTGGAGGCAGTTCATCACCCTTACGCAGCTTCGCCGTTTTCTCTTCCGTGATTTTTTCCAGCACGGCGATTTGACGCGACGTCATCTCTTCGATTTCGTCGATCATTTCGTTCAGCCGGGGATTGCGCTCTTTCAACCGGAGGCGCTTCAGGTCACGTCCGCGCATGGATTCAACCATTTCGCGGTTCATGTAAGCACCCTTTGAAACCAGCTTCCTATTGCTCTTTTCGTCGTGGAGATCGGCAAGGATTTCCTGGCCGTCCATTTCCTTGGTTAAGCGCTTGGCACGTTCGTCGTTCAGAATGCGCTTTTCGTCTTCCAAGTTTCGATGCAGCTTGGCTACCTGGTTTTCCAGGATAAGCTTGGAGCGTTCATCGAGTTCGGTTCCCTTGCGAGCGAACACTTTGCAATCTACAACCGTGCCTTCCATTCCAGGAGGACAGTAGAGCGAAGCGTCTTTTACGTCGCCGGCTTTTTCACCGAAAATGGCACGCAACAACTTCTCTTCAGGAGTTAGCTGCGTTTCACCTTTCGGGGTTACTTTGCCGACAAGAATGTCGCCCGGCTTAACGGTGGCCCCCACTCTGATAATTCCGCTTTCGTCCAGGTTCCGCAGGAAGCTCTCTGAGATGTTTGGAATATCACGAGTGATTTCCTCAGGTCCCAGCTTGGTATCGCGAGATTCAATTTCCAACTCTTCAATGTGAATCGAAGTGTAGTAATCTTCCTTCACCAGCTTTTCGGAAACCACAATGGCGTCCTCAAAGTTGTAACCGCGCCAGGGCATGAAGGCCACCAGCACGTTACGGCCAAGAGCAAGTTCGCCCAGTTCGGTACAAGGACCATCCGCCAGCACATCACCCTTCTTTACGCGTTGGCCAAGCTTTACGATTGGCTTTTGCGTAATGCAGGTGTTCTGGTTGGAACGTTTGAATTTGATCAGCGTATAGATGTCCGAACCCACTTCGCGCGACATCTGGCCTTCGTGTGCGGAGGAGCCGTCGACACGTACAATCACGCGTTCGCTGTCGACCGAATCGACAATACCGGCGCGCTTGCAAATGACCACAGCACCGGAATCGCGAGCAGTAACACGCTCCATACCTGTACCTACGAAAGGCGCCTCAGCACGCAGCAGCGGAACTGCCTGGCGTTGCATGTTGGAACCCATCAAGGCGCGGTTGGCGTCATCGTTTTCAAGGAATGGAATCAGACTGGCGGCAACCGAAACAAGCTGTTTCGGGCTGACGTCCATGTACTGAACTTCCTCACGATGAATAAGAACAAAGTTGCCTTGCTGGCGGGCGTTCACCAGATCATCGGTAATTTTACCAACCGGATCCAGCTTCACGTTTGCCTGGGCAATGATGTATTTGTCTTCTTCCCAGGCAGAAAGGTAATCACAATGGGCTTCAATTTCGGCTGGATGTTTGCCAGCCTTGAGACCAGAATTGATTTTCTCCATTTCTACGCGTGGGACAACCTGATTCACCTTGGTAGAAGTATCGCCAGGATTCAACACCTTGATTTCATCTACAACGATGCCTTCAATTACGCGTCGGTAAGGGCTTTCGATAAAGCCGTATTCGTTGATGCGCGCAAAACAAGACAGTGATGAAATAAGACCGATGTTCGGGCCTTCAGGAGTTTCAATGGGGCAGATACGACCGTAGTGAGTGGGGTGAACGTCGCGGACTTCAAAGCCTGCACGTTCACGGGAAAGACCACCAGGTCCAAGAGCGGAGAGTCTCCGTTTGTGGGTGATTTCCGACAATGGATTGGTTTGATCCATGAACTGCGAAAGTTGACTGGAACCGAAGAATTCGCGAATGGCGGCCATAACGGGCTTGGCATTAACCAAGTCGTGAGGCATGGCGGTGGACATTTCCTGGTACACCGACATCTTTTCCTTAATGGCGCGTTCCATGCGAACCAAACCAATGCGGAATTGATTTTCCAGCAATTCACCAACAGCACGAACACGGCGGTTACCCAAATGATCAATGTCGTCGACGAGTCCGATACCTTTGCGCAGGCGCATCAGGTAGCGGATGGTGGAAACGAAATCGTCTCCATCGAGAGTGCGGCGATCCAGCGGATTGCGGCCCTCATTCTTTGGATCGGACTTCCAGCTTTCTGAGGAATGATCGGCTTTATCGTGCAGCTTGATGTTGAACTTCATGCGGCCGACGCGCGATAAATCGTACTTACGGGCATCGAAGAACATACCCTGGAACAATTGAGTCGCGGTGTCGACTGTGGGCGGATCGCCTGGACGCAGCTTGCGGTAAATTTCCAGCAGCGCGTCGTTCTGAGTCTTGATAGGATCCTTGCGAAGCGTGGAAACAATGACGTTACCCACGTCGTCGCGTTCAGGGAAGAAAAGCTCCAGCTTTTCGATGCCGGCGTCCATCAACTTGGTTAGAAGCGATGCGGTTAATTCCTGGTTGGCTTCCACCAGAATTTCACCGGTTTCCATATCGATGACATCAGCCATTACCAATGCGCCTTCCAAATCATTGGAAGCGACTTCAAACTGTTCGATCTTGGCCTTGGCCAAATCTTTCAAAACACTGTTAGTGATTTTGCGGCCCTGAGGAACAATCGTATCCCCAGACTTGGCACTGATGGCGTGAGACAGTTTGAGACCGAGCAATGCACCGCGACCGGATTCAGAAGTTAACCAGATTAGCTTCTTGTCCTTGATCTTTAATGTGGTGTGCGTATCGGTATAGAAAGTGCGCAGAATCTGTTCGTCGGACTTCATGCCTAATGCGCGAAGGAACACACTGCCGTAGAACTTGCGCTTGCGATCAATACGGACGTAGAGCAGATTCTTGTTGTCGTACTCAAATTCAACCCAGCTTCCACGATACGGAATGATCTTACCCAGGTAATACCCTTGGGCAGCTACCTTTTCAAAAAATACACCGGGCGAACGATGCAACTGGCTGACAATTACACGCTCTGTGCCGTTGATGATGAACGTACCGTTGTTGGTCATCAATGGAATTTCACCAAAGAACACTTCCTGTTCTTTGATGTCACGCACTGTCTTGACGCCGGTTTCGGGGTCCTTATCGTATACAGTGAGGCGGATAGTTACTTTAAGAGGAGCGGAATAGGTCATACCGCGCTCTTCGCATTCCGGGACGTCGTACTTCAACTGCAAGCCGACGGGATCGCCGCAACGGTTGCAAAAAGTGACAATGTTCTTATTGAAGGTGCCGCACTTGTGGCAAAGCACTTCACCGGCATGGAAAGGATCGGTACGGATGGTAGCGCCGCAGGCTGGATTGCGGCAAGTGGAACGGAGGTGATGCAGCCCTTTCAGGTTGCCGCACTTACATTCCCAGTTACCGATTGCGTAATCAACGAATTCCAGTTGCGATAAACCGCGGAAATCGGTGATAGGGAATACGCTGGAAAAAACGCTCTGCAAGCCAGAATCGTCTCGTTCGGGAGGCAGCAGCTCCATTTGCAGAAAGCGAGCATAGCTCTGCTTTTGCACTTCAATCAAATTCGGAATCGGAACCGAAGTTTTGATCTTCGAGAAATCGACGCGCTCGCGAATATTGGAAATTGCCGTGTTACTCATTTTCGTTCGTCCACTCCTATATGCAACGGCACAACTGCCGGCGGAAACAGACTACCCTTGCCGGACACAAACTTTAAACGTCATCAACACGTCAAAAATCAACGTTTGATGAAGAACGCCGGTCTGAAGTCCAACCAAAATTGGTTAGCGGATCGGGAAGGCACAGTAAATTATCTTTGTTTAATTTCGGATACACTTCTGCCAAGGTGGGTTCAGGCATAGAAAGCTCGATGACAGTTTGAGGCAAACTGCTGGCAGAAGGGCGTAAAGATGTATTCACAGGCGCAATCCGGTCCGGCTCCGGCTATTGCAGTTATAGTACCAAACTCCGGAGCCCTTGGTCAAACGTGGGCAAGGAGTAGAACTATATGCGGTAGCTTCGTAAGGAAAAAACCTTAGCCGGGGCGTATTAGTACTTAGATGGGTGGTGAAATGGGATAGCGCCAGCGGCTCCCCACCCAGGGAACCGCCAGCGCCGTTTTTTTTGAGCTTAGAAATAGGAAGCTTGTTTACTTGACTTCGACGCTAGCGCCGGCGTCGACAAACTTCTTCTTAATTGTCTCTGCTTCTTCCTTGTTGATGCCTTCCTTGATTGTCTTAGGTGCGCCGTCAACCAGGTCCTTGGCTTCTTTGAGGCCGAGGCTGGTGACTTCACGGACAACCTTGATGACATTGATCTTGTTTGCGCCAACGCCGGTGAGCACAACCGTAAATTCGGTCTTCTCTTCGACTGGTGCGGCAGCAGCGCCGCCGCCGGCGGGGGCTGCAGCCACTGAGGCAGCTGCGGCTGATACGCCTAATTTCTCTTCGAGCATCTTCACCAGCTGGGAAGCCTCGAGCAGCGTCAACCCTTGAATCTGTTCTGCGATAGCATTGATGTCGGCCATTGTCTTGTAAAACTCCTGAACTCGTTAAATAAATTTCGTAAAACTACGTTTTTCGGTTAGCCAGCGCGCGTTGAAGCGTTAGGCCTGAAACTTGTTCTCTTTGACGCCCTGATCGATAACAACAGCCAGATTGCGGCCCACACCATTGATGGCGGTAACCAAACGCTGCGCTGGGGAATTGATTAACCAGAGAATCTTGGAATACAACTCTTCCTTGGAAGGAAGGTTGGAAATATCTTGAATACCGGCCACATTGACGACGCGCCCTTCCACCATACCGGCCTTAAATGTAAAGGCTGGGTTGGTCTTGGCATAAACCGTCAACGCTTTAGCCAGGGCAACCGGATCACCAGTTGTGGAAGCAAGTGATGTCATTCCGGCAAGCTTTTCAAATAAAGGCTCTTTACCGGTACCTTCGGCTGCTTTTTGCACCACGTTATTTTTAATAACCTGATAGCTGCCGCCTGCTGCACGAACCGCTTTGCGTAACGCGTAATCCTGGCTCACCGTCATTTTTTCAAAGCCGGCCAGAAACAGATGGTTGGCATCTTCCAATTTCTGGTGAAGATCTACCCCATCCTTGTGCTTATCTGCTTTCTTCTTCATGTGACGATTCCTTTCTTACTGCGCTACCTTAGTGGCATTCATTTCCGTTGTGTCCAACACAATTCCCGGCCCCATGGTGGAGCAGATGGTTGCGCTGCGCACATATTTACCCTTGGCAGCGGCAGGTTTTGCGCGAACCACGGCCGAAATCAGACTGGCGGCATTCTGGAAAAGCTTTTCGGTGGAAAAGCTGACCTTGCCGACAGGTGCGTGAATAACACCCGTTTTGTCGACACGAAACTCAACTTTACCAGCCTTGGCTTCGGTAACTGCCTTGGTGATATCGGTGGTAACGGTGCCGGTTTTGGGGTTGGGCATAAGACCGCGAGGTCCCAGCACCTTACCCAGTTTGCCTACGCTGCGCATCATATCAGGGGTGGCGATTACGGAATCGTAAGCCAGCCAGTTTTCCGCCTGAATTTTGGTGACCATTTCTTCGCCGCCGAAGAAGTCAGCACCAGCCGCTTCAGCTTCGCGAATTTTGTCGCCGGATGCGATCACCAATACCTTGACTGACCTGCCGAGTCCATTTGGAAGAACCACAGTGCCGCGGACCATTTGGTCAGCATGCTTGGGGTCTACGCCTAAGCGCAGATGGACTTCGACCGTCTCGTCAAATTTGGTGAATTTGATTTTTTGAACGAGGGGAACCGCTTCTGTAAGCGAGTATGACTTTAATGCATCTACCTGCTTTGCGGCAGCTAGATACTTTTTGCCTTGTTTTCTTGCCATGGTGTGTGTGGTACAAGCGACAGCGCGTACAGCCACTGCCTCCCAACTTTAAGAATGGTAGCACGGCGGGTTGCAAAGACGCAACTTTGGCAGGTCTTCCATTCTTCCAGGTCCAGTCTTCCACATCTTTCGCTTAAAAGCGATAGTTCCGACGTAAGCTTTCGGTTCTCGCAAGGGCCGATATCTGGATACCAGTTCAAGAAAAACTTGAATTGGGTTCGTTTTGCAAACAGCACTGCTTGTATTTTCGGCCTGATTTGCAGGGGCAAGGTTCGTTGCGGCCAACTTTTGGTTCGGAGCGGGTGTAGGGCGGCGAAATTGTTCGGAAGAATGAGGACGGGGCAACCTTATGGGAAACGGCGATCTTGGATTTGGGTTTGTTTCGAACAATTGGTTTTGGTGGCAAACTTTCAGAATTCAGTTTTCGGAATTCGCTGAGTAGTTTAAGGAAACTGCGTTCGGTTCGATTCAGGAATGTGTGGATGCGATCGATTAGTTTTGATGTGGACAGAAGC
>JAYTTF010000093.1:0-27691 GCA_043745195.1 Bryobacterales bacterium | reverse complement strand
CCTGCGACGTTTATCTATCAAACCGGAACTGCCCTTCCTGCAGTACAAACTCTAACAGTTAGTTCCAACAGCAATGCCATTCCATTCTCTGTGAGTGTAAATCCAGGAGTTGCCTGGCTGGTGGTGAGCCCCTTAAACGGAACTGCATCCACTGGATCCCCTTCCTCCATAACGTTGTCGCCTGCACCCTCTGGATTGCCCGCGGGCACTTACAACACTTCGGTAGTCATCACACCTTTTGCCGGCTCGCCATTGCCTTCTATCCCTGTTTCGCTGGTGATTAGTAACAATCCTGTAATTCAGGCGAGTCATAATTCGTTAACTTTTACGAGTCCTTTCGCCGGCCAAAACCCAGCGGACCAGACCATCAACGTTAGTGCCTCCGGAGGGCAAGTGGGTTTCTCTGCCACATCCGACGTCCCGTGGCTTTCAGCGATTGCTTCTTCGGCAACCACTCCGGCTCAGGTGACTGCGCGTGTGAACACCAGCAGCTTAGGTGTTGGGACCTCCACTGGAACCTTGATTTTACGGCCCTCAAACGGGGATAACTACAGCATTCGAATTCCCGTATCGGTCACCATCACCAGCCCCGTGCAAGTGATTGCCGCTCCCAGCAATCTGTACTTTAGTTATCAGACTAATCAGCCATCTCCACCTTCGCAATCCGTGCAAATTCTGAGTATTGGCCAACCAGCCGGCATAACGGTTACTTCGGCCACCAGCACATGCGGATCAAACTGGTTGACGGCTTTCGCATCGCAATCCACCACACCAACCACAATCACAGTCAATGTAAACGCAGTAGGCATGCCTGTTGGACTGTGCAGTGGCACAGTTTCAGTGAATTATGCCGGAGCTCCAGCGCCACTGACCATCCCCGTAGTGGTTGCAGTTTCCGCTGCCGCCGAATTGCGGGTTAGTGTCCAAGCGGGCTTCGGGTTTGAGACCGCGCCGCAAGGTGCAGCAGGTTCCGGGATTCTGACTCGTTTCCTTTCCCTGACCAGCACAGATCCCAATACTCAGGTGGCCTTCGTGGCCTATGCTACTACCAACAGCGGAGGCACTTGGCTGACCGTTGGACCTGGAACGGGAGGCACGCCAGGCAATCTGGTGGTGACGATTCTGACCGGCGGGCTGTCTGCAGGAACTTATGTTGGCCAAATTACCATTTCTTCCACAAGTTTGCCCGGAGGCTTGACGAACCAGGCCTTTGTGATTCCCATCACTCTTACCATCACTTCCTCGACGGTGGTGACTGTCAGCCCAACATCGCTCAACTTTACACAAGTGCAGGGCGGGACATTGCCGGCAGCGCAAACGCTGGCCTTGAGCACAACCGCAGGGGCCGCAGCCACTTTTACGGCATCAGTGAACCCAATCACCGGCGGAGATTGGTTGGAGGTGCTGCCCACCAGTGGAGCCGCCAATCAAACGTTGACAGTTCGAGTGAAGACCAACTCTCTCCCTGCTAACGCCACTGCGTATACGGCGCAAATTGTTTTGGCTTTCCAGAACGCGGGAACCGCACCAATCACCATTCCGGTCAGTCTTTCCGTACTCACGTCACAAGCGGTGTTGATGATTTCACCAACATCGCTTTCCTTCAACGCAACCGCCGGAGCCGCTTCGCCGGCTTCCCAGAAGGTAACTTTGTCCGGCCCTTCATCCATCAGCTATTCGGCAACGGTCACATCCGTGCCAAACGGTTGGCTATCGGTGGATACAGCTTCTGGAGTTGCGCCGAGAGACGTCACCGTATTGGCCAACAGTCAGGGCCTGGCAGCAGGTACCTACAGCGGGACCATTTCGTTTACGGCATTCGGCTCTAACACGCCGCAAGTGGTCAACGTTACGCTGACCGTTGCCGCAGTGCCTTCGCCTCAATTGCTAACCATTGCCAACACTGCCAGCAACGTTGCCGGCCCTATTGCGGCAGGGGAATTGGTCACGATTAAAGGTACGAACCTTGGGCCAGTCAATCCGTCAAATGGCGGATTATTCACACTGAACAGTTCCGGCTCGGTGGATTCGCGGCTGCAGGGAGTTCGCGTTTTGTTCGACAACATTCCCGGAACACCCATCTTCGTTTCGGCGACGCAAATCAACGCCACCGTTCCGTGGGAAATTGCCGGACGGCTCACCAGTAATGTGGTGGTGGAATACAATGGCGTTCCCTCGGCTCCAATCATAGTTCGCGTCGATAGTGTGACCCCAGGATTGTTCACGCTCAATAGCACTGGTAGAGACCAGGTGGCAGCAATCAATCAGGATGGAACTGTGAATGGTCCAAGGACCAATGATACGCGCCCGGCAGTACAGGGTAGTGTGGTTACGTTCTATGCAACAGGTCTTGGTGTGACCAGCCCATCCGGAATAACCGGCTCGGTTTCGCCCACTAATCAACTGCTGCGAATTACCGGACCAGCAAGCGTCCTCGTGAACGGGCAAAACGCCGTCATCGAATTCATCGGCGCGGCCCCGGGATTAGTAACAGGGGTGAATCAGATTAATGTCCGGCTGCCTCTGGGGATTTCAGGAACTGTTCCTATCCTGATAACGATCAATGGATTCACGTCTCCGGCCGGGACAGTCCTGGTGATTCAATAAACCACAAAATAACTCTCCTCATCGCCGGATGCGGTTCCCGCATGGTCCGGAGGTGAGGAGGGTCGGAGCGGAGCCGCGAAGGTGGAATTTGGCGAGCAAGAAGATGCGATGCGGTACCATCTGGAGCCAGCAGCCGTACATTACGGCGCACGGTGGACACGCATGGTGCATGGTTGCCCGCAGTCAAAGGTAAACCGTGCGGCCATCGCCAAGTTGAACACTACATAGTTAGTAAGTCATACATCCGGCATTCAGTAACCCTGTAGCCAAAGAAAGAGCCCCTAGAAACATGCCCTGGGCAACTTTTCCTTCTTGGATTGCGTTTGAAATATCGGGGATGATGAATATCCGGACAACTCCGTAAACTGCCAGTTGGGTCACCAATGCAATTCCGCCCCACAGAATCATGTCTGCCAGATTGACGCTCTGCGCCGATGAATAAGCCAACGGGATTGCATAACCCAGCATCGCTCCCGAAAGGCTGATAGAGGCTGCCGAATTGCCTTCGCGGATCAACTGGATTTCCCGGTATGGGGTGACGTAAATGTAGATCAATAGGAACAGCGCCAATAACAGCAGGGACGCGATCAGATGAGTGGCAAATGCTGGAATGCCAGCGATTGATAGTTTTAGGATTTCCATATTGTTCTCCCGATTTCAATTAAAATAATGTGGCACAAAACGGCTGGTATTAGTGGTGATTTGTTGGCGGTTTTCGCGAATGCCGATGGCCGCCGCCTCTCCCCCTATTGTCCACGAGCCGATCACTGGAAAGTTTCCCTCAAAATCCGGGAGCGGGGCGTAGGCTTGGTAAACGAATCCTTCCACTCCGTAACTTCCTGGTTGGCTGATGATGCCATGGCTTGCATGAATTTCCACATTCTCCCCTTCGCGTGAAAAGCGTGGCTTCTTCACATATTGCGCCGGTGCCAAATTTTCTTCCAAATAGCATGGCAGCAAATTTGGATGTCCAGGGTTCAATTCCCAGAGCACAGCAAGAATTACCTTTGAGCTTAGTAACGTCTTCCAGGCAGGCTCCAGCAGCTTCAATCGAGTGCCTGGAAGCAGTGGACCAAACTCTTCATTCGCCATCCATTCCCAAGGGTATAACTTACAAAGTGTGGATTGGATTTTCTTCCAAGTCGACAAAGCAAAGTTGATCGACGGACCAACCAATGTCCTCGACGAAAATTTGCCGACCGTCGATGTCGGCTTGCATTGCGGTGTCACGAAGGTACTCAATATTTCCAAGATCTTCAGGATGTTCCTTAACGCAAGCGAAGTAGACAGGGGAATCCAGTTGCGTGCGCAACTGTTTCCAATGGGCAATCAGTTTTTCGTGAATCAAATTGAACTGGTCGTATTGAGGAAAAACTTGCCGCTGCCAGTTCCATTGAGCGATGCTGGCTTCAATTAGTGATGTTGGCGTATCTGCGTTGTACTCCAAAAGCTTCGGAGGATGCGTACCGTCATAAGACAAATCAAATCGCCCAAACAAGGAAGGGGAATCCGCTTCCCAGGAATCTATCAAGTATTCAAGGAACCAATCGGGAAGGGCAAAGGGCTTAAAGGCGCGGTTTGAAATCACGTGATCTACTGCTTGCATGCAAAGTTCGTGCAGCTTCCAGGTTGCCTCTTCAATGCAATCGATCTCGCTGGATGAAAAGCGATAACAGGCTGATTCGTCCCAGTAAACGTCCCCCAGACTGTGAAAATGGAAGCCAAGTTGATCGAACTGATTGGGCCAATCGGTCCGCGGCGTCAGAAGTTCACGCTCCATCAAGTTCCGCTGGAGCGGCTCCAGGAAAGGGATCCAAATCCACCACGGGCGACAGCTCTGGAGGAGACAGCGCGGCTGCCGGCGCGAATGCTTTCGCCATAACGGGCTCCTCTATAATAGGGACCCCAATAGTGCCCCACCATGCCGTTTGCGGACCCATGGCCCGCGGCCGCCGATGGTTCGCATTGGACGGTACCCACTCCCCATTCCTGTTCGCAATTTGCAAGAGATTTATAAAGATCGCGACGCATGGCGGTGGTATTTCCGCCACATGCGGTTAATGCCGCTGCACTTACTAACACAAGGCTGATGGATGCTGAAGAACGGCGAGGCATGCAAGCAAAAAGGGAGTACCCTGGCAGTAATTATAGCCAATCACTTATGAGCGTGGCAGTGCAAAATTCTTTGGCCACATGTCACCTCGGCCAACTGGTTCGTCGTTCAGCATCCACACCACTACTTTTTTCCCCTTCAACAGGGAAGGGTCTCTGAACATTTCTTTGAAGATGCCATCCAAGGCCCCGGCCACGCGCTTTAGACTAATTGGTTGGTTCAGCTTTTTTGCCAACAGGCCAACAATGCCCGCTTGCATTGGGTAGTCGTAACTGGTGAAGCTATCGCCGGCCAGCAATACAGGGGAGTCGGCTGCTTCTACCACCGCTTCGCTGCCGCCTTGCGCTCCCACAACTTTGTAGATGCTTTCCAGCCTTAGCGGTTCAATTGCTTTGCGCTCTGCGGGGGTCAGCCATTCCCAAAACATGGCATTGGTGGGCCTGTCGCGTTCTATCACTTCGGAATAGCGAGCGGGGGCTGCCTGTGCGGTACGAACCCAAGAATAGCGTTGCAAGCGGGCGGCGATTTGTTCGGCTGCGATCCTTTGCGGCTTCTGCATCCAATGTGTGTCCGCAACCATATACATTGGTTCGTTTGATTCGCGCCGCTCCTTCATCAGAAGTGGATATAGGTCAATCAATTCCACTCCGGCATTCAGAAATTCAAGATAGCGCCTTCGCATATGAGGGATGACGTTCAAATCTTCCGGTAACAGCTTCTGATCGGCAATCAACTTGTCTGGGTAGATTTCAGCCTTCACGGGAACGGGGACTAGAATCAAATCGATCCCACGGGCGGCAAGCCACGATTTCATCATTACGGCAATATTGATCATGGGGGTCTTCTTTGCCCAAACCAGGGGACCTTTATCACCCACGAAGCCAAGAGTGATGGCAGTGTTGGCGTGCACATATTGATTGGGGTCAGTGAGCCAACGCATGATGCCGTATGTGTAGGCGGGATTATTTTCAGAATGCCGCGGGTTGTCCACTGCGGCGTCAACCCGCGGCCGTATTGCTGTGCGGAATGGAGTTAGCATTTCATACCACAACATCCAATCGCCATTGGCTGCTTTATTGCACTCCGCCTGAATGGCTTTCTTAGTAGCTTCGATAGATGCGGTGCGGGCGGCTTCGGGCGAGGGTTGCGCCAGCAAGTCAGGAGAACAGAACAGCAAGTTGACAAGAAGCGTCCGTGAAACAAGATTCATCCAGGACCCATTATAACTTTCACGTGGAATTTTGACAGGCAGACGTACTTCGGCATCGCGAACACACACTCACCGGGTATTTCCAATACCACGCGGTGTCGGGAAACTGGGCTAGCTTGTGCTTGTTTCGGGAACGCATTGGACGGTACTGGCGTGCGCTGGATAGGCGCAGCCAAAAGGGTCGGTTGAAGGCGGACCGGGTGACTCGACTGCTTGACTGCTGGCTGCCCCAGCCCCACTCCATCCCTCGGTTTAATCGCGCACGTACGGATCTGTGCGGGCGGTCCGTGAGGACCGTCCCTACTGCGAGCAAGCTACAGAACATCCCATAAACCAATTCGTTGCCCTATGCGAGCTGTCAGTCTCCCGTGTCCAATTGGCGGCCCTTTTCAAGGTTCTCAGTCTCACCCTTTGTCTGCTGCCGTTTTTGGGATAATCGATCTTGACCATGATCTCGTTGAGATCGGATATCAATAATGAAACGCGCCCTACCTACCATATTTAGTTCCACCGGCCTCTTAATACTGGCTTGGTCTGCACTTGCTCAGACAAATAAAACTACCGACCTCGCCAAGGAATGGCCTACTTACGGGCACGATTCTAACGGCACGCGTTTTTCACCACTGACAGAAATCAAGCCCTCCAATGTGGATAAGCTGAAAGTGGCTTGGGTCTATCATATGAAGCCTGCCGGCGCAGTTGAAGCCCCGGTTCCAGTCCGCGCTGCTACCACTCCAGATACTCCGGTTGGTGATGTCCCCGAAGGGTTCCGGCCCCGGCGTAGTGCCAACGGTTTCTACCCAAGCACCGTTACTCCTTTGGTGATTAACGGGATCATGTACATGTCCACTCCCTATGGCCGCATTGTGGCCGTGGATGCCACTACAGGCAAAGAAATATGGGCCTACGCGCTTGCCGGTGGTGGTGGGCCTTCCACCCGCGGCGTTGAATTCTGGTCTGGTGATGCGCGCACGCCCGCTCAAATTGTCTTCGGTTCAGGAGACGGCCGGTTGTTTTCGATCAACGCAAAAACCGGGAAACCCAATTTGCAATTTGGCGACAACGGCATAGTGAAACTGAATACCGAAGAAATCATGAAAGGTCTTCCCGGTCGCAATGGCCTAACTTCGCCTCCCATCGTTTTCAAAAATTTCGTCATCGCCGGCGGCACCACACAGGAGAATCCGCCGCTAGGACCAGCTGGCGATATTCGCGCCTGGGACATGCATACGGGCAAACTGGCATGGACCTTTCATTCCATTCCCCGCGCCGGTGAAAAGTATAACGACACGTGGGCTGTCGATAGTTGGAAGAACCGCTCCGGGGTTAATGTGTGGGGCTTTCTTACCGTCGACGCGCAACGTGGAATTGTCTACATGCCATTCGGCGCTCCCTCCGTTGATCAGTACGGCGGCGACCGGGCAGGGGACAATCTTTTCAGCAGTAGTATTGTTGCCGCCGATGCGAATACTGGAAAATATCTTTGGCATTTCCAGATTGTGCACCATGATATTTGGGACTATGATTTGACCGCTGCACCAGTGCTGCTGGACGTCAAGCGGGCCGGGAAAACCATTCCTGCTGTGGCCGTCATCAACAAAGTTGGGCTCTTGTTCTTGCTCGATCGAGTTACAGGCAAACCAATCTACGGAGTGGAGGAACGCCCAGTGCCGCAAAGTGAAGTCCCGCTGGAACGGACCTCGAAAACGCAGCCGTTCCCACTCAAGCCGCCGCCTTTGTCCAGAATGTCTTTCAAGCCTACTGAGGTCGCCACCGTCACACCTGAATTAGAAGCTGCGTGCAAAGCGCTCCTCAAAGATCTGCAAACTGGTGGGCCATACCTTCCAGTAAGCTACAACCGCATGGGAGTTCGTTTTCCAGGCAATCATGGTGGAGTGAATTGGGGTGGAATTTCCTTCAATCCCCAACTGGGATATCTGTTCATCAATTCCAACGATTTGGGTCAAATCACCGGCGTGAAGGATCACGATGTGAACGAAGGCCGGGCCATTGCGCGAGGCATGGGAAATCGCGTCGATCCCGGTGGTCCTTACGAAGGCATTGGCGGCGGCCGCTTTAGTATTCCTGGAAAAAATGGTTCAACGCAGCAACTCCCCTGCCAGCAGCCGCCTTGGGGACAGTTGACTGCTGTGGACGTGAACACAGGTGAATTTGTCTGGCGAGTTCCGCTCGGCGTTACCGACAGCTTGCCGGCTGATAAGCAAAAAACAGGCCGCCCTGGAAACGGTGGAACTATCGTCACTGCCGGCGGACTGGTATTCGTAGGTGCAACCGACGATGCCCGCTTCCGCGCCTTTGACGCCAAAACCGGCAAGGAGCTTTGGACCATAAAACTGGCCGGTGCCGCCGAAGCCACTCCGATGACTTATCAAGGTCAGGATGGCCGCCAATATGTCGTGATCGCCTCCACAGGTGGAGGGTTCTTTAATAACCCTGTAACGGACGACAGCATCACTGCATTCGCTTTGGATGCGGCCAGGTAAGTGAGAGTTACTAACTCTTCTGCCCCATAATCCACCTTAAGGCATTGTGCTGTAACTTCACATACTCAGGGTTCCACAAGTCACTCAGCATATGGCCCGGTGACATATAGCAGACCCGGCCCTTGCCGTAATCATACGACCAGCCCCCTGGAGCAGTCGCACCGTACTTTTGAAACGTCAGCCCCTCTTCGTTCACCGTTTCCAGGAAAAGGAACTTGGGGTCTTTGTCATAAGTCATATAGTGCTGCTCATCGGTAACCACAAAATCCTTCACGCCTTTTGTGATGGGATGATTGGGATTCGTCACCTTTACTTTGAAGGTTCTTATGGGAGGATGGCCGGTATATGCAGCACCCAATACATGACGAAAATCAGGATCAGTTAGGCCGACGTGCGTTGTATTGTGAAGGAATAACGCCGACCCTCCTGCTTCTACAAACTGCCGCACTGCCTTGCCTTGTTCAGGTTTAATCCAAAATTTTGACGAAGCTTTGCCTTGTGGCAGCGGGGGATCAAAAACCAATTTAGGACGCCCCGTAGCAACCCAAGCCGCGTTGGTGCTTTCATCGCCGCCATAGCCCTCAGGCCAAATCATCCCATCGCGCAACACGATCAACACTTTGTACCCATCCAGTGTTTCCGCATTCAACAGCGAGGTCTCATCGGTGAAGTCCACGCTGACCCCCATTTGGCTGGCCACCGTCCGCGTAAGTCCAGTCCGAATGTAATCGGAGTTATGATAGCGATCGCCAATCAGGGCAAACGCGGTGGCCTTCTTTGCTGCCTTGGCAGGCAGTGGCGTGAAACCTACTCCAGCCAATGCGGCTAATGCCGAGCGGCGTGTGGTTTTGCTTTGAGTAACATTCATAGTTCACCTCAGTTCCCTGGGCGGCGCGCGACTGTTACATCCACGCTATCTACCCGTCTATTACTATCGCGAGAAACACCTACAATCAGAAACTCCAAAGGTTGCGTACCCGAGTTCTCAAACGAATGCGAGTCATTCAACTGAATGGGAATCGCATCTCCACCCCGGATCCGCGCAGTCTCGCCCCCTACATTCGCTACGCCCTCTCCGTTCATCACATAATAGAATTCCGCTACTTCCCGATGAAGATGAGGCCGCGTAGAACCCCCAGGCGGCACTACCAGGTGATCCACATAGGACCATGGGCTGCTGAACACCGGCGTATCCAATGCCCGCCGATATTGCACTTCCTCCTTGCCTGCGCTCATGCCGGGAATATTGCGCAATAACAAACGATCAAGTTGCATGGTCATAAACGTCGGGATTGCGTCCAGCGGCGCACCCACACGAGAGTCACTCAGATCAAAAGCATCGTAAGTGCCCTTCATCGCGGAAACGTTGATATTCATCCACTGAACCGGCTTGTCCGTGGCATTGTAAATCCCATGCGAATGGCCCATACGGCAAGGCGCGCCCGCAGGTCCCTTCAAAGTTGAAGTGCGCCCATCAATCGTAAATTGCGCCTCGCCGTCGAAGATTACAAACATTTCTTCGCACTGGTTGTGGAAATGAGCCCCAATGCCGCTCTTGGGTTGAATCACTCCGCGGTGTAGAAAAAACAGGTTCGTGTCCAGACTATGGGCATCGAACAAAGCCAAATAATCCAGTTGACCTGCGCCTTTGTGCACACCCTTCGATGTCCGGTACTTTGCCGGATCGGTATGAACAATGCGTTGCGCCAATGGCTCGCGTGCCAACAGCGGAAGAATCCACAGAGCTGCAATAGAGAGCTTCTTCATATGCTGATCTCCTTCTCGCGTTAATTCACATCGAACAGCATCACCGTGTAATTGGTGTTTGCCAGCGTTTTTTCAATGGTCGGCCATACTTTCTGGTGCACGTCCGACGCCACCCATTTCTGCCGCAACTCTTCACTTTGATAAGTCAATGCAAACCGGTAATTCACTCCAGCCGGCGCTTTGCCCTTAAGTGTGGAACGCAGCTTCAACATTTTCACATCTATGTAGCCCTGCATTTTTGAAGCGGCGGGACGGAAGATAGTCTCGAAATTCTTCAGCATCTCTTTTTCTTTAGCCGGGTCCACCGTCAGGTCCACGTGCAACAGAATAGGATGCGCTGCATCCGCCGCCCACACTGGAACCGCCACTGTGCCCGCTGCCATCATTGCCTTCAAATAGGATCTTCGTTTCATTCTTGCTCCTTAGTCGATTTCGATTTAGTACAACGCCTTCTTCCCAGCCGCCGCCAACTTGATGCGGTACAACCCCGTGCGAGCCGTCATATACAGTGATTTGCCGTCGTCACCCCAACCGCAATTCGCTGGAACTTCCGCAGGCTTAATCGTGCCCAGATGCTTGCCATCCGCTGCAAACACCCATACTCCGCCAGGACCCGTCGCATACACATTGCCCTGTGCATCCACTTTCATGCCATCAGGCAGGCCATCTTCCTTTTCCGCAGTAACATCAGCAAACACTTTGCCATTCTTCAAAGTCCCATCTGCCGCCACATCGTAGCGCATCCAGAGTTTGCGCAGTGGATCGGAGTTGGCCACATACAGCGTCTTTTCATCTGGAGAAAGCGCGATCCCATTTGGTCGAGTCATATCTTTGATCAGCAGTTGAAGCTTGCCCTTCGCAAGCCGGTAGACGCCGTTGAACTTCAGTTCCTTTGCCGGGTCTTCATCCCCTTTCGGCAATCCGTAAGGCGGGTCTGTAAAGTACAACGATCCGTCGGAATGGTAGACCATATCATTAGGACTGTTCAGTTTTTTCCCTTCAAACTTATCTACAACGGTGGTCACGCTCATATCTTTGCTGATGCGCACAATGCGGCGATTGCCATGCTGGCAAAGCAGCACCGCGCCATCTTTATCGGCGATCATTCCGTTCGGGCCATTGTAGCCATCCGCCGGCAATGCGGTGCCGTCATAGCCGCCGGGTCGCAAAATATCGGTTACTTTGCCATCGGGCGTCCACTGACGAACAACGTTGCCCACTACATCGCTGAACCATAGTGCATTGGAAGGACGCCACAGGGGGCCTTCAATGAAACTGAAACCACCGGCCAGCTTTTCAATTTCCGCGTCTTTGGGAACCAATGCGTCAAAGGCTGCATCAGCCCTGACTATATTGCCCATGATGGCGGCAGGTTTTGCCACCGTCGCCGAAGTCTCAGGAGACGGCACAGTAGAACAGGAAATCGACAGCAACAACGCTGCAAGCAACAACGGTTTCATTTTATGAATGCTCCAGATCAAATCGTGGGTTTTTAACTTAGCCCTAGCGTCATAAATCTTATCATTTCAAGAAGCAGTGTCAACGGATAAGATGCAGGAGGCTTGTCTGGATGCTTGGATTGTCCCACCGGTGTCCGGGGGAGCATTCAGATCCAACCCCTCCGCAGAAGCCAGACTTTCGTCAGTTGCGTAAGTCCCATGTAGCCGAACATGGTCACCAGTAGGATCGGCCAGTAGAGCGTCGGCAACGCCGTGAATCCCAGAGCGGTGGCTATTGGAGAATATGGCAGCCACATCCCGAATGCCATGACGCTTAGGGTCGTCAGCGTAAGCGGTGTGCTTGCCCGGCTCTGCAGAAACGGAATCTTGTTTGTACGGATCACGTGGATGATCAGCGTTTGCGTCATCAGCGATTCGACGAACCATCCGGTTTGAAATAATGATGCCCGGGCCGGGTCCCAACAGTTGAACACCCACAGCATCACAAAAAAGGTCGTGTAGTCGAAGATGGAACTGATGGGGCCGATGAACATAATGAATCGCTTCACCTCCCCAATCTTCCAGGGTCGAGGCCGGGCCACTTGTTCGTCGTCGACGTTATCGGTCGGGATCGGAAGCTGCGAAAAGTCGTAAAGGAGGTTGTTCGTTAACACCTGAATGGGTAGCATCGGGAGGAACGGAAGGAAGGCGCTGGCGCCCAGAACGCTGAACATGTTCCCAAAGTTGGAACTCGCTCCCATCCGGATGTACTTAAGGATGTTGGCGAATACTTTTCGCCCCTCGATCACTCCTCCTGCAAGGACCATCAGATCTTTCTCCAAAAGAATCAAATCCGCCGAGTCCTTTGCCACATCCGTTGCCGTATCCACAGAAATGCCGACATCGGCAGCCCTCAATGCGGGCGCGTCATTAATTCCGTCACCCATGAACCCCACCACATGCCCCTTGCCGCGAAGGGCGCGGATGACTCGCTGCTTATGCGCGGGGGAGAGTCGTGCGAACAGTGTCGTCTTTTCGGCGGCCTCCGCTAGTTCGGCGTCGGACATATGTTCAACATCTGCCCCCAGCAACATCGGGTCCGGCAGCAGACCGACGTCTTTGCATACCTTGCGGCTGACCAGTTGGTTGTCTCCCGTAAGGATTTTCACCGCCACTCCATGCTGGTGCAATCCTTCGATGGCCCCAGCCGCCGTCTTCTTGGGCGGATCCAGAAACGCTACATAGCCGCGCAGCACCAGGTCGCGCTCGTCGGCCCTGGAGCAGATTGTCTTTCCCTCAAAGTCCTTCGTGGCGACCGCCAGCACCCGGAAGCCATCGCTGCTAAGGCTCTCATACTCTTCCTTCAGGCCCGTTATCCGGCCTGGATCCATGGGAGAAAGCTTCCCGTCAAGTTCGAACTGGGAACACTGTTTGAAAACCTCCTCCGGTGCGCCTTTGGTCAGCAGAATCGCTTTACCCGTTGGGTCCTGAACCAGCACAGACATCATGCGCCGTGTGAAGTCAAATGGAACCTCATCCAGCTTCTTGTATTTCGCAATCGCCGCCTTCGCATGAAAATCCGGACTATCCAAAATGGCCCTGTCCAGCAAGTTCTTGAGCCCGGTTTGGAAGTAGCTGATCAAGTAACCATTCAGCAGTACTTCGTCCGTCTCGCGACCTGTCACGTCACAATGCCGCATCAGCACTACGCGATCCTCGGTGAGCGTGCCCGTCTTATCCGTGCAAAGGATATCCATGCCTCCGAAGTTTTGGATGGCATTCAGGCGCTTTACAATCACCTTTCTTCGACTCATTGCGATCGCCCCCTTGGCCAGGCAAACGGACACGATCATGGGGAGCATTTCCGGCGTCAACCCTACGGCCACCGCCATGGCAAAGAAGAAGGCGCCTTTCCAATCCTGTTTAGTGAAGCCATTGATCAGGAACACCAGCGGGACCATCACAGCCATCAACCGGATCATCAGCCATGTGAATCGATCCAAGCCTTGATCGAAGCTGGTTTCCTCGCGCTCTTCCGTCAGGGAACTCGCCATGCTACCGAAGTAGGTGTGGAGGCCCGTGACGATGATGGCGCCTGTCGCCGTACCGCTCTCCACACTGGTCCCCATGAAGCAGATGTTGTTGAGGTCCGTCGGCGAACTCGCCGGATTGGATTCTGGATCGCTGGATTTCCTTACAGGGAGCGATTCCCCCGTGAGGGTCCCCTGGCTTACGAAAAGGTCCTTGGAGGAAAGCAAACGAACATCGCCGGGAATCATGTCGCCAGCCGAAAGTTGAATGACATCCCCAGGTACTAAATCGCGAAGCGGGATTTCTCTGGCGTGGCCGTCCCGAATCACGGTGGCAGTCACGTGAATCATTGCCTTCAATTTCGCCGCAGCAGCATCGGCACGGGCTTCTTGGAGGAACCGCAGTCCGACGCTAAGCGCGACCATCATCACCATAACCGAACCGGCCCGGGCATCGCCCGTTGCAAAGGAAATCGCCGCCAGAACCGCCAGCAGGATGACCAACGGGTTACGTACGATTTTCAGCAGGCGGATGGGCCAACCTTGCGGTTTCTCCTGCGCGACTTCGTTTGGACCCGAACTACGCGCCCGGCGGTCCGCTTCAAGCTGGGTAAGTCCGGCAAGACTTGTTCCTAAAGTTTCCAGTAACTCGTTGCCCGTCTGCTTTGCCCCGTCTAGAACGGCTTCGGACACTTGAATGTCCGTAGCCGTGTGCGACGCCGCAGGCGTGGCGAGCTTCTGCTGCGGAACTTCGTCCGTCGGTACCGCATGCTTTGGTTCGGGAGTCGTCATGGCACTGTCGATTGTTCTAACAATACCGCCTTATTCGAACGTCAATACTGTACGCCTCGTGACCTTCCCTTGGGCCAGCCCGTCAAGAGCCTCATTTGCTTCTCGAAATGGTCGAAGATGGATTTCAGAAACTGCCTGAGCATGACTTGCGAAGGAGAGAGCTTCCACTTGATGGCTCCGAGTTCCCACGAACGATCCCCGGATGGCAATGCCTCTTCGAACCACGTAGAAGGTCGATACCGGAAAGTCTCCGGAGGTAGACCCACCAAGAGGCACGTGCCGTACCTTCGGGTCAGCCCCAAACCTTCTTGCAATGCAGTTTTTTATGGGGCTGTGATGATGACTCCTTACGCACCGCTTGTGGTTGGAGGTGCGGCTTCGGTAAATTTTAATCCATCCCACTGTTCGGCAGGTTTTCGTCACTGCGGGCCACGTCACGAAACCATCCTCAACACGGGCTTGCTGAAATACGAGCGGGGTAAACTACGGGTATGCGATACACGGTTGCATTGGAGCGGTCAGAGGAAGGAGTCGCGGTTTGGGTACCAGGTTTGCCGGGCTGCGTATCCCAGGGTGAAACCGAAGACGAAGCATTGGCCAACATTGCTGATGCGATTCAGGCTTATCTTGCCGTCGTTGCGGAGAATGCCTCGGGCTTCGAGACTCGAGTCGTCGAAGTGACAGCCGCCTAACTTATGCCCAAACTGGCTGGAGCCAAAGTCTACTTCCCGCAGGCTGGAAGCGGTCAGCCTCATATCGCGCCACTTGGGCTAACGTTTCGCTAGACTGGACCTGGAGGGATTTCCATGCCGAACGCCGATCTGATTGTTTCCGATCCGAATGTGATGATGGGGAAGCCAGTAGTGCGGGGAACGCGGATTACTGTAGAGTTGATTCTCGAAAAGTTGGCGGCCGGCCAGACCGAGGAGCAAATTCTACTGGCCCATTCGCGCCTGACGCATGAAGCCATCCTTGCGGCGCTCGGTTTCGCGAAGGAAGCGTTGCGCGCTGATGTGGTTTATCCCCACGAGCGCGTAGCTTCGTGAAGTTGGTGGCCGATGAGAGCGTCGAGGGTCCAACCGTTGAGAGGTTGCGACGCGATGGCCACGACGTTCTATACATCGCCGAGCTTGATCCTGGCATCGCAGATTCCGGCGTGTTGTCGTTTGCGCGAGCGGAGAAGTCGATATTGCTGACCGCTGACAAGGACTTCGGCGAGCTGGTATTTCGCGGTAAAGAACGGCATCTTGGAGTATTGCTTTTGCGGCTTTCAGATGGCGAGATTGAAGAGAATGCGTCGGCTACATCGGCAGTGCTTGAGGAACATGGCGAAGAAATGCAGGATCGTTTTTCGGTGCTAAGTAGGCGAGGGTTAAGAATTAGAAAATCTGCTCAGTAATGCTAATTACTTCGGCCGCCCCCTTTAGCAACTGGGAGAAGCCGTACGGCTTCTCCCGCTACTTAACTCAACCACTTACTTCTGGCTCTGCGCATCATGTTTTTGCTTTGCGATATCCTTACTAATCGCATTCTGCCTGCGAGCCGCTTGACGCTTTTGTGCTTGGGTCAGGGTGCCGCCATTGGCTGCACGCTCAGCAGCAATCACCTTGTTATTGTGCACTTCGCGCGCTTCCAGTTTCGCCGTTTCCTTGGCCGTTAGCGATCCGTTCTCCACTCCATTGGCAATCCGTTTTTGCTGAACTTCCTTACGTTTATGAATAACGGCTGGTTTGGTGGCAGGTGCTGTGGGTTTTGTTGTTTCGTCTGCAACGAGGCTGCTGGCTGCCATAGCTGCGATTGCAATGGTGTAGTAAAAGGTTTTCATTTTGGTAAAGTCTCCTGTATCTGCTAACCAACCTATCGGCCGATAGTTGCACAATTCGCTAAACCGAAATTGGGGGATGTTTTGCATCCCATATTTGGGGTAGGGAAATTTTCACTGAATCGTAATTTTCTACTCATAAAGCACTGGTACCATCTGAGTAGACGATCTAATACACTTACGCGCCAATACACGGAGGCCTCCCTTTGATTCGAATTTATCTCTCGGTCGTTTGCACAGCAATTTCACTGCTTTCATTCCAAACACAAGCTCAGGTTCCCCTAACCACTCCTGGCGCTACTTACAACCAGAATTTCGACACTCTTGCAAACACGGGGACTTCCTCTACCTTGCCAACGGGTTGGGCGCTCAGTGAGACTGGGACGAATGCCGATACCACCTATGGAACCGGCACAGGCAGTAGTACTACTGGAAACACCTACAGCTTCGGGGCCGCCGCATCAACTGAACGCGCCTTTGGAACCCTCCTTAGTGGCAGCCTCACTCCCTTAATCGGAGCCTGCTTCGTCAACAATACCGGCGTTAGTATCTCCACCCTTGGCATCTCCTATACAGGCGAGCAGTGGCGCAATGGCGGATCGAATGGCCCTGACCGTTTGGAATTTGCCTACTCCGTTGGAGCAACCAGCATTGCCACCGGCACCTATACCGCCGTCCCCGCCCTCAATTTTTCCTCACGAATCAGCAGTGTCACGGCCGGTGCGCTTGACGGGAACTTAGCCGCCAACCGATTGGTTGTGACTGCCGATATCACCGGTCTCACCATTGCAACCAGCCAGAGCTTCTGCATCCGCTGGGTTGACATTAATGTCACTGGCTCCGATGATGGCCTGGCCGTCGACGACTTCAACCTGACCCCGAACCCGACAGGTGGTGTTTCCACCAATCCTTCCGCCAGCGGCACCGCCACTTCTGTTCTGGCAGGCACCACCAGTAATATTGCCGGAACCATCGTCGCTGGAACAAATCCAACTTCTGCCACCTTTACAGTAAGCTGCAATCTGAGTGCGGTCGGCGATAGCAATCCCAAATCGATGACCGTCAGTGGCAACACATTCTCTGGAACGGCGGTTGTTGCCGACGGTACGGCCGCCCAAGCTTACGTCATTCCTTGCACCGTGACGGACAATGTTCCGCGAAGCGGGAACTTCAACATCAACCTTACGGTAAGCCCTGCCCTGGCATGCGGCGCAGCTAAGACATTGATTAGTGCTGTGCAAGGGTCTGGTGCCAGCAGTCCGCTGGTTGCCAGCGTAGTTGAGTTGGAAGGAATCGTTACAGGCAGCTTCCAGTCCACAACGAAGCTCGGTGGCTTCTATCTTCAAGAGCCTTCCGCTTCCTCCGATGGGAACCCACTTACTTCAGAAGGGATTTTCATTGAGGATTCAGGCGCGGGACTGGCCGTGAACATTGGCGATAGCGTTCGCGTTCGTGGCACAGTGGCCGAAACGTTCAATCAAACGGTGATCAATTCCATTGCTGCCAAGCTTCTGTGCGGAACTGGTTTCAGCGTCACTCCAACAGACGTAACGTTCCCACTCTCCAGCACTACTTTCCTGGAACAGTACGAGGGAATGCTGGTGCGCTTTCCACAACAACTGCGGTTGACCGATAACTACGATTTGGGCCGCTTTAACGAAATTACTTTGGCCTTTGTACCAAACTATGTTCCCGGTGTGACTTACACACGACTTATGTCAGGAACGCAGGTTGCCCAGCCCGGCGCTGCTGCGAATGCGGTTACCACGCTGAATGCGCTTTCCAGCATCCTGCTTGACGATGGCAGCAATCAGACTTATGGCAACTTATTGCCCACTGCCACTTATCCTTTGGATGGTGGTGGTTTAACAGCCGCAAATACGGCCCGCCTGGGCGATCGCATCAACGTAGACGGGGTGGGCACCTACACACCACTTGTCGGTGTGCTTGGTTTTGGCTTCAGCAAGTATCGCCTTCACCCGACGGCCCCCATTGCTTTCAACCCTTCCGATAATCCACGACCCACCACTGCTCCCGCTGTTGGCGGCAGAGTTCGCGCTGTTAGTGCGAATGTGTTGAACTATTTCACCACTTACACTTCCGTTAACTCCAATGCGCGTGGTGCCGATAATCAGGCAGAATTTATTCGCCAGCGCGACAAAGTGATCGCAGCAATCAAAGGATTGGATGCCCATGTTGTAGCCATCAGCGAATTGGAAAACCTTGCATCCCTTTCCATTCAGGATATGGTGAACGATGTGAATGGCCTGGGTAACAGCCTGAATGCCGGGAATCCCGGTAAATGGGCTTACATTGATACTGGAGTTGTCGGCACGGATGCCATCCGGGTGGCCTTCCTTTATCAACCCGCAGTAGTCCAACCGGTGGGCCTGTTCAAAGTTCTTGATAGCGCTTTGGATCCGCGCGCACTTACTAACCGTAACCGTCCGGCCATTGCTCAAACATTTCAATTACTGACTGGCCCCAAGCCAGCCCTGCAACACTTCACCGTTGTTGCAAACCATTTCAAATCGAAGGGCAGCGCTTGCACCAGCGCTCCAGCCGATCCTGATTTAGCCGATGGCCAGGATAACTGCAACCTCTCTCGCCTCAGCATGGCCACAGCGCTGATCGATTGGCTAGCCACGAATCCCACCGCTGACCCCACCCCCGCGATGGATCGCCGATTCCTGATTCTGGGTGACTTGAATGCTCACCTGAAAGAAGATCCTATTTCGGCACTAACCAGCACCACATTCTCCAAAGCTGCCAGCGGTGGTTTTGCGGCCTTCCCCGCAAATGCTAATGCAACTTATAAGGACTTAGTTTCAACCCTTGGCGATCCTGCTGGTTACTCCTATCTGTTCAGCGGTGAATCTGGAGCACTGGATCACGCTTTGGCCAACCCTGCTTTGTTCCGTCTCGTCACCGGCGTCTCCGAATGGCACATCAATGCCGATGAGCCTGTTGTGCTGGATTACAATTCCGATTATGACGGCAACGGCAATCATACCCAACAGAAATCCGCCGCGCAGTTGGCGGCCTACTATACAACTGGTGCATTCCGCACTTCCGATCATGATCCACTCTTAGTCGGCTTCAACCCGCTTCCAGGGGATTTGAATGATGATGGCATCGTGAACTTAACCGATCAAGTGCTGATGGTGGCCCAGATTAATCGTCCTCTAACTGCGGCGAATCGCCGTATGGATTATGATGGCGACGGCAAAATCACTCTGAATGATTACCGTGTGTGGGCTGCTTACTACAAGGCTTTCCTTCAGTAGGAACAAACAAATCAAATGATGAAAAAAGCATATATTTTCCTCGCACTTTCCCTGGCGGCACTTACTATTCCAGCCAACGCTGCGGTCATCTCGCTCAATATTCTGTCCACGCCAACTGTGGGCTCCAACTTTTCCGTGGCCATTCGGGCGACGAATGTGTTCAGTGCTCCGCACGTGGGCGATGCTTTGGCGGCCTATGGCTTCGATGTTTTCGTCACCGGAGGTTCGGTGACGTTCCTAAGTTCAACGG
Source organism: Bryobacterales bacterium (assembly GCA_043745195.1). Lineage (GTDB taxonomy): Bacteria > Acidobacteriota > Terriglobia > Bryobacterales > Bryobacteraceae > JANXSF01. The sequence continues at coordinate 7,870 of JAYTTF010000093.1, read as the reverse complement.
CAGGCGGTTTGTTCACGGACATTTCCGCTTCCTTCGCGCCGGGATCACCGCAAGTTGCCGCGGTTGCCACCGTTGGATTTTTGCAGGCAGCTGATATCGTGGAGCCGCTGCTGCTAGCCACGCTCGTCTTTTCGGCGAACTCCACTGGCGTTGCAACTATCAGCCTTGGCACTAACTTGTTAGACCTTAACCAGGGCCTCATTTACCTGAGCGGAGCGGATGCCATCAGTGCCTCTGCCGCAGTAAATCCGGTGGGTGCTCCGGTGCCTGAGCCTGGCACTCTGGTGCTGACAGCCTTGGCAGGTACAGTCCTGCTATTTGTTCGGGCTCGCAATTTCCACCGGGCCCAGATACTTATCGAACCAGCCTAGAACTTCACGCATCGTGTCCTGCACTGGGGGCACGTGCCCGCCGTCGAACAAGAAGTGTCGTTTGTCCTGTTCGGGGCTGCCCAGCAGCCGGAACAGCGGCTTTGTCGAATCTTCCAGTGGATAGGCGAAATCGTATCGCCCGCTGATCATCATCACAGGCATTCGGATACGAGGGGCGAAGTTCAACAGTTCTATTTCAGGAGCGAGGGTTACGCCTAGCAACCCTCCCCCACTCAAGACAGCAGCCTTTACCCGAGGCTCCTGTGCAAGAGCGAAGACTCCTTGCCAGGACCCCGTGCTTACGCCAAAGTAGCCGATTCGGTTGTGATCAAGATCAGCGCGGCTTTGCAAATAATCGATCGATTGAAAAACGTCCTTGACATATTGGATATTAGCTTCCCGCTTCAAATTATCACCGGCGTTGGCAGCCAAGCGCCGCTCATATGTACTCTTGTAGACAGGATGGAAAATAGCCCGGCCAGTTTGCAGCAGGAAGCTGAATTCTTGCGTCTTAATTCCGGTTTCGCTTGAGGGTATGAGGGCCGCGTAGCCTCCTGGTGCGTAAATAATGGTCTGGAAGGGTGGCTTGCCATTTTTGGGTAAATAGAGATAGCCAAACATCCGCTCTGCCCCGTACACTGCTCGAAAACTTACCTTTTCCATCCGCCAAAATTCGCTTGATTCGTCGATATATTCGGTCTTCGCTTCCAGCGGAGTCTTGTCATAAGAGTACAATCTTCGCAAGGAATCGAACGTCTTGTCATCGACAGGCTTTTCCTTAGAATAGTCCCGGCCTCCCCTTACAATGGGCGCTAACAACGCAGGGGGAATCTCCGTGGGATATTTCGCACACCGGAATCCATAGGAAACGCCGCGAGTAAATGGGTCCTGAGCATCTGGATCGGTAAACATGTAGCTGGTTTCGTTCCACCCACCACCCAGAATTGTCCGCCGATCCCCCGATGCGTTCCAAGTCCATTCCTTCACATTACCAGCCATATCGTACACCCCGAACGGAGTGATTCCCGAATTTGCGCCCACTTTCGCTGGTCCGGAATTTGTGAAGTTGCTATACATCAAAATGGAGGCAAACATATTGAAACTGGCAGCGCGCCGCCAATGACGGACTGTTGGCAGGGCCTTCCCAACGCTTTCACAGAAGGTTGCTGCTTCATACCAACTCACACCGGATACGGGGAAATCAGCCTGATCCTTGGGAAAGACTCCGAGTTCCCAACCCGCCGGACCTTCCCGTCCTGTCTTGTCGCGAAGCTTCTCAATCGCTTGGTTGAAGGGAAGCTCACTCCCCGCCGTAAGAAATGAATGACGCCATTTCTTCTGGTCGCGATAGCCCCCGTCATCGATAAATTTCTTGAATTGCGCGTTCGTTACTTCATACTTGTCCATAAAGTAATCAGGTAAGGGCGGGTTTGGTGGGTAGCCGATCGAGAAGGTCTTTTCAGGTACAGCCACCATACCTTCCGGTATTTGGTCAGTCCGCGAAAGTTGAAAGTTGAAATTGAGCAACCACATGCTTAGTGCAACCAGTTCCATTGTTTGGTACCCTTTCAGTTCAACCCGCACATTCATGTAAGCGAACGGTACGATTACATTTTCGAGCGGTGTGGTACCAATTAGCGTCCATGGTGTTTTGGTTTTTCCGTAGGGGCGATAGGAAATCTGCGCACCGGGAGGTGTGCTGGTTATCGAAATGGGATAGGCAACCTGATTCCAAATGTGCTTAAGATCCGGATCGTCCGGGGAAATGTTTAGCGCCGTTCGCGTCAAATCGAAAGCTGCCGGAGTGTCGGCCCTTTCAATCAATTTACGAATTTGAGGCAATGCTTCGGTGCGGGTCCAGCGGATTCGCGAATTGCGGTAATACATCCACCCAGCCAACGCGGAAACCACGATTAGTCCAGCCATTGCTAGCGCCGTACTTCTACTGCCCGATACGCCGGCTGGACGGTTTAAACTTGATAAAGCTTGCACTAGCTCCTGGCCAGAGCCATACCTGGCCTGGGCATTCTTCTCCAGGCAGCGGTTGATGATCTCCTCCATTCCTTTAGGAATCTCCGGGCGAATAGATCGAATCGGCGCTGGGGTTTCCCGCAGAATCTTGCTGAGGACCGTGAGCGTCGAATCGCCATCGAACGCACGCTTCCCGGTGAACATTTCGTAAAGCGTCGCGCCAGTGGAGAAGATATCGGAGTGAGCATCCACAACTTTGCCTTCCGCCTGCTCTGGCGACATGTAAGCCGCAGTTCCCATGATGGAATGGGCAGTGGTTACCGGTCCTGCAACTACGGTGCTATCGCCCATGGGCTTGGCAGGTTGAAGTTTAGCTAATCCAAAGTCGAGGATCTTCACAGACCCTTCATCTGTGACCATTATGTTTGCCGGCTTAATGTCCCTGTGCACGATCTTGGCCGCGTGTGCGGCGGCCAATCCTGCTGCAATCTGACCTGCGTAATTCATTGCGCGATCCATGGGCAATGGACCTTGCTGCAATAGTTGCGCCAGCGTTTGGCCTGAGGTGAATTCCATGACAATGCAGTCGGCTCCACCCACCGATTCCAGTCCGTAAATCTGTACAATGTTTGGGTGGTTCAACGCGGAAGCTGCCTGGGCTTCCTGCAGAAACCGGAGCCTGTGCTGCTCATCAGCATGTCCGCTATCCTGCAATATTTTGATGGCAACGAAACGTTTCAGCCGGGTGTCTCGGGCCTTATACACTTCGCCCATGCCACCTTGACCAAGCTTTTCGAGGATACGGTACGGGCCGATTTCTGTGCCGGTCACGCTAACTCCAGGACTGATATTAACAGGATTGATAGTAACATGATGGCCTTAGTTGTCTCATCCATAACCTTTTCAACAAAATCACCGTCTTATTTTATAAGGAAAGCCGTCGATACAATCCCTAAATGCGCTACCGTACTCTATTTCTGACTCTTCTCACCGGCAGCAAAATAGTGACCCGTCATGCTGCTATTTGCGTCTTGTGCATTTCCGTTGGCTGCTCCAATAAAGAGCCTGAGCGTGCTGCATCAAACTCTTCGGCTGAACCAGTTCCGGCAACTGTACACGAGACGATAGAGATCATGCAATTCGCCTCCACTGGACAACCCATGGGACCTGCGATGCTCTCCAAAATGATCTTGCCGGAACAAGAATGGCGACAGCAACTTACTCCCATGGGTTACTCAGTGCTTCGCAAGAAAGACACTGAAATCGCCTTCATGGGTAAATACAGCAAGCACGAGGAAGTTGGAATTTACCGCTGCGCCGGTTGCGGGACTGCGGTATTCCGGTCGGCGGACAAGTTTGAATCCGGCACCGGATGGCCAAGCTTCATAGCACCGATCGCCGAGGCGAATGTTTATACAGCAGAGGATGGCTCTCGCCTGGAAGTGCTATGCCGCAGGTGCGATGGCCATTTGGGACACTTGTTTCCTGATGGACCGGAACCAACGCGTGCCCGCTATTGCATTAACTCCGCAGCATTGCGATTTGAAAATGGAAGATAGTAGGGTTGGCTTACTTTAGCCCCTCAACTGTCTTGATGGTGATCCCTTTTAAGCCACCCTTTTCCACAATAGTTCCTGTGACCTTCACCTTTTTTTCAATGAAAGACATCAATTTCGCATTTTGATTTTTATGATCTGCCGCCACAGGAAGATAGAGCGTCCCGCTGGCTTCCTCAAGAATTGCCAATGGAACACCAGCCTTGGCACAAGCAGTTGCACAGGTTTCATGCTTTGTACCTTTGGTGTCATGGGAAAGATAGCATCCAGTGTCGACCACCAATCCGGTGATTGTCATCTGCTTGCCTGTATCTTGGTGCGCATGCTGCGCGTTCCCAATGGCTGCGGCCATAAACACGATGATTAGATTTTTCACTTTGTCTCCTTCTCATTATCGCTTTGAAACGTCAGTTGAGTTGACATGATAGACCGATACGGCTTGAGGCAACCCAACCGCGCACCATACCAAGGCTCGGATTATTGGACAGCAATCGTTACTCCGGTCTGTGAGGCTTGCCCGCCGATGGTAATGACGAGGGGTTGGTTACCTGAAGGTACGCTCGCGGGGATGGTGGCGTTGACTTGGTAGAGTCCTTGAACGGCTCCTGGAGCGGCTCCTGAAAAAATAACCATTGCCGATTGGCCTCCAATACTAACCGTGGTCGTTCCGCCGGCCACTCCAGCCCCGGTTAAGTAAATGGCCACAATGCTACCTTTGACGGCTGGGGCGGTGGCTGAATTCACAGTTCCGGTTTGGTTGATGATTGCCCCGCCGCCTGTGCCAGCCGAGTTCAATGTGAAGATGCCAGGAGCGGAGACTGCCACTGCTTTACTAACAGTCGAAGGTGTTTGCGTCCCGTAGAAAGCTTGTACGCTGGTTGTTGTCTTTCCGGCGAAAGTGGTTGGGGCGATGGCGCCGACTTGTCCCGGAGTTGTATAGAGCAACTGGGCAGCAATATCGTCAAATGTGATTTTGAGCCCATTTACCCCTAAATTGCTTCCAAAAATAGACACCAGTTGGCCAGGGGCGATGGCACCGTTAGAGTAGCTGGCGGCGTTCACCACAGCTGTTATGGCCGCAGTGGGAATGGTCCCGATGGTAAGGGTGACCGGGATAACCACTGGTGTAGCACCGGAGAGGTAAACCGTAACCGAGCCAGAGTAGACGCCGGTGGCGAGGCCTTTGTCGCTGACATCGATTTGGAAGGAACCAGGAAAGGCACCACCGGTGATGTTCGGTGTAAGCCAGTTGCCCCCGTTTTCAGTTTTGGCGACAAGGGACCAGGTAGGGGGCGTGTTGACGCCAGTATATCTGAGGTCAATCTTCTGACTGGCTGGGGCGGTGTAGTTAAGTGACGCTACAGTGGCAGTGAGGCTGGCCGGTAGAAAAGTCTGAGGAGCGAACTGTGTTTTGAGCCAGGCTAGACGACCGTCGATAACGGTTTTCAGTCCGGCAGTGGCTCCGCCCAATCCTCCGCCTCCTGCTGGAGGTTGCCCGGGTTGGCCGGGTTGCCCACCGCCGCCCGGCATGGCACCACCAGGGTTTCCTTGAACGGGAAGAGGGTCCGTCATGGCAGATTCAAATGCAGCAAATGTATTCAGCAATTGCGTGTCGATGGCAACGTATGGGCGGATCATAGTGCGCAGAGTGTTGGCGCGCGAAATATTCTTTTCGGCGAGGAATATTTTTTCAATCAGGTTTTTGTAAATCTGGCGGTAGCGTTCTTTATATTCGGGGATTTCCCAAAGTTTAGTGGCCAGTGGGCGTGTGGCGCTGGGACCACCGCCAGGAATTCCACCACCAGGACCTCCAGGCATTCCACCGCCAGGACCGCCTCCAAAAACACCGCCGGTTTGGACGTATTCAGTTGCTAATTCGGGGATGGAAGTTGCCCCGCCCGGGAAGGCTCCGAAAGCCAAGCTGGGATCCCACACTACCCAAACCCAACGTTTGTCGGAAGGGCGGCGATAGATGTTGAAATTCTGATTAAGTCCGACGTAGCTATCCAGATTGACAGTGGCGTTGTCTAAGGCAAGAGCGGTTAAGACACTGTCGATATCCATCAGCGGTTCCAGTTTTGCCTTGAGTTGGGCGGCGGGGGTTTTGTCGATGATTCGGCAGAGTTCGATCAGATCTGTCCAGTCATCGAGATCTTCATTAGTTTGCTTTTCCCAAACATCTTTGTACTTTGCTTTGTCGTCGCCCAAGTCGGCAAAATTGGCGCCAATGTTCCCTTTGTAGAGGTTTCCAGTGTCCTCTTTGGAGCCGAAGTAGTTCTTCAGAAAATCGCTATTGACGACTTCTCCGAGTAAATAGAGGCCATAGTATTGGTCGTTAATATAGAGGGCGGCATAGTTGGTTCGGGGTGCCTTCAGGCCGAGTGCGGAGGCCATTTCAAAATAAAGTGGTTCACGGACGAGGCTGGGATCGTTGAGGCCATTGTTGAGGTTAAATGCGCCGATCCCTTCGATCTTTTGACCCTTTACGAACTCGTTGAGTTTGATGCGGAACGGCTTTTTTAGGGTCCGGGCTTGATTATAGGAGCTGTTTCCCTTGAAGCGGACGCCGACGGAATCGAACTTGTATGGCCCCCATACCAGGGAGCCTTCGAGATATTCAGCTTGCACTTCCGTGCCCAGGTAGTTCTTGGTTAACTGGGCCCAAAAATCGGCCTGTTTAAATGTGAGGCGGATTTCGTGAACTTTATCTCCATTCCAGGCGAAGTGGGTTGGAGGGGTTTGGGCAACCAGGGCAGTGGCGGCTGAAAGGAAAAGTAGAGTTAAACGGGAATGCGGAATTTTCATGGTTCTGTAATATTAGAACCCGGAAGAGGGCGAGTATGTTGCTGTTGGCGCGGATGTTTGCAAATCTTCGTTTTGCGAACAGCATTGTTTGTATTTTCGGCCTGATTTGCAGGGGCACAGGTCATTTCGGCCGATTTTTGCATTCGGGCGGACGTAGGGAGGTGACTTTTGGCGGGTGTATTGGCCGGGGATGAACTGCAGGGGTGCGGGGAAATTGGGTTCGTTTTGCAAAATTGGTTTTGCGGGGGGAGTTTCCGCTTTCAGGCGGCGGAATTCTTTGAGTAATTTGAGCAAACTGCGTTCGGTGCGGTGGCGGAAGGCGTGGATGCGGTCGATGGTTTTGGAGGTTGAGAGCAATGGGTCGACACCTTCGGTGAGGGCGAGTTTGGCTTCGACGTAGTTGGACCTTTGAATGTTCCAGGTGGCGAGGATGATTAGTTCGACCAGGGTGTGTTCGACGGTGTTTTGAGGTTGGAGCTCGATTTCAAAGTTGTCGCAGATGCAATCGAAGTGGAAATGATCTTCGTCGGTCAGCAGGACGGCTTGTTTTGAATAGAAGCCGAATTTGCGGGCATTTTCAGCGGAACGGGCTTTGCCTTCGAAGGTGGTGGGTCCGGTGGAATGTTGGGCGTTGGAGATGTTGGCGGCGATTTGGGCTGCGGATGTCATGGAATTTTCCTTGCTTGGATTGTCCCATGGGGTGTCTGGTTTGTTGGGTTAGGTGGGTGCGTAAGTGGTTTAGGATGAGTTGGTTGGGGATTTGGAATGGGGTGTGATTGGGGTTTGAGGAGGTCCTTAAATTCTGAATTTGCCAGCATCCGGATTGGAGAATTACCGGACACCAAAGGCAAACCATTGGCCAGCAAACGTTTGTTGGGAAGCGTATTTGGAGCGATCTGGGCTGTAGGTGGCCATCTGTTGTTCTGGAGCGAAACATCGTGCTCTGATCAGCCAGGAGGGAGTTCCATTTCCAGAAAGCATGGCCCATCCATGTTGTTGGTCATGCTGTTGATTGCGCCCGTGCTTCGCCTGATTGCCGCCCAGTCATTTGTGCTCAGCACCAGTAATCCTAGAAACGGCAGTTGAGAAGAACTGACCCACAAAAATAGCCGCAAAACATTCACTTTCCGTGTAGTAACTAAGAAATATTGGGTCACCTAAAGGGTG
>JAYTTF010000092.1:0-7461 GCA_043745195.1 Bryobacterales bacterium | reverse complement strand
CTTCTTAGTCATGGCTGGTTCTCCTTTTGCACCTAGAGTGCGTTGTGGAAGTTTACTACTTTCCACTGAACCAGCCGTCTCATCCTATCTGTCCCCATTGTTTCCCATTTTCAAATCTTCAGTCCTAATGCCGGTATGCCATCCTAAGCCGGGTTATGACACAAATTACACTCGTTCGACGCCTTGTGCTCGTCATGGCAAGCCATACAAGAATTCATGTCGATCGGTTTTTCCTTACTCATCACATCCCGTTCCGCCACAGGCCCATGGCACTTTGCACAATCCGTCACCTTCGTATGCACCTTATGAGAGAACCAAACAAATTCCGGTAATTTGTAAACCCGTACCCAAGGCACCGGCTCTTTCTTCTTTGCAAATTCAGTCAGCTTTTGAATATGCGGACTGTCCGTCTTCACACTCGCGTGGCATGCCATACACTTGGTCTCAGACGGGAAAGTGGCGGCTTCGCCTTTACCCGGCATCGTATGGCACTCCGTACACTTCAAACCCATCTTCAAATGAGTCTTGTGGCTGTAAGGCAAAGGTTGCTCCGCAAAACACAACATCCCCATCCCACATGCCACAACTACCAATTTCAAAAGACTCCTAAGGCAGAGCAAACGCAACGTAAGAATCTCCTGATTTGGTCGACAGCCTTCCGCCGCCCCCGCATGTGATCACAACATACTGCTTCCCGTTTACAGTATAAGTTGCCGGAGTGGCATACCCACCAGCCGGCAATTTGGTTTCCCACAAAATCTCACCAGTGGCAGCATCAAAGGCACGGAACATTTCATCCGCCGTAGCGCCGATGAATACCAACCCACCCGCAGTCACAATCGGACCGCCGAAATTTTCTGTTCCAACATTCTTATCCGTCGTCTTGTTCTTACCCAACACCTTCTGCCAGGCAAATGTTCCTTTATTCAGATCGATCGCGGTCATCAATCCCCAAGGTGGCTTTCCTCCCGGATTCCCCTTGTCATCCCGCAGTTTTCTATAGCCGCCAATGTTGTACGGATAAGCAGAACCGGCCGGTGCATCAATCAACTGCATGATAGACGCAAGATTCTGTGAGTTGACGTACAACAAACCTGTAGACTGGTCCCAAGCTGCTCCTCCCCAAAGTCCTCCGCCTACCGTCCCAGGCAGCATTATTGAACCCTGCTTCGATGGAGGAGTGTACAAACCATTGTTCTTCCAATCCTTCGCCATCTTGGAAAACTGTTCAAAAACTTCAGGAGTCACATCGCTTGGTTCATAACGCTGCGCAGAAAACGGTGGTGGCCGAACCGGCACCGGCTGCGTTTTTGACGCCATTTCACCGGCAACATCGGAAGCCGGAAAGGGCCGCTCCTCCACCGGGATCAGCGGTTTCCCCGTGTTCCGGTCAAGAACAAAAACAAATCCCTGCTTCGTGATTTGCGCCAACGCATCCTTGCCCTGAAACTGAATCAGATTAGCATTCACAGGCAGGTCCATATCCCAGATATCGTGATGAACGGTTTGATAATGCCATTTGCGCTTCCCGGTTGCAGCATCCAAAGCCACCACCGAATTTCCAAACAAATTGTCTCCCAACCGGTCGCCACCATAAAAATCAAACGAAGGAGATCCCAAACTTACATAAACCACACCAGCTTTTTCATCCAAGCTCATGCCGCCCCAATCGTTGGTGCCGCCCGTAGTTTTCCACGCATCCTTCGGCCAAGTGTCATAGCCGAATTCCCCAGGATGCGGAATCGTATGGAAAATCCAACGGCGCTTACCCGTGCGCACATCGAATGCCCGGATGTGTCCCGGAGCAGACATTCGCGGACCCTCTCCTACACTCGAACCCATAATCACTAGATCTTTATAAATAACGCCTGGAGTGGTCGACCCGTTGAAAGCTCCGGGAGGGTCGCGATCCAAATCCTTGGACATGTCAATTCTGCCGCTCTCGCCAAACCCTTCCACCACCTTGCCCGTTTTCGCGTTCAAAGCATATAGGTATTTGGAGGCGGGGAAAAGAATGCGCTCATCGTCCTTATCTTTCCAATACATCAATCCACGATTCACACCCTGCGATCCACTCCGTGTAGGTTCAAATCGCCACAATTCCTTGCCCGTCGCTCCGTCAATCGCAACAGCCATCGCCGTTGGCGTCGTCCCATAAACAATTCCATTTACAACAATCGGAGTGCACTCATTATTGGTTCGGCCCCGCAGATCGGCGTCCCCGGAACGAAATTCCCAGGCGACCTTCAATTGCTTCACATTCGACTTGTTAATTTGTTTCAACGGCGAATACCGGTTACCGTCATTCCCGCCGGACCAGGTACGCCAATCCTGTTGCGCTGAAAGCACAATCGGCAGTAAGAATAGAAAAATTTGCTTCATATTGATGGAGATTCGATTGAGTATATCGAAGGTGAGTATTGCAGTGCTGTAGAAAAAAGTACGGGATAGATCAGGCGTCGTGTCCTGCAAGGAACGCCACCGATCTACCCCGTTTAGTTGCCGTACTAACTCATGAAGGAGATCAAATTGATTTGTTCTCCTCCTTTATACCCTTTGCGAAATCACATTCCCATGAGTAAGATCAGCTGAGTCAGAGGGAAAAAGCACTTAGTACTCTAAGTCTTGAAGAATTTAGCCGCATTCCAATGCAAAATGGGTGCGCTCCGGCCCCCCGCCATTGCGCACCCACTTGCGACGAAACCGAAGCTCCGTCTGTAGTTACTTATCGGCAGTTTGGAGTAAAATAAGGGCACTTCATGAATCGCCGCAAATTTCTAACTACTCTGGGCGTCGGCCTTGCCAGCGCTTCGCTGAACGCTGCCACTCCACCAAATGTCCTCTTTATCGCTGTGGATGATCTCAACGATTGGATAGGCTGCCTTGGTGGGAATCCACAAACCAAGACTCCTAATTATGACCGCCTTGCCTCCCGCGGCGTTCTGTTCACAAACGCGCATTGTGCCGCTCCGCTATGTAATCCATCGCGGGCAGCTCTCATGACTGGCATCGCTCCGGCCACCTCCGGAGTCTACGAAAATAATCAGCCATGGCGCAAATCCCCGGTACTCCAGAATGCCGTAACCATCCCCCAGCACTTCCGAGCAAATGGCTACAAGGCTATTGGCAGTGGAAAAATTTATCACGTCGCCTTCCCTGATCCTCAAAGCTGGGATGAGTTCTTCCCATCGCTCGATAAGCAAAAACCGGCTGATCCCAGTCCATCCAAATTACCCGCCAACGGTATTCCCAAGACAGCCCACTTCGATTGGGGCCCTCTCGATGCAGGCGTCCAGGATTCAGCTATGGGTGATTTCCAAGTGGTCGATTGGGTTACTTCCCAACTGTCCAAGCGGCACGACAAGCCATTGTTTCTGGCCTGCGGTCTTTTCCGTCCGCACCTTCCCTGGTTTGTTCCACAAAAATATTTCGATATGTTCCCTCTGGACAAAATCGAACTTCCCAGCGTTAAAGCCGACGATCTGGATGACGTTCCGCCGATTGGCAAAGCCATGGCAAAGCCCGATGGAGATCACAAGAAAGTTATTGAACATAACCAGTGGAAGAAAGCTGTGCAAGGCTACTTGGCTTCGATTAGTTTTTCCGATGCCATGTTGGGACGTCTGCTGGATGCGTTCGACAAAAGCCCCTATGCAAAAGACACCATCGTGATGCTTTGGAGCGATCACGGCTGGCATCTTGGTGAAAAATTGCATTGGCGGAAATTCAGTCTATGGGAGGAGGCCACTCATAACGTTTTCATGGTTTCAGCTCCAGGTGTTACCAAAGCAGGCGGCCGATGTAATCGGACCGTTAGCTTGCTCGATATCTATCCAACCCTGCTGGACCTTTGCAGCTTACCTGCAAAGAAAGGATTGGAGGGGAAGAGTCTTCTCCCACTTTTGAAGAACCCAACAGTTGGATGGTCCCGTCCTGCACTGACGACTTTCCGTCAGGGAAACCATTCGGTACGGAGTGAAAAATGGCGTTATATTCGCTACAAAGATGGGACGGAAGAACTCTACGATCATGAAAAGGATCCCATGGAATGGACCAACCTTGCGGGAAATCCGGAATCGGTTCCTGTTAAGAAAGAGCTTGCCAAGTGGCTCCCGAAAGTGAATGCTGCGCCAACGATTTCCGTGAAAGGTGGCGAAGAGAATTAATCAATCGAGCTTGAAAATGCGGATCCCATCTTTGTCGTATACTTTTTCGACACCGACGGGATTCGCCAAGCTGGTTTGAATTTTCTGGTAGTCTTCAACATCCAAATCTCTGCGGAAATCTTCCTTGGTCAGGTAAAGATAATTCAAGTTCTGCCGACGGGCATATTCGATTGCTCCAGAATATGCCGCGATAATTTCCTTGGGTTCATCGCGGTACATGTGAACTGTGGGAATGATCAGGTTCGCTGATTTTCTGCCGGTGTAGAGATACATCAAAGTATCCTGTTCCGCCAGGATTCGGGCATCGGCCGGCAAGTTATTTTTGACCCACGCAAATGCTGGTTTATTGCGTTCCAGACGTTGACGGAATCCGTCCATCATGGATGGCAGCAGGTTGAACACTGTAAAGATCTGGGCCAGGAAGCAGGCTGCAAAGAGAGTGCAAACTGCGGCAGCCATAATGCGAGCGGCAATTCTTTGAGAACCATCTTTGTGGCTAAAACCTTTACGGATATTACCTACCAACTCCCTCATTTCGAAACAGAAACCGGCAAGTAACAATGGGGCCAGGGGCAATACAAAACGTTCATTTGGAGGGAAGCTCCAGATCACCAGCATTGCCAAAAAGACCGTTCCAAAAACTCCGTATTGCCAATCGGTTTTACTCTTGCAAAGTTTCCAACAACCTCGTAAAGCGGCCAATGCTAATAGCTGGGTGAGAATCTTCACAGGTAGAGACTCACTCACTTTCGGCAATACCAACGCCCCTATTCCATAAAGGACGGAGTCGATATTTTTCCAAAGAAACAGATGGCCTTCGTTCCAATGAAAGTTCAACCAGTGAAATCCTGCATAGTTGGTGTAGTAGAGCGTGATCAGGTCGGTACCCGGTCCAATATGTTGTTTCGACCAGATGGCCCAAGCTATGACAGCAGGCAGCATGGCCAGGGAAAATATAGAAGCTTCCTTGAATTTGCGGCGGAACAAAAAGACAACAGGAACTGATACAAGTAGAGCTACTCCCGCCGTTCGAAAGAGAAACGCAATTCCGCCTGTGATTCCGGCAATAACCACCCATTTCCATCCCTGGCTTTCTGCCGTTTGGAGCGCAATAAAAACGGCCAGCACAAATACCGTAAAAGGAATTTCGCTCATCAGCATTACGCTGAAGAAAATTACATAGGGATTAATGGCCAGAAGTGCAGCCAGGCCCCATTGCCATTGGACATCTAGTCCGAGCTTTCGCCAATACAGCATGGCTAGCAGCAACATCACTGGCAACATTCGCCACTGCACCCAGACGGCTTGCTTCAGATTTTGAGGAAACGTTGCACCATCAGCCCAGACGGAAGCCAGTAGGGCAGGGTAGCCTGGTGGGTATTTCGTTTGTGCCGGTTCGCCGGGCAAACTGGAGATGCGGTAGCCTCCTCCATCAAGCAATGATTTGGCACTGGTGAAATAAAGACCATCGTCTCCGAAATCGCCAAAGCGCGGATCATCTTGGTTGTTCCAAGTGAACCAGAGCGATGGCGTCAGCAACAGAACGAAGCCAATCAGCGGAGCAAGAAATCGCATCGGGAATAGTTAGTGCGTCGAAGCGTGTTCGAGTACTTCACTAAGTAAGTTGGTCAGGTTTCCATTGTTGTCGAAGGCCATCGGCTCGGCTTCTCCAACAATTTCCAAAGTGGAATCCGCATCAATCTGCTGGCGAAGATTTTCACTGAGGAACATTGGGGACAGTTCCATGGAGTTCTTGATCCAACCTATTGTTACTTCGGACTGATCCAGTTTACCTACGGTGGGCATCATGACGCTTAGGCATTCGCGGTCCGTTGGAAAATGGATTGGGATCTTGATCGCAGCAGGAGTGGATGCTGTAAGGGAATTGATGCGCGTGGGATTCCAGTCAATCTTCGAAAGCAGATTGTCGTGAATAATATCCGCCATTCCAAGCCCCACGCCATTGCCGTAACTCATTGAGCTTAGGTCTCGAATATAGAGGCGTTGAAACTTGGGGCCGGGCCAGGGATTATATTCGCCTTGCACGCTGCGGTTCACCACTTTGGTATCCATTCCTGCACCGGAAATATTCTTGCCGATTTCGCTAAGGATGAGAATATCGAGGTCCATTGGAACGCGGCCCATCCAGGATTTTACCAGTGCCAGCAATTCTTCTTCGCGCTGCTCCATTACTTCAACAGGAACAGCCGTTACCTGGCCAGTGCTGTGGTTGGCATCTTCCAGAACTGCTAAGCCGCCAAGAATTTTTCCAGAAGCAAGAACCTGCCGGCCGACACTGCGAATCACATGTTCCAAGCCGAGCTTATAGGCGTAGGTGTGATAGCGCTGAGCACCGGCGAATTTGCCGAGGCCGATGGCCATCATCTTGAACAAACCACTTTCGATTTTGCCGGCGAAATCGGTATGCCATTTCACGCGGCCAACGAGCATTACGCCATCGCTGTTGAAGGCGTTTTTGTCCATGAAGGCTTCAATGCCGTTCGAGTCTTTGCCTAGCGAGACAACGTCGAGCTCGCTAATGACTGGGCACCCCATGGTGGCTTCGTGAATGCCGTAATGGGCCAGCACGTCGGCCTGGCCTTCGGCGGTGGCAGCGCCGTGGCTCCCCATGGCCGGGAAAATGAAAGGTGTGCAGCCTTGGGAAGTCCAATAGTCGACCACTGCTTTGACAATAGTGGAAATGTTGATGATGCCGCGGCTACCGACACCGATCGCGACTCGACCGCCTGGCTTTACGCGGGAGGCAAACTGGGAGGATTGTAGTTCAGCCAGAACTGAGCCGCGCACATCCTTTAATCTGCGATCAGGAAAGTGTTGATTTACTTTAAGAAGCCGTGGAAATTCCATCTGTTGCAGTATATCGCGTCTGGCTGGTTGGTGGCGAGGGCTCGCGGGTAATCTATTGTAAGGGCAGGGAAAAAACATGGAGGGTGAGTGATTGGAATTAATTCCGTTGCACTAATCCGGTACCAGAACCAATGCCCAAAGCAAGTCGAGTCAAGCTTGAACCATTCACTTTCCGTGCGGAAACTATGAACCCAAAAGCGGCAGTTGATCCATCGTCCATAGCTCAACTCCCGTACCCACCGACAGTTGCGTGACAACCATCTGTCACCTGATTGGTGAACGCTCTTTCTATTCTAAATTTGATCGTGGGGCTCGTCGTGGGACTAATTAAGCTGCGGAGGGCTGCGAAATCCGGGACGGGGCTGCAATTCAATGAATTCAAGGAAGTGCCCCCGTCTGAATTCAATAACATCAGAATGCAAAAACT
>JAYTTF010000091.1:0-27908 GCA_043745195.1 Bryobacterales bacterium | reverse complement strand
CGGGACATGCGCTGAATTTGGATACCGATCAAGGCTGATTCGGCTGGGGCTTGACGGCGGAGACGCCAAAGGGTGCTGGCCATTTCAAAGACGAAGGTTTCCTCAATTGGGTTGGTGGGATTCCAGTTATCGTGGTGGGCGTCCAGGATGAGTTGGAACTGGGGGAGTTCTTCACCAGGGAGAATGAGTTCCTGGACGTAGGCAGCGTGGGTGACGGCGTTGAAGGAGGAGCGGAGTTTGCCTTCGGGGGTTTTGGGGCCGGTGGATTTCAGCGCATTGAGGCGCGAGGTTTCTTTGCGTTTGTCGTCAGTTTTCATTGCGTTTACAGGATAGCAGACGGGTTGAAGGGCGCTATGGTTAAGTGCTTTAGAATCCTAGCACAATGGCTTGTGACTCAAATGGGCCGTGGTTAAGAAACGGAGCAGCGATCGGAGGAGGCTGATAGCGAGGACTTGGAGTTTTGTCATGTTAAAACTTGAAGTTTGATTCGCTGATTGGAGTTATAATGCGGTTATGTCCACCACTGCCTTGGTTCCGCTTTCCGAATACCTCGGCACGGTTTACCGTCCGGATTGCGACTATGTAGAGGGCATGCTCGAGGTGCGCAATGTGGGAGAGATGAGCCATGGCGCAGCACAAACAGTGCTCGCCGCTTATGTTCTTTATAAGATACGCGGTTTCTGGGCCGTCGTCGAAGTTCGCGTGCAAATCAAGGCCGACCGATTCCGCATTCCAGATGTGACGATTGTCCGTGGCGGCAAGCCTTCCGGGTGCATTTTTACGGAGCCACCAGAAGTTGCCGTTGAGATTCTGTCGCCAGAGGATCTCACCGCTGCAACACAGGAGCGAATCGACGACTACTTGGCGTTCGGCGCGGCCTGCGTATGGGTGATCAACCCTGCGGCACGTCTGGCGTGGATCCACACGAAGGACGGGTCGCGTGAAGCCAAGGATGGTGTCCTGCGCAACCCGGTGGGCGACCTTGAGATTCCATTGGCGGCGATTTTTACGGATTGACTTTCCGCAGTTTATTGCAGCGTCCATTCTTTTTAAGACGCGGTCAGGGAGTGCGCTGCGGCATCAGTGCGGGCCGCGACTGAAGTTCATTTCTTGCTCCAGAACACGTTAAATTAGGCCTCTCACCCGAGAACCGGCACTCTGGCGCTTCCCCCCGGAGTTGGATTGAGGATTAACTCGCCGTCGATGGACCATCGGCTTTCGGCTTCTGCCCCCCTTTCACTTCACAAGATCCATCAGCTTCGCGTAGCTATCAACCACGTCGTACTTCACCTGATCCGACGTGATCTTGGCAAAGAACCGCCGCGCGCACTCGATCTTGCTGCCCTCGATCTTTCGTAGATCCATCGACGACAAACTTCCTTTCGTCTCGGCGATAAAATAGATGTGCTTGACCGAACCCTGCTTGAAGGCGATGGCCCAATCCGGGTTGTAGTTGCCGACGGGCGTCGGAATGAAAAAGGCCCTGGGCAGTTTTGCATACACCTCGACGTCGGTTCCCGTATCCAGCTCCCGGACAAATCGCCGCTCTATTTCTGAGTCTGTAAAAACGTAATCGTAAATATGGTGATCCGTCTTCAGTCCTCGGCTCAAGTCTCCTTTCGCGGTAAAGATGTCGATGTCGTGGGCGTCTTCGACGGTGTTGTAAGCCAGGTGCTCCACAATCACCGTAGCCTTTTGTTCGTTCACCAGTTGCGCCGTCTTTCGGATGAAGTCCTCTGGATTCGTCCGATACTGGCTGAAGACGGTGGGGCGCATCCTCGCCAGAATCGTGCCAATCGTTGAGCGCGTCAATTTGGTTTCCGCCGCCAGCTTGCCAATAAGATCGTACTTAACTGCCGAATGAACAGAGGTCTTCAAATGATCTGTCTTTGTTTCCTGCACCCGAAACGCATCGCCCTTCTTGAGGGCATCATAACTGGCGGTTTCGGTTTGCTCGCCGCGCTGCACCGTATACTGCAATGGCACAACCTTGAGTTCGGCATCCAGCGCCGCCACCGCTTTCGCCACCAGTTCCGCCGTCTCAAAGTGCACTGTATATGCCGCCTTTCGGTTGATGCGGCCCCACAGTTCCTGGAACTCTTTCTTGTGGAAATTCGCGTTCAACGGATTCGGCTTCGCCTTCCGCCCGTCGTCCACCTCCGGTAACTGCGCGTCACTGAACACCGCATCAATCAGGCGATAGATCTGGGGAGCCCAGTCAGCCAAGTCTGCGGGCAATGGGGCAAGCACACCTTCGCGCTTGGCCTCATGGTAGGCGGCAGTGATGCGGTCGCTATCGTCCGTATAGTCGTTCTTCACCAGATACCGGTAGATCGCCTTCGCCATCGCCGGCGTAACCTTGGTCTCGCCGGTAAACTCGGTCTTGAGCACCTTGCCGTTGAAATACGCCTCGTCCGCCTTGAGTGGCCGCGTCGAGAGCCCGGCGGAAATATCGCGTTGCAAGCCAGTGACAAAATCCTTGTAGCTTTCGCTCGCCACTACGGTGAGCACGTTCACCTGATGCACCGTAGCCGGGTCGTCCATACGGTCGCCGTTTTGATTCACGGAGAGCCGCATCCCGCGTCCCACTTCCTGCCTTCTGGAAATAGTGTTGTCGCTGTGCTTCAGTGTGCAGATCACAAAGACGTTCGGGTTGTCCCAGCCCTCGCGCAATGCCGAGTGGGAGAAGATGAATCGCACCGGCTCTTCAAACGACAGCAGCCGTTCCTTGTCCTTCAAGATCAGGTCATAGGCGTCCACATCATCCGCCTCAGTGGATCGCGCGCCGGTACTCGGGTTCACCAATCGCCTGCTTTTCTTGTCGATCGAAAAATAGCCGTTATGCGTGCCCGATGTCAGAATACCCTTCAAATACAGGTTGTAGGCCGAGTCCTCCAGCATCAGCATTTCATTCAACTTAATGTTGTACTCTTCCTCGAAGATCTGCGCGTATTCGCCGGGGAGTTCCCCCGCCTCGTTGTAGGAACGGTATTTAGCAACCTCATCGATGAAAAACAGCGTCAGCACTTTCAGCCCTTGCGCAAAAAGCTCCTGTTCCTTTTCGAAGTGGGCCCGAATCGCCTCCCGAATCTGAATCCTCCGCAGCGCGGACTCTGTCACGTCCCCCGCAGCTTCACCGGCATGAAGCACTGTGCCGTTCGTGAAACTGACGGTGTTTTCAAGCGCGCTGATGTCCGCAACCACGAACCCTTTGTACTGATCGAGCCCAGCGGACTGATTGGGTCCTTTTGACAAATCAAACAGGTTGTCCTTCTTGCCCACCTTCCGCAGCACACGCTTGATGCCCGTGTTCTGCCGGATCTCAATTTCCACCCGCGCTTCCGGCGGCTTCGTGGTTGAGATCTCAATCGATTCCAGGTAAAGGTACGCATTCGTGCCCGCCAAGCCCTTCACCGAGATTCCGCGAACGGCAATCTTCTTCACCAGCTTCTGGTTGTAAGCGTCCAGCGCATCCAGGCGATACACCTTGTTGTGTTCCTGCTTGTGCGTCGCTGAATAGCGCAACACCATCAGCGGGTTGAACTCTTTCAGGGATTCCAGCGTCTTCGCGCCCTCCATCTTTTGCGGCTCGTCCAGAATCAGGATGGGCCGATTCCGGGAGATTACATCGATGGGGCGGCGTGATTGAAAATCGTCCAGTTCCTCGTAGATGCGCCGCGCATCTTGGCCGCGCGCATTAAACGCCTGGACGTTGATCACCATCACGTTAACCCCGGCATCCGAAGAAAAGCTCTCCAGGTTATGAAGTTGTTTGGAGTTGTAAATGAAGAAGCGCGCACGCTTGCCGTACTGCTCCAGAAAATGTTCGGCGGTGATTTCGATCGATTTTGAGACACCCTCACGAATGGCGATGCTCGGCACAACGACGATGAACTTGCTCCAACCGTAGCGCTTATTAAGCTCGAACATCGTCTTGATGTAGCAGTAGGTCTTGCCTGTGCCGGTCTCCATCTCCACGTCGAGATTGAAGTCACACACGGCAGTTCGTTTCAGCGCCTCAGACATTGTTAAGTTCTGGCCCTGCTGAATCGCTTGCAGGTTCTTCAGCACTTCCGCGTGTGGAATGGCCAGATCACTGTTCTTGAAGCCGGTGTACTCAACGTTCGGTAAGGTCTGCTGGGCGGGGTTGCGCTCGCGCCCGGGATCGACCCGATAGACCACGCCGCCGCCCAGTGGCTGGCCCTGGAAACAATCCACCACTGCCATCACTGCATCGGTCTGGAATGCCTGTTGCTTAAACTTTAGCTTCATGTTTGTAATCGTTCGATCTCCGCTGAATCAGAGCGGAACCGCCTGCTGGTTTCGTACACCTATCGGTCGTCGCCAAACAGCGTTTCGATGCCTCGTCAATCAGTAACAGACTGCAAGTCGAATCGCCGCCACCTTCATTGATTTCGGAACCGCGTTGCCGTTTCCGCATCCTGCTCCACGATGCCACCCGTAAGAGGCAGCAAGATGTCGTGAGCCTTAAGAAAGCCGTCCATTTCGTAGCGCGAAGCGATTCCCAGGAACCGGCGCACCTGGGCAACCGTGATCTTGCCCGCACGGAGCCCCTCCAGCGCCAGCCCCTCCAGCGCCGCACGGCTCAATCCGGCGGAACTCGTCCCGAACAATCGGACCATTTCTTCCGGCACTTCAAGTGTTACTTGCATGGCAGCCCCCTTCATTATCGCGCGTCGTTCGATATTTCCAAGACATGGTTCTGGCCACGTCCAATGGAATCGGCCCCAATGCCCAATTATAAGTGAGCCCCATCACAAAGATCCTCGCTAGAGGGACCGGATCTCCGTTGAAGGAGCCAACAGCTTGAAGATCTGCTCGACATTGATCTTCACCGAATCACTGCTGTAGCTGCTATCGCGGAAGACGGCGCGCAGCGGCTTCCGCTTGGCAATCTCTTTCACCAGATCATCGGTCACGTCCGGGTCGAAGCAGGCGGCAAGCGCGTTTCCATCCACGAAGAAAACCGTCTTGCCGCCGATGGTTTCTTGCGCGATGGGCAAGGCCAGGTCCACGCCCCAGTCCACCAGCACTTGGAACAATAGGTCTTCCGGGGTGCGGTCTTCGCGAATATTGTCGATTTGATTAAGAAGGTTTCCTTGGTTCGATTCGTCCGGCGTGTAGAAGACGTCCTTCATGCAAGAGCTGTCGATCTTGAGTACCCGAAATCCAACATCCAAATACGCAGCCTGGAGCGGTGCTTCGGACTTTGCCTTGAGTCCTGCATTTCGGACTCTCTCTTTGCAGATGTCTGCAATCGTGGTTGGTCTTCCTCGCCCGAGTGTCAGGGCTTCAACGGGCTCTGGAACCTGGACTAGAATTGCTCGTCGCCTTCCACCATCCTGAGCATTCTGATCTAGAATCGCTGCCATGGTTGAGCCCGACCCCGCAAAAAAATCAAGAACAATTGCCTCTTCCGAAACTTTTGTGGCAAGTTGAAGAATTCTTCTAATTAGTCGAGTTGGCTTTGGTGTCTCGAAAACTGAGTCAGAGTCCGGAAAGGAAACGGTGGAGATGAGTTCCTTCTTTGCTTCCTGGGTATTGCCGACTTCCTCATGTGGCCAGATAGTCTGCGGAATTCGCCCGCTCTTAACCTCGGACAGAAAGCGCTTAAGGCGCGGCACGCTATCGCCATCGGGGCCCCAGGAGATGCGATTGTCTTTGTTTAGCTCATCAAATTTCTTGGGCGAGGTTGCCCAATACCTGCCCGGCGGCGGCCCGTCGATGACCCTTCCGGATGGACATGTTACAGGATACGTACCTTCACCGTAGTAGTTTCTGGCGGAGAGATCGCCGGAAGTCCACGGCCCACGTGGATCTTGGTCTGGGTTCGTATAGCGCGCATCCATTTCCTGGGTACGAGGAAGTAGATTGGGAGTCCAAATGTCGGCGGACTTTGCATAGACCACCACGTAGTCATGGTCAGCTGAGAAGTGACGCGCCGAGTTTTTCGGAGAGAACACTTTCTGCCATATGATCGTCGCAATGAAATTCTCGGTTCCGAACAGTTCGTTCATTACTTCCCGCAGGTTATGTAGCTCGTTATCATCGATGCTGACGAAGATTACTCCCGCATCGGCCATCAGGGTTTTCGCTAAACGGAGGCGAGGGTAGATCATGGTTAGCCAATCGGAATGAAATCGTCCGTTGGCATCTGTGTTTGCGACCATGCGACTTCCGGATTCATCTCGCTGGTTGGAACGGAGAAAGTACGCGTCTGCGTCCTCTGCAAAATCATCGTCGTAGATAAAGTCGTTTCCGGTGTTGTAGGGCGGGTCAATATAGACTAAGTTCACCTTGCCCAGGTAGGTCTCCTGCAAGAGCTTCAACGCATCCAGGTTATCGCCCTCTATTAATATGTTCTTGGTCGAATCGAAATCCACGCTCTCCTCTCGGCAAGGGCGAAGCGTCTTGGCAATCGGCGCATTTGCCGTGAGGATGGCTTCCCGTTTGCCGGGCCAGTCGAGGTGATAGCGTTCCCGAGGCCCGTCCACCACGTGATCCGATAGCTCCTGGCGAAGCTGGTCGAAGTCGATGCTCCTTGTCAGCTTGCCATTGTCGTCGCGCGCTTCGGTGACGCAAGAAGGAAAGAGCTCGGCGAGCTTGGCAACGTTCTCGCTTATGCGGTCGGGTGTGTGAAGTTTGAGCTTTTCCATGTTCTCGTGATTCTTCTATTGTGGCTGAAGGCCGGTCGGTTGTGTTCAAGCGACGGAGTACTCCCGAAACACTGAGACCGGCCTTTTGGCCGGTCTCAGTTCCTGTTTCTATGAGTATTTGGGGTTTATGCTCCACCAGCTTTCTTTACAGCGGATTCGCTCCGTTGTTCTTTAGGCTTTGCTGAAATCGTTGTCGTCCGCTGCTCCTGAACTCGAAGGTCGATCTCGCGCTTCATCCAATCCGGCCAGCTCTGGGACTCCTTTTCCATGCGGGCGACCTGCCGATTGATCCAACCCTTAGGTAATGTCATTATTATTCTTCTCCTTTTCCTTTTACTCTTACGAGACCATGTTCAATTAATGCTTGATAAAACACTTTTATTTCCCCTTGCTCTGTAGTTAGTTGAGCAAGCGCAGTGGGGACATACTCCGGAAACCGTGGGACAGCATCTGCCCGCCGCCATTGCAAAAGAGTGCCATCCTTTGCTTTGCGTTTGGCCATCGAAAGCCCAAAAAGATCCGAGTAACGCCTTGGTGCAACACCGACAAATGGTTCAAACCGTACTTTGTTGCAACATGAATCAACAGGGTCAAGGGAAACGGAGTCCGGGTATAATTCTTGGACTAGGCTCTTGCGGTACGGTTCAATATAAACAACGCGTACAATACCTGCAGCAACAATGTGCTTTGCGCAATCGTGACAGGGGAATGTTGTCGTATACAACGTGCAACCAGCCGTGGAAACGCCATGGCGGACAGCGTCTGTAATTGCAGCCATTTCAGCATGTACCGCACGGACGTAATCGATGGTGCTTAAAAACTGCGCACCTTTCATGATTGGCGGATCACCGGTTCGAAGAGCCTCCCGTATAAGATCGTCGATAGGGAGGGCCATTTTATCTTTGCCTAGCCATCCGGCATCTTTCAGCCGCCGAAGAATTTCACCAAAGACGTTCTCTCTCATCCGGTCGCTAGTGTCGTATCCCCAGCTGAAATCGCGTCCGTCTTCATTGTCCACAGGCCAATAAGCACCTCCACCGGCTTTGGGAACTTCATTCATGCCAAGGGCTACAAGCGTTCCATCCGGGCGGCAAATGGCCGCGCCGACCTGACGCGCAAGTGAGGCGGAACGAATTGAGGCGGCGCGAGCAAGGTACATGCCTTGCTCATCGGCATCGGGTGTAATAAAGACGTTTCCAAAGATAAGTTCAATAGCCCGCTGAATGGACTTAGTCATGGAAGTAGTATCGGAGGTATTGATGACCACATCGGCAAGAGGAAACGTATCCTCAATGTTTTGCCCGAATGCGTCACCTGCTTCGGATTCATCCCTTCTTAGAAGTTTTTCAGCTTCAGTCAAATAGTCGCCGAACTGGTTACTATGATGGGACGCCGCTATTCTGCGGGCAAGATCAGCAAGCCTTTTCGGACGCGGGGAATATGCCGCAATAACAATTAGGGCTGGGCCATAAATTTTACGTAGCGCTTTAACTTCTTCTGGGCGCTTCAGGGAATGCAGTATATGGGCAAATCGGTTCAGGTGCTTTGTTTGATCATTCGTGCGGCTCAATCGAAGCTCTTGAATGGCCATCAGTCCCAGTATTGCCATTGCGTCATTACGTCCAAGTAATTGGCGCAAACGGTTCCCAGCTGTCATATGTGTGCTAATCGTTGTGTCTCGGGGACCTTCTGATAGTTGTTCCCAGGGTTCACCTGATAAATCCCGCATCAAATGGCTTAGACGATGGATTTCCGAATCATAATTCACCTGAGCAAGCGCATCTTTTACCAATTGACCAACAGAACTTAGGTCAGTTCCTAATGGCCCAACAAGTCCAAAAACCAGTTCCGGCGCTGCAGAGGTTTCATCCATAAACTATCAAATTGTTTTTGTTTATACTCTTGTACCATAATCCCACCCCTAACCTAGTAAAGATCAAAGATCACAGCATTTTGAAAAAAACGTGCATAACACTGCCTGTAGAAAAACCGGTATCGCTAATTCATCCTGGCCGCCGACAAGATGAAAGAACCCGGTGCACGGTGGTCGGCGATTGCCGGTTTTGGCATCGCCTCCGGTATTGGCGAAACAATCTGGCGTGAGCGCGTCGAGCGGGAGGAAGAGGAACGCCGCGTTGACTGGCCAAGTGTTTCGCCTTACAGTCGGCTTTGAGATAATGACGGAAGGAGTCATATGACAATCACGCTTAACCCCGAGCAGGAGCGCCTGGTCTCCCAAGCTATGCAGGCAGGCGGATACAAGAGCGCCGATGACGTCATTGTGCGCGCCTTGGAAGTTCTGCGGGCCGAAGACGGCATTCTCCACGAGCAGAAAGAAGCCATTTCCGCGAAGGTTGATCGCGCCTTTGAGCAGTTCGAGCGCGGCGATTTTCTTAGTGCCGAGCAGTCGCGGGTAGACATGGAGCAACGCAAGGCAGCGTGGCTGCACAACCCTAAGCGCTAGATGTCTTCACAGTACGAAGTTTCTGCTGAAGCGCAGAATGATCTCTTCGAAATTTGGCAGCGAATTGCGGTAGACAGCGTGGATCTTGCCAACCGCATCGAGGACGAATTCCACAATCTGTTTGCATCACTCGCTCGAATGCCAAGGCAGGGCCACGTGCGGAAGGATCTCACCAAGAAGCCTGTCTTGTTTTTTCCTCTCTACTCGTTCCTGGTGATCTACCAGCCCGGCGTGACCCCCATCCGCATCATGGCAGTCGTCCGAGGCAGGCGCGATGTTAAGCACCTTCTGAAAGCCAGAACCTAGCGTCGCCTCCAAACACACCTCTTCAGTCCTGTGCATTTGTGGTGGCTGCTTGTCGGGGTCGATTCAATAAGGGATTCGTAGCAGTTCTCCATGGCTCAGTTGGAATTTCAAGATTACGGGGTGGCGCAAGCGAATCGGTTCAACCACCCCAAAGCTGATCCAGCTCTGCTCTATGCGCGCGCAGCCTACTATTCAATTCTACCTTGCGGTTGAACTGGATCTCCTTCCTGATCCGGGCCTCCAACTGGCGACATTCTTTTTCCTTCGTGCGAATCAGGCTGGCGCGATCCGCCATGGCTTGCAGCCCTTCCCCATTCCGTGGAACCAGCGCCATCGGGCTCGCCACCATGTGTTGCTGGAGCATCTGTTCATAGAGACCGGCAAGGTCCAACGCCACGGGCAGTGTGGGACGTGCCTGGACTGCCGGCTGCCACGGCGTCTCGAAGTACGCCTCCACCACGTTCTTGCTCCTATCGGCTTCATTCGGACGCTTGAAGGCCGCTGCGAACCGCACGCGGTCCTCAAAGGTGAGTTCGAAGAACAGCAGCGACGGAATCGCCTTGTCCAGGGTCCGCAATACGTCCTCGGCAAGTTCGCCGGTCTTCAGCAAAATCTCGAAAACTTGGATCTCGTGTACCGCCAGCTTGGTCGGAAGGTTCACAGTTTCGGGTGCCAGCTTGTACTTCCAAACAATTTCGCTGACCTGCGAGACAAATCGATCTCGAATTGTGCGGCTGGGTTTGGCGTAGCCGTAGATCTTGGTCTTAGGGACTGGGCGGTTAAGCTGCGATTGGGGAGGATAGAAAAACATCGCCGCAGCTTCGTACTCACAAGGGCCACTGAATCAGCGGCTCAAAATCACCGGACACCATCGGCTCATAATCCGGCCAGTTTCCAGACATTTCTAATAGCAGCCGCTGTCTTGATGGCGCGGGGGAGGGGTTGAGCCTTACAGCTTTCGCCTTGTAACCATGGGGAGAATGCACCATAGCTTTCATGAGATCGTTCACTAAGTAACGCGGCGCCCATCCGATCATATGGTAATCCGTGGTTTGCAATTGAATCGCCAGCCCCGTGGCGGGATTGGTCAACTCAAGAGTTAGGAAGAGATCCTCCCCTGGCTGCAACATGTCCAGGCGCTCTCGGGCGGCCGGGGCAATGTATCGTGTTCCATGAAGGAAGAACCGGCAACGGAAGGATCCGTCTGCGCGGCGCTCAATCTTAGGGAATACCTCGTAGTTATCTGTGGCGCGATATCCGCCGCCGGCTTCTAGAATCTCTGCGGGTTCGGCGGTTTGTGGCAGGTCAAGCATCCGCAGGTATTCGGCAAAGTCCTGTCGTCCGGGCGAGATCACGCGGTTTTGGAACAGCGGAAAAAGCTCAGTGGACCTATAGCTGCCAACCAGTTCCGGGAAGTCATAAAGGGGCTCAAACCCAGACTGCTGTTTGGCGCGCTCGGCGCCTTTGGTATAGCGAAAGTGGTAATTTCGGGGGGAATTGAGGACGTCCAATCGCCCGACCGGAAACCAAGATCGGGTCTCGCCTTTATCTTGCCAGCCCAAAAACAATGTTTTCATCGGGGGATTTGTTTTAACTGCTTCAAGTTGTAGCACGTTAGCTCTCTTGCGAAACGGCGCGAATCGCTGCTCATCCACTCGGCGGGAACGCGATCAAGGATACGCTCCAGCCATCCTTCCTTCAGCATATCAAGTCAGTTGAGGGCAGGGCGAAACAATTCTGGGTGGGTGGGAGTAACTCTTCGTACAAGCTCTATCGGGTTTAGGCCTCGTCTGTCATTTTCATCCCAATAGATTCCGCCTCTGCCGTTCCCGGCGTATTGTCCAATGCGATTCTCATTCAAAATGCTTGAGCGGCTTTTACTCGAGCCGTCGTCCCGCAACTCCCGCCCGAGCGAGGATGCATGGTCAAACGAGGGTGCGATATCCCCGGTGCGTCCCGTTGGGGTGCGTTTTGTCAGGATTCCCCAGTTCTCATGGTGCCGGTCCGTATTACCAATCAATGCATCGAATACCAAATATTGAGCAATCTGGTATTTTGCAGCCGTGGCCTTTGCCTCACGGCGAAACACCTTTTCGAGCGATGCGAATATGTTGGCCAAAGTATGGCTTGACTGCTTAAATTTTTTGTCTCGATCGTAGTCCGGAACTTGCCCTGCCAGAACTTGATTCCCGTGGTACAACTCCTGGCCGTCGTTTACGAACGATTCAGTCGCTGAACCTTTCTGGCCACTAAATAGTGCGAGTTCGACGTTCGCATGTTCAATCTCCAACTCTTTGGCGATTTCCGCTGCGATCTTCTCCGCCCAATGCTGTCCCGTGTTGTCTTGGGGGTACTTGAAGAGCCACTTTGAACCGTCGTTCGCGCTTTGGAACCAGAATTTTTTCTTGCTGCCCATGGCTTCGGTATCCAGAACTTCTTCGGGCTCGATAATGATGATAGGAAACTCGCCGAGATTAGATTTCATAGCGTTAGTTGCCTTTCATTACCAGGAACGCAATCAGCTCAATTTGACGGAACCTGTTCCCATTGAGCTTAGCGAAAGGTTTGTGATGCGGGCATAATGTGTGGTGCAGATAGCTGAAAAAAGGATTCCCTAGTGAAAGCCGCATCGGGCAGAGCGAGAATCTTGTGAGAGAAGATGGCCATCTCCCGCAACGTCGTGTCTATTCGCGCCTGACTCAGCACGGCCGGTTGAGCGGGCGCTTGGACCGCCTCTGTGAGCAAGCTGGCGGCAAATTCCTCAACCCGGCTCCCCTGGCTGGCGGCGCGGCGTGCGAGTTCAGCTTGAACGTCGGGTCCGATGTTGAGAACTATTGTCACAATCTTATTTGTACCTTCGCCTCATTTTATCCCAATCCGTCCTGAACAATCAGGAACGCAATCAGCTCAAAGTCGTCCAGACCCGCAATTGGATTCACCAGCGCTGTGGTCTTTGGCCCGGTGAAGAGTGTGTCCAGATCCTTTTCCTCTTTGGAATCTGCAATTGATCGAATGGCGCGCGACAGCAGGTCGGAGTAAAGCTGCATATCCCGCCCGTCCTGCGTTTTCAGATTGAACGGCTGATACACCTCTGGCACCGGTTCGCTAAAGCCTTTGCAGGCGGCCCGAACCAGATCCAGCAATCGCTTAACCTCAGTATGGTTGACGATCACTCCGCCATCGTTTGCCATGTAGACAAGATAGTACGGGTGCAGCCGATTGAGCTGGTTTACGTTGACGCTCTTGTGGCGGTTTCGAAGGGCGAAGATCACACCCGGCGGAAGGCCGCGCTCGCCATCAGCGGGCACCACACCATGCATTCCGGTTGGCACGCCGTCCAAGTCTCCGTTCGCTTTCACATAGTTCAACAGATCCATACGGAAATCATTTAGACCAAGGTCGGTGATAGAGACACCGGTCTTGAGGTCTTCCAGTTCGATCACTTCATCCTGCAAGCGGCGAAGCTGTTCCTTGCGGTAAGAGATGTCGTTGGCGCGGCCATCCAGCGGGTTATCGTCGCCGGTAGCCGTAACGTCGGCGATCACCATGCGGCTTTCCACCCGCTCCTTCAGGTTGATGTACTCATCCAAACTGATGTCCGGCCAGTAGTTGACCAGTTGAATGCATACGTTTCTGGAGCCGATGCGGTCAATACGGCCGAAGCGCTGAATGATCCGGACGGGATTCCAATGAATGTCGTAGTTGATGAGGTAGTCGCAATCCTGAAGGTTCTGGCCTTCGGAAATGCAGTCGGTGGCGATCAGCAGATCAATCTCGTGCGACTCTTGTGGGAAGAGCGCCGCCTTCTCTTTTGACAACGGCGAGAAGAGTGTCAGGATGGATTGAAAGTCGTACCCCCGCCCAATCGTCGATTTCGGATTTTCCGCGCCTGTGACGCGGGCCGAGTGGATGCCTTCCTGTTTCAGGAATTGTGCCGCCAGTTGGTCGTACAGATAGTTG
Source organism: Bryobacterales bacterium (assembly GCA_043745195.1). Classification (GTDB taxonomy): domain Bacteria; phylum Acidobacteriota; class Terriglobia; order Bryobacterales; family Bryobacteraceae; genus JANXSF01. Next base: position 14,501 of record JAYTTF010000091.1, on the reverse strand, counting down.
GCCGTGTCAGCGAAGGCCGTAAAAACAATCACTTTCCGATTGCCGGGATTGATGGGGGAGTGTAGCTTGTCAAGAATCTGCCCCTTCAGGTGTTGCAGCTTGGCATCGTCCGCAGGCACAATCTTTCGCATCTCGCCGAGTAGCGCTTGGATGATTGCGAGGTCCGCCCGAAGGTCATGCTCCCAGGCGGGCAGGTCCATATCGGAAAGGCTGATGCGAACTTTTCCGCCGATCTCATTGCTTTGTTCCGTGGGGCCGGCGTCTTCATCAAGCAGCTCGGAGAATGCCTCTTCGTCATCCGGTTCGGTGTTTTCGAAAGCGGGCGAGACATCGGTGAAGTCGGCATCGCGGCCGGTGTTGCGGAAATTCTCAATCTTGGCGAGGGTTGCCAGATGGAAGTTCTAAAGCCGCTCTAATGTAAGTCGGAAGGACTGCACTGAACTTTCCAGCCGCTTCAGCAGGTTCACCGTCATCAGCGTTTGAAGGCTACTCTCGCGGTCTTTCTGCTTGAATGTGACGTCCCCGCCTCGGACATCTGTGTCGTAGAGGTTCTCGTACTTGGACAGCCGACTGGGGAGAATGTAGCCGATGGGCCCGTAGACGCCCAGCTTCATCAAAGAAAGTTGGTTGAAGATATCATTGAATCCAATGACGTCGGGCCGCTGGGTCAGCGGGCAGTGGAAGGAAAGCGGCTTCAGCCTTTCGGGGAAGGGCCCGATGTCCTGCGTGTCGTAAAAGGTCTGAATGTGCCGCCGGGATCGCGCAATGGTGACGGAGTCGAGCAACTCGAAGAAGTCGAAGTCCAACGCTGCCAGGATGGCCGCAGGCGTGCGCGCGTCTGGAGCCAGTTTCGACCATGCATTGAATGCAGCTTGCGCGCGTCGGAAAATCTCATCGACGTTCTTCTCCGTGCGCATCTGACCGGCGAGATGTTCCGGGTTACCCTCATAGGCCAGAGCAAGCTGATTCTTAAGATCGTTGAAGCGGTTGTTAACCGGCGTCGCCGAAAGCATCAGGACCTTGGTCTTGACGCCTTCCTTGATCACGCGATTCATCAGGCGTTGATAGCGGGTCTCGCGATCTTTGAACGCGTCGTTGTTGCGAAAGTTGTGCGACTCGTCGATAACGACCAGGTCGTAGTTGCCCCAATTGATCCGGTTCAGCGGAAGCCCAAGAGAATAGCCACTGCTTCGCAGAAGGTCTGTGTGGCAGAGGACGTCGTAGTTGAACCGATCCTTGGCGAAGGGATTAGTTTTCAAGTTGCCCTTGTAGTTGCTCCAATTGTCGGAAAGCTTCTTCGGGCACAGCACCAGCACGGATCGGTTGCGCAGTTCGTAGTATTTGACGACCGCAAGGGCGGTGAAGGTTTTGCCCAGGCCGACGCTATCGGCCAGGATGCATCCGTTGTACGTTTCCAGCTTGTTGATGATGCCGGTTGCCGCGTCGCGTTGAAAGTTGAACAGCTTCTGCCAAATGAGGCTGGTTTGGTAGCCGGTCAAATCGTTAGGCAGTACGTCGTCGCTAATGTCTTCCAGGAATTCGCTGAAGATGTTGTACAGCATCAGGAAGTAAATGCGCTGCGGCGAATTCTCCTGATAGACCGATGCGATGTGTTCGCAGATGAGGGTCGTGACGTCCTGGAGCTTTTCCTGGTCGCGCCAGATTTGATCGAACAGGTTGATATATGTGGCAGTAACCGATGCCTCATCCATCTTGTTGACCATGTTCGAGACAGCGTTGCCTTGCTGGTAGCCCAAGTCAACGGCGGTGAATCCGTGGAGCGGCATGTACACGGCGTTTGCGTCCGTCTGTTGGAGGCAGGCAAACTGCTGCATGGGTGCCTTGCCGTGGTTGGAACGAAACACTGCCTTGCGGCGCATCCATTCTGCGCACTCCCTGGCAATTGCGCGCTGCGTGAGCTTGTTCTTCAGCCGGATCTCAAATTCGCTGCCGTAAAAGCCCCGCTCACGCTCCAGGCGGGGGATATGGAACTCGCGATGCTCCTTCCGAACCCTGTCGGTTACCACAGTCGGAACGAACGTTGGGGAGGTGAAGATGAACTGGAGAGAGTCAATTCTTTCAAGCTCAGCCTTCAGTGCTTCATAGGCGTAGATGGAAAAGCAAGACGCGGCAATCCTGAGCTTCGCTCCAGGGAGTATGGCGTGCTTGAGGTCGTCGCCAAGCAAGCGATTGATGTTGTCGATGATCTCCATGCTGTTGACACGATTCCTCTGCCGAGCCTCCGGAGCGTTCCGGCATCCTCCTGTACGACTTGCGACGGCTAGGGCTCAATGTGGTTGGGCTCGCTGCCTGCTTACCGTCGCGCCACCCTCCGCAGACCTCTATTTGCCTGAATACTGAATTATAGTCGGTTGAACCCGCCGATATCTCATTGATTCGAAATGTCGAGCAGCCCCGTGAAGTACGTCTCCCGCGTTCCAAAAGGTCACTATCCAAGTAGAGTGATATTTAGGTCAAGGTGCTGCAGTGAACTCCTGGAACCGTTCCAGGCACATTGCAGCGAAGGCAGCTTTAGCCTTCGACAAATCGTGCCCTTCCCCGGGAACCATCACTAATTCCGTCCGAGCCGGCATCAACTCCAATGCGGCTTTCATTTCCTGTTCCGTTCCAAATGGATCTTTGGCACCGTGAAAAAATATGGATGGGGTTCGCAATGCCGGAAAATGCGCGGTCCGCAATTGATCCGGTTTTTCCGGAGGATGCAGCGGATAGCTTAACAACAGCAAACCCGCAGCCAATCCGGGATGAGTGCTGGCCACTAAGCTTGCCTGCCGCCCGCCGTAGGAATGGCCACCCAAATAAACCTTTTTGCATCCATCACGCTGCAGATCCAGCACAGCTTCCAGCAAGCCAGCTTGGTCCATGGGGGCGTTCTTGGGATGCGGCGGACCTTTCCCTCTTACAGTGCGGAAATACAGAGTGTGGCGGACTACACGATAGCCCGCCTTTTCAAAAGCTGCTCCAACGGCAACCAGCAAAGGTGCGTCGGCATTGGAGCCGGCGCCATGTGTCAGCACTAGGCCGAGTTCAGAATTAGTATTCACTAGAAATTTAACTTCAGCGCCAACTGTACCACGCGCCAGCTTTCTCCATTGGCGTTGGTTGTGGACGAACTGGCGGTTGATAACGATACGCAGCAGGCTTGGGCGAATACGTTGGAGTTGATCGCCGGACTGCCGACGCTGGCATCGCGAGGATTGCGGAAATTAGGATGATTCAGCGCGTTGAATAACTCCGTGCGGAACACCATTTTCACGCGTTCCGTAAGTTGGAAACCCTTGGTGATGCCGGCATCCAGGTTCCAATAAGAAGGGCCCTGGAAAATGTTGCGGCCCAGACCAACATCGCCCGGGTTGGGGTTGGTGAAGGCATCGGCATTGGCGAAAAAGACTGGACCCACAACACCTTCCTTGCTCTGCAATTTTGCTTCCGGCAAAGCGACGCCGGGCTTCAACGCGGCGCGCGATTGTGAACTGAAGTTAGCAGTCAGCACGCCGGAACGAACACTGAACGGCTCACCGGATTGGTAGGTGTAAATACCGTTGAGGCTCCAACCGCCCACCAGCGCGTTGATACCGCGATGATTTGAGGAGAGCCATTTCTTCCCCTTGCCAAATGGCAGTTCATAAATGCCGGTCATATTCACAACGTGCCGTTGATCGAAATCAGAGCGGGCACGTTCGTTTTGATAATTACGGCCATCCACTGGAGTGCGGGCGTTTGTAGTTGTAAGTCCGCCTCCGACAGTGGAACCAACTGGATCAACGGACAAGTTATCGATGGACTTACTCAGAGTGTAGGATGCACCAAGTAACAATCCCGCCGCATCGTAACGTTTACGGAAGGTCATTTGCGCCGCATGATAGTTGGAATCGCCACCGTTATCCAGAACCAGAATCTGAGCAAACTGTTGATTCGGGCGAAGCTTTGCAGCGAGCGTGGTTTGTTCCACGCGTCCGGCGAAAGTGCCGGCACCGTTCTGGTTAAGGTCAGTGGAAGTGGTTGCTGAATTGACGAAGGTCTGGTTTACAATTCCCTGCTGAAGTATAGGTACACCGGTTGCTCCGGCGCATGCTGCACCAGAGGTAAGAGTCCCATCGGCTCGGCATCCACCACCCAGTGCGACGTTCTTTTGCATTGCAAGGAACGAAGGCAAAATGGGCTTGGCATCAATCTGGTTGGCATCCCAAGAACGGTATAATCGGCTGCCACGGCGTCCAACATAACCGGCCGAAACCACATATCCGCCGGGCAATTCGCGCTGCACCATGAGGTTCCATTGATGTACTGTAGGCAACTTCATTTGAGGATCGAACACGCGGACTGCTGGAGCATTGGTCTGGATCTGTAAAGGAGGGGTAAGAAACGTGGAGGGTTTCACACTTGGTGCAGCTAATTCATTTTTAAATCCGGCGCCTAGGCGAGCATCCGTCACTCCCTGGCAACCCGCAGTGGTGGTGACCACTCCGGTGTTTGCAATGGATGAGGTGCAACTGAAGGTTTGGCCGGGTACGGATGCTGCAACCGAAGTTACTTGAAAGCTGCTCAGCGGATCGAATGAAATACCATAACCGGAACGAATGACGGTCTTGGTGGAATTGCGCGGCGACCAGGTGAAACCGAAGCGAGGCGCAATGGCTCCGGCATTGAAGTTTTGAAACCAACGGTCGCTATTCACGAAAGTAACCGGCCCTTGGCTCCCATCAATCGCTTTGTTGGGGACATAGGCGCGGTTGCCGGCTTCGGTTGGCGGAGGGTTCAGTTCCCAACGGAATCCGTAGTTCAGTGTAAAGTTGGGGCGCAGTTTGAATTCATCCTGAGCGAAGAAGTTGTACTGTTTGGAGCGCTGCCCTTGCGCCCACAGCGTTACCCCGGGCCCGGAACGAAAAGGCAGAAACGTATCGTTACGAAGGTCGCCCATGAACACTTGGCGCAGGCTGGAAGGAATGCCCAAAAGGTCGTTGATGGTTCCCTGCAGGCGGTTCAAGTCGGTTGCAGAAATGCCGGCTGTAGTAGCGTTTCCAACGGTGGGCAATCCGAAGGCTGCGGTGGCTGGCCGGGCAATTGCCGAAAGCGAAATAGCTGGGGTGAGGCTGGTGCCTCCCACGTCACCGCGCTGATCGTTGTGCTGATACATTCTAATGTTCAGGCCGAAGCGCATAACGTGCCTGCCGCTGAGGTAACTCAAGTTCTCAACAATCTGCGGAGTATTCACAGCGCGGTAAGTGCGTGGGTTGGAAGTGTAATCCACAGTGGAGTTATTAAAAGTGAAGCGTGGAGTGTTGGGGAATAGCGGGTTGGCCTCGCCTTGAGTAAAGAGAAACTGCCAGCGCGAAAAGCCCAGAGTAAGTTCATTGACTAACCTGGGAGACAGTACGCTGCGAAATCCAAGGGCTGCATTGTTGGCTGGACGAAACACTTCACCGCGGGTGGGATAACCGGGGATAACTACGGGGCGGCTATTTGCAGGGTCACCATTCAGACTGTTTTGTTCCGCGCCTAACCAGCGGAAAAAGGCGCTGTGCTTTTCGTTGATAGTGTGATCCACACGCAACATGTATTGTGGGCCGCGCACGCGCACTGGCGTGTTCCACTGATAGTTCCCCAGGTTCAACCCATCGCCGGAGTTGTAGGAGTTCGGTGCGGGATAACCACCCAGCACGCCCTTCACAGCGGAATCAATACCGGTCTTTGAAGGGTCATTGGCGAAAATGTTGTAAGTGGCAATGCAGTTGGTATCACCCGCAGCACCGCAGTTACGGACACCGGAAGCATACTGGCCGCTGCGGGAATCGACTAAGAGGGAAGAGTTCTGAGTGATTCGCTGACCATTGACCACCAGTGGAGTCCGTGGATCGGCTACAAAGTAACGGAAAAGCCCGGATAGAGCGGAAGGAGTGTAGAGATTCACTGGGCCGAAAATTTTGTCCACCGGATCAGCAAAGTTCACCTTCTGACCTTGCCAGCTTCCAAAGAAAAACGTCTTGTTCTTGCGAATTGGCCCGCCAACTTCAAACCCATACTGGTTCAGTTGAATAAGTGGCTTCGGTGCTCCCTGCGCGTTGGCATAAAATTCCTGGGCGTTCAATGCAGTGTTGCGGAAAAATTCGAAGACGGAACCATGAAATTGATTGGTGCCCGAACGCGTTGCAATGGAAACGTTGGCTCCAGAGTTGCGGCCTTCTTCCGGAGTAGGGTTGGAAGTGGTTACCTTAAATTCCTGCACATTATCGGGATTCAACCGGAAAATGTTGTTCGTGGGATTCGGGTTAGTGGATTCGTTAGCCTCAATTCCGTCGATGGTAACGTTTACGGCGGAGGATCGAGCACCATTGACGTTCACCGTATTGCCTGATCGCTGCACTACGCCAGGTTCGTAAATCAGAAGGTTTAAGGGGTTGCGCCCATTCAATGGCAGGTTGACAATGGCACGATGTTCAATGACGTTGCCAATGGTGGCATTGGAAGTTTGCAGCGTCTCAGCAGAGGCTACGACCGATACGCTTTCCGACGCAGCACCAACTTCCAGCACAACGTCCACCGCCACAGGAGTATTCACCTGCGCGATGTTACCAGTCCTGGTAAATGACTTGAAGCCTTTCGCTTCCACGCGGACAGAGTAAGTGCCAACGCTAATAGCCGGGAAGACATACACACCCGCACCTGTGGAGTTTTGACGTTGCACAATTCCAGTAGCTTCGTTCGTAAGAGTTATTGCAGCAGTGGGGACCACGGAACCAGAGGCGTCGCGGACGGTTCCGGAAATTTGCGATGTGGAGGTTTGGGCCACACCAGTGAGCGCGAGCAGAGACAGGGCTGCGACTAATTTAATAGCTTGAAATATGGATGACATTTGACCTTCCTGGGAACAACGATTATTCCCAAGATAGCGGGTTTTGTGAGTAAAGCCAATGAGGAGTAATGTAGTACGACTCCTTAGAGCCCTTCTAAAGAGCGCCTTACCACTTAAAAAGAACACCTTCTCACTAATGAATTGTCCCCCAAAGGTCGATCAATAGTGCATCGCGTAGAAATCGGTATTTCTGACAAATGGCTCGGTGTGCCTGCTTAAGCTTTGACGGTGTTTTCTATGACATTGATCCCGGTTGAAATCCACAATTCGTTGCTGTTGAAACGCTCCTCCGGCGATTCTTGTTTCAGTTTGGGTGGCAATGGCTGAAAAGCGTTCCCATATTCTTGTTGTTGATGACGAGGAAGCCAACCGTGAATTGCTTGCCCGCCGGCTATTTCGCAAAGGTTTTGACGTTACTTGTGCGGAAGACGGTCTTCAGGCTTTAACTGCCATTCGGGATGGCGCATTTGATCTGGTGCTGCTTGATCACATGATGCCGAACCTAAGCGGGGCACAGGTGTTGCAATCACTTCGCAAAACGCATTCCTCCAGCGACCTTCCGGTGATCATGGTGACTGCTGAATCCGACAGCACCCGCATTGTAGAAGCTCTGGAACTTGGCGCTAACGATTATATTGTCAAGCCCATTGATTTTGCTGTAGCTTTAGCGCGAATGAATACACAGCTTACCCGCAAGCACACCGAAGAAGCCTTGCGCGATAGTGAAGCCCGGTTCTCCCTTGCGGCCAATGGAACCAATGATGGGATTTGGGATTGGAATTTAAAAACGAATCGTATCTACTATTCTTCGCGCTGGTGCTCCATGCTCGGCTTGGATCCAGTGGGTATTTCAGACAAGCCCTCGGAGTGGCTGAATCGAATTCATCCTGACGACGGGCCTTCCACCAGCGAAGCCATTGACGCGCACTTGGGTGGTTTAACGGCGTTTCTGGAAGTTGAACACAAGGTTCAGCACAAAAATGGATCCTACCGTTGGATGCTGGCCAGAGGTTTGGCAACGCGGCTGAGCGATGGCACTGCTACGCGCATTGCTGGTTCGCTTACGGATATCACAACCTCCAAGGCTTCCGATCCATTAACCGGGTTGCCCAACCGTTTGCAATTTCTTGACCGCCTGGAACAGGCGATTGTAGAAACCCGCAATAATCCTGAAACGCATTGTGCCGTAATTTTCATGGACGTGGATCGATTCAAGCTGGTTAACGACAGCCTGGGCCATCTGGCAGGTGACGCGCTGTTGATCGGCATCACCCGCCGGTTGCAATCCGCAGTGCGTCCCTCCGATGTTTTGATGAGAATGTCTGAAGCGCAAAGGGCCCGGCGGCCCAAAAACGAATCAGGAACTTGTGCAGTTTCAGCAGCCGCCGGTGCTCCGTTTTGCGCGAGTTCTTCAGAAGCACAGACCGTTGCCCGTTTTGGCGGTGATGAATTTGCAATCCTGCTTCGCGGATTGAATTCGCTGGAAGACGCAGTGACCGTGGCCACCAGAATTTTGAGCGAACTTTCCACTCCATTCCAATTGGGGGAAAACGAGGTTTACACTAGCGCCAGCCTGGGGATCGCCATCACTGGTACGGGGTATGAAGCTGACGGCAGTAGTCAGGCAGCAGCAATGCTGCGCGATGCTGACACGGCCATGTATCGCGCCAAGGCGGGCGGAAAGAACTGTTTTGAAGTTTTCGACATTGCTATGCGGGCAGAAACGGTGGCCCGCTTGCGGCTGGAAACGGATCTTCGCAGAACTATTGAACGTGGAGGATTTTCGCTGCTCTATCAGCCGATTTTGTCATTTAAAACAAATCGAATTGAAGGTGTTGAGGCACTTATCCGCTGGAGCGATAGCGACGGAAATCCAGTTAGTCCGACTATTTTCATAGCTCTCGCTGAGGAAACAAATCTGGTTGTAGACATTGGGAAATGGGTTCTTGGGGAAGCGTGTCAGCAAATGGCAAAGTGGAACACAAAGGCCATTGGTGGCAGCCAGCTCTCTTTGCACGTCAATGTTTCCTGCAAAGAGTTTTTGCAACGGACTTTTGTGGAGCGTGTTTCTGCAACTCTAAAATCTACAGGTCTCAGCCCACACCAGTTGAAGTTGGAAATCACAGAAAGTGGAATTATGGATAACGCTGAGCTTACATCGGAAACACTACTCGAATTGAAAAGCCGGTCCATTGGTTTAAGCATTGATGATTTCGGCACAGGGTATTCGTCTCTTTCGTACCTCAGCCGCTTTCCTATAGATTCGCTGAAGATCGACCGATCCTTTGTTTCAAAACTTGGGGGTGCATCCGAGGATTCGCTGATTGTAAAAGCGATTATTGAATTGGCACATGCACTGCGCCTGGAAGTGATCGCAGAAGGGATTGAAACCAGGGAGCAGTTGGACCTTATCCGCGACCTGGGTTGCGAGTTTGCCCAAGGATATTTCATTTCTCATCCACTTACTGCGAGTGAGTTTGAAGCACTTTGTTTTTAGATCGGATTTAGAGGCAAGCGAAGTCTTCTCAGCACACCAATCATGTTTGGATCTTCCTTTAGCTCAGCTAGCTCCCTAACGTAAGATTCAATATAGTTCCAATCCAAGTTAGTATCTCCTTGCCGGACAATAATGGATCGAACATCTCGGAGATCAATCTCCCGGCTTGCGAATATTTTCATGACAATCAAGTCTTCGGCGGAGCATATACGCAAACTCGTACCTGGCATGAACTCTACTAGGATTGATCGATCCACTGCCTGCTCTTCAAAAGGGAGCGCTGCCAGGGAAACATCAATACCAATCCCCGATTCAGTCTGGAGCAAAAGGATGCGTCTTTCCAATGCAAAGCTGCGAGCATCGGCTATCCGTCCCTGATAAATTTCCAACAAACCTTCCACGAAAAGCGCCTCTGTCCCGAAACCGGCCAACAAAGCCAAATCAAGATCTCGTGTCATGCGCGGTTCGCCCCAATGTTGCACGGCCAATCCGCCTATGAAGCAAAACCGCCAGCCGCGAGATTCAATTTGCTGTTGCAACTGGTATGCGGCAGAGATCAGGTCAACCACGCCGCCGCCAAAGCTGCATATAGCGCTGCCATTCAACCAGACCAGAAGTGGGACGCGCCGGTAAATCACGTAATGCGGCGCGGAAGGCTTGTTCAAACATCAGAATGGATTGCTGAGTGTTGGCGCTGCGAATATCATCCTCACGCAAGCGTTCGAGGAACTCGCCGTTGCGTTGCCATAACTGAACGCATTGCTTCATTTGTTCCCGCGTGAGTTCCATAATTTCAGTGTAGCCATGTTCACCAATCAATACTCATAAGGCCAGTGAGGCTTCGCAAATAACCCGCCGTCTACATAAATCGTTTGCCCCGTAATGAAGCTGGCATAGTCGCTGGCAAGGAACGCAACCGTTCGCGCCACATCCAACGGTTGGCCCACTCGCCCAAGTGGCGTGGCTTTCGCCCATGTGTCGGCATAACTCGACGCCTCCAGCTTTGTCCGCTCAATTTCCACCGCCCCAGGAGCAACGCAGTTCACTCGAATCCCGTACCGCCCCAACTCCACCGCCGATACTTTCGTAAATTGTTCCATGCCTCCCTTGCTGGCCGTATAACTTGCCAACATGGGAAAAGCAAATTTATTGCAGCCCGACCCAATGTTGATAATTGACCCGCCCCCCTGCTCCTTCATGTGTGCCGCGGCCTTCTGCGTCGCCAGAAAGCAGCCCTTCAGATTCGTATCAATCACGCGGTCCCATTCCTGCTCAGTCAAATCAAGCAGCGCTTTCCAGGTTTGCGTCCCGGCATTGTTCACAAGAATGTCCAATGTTGGGAAGTGTTTATAACTCTGTTTGAACATCGCATCCACGGCAGCGGCGTCGCCCACATCCCCTCCTATAGAAAATGCCTGCCTACCCATCGCCTGAATTTCAGCCACGGTGATCTGCGCCCCTGCCTGGTCGGAATTGTAATTCACAATCACATTGCAACCCAGGCGGGCCAACTCCAACGCCGTGCCTTTTCCTATACCTTTACTTGCGCCGGTGACTAGCGCCGTCTTGTTTTCCAATTGGATCGACATGCTGTAACCAAATTATAGTTGCCTCGGCGGCGATTTCGAAGCACACTGAAGTTTCCGGCTAAATTTAAAACTTCCCATAAGCAAGAGGTGATCTAAGAATTGAGTACTGTAAAAGTGAACGAAACCGCTAAGTTGGATGTGACTGAACGATGGAGCGTTACTGACGCCTCTGAGTTGTACGACGTTGAGGCCTGGGGTAAAGGCTATTTCAGCGTAGGCGCCAATGGGCATTTATGGGTACGCCCGGGAAAGGATCCGGCACGTTCTATTGATCTAAAACAGTTGGTGGATACCTTAGTGATGCGCGGCATCAATCTGCCAATCCTGGTTCGCTTCGGTGAAATTTTGAAGCATCGAATTGGCGAATTGAATCAGGCGTTTCGTTCCGCAATTAATGAAAATGGCTATAAAGGCGAATATTGCTGTGTGTTCCCCATCAAAGTGAATCAGCAGCGCCAAGTGGTTGAAGAGGTTTTTGAATTCGGCAAAGCCTACAAATTTGGCCTCGAAGCTGGTTCAAAGCCTGAACTATTGGTTGTGCTCGGACTGGCAGACAACCAGACCCCCATTATCTGCAATGGCTTCAAAGACGAAGAGTATATTGAACTGGCTATGATGGGCTGCAAAATCGGCCGCCGCATTACGCCGGTTGTGGAAAAGTTCACTGAGTTGGATCTGATCATTAAGCATGCCAAGAAGTTGGGCGTTAAACCTTCCATTGGCATTCGCGTCAAGCTTGCAGCCAAGGGTTCGGGTCGCTGGAAATCCTCCGGCGGGTACCGGTCTAAATTCGGACTAACAGTTAGCGAAGCACTCAAGGCCTTGGAGCGGCTTAAATCTGAAGGAATGGAAGATTGCCTGGAATTACTTCACTTCCATTTGGGTAGCCAAATCACCAATATTCGCCAAATCAAGCAAGCCGTAATTGAAGCCGCGCGGGTCTACGTGGAATTGAAGCGCAGCGGTGCTGGGCTAAGGTACCTCGACGTTGGCGGTGGATTGGGGATTGACTATGACGGTTCTCAAACCGATTTCGAATCCAGTGTGAACTACTCGCTGGAAGAGTACGCGGGCGACGTTGTACACCACATTCAGAATGTTTGTGACGATGCGGAAGTTCCCCATCCTACGATCATCAGCGAAAGCGGTCGCGCAGCTGTGGCCTACCATAGCTGTCTGCTATTCAATGTTTTGGGCGTTACCGGTTTCGGCGATCACGATGTGCCTAGCGAACCGCGCGAAGATTTCGAGCAGCCCTTAATTGATCTGGTGCAAACTTACAAATCGCTAACGGCCCGCAATTTGTTGGAAAGCCATCACGATTCGCAGCAGTCCCTGGATTCGGCTTTAAACATGTTCAGCCTGGGGTTCTTATCTTTAGAACAGCGCAGCTTGGCAGAAAACTTGTACTGGAATATTTCGCGCCGCATTTTGCAAATCGGCAAACAGCTCGATTATTTCCCTGAGGAATTAGAAGGGTTGGAGAGCCTGCTTTCCGACACATTCTTCTGCAACTTCTCCTTGTTTCAAAGCATGCCAGACAGTTGGGCTATCAAGCAGTTGTTCCCAGTAATGCCGATTCACCGGTTGGATGAAAAACCCACTCGTCATGCTGTTTTGGGCGATATTTCCTGCGATTCTGACGGGAAAATTGATCGCTTCATTGATCGTCGCGATGTGAAACATACCCTTGAACTGCATCAGTTCACCGGCCAGGATTACTTCCTTGGAGCGTTCCTTGTAGGCGCGTATCAGGAGATTCTAGGCGACCTGCATAACCTGTTGGGCGACACCAACGCGGTCCACGTTAACCTAACCGAAACCGGCGAAATTCAACTGGATCACGTGATTCAAGGCGATACCGTACGCGAAGTCCTGGAATATGTACAGTTCGATTGGAAACAGCTGGTGGAATCCTACCGCAAGGATCTGGAAATAGCTGTGCGCGAAGGGAAGCTGGGGTATGAGGAGGCCGGCAGGCATTTACGTTTCTACGAAGAAGGGATGCACGGCTACACCTATTTGGAAAGCGTGGAACCATAGGATGCTCAGTTCGACAAACCGGGGACTGCCTGCGAATTTCCGCGCACCGGAAATTGGTAAATGGATACACTGCTCTTGGCGCGGAATTTCGTTGGCTATCCCCGGTTTGTCAGCGGGAGAATGAACTGTGAAACTTCTGATTTTTTCAGACATTCATAGTGACCTGAAGTCGCTGACCCGCTTAATGGATATTGAAGCGGATTACTACATCGCTGCCGGTGACTTAGTAAGTTGGTCTCGTGGCCTTGAAGCAGCCGGCGAAGTAATGCGAAAGCACGCCGGCAGGATGTTCGTGATTCCGGGCAACCATGAATCAGAGCCGGAGATTGACCGCTTCTGCCAGCAGTTCGGTTTTGCTGCTTTGCACGGACGTTCCATCGAACTTGACGGCTTCCATATAGCGGCTTTGGGTTACTCAAATCCCACGCCGTTCAATACGCCCGGCGAATACACGGAAGCCGAAATCGCAAAACGGCTGGAACCTTTTCGCGGACTGAAGCCGTTGATTCTAGTTTGCCATTGCCCACCTAAAGATTCTCCATTGGATGGCACAACACCAGGAGCCCACTTCGGAAGCACAGCAATCGCCGAGTTCATCGCTACTGAACAGCCGATTCGATTCTATTGCGGCCACATTCATGAGTGCGAAGGTGTGGTGGCTGAGTTGGGCACAACCGTTGGGCAAAATGTAGGGAAACGCGGAGTGCTGCTTGATCTACACGATCTGGCCAGTCGCCAAAGTTAGTTGACAACCGGCCAGTCTATTGCGCTACGCAGCCTTGCCGCTACGCTCGCCCAAGTACCTCATCAACGTTGCCGCAACACCATCGATCCCACCAGCATTCCCGCCAGTAACTAGAATCTCTGGAACAATCGGCACGCCGCTCTTCGCCAGGGCATCCACCACGTTGACGAATGCCGTAGCATTGGCACCAAAAGCCTTCACCTGCGCATCATACGCTTCAGCTTTAGCCAAGCCAATTGCTTTCACTTCAGCACCTTTCGCCTGACCTGTTTCGCTGATGTAGTAAGCTTCCCCATCAGCCTCGGCCTTTCGAGCCGTTGAGTTATTCGACTTGATATTCACACCAACCTTCGACTTAGCTAACTCAGCTTGCATATCAGCCGTACCACGCGCTTGTTCCGTTTCGATGCGTTGCATTTGAGCCTGCTTTTGTTGCTCAAAAGTTGCAATCTCCTGTTTGGCAATTTCGCGCTCAGTCAGCACCTTTACTAAGTCCACTGGCAGAATCACATCCTGCACATACACTCCCAACGTTTCCACGTTGTAAGTTTCCAGTTGCTTCCGGATATTCTCAAAAGCCTGCCGCTGCACATCCTGCCGCGTCTCAATGAATCGCACTGCGGGCATGCTCTGTAAGGTGTCTCTGAAGTGGTTGCCCACAGCAGCTTGCAATACTTCATTCACCAGATTGCCCATGGTGCCAACAGTTGAAATCACCCGCGGTGCCCTGGTATCAGGAACGTGAATCTGCAC
>JAYTTF010000090.1:0-27941 GCA_043745195.1 Bryobacterales bacterium | reverse complement strand
AGACGAGCTTCTGAAAGAAGCCCGAAAACTGGCCATTGACCAGAACACCTCCGTAAACCAGATGGTCCGGGAGTTTTTGGAATCAAAGGTCAACCAGTTGTCAAGAAGGGAACAGGCAAGGCAGCGCTTGTTATCAACTCGCCTGAACTTCGAGATGCAGCCGTTCAATCGCGACGAAATATATGAGCGTCGCTGACGGTTGTGAGTTTGTTGATACAAACATCCTTGTGTACGCATTTACTGCCGGAACCGATCCGCGCCAACTCACATCCAGAAAGTTGTACGACCGGCTGATTTCAGAAGACCTATTGTGTTTAAGCACGCAAGTCTTGCAGGAGTTCTTTGTCACCTTGACCCGAAAGTATGGTCACAACACTGAGGCTGTGATTGGATATGTTCGTGACTTGGCCGAGTGGCCCTACTTCACCATTGACGCTGCTGCAATCGAAGAATCCGGCTGGCTTTCTCACAACTCCAAAATCTCTTTCTGGGACGCCCTGGTGATCGTCTCTGCACGACGTATGGGAGCCAAGACGCTTTATTCAGAAGATCTCAGCCACGGCCAAGTAATCTCTGGCGTCACGGTGATCAATCCGTTCCACCAAACCGTCTGATATACTCGATAGTTCAATCTTATGGCGACCCCGAAGTACGCAGTGCTGGGACAACCAGTTCCCCCTGGCGAACTGTTGAAGACCCTGGCCGATGGCA
This sequence comes from Bryobacterales bacterium, assembly GCA_043745195.1. Taxonomy (GTDB): domain Bacteria; phylum Acidobacteriota; class Terriglobia; order Bryobacterales; family Bryobacteraceae; genus JANXSF01. The sequence continues at coordinate 27,230 of JAYTTF010000090.1, read as the reverse complement.
CCAAGGTGCTGCGACGTGTTCCTCGCATGCGTGCTTGTGGCGAGAAGAATGAAAAAGGGAAGCTCTGCGTTGGCCATTTGAAACGCTGGTTTTTGTTTGCGGAAGAAGTGAAAACGGCCTTCGGTGCCAATGCCGAGGTTTACCGTTGTGAGAAATGCAAAACGCTTTATCTGCCAAATCTGGTGGAAGAGCCTCGTACCGGCACGCTTAGCTGGTAAAACAGGTTTTTCCAACGATTCAAGTCGTTGGAGAAAAAGCCGTATCGGAAACAGGGTATGTAGTCTAGGGAACCTGTTTCCGATACGGCCCGCCCAAGGCGGGCAAGGGTGCTTGCGCCGGAAGACTGAAACTGTACCAACCTTCCTGAATCCGTCCCGCGTCCAAACATTTCAGAACCAGGAAGTCATTCCACCGGAGCTTGCTACCCAGCGGTGGGATGCGAAGCCATTCTCTTAAAATCTAAAAGCCAAAAATTCGAGGAATTTGTATGATTGCTAAAAAATTCCCTCTGATGCAACTTGCAATCAGTAGAAGGAGCGGTTCTAAAATGTTTACCGGCTCCCGCAAGCACGCTGTCATTCAGCCCACTCGCTTCTTCTAGATTGTCCATTGCCTCAGAGGGCTGGTTAAAATTGAACTTCCTCAAGTTCACGTTGTTAAGTAGCATGTAAACTACCAACGTCCATATTGCAGCAAACCATTGAAAAGAAATCAAGTCTTTCGTCAAAGAAAGTTTCGATCAGGGTCATGCGTGACCATAGGTGTGTCGGTGTGACACAATGAGGTCAAGTCACTTCATGAACCGGCTTACCCGTCTTATTCCCCTCTTATTGGTGCTTTTGCCTGCAAATGCGCAGGAAGCTATCATTCCAGAGAAGCCTCCGGAAGAGGATTTGTCCGTATCCACTGAGCATCCACGTCTTTTGCTGCCTCCCAGGCGGTTGCGACTGTTGCAGAGGGAGCGGGAACGGGATTCCTCCCGCTGGCGGCAACTGGAGACCTTAATAGCCGGGAAAGCGCAAATGCCGGAGCCTGGGTTTGCCTGGGGTCTTTATTATCAGATTTCGGGATCGAAAGAGTTTGGCAAACAGGCTGTGGACTGGGCGCTGAACCCGCAATCGAAGGATCTACGGCAGTTGGCACTGGTTTTTGACTGGTGCCAGCCGATTTTGAGCGAAGCGCAATCGAAAACCCTCGCCGATAAGCTGATTCGCGGCGCTGCGGCGTTGGAGAAGGCTCAGACCATTCCTCAGATGCGCGATCGCGTGATGGCGCTGATAACGCTTGTTGGACACGGTCCAAACACAACCGAGGCTCAGCTAAAGCAGGTGGTGAACGAATGGTGGCGCAAGCAGATTGCTCCAGGATTGCGGATCGGCACAAAGGATGTTCCCAGGCAGGATAGCTATGCCATGTTTGAAATGCTGCACGCCTTGCGCGATAGCACCAATGTGGACTTGCGGGAGGATGCGGCGAAGTATTTTAAGGAACTGCCCGCCTACCATATTTTGACTTACTATCCCGCCATTTTCCCTGCGGCGGAGAACGAATACAGAATTCCCTTTTATACGGCTGATGGTGAACCGGACATGCGAGTGGCGGCCCTGAGTCGCGCAGGGGATCTGGCTATGGTGGCTTACGACACCAACGCTCAGGAAACCCAGTTTGTCCAAAGTTGGTTGATCCATGACCGGTTTACGATGCGCGGTGTGTTCGGGGTCACCTATGAGTTTTTGTGGGCGAATCCTTATCAGCCGGGTTTGAGCTATTATCATCTGCCGCTGTTTCAGCACCATTCCGCTTCCGGGAAACTGGCACTCCGATCCAGTTGGGATGATGAGGCTTCCTGGTTTCACTTTTCCGGTCAACAGGCGCAAATGTTTGAAGATGGGGTTCGTAAGGATTTGAAGCTGGGATCGAATCCCAAGCCCATAGAAATTGCCGGGACAATGATTTACTTCTACAAAGAGAATTTGCGGATTGACGCGGAAACAGAGCAGGGGGAAACGATGTATTTATTGGGATTGAAGCCCAACACTGCTTATGATGTGGAATCGGACGACCGGGAATTGGAAGAGAAGAAAACAGATGCAGGCGGAATCCTGCCTTTGAAGATTACTCCGAAAAGCAAGTTCGGAATCCGCCTGAAACTTTCGACTGTGAAATGACTATTCGACGGTAACGCTCTTGGCCAGATTGCGTGGCTGATCCACGTCTTTCCCCAGCCTGACCGCAATGTGATACGACAGCAGTTGCAGTGGCACCACTTCCAAAATGGGCAACAGCAGTTCGTGAGTAATGGGAATTTCCAGCACAAATTTCGCCATGCCGGCAGCATCCACATCACCTTCATTCACCACGGCCACCACCACACCTTCCCGAGCTTTTACTTCCTGAATATTGGAAAGGGTCTTTTCGTACCGCAAGCGGCTGCTTTCGTCTTCCGGATCATAGGCGGCCAATACGACGGCTGGTAGATTTTCGTCGATTAAAGCATTCGGCCCATGCTTCATTTCGCCGGCTGGATAACCTTCGGCGTGAATATAGGAAATTTCCTTCAGCTTTAATGCCCCCTCCAGCGCCATGGGGAAATGAATCCCGCGGCCCAGATATAGGAAATCGTGTGCTTTGGAAAGGCTCTTCGACATTTCGTCGTAATGCATATCCTTCGCCAGCAACTTTTCCAATTTACTTGGCAGGCGGAGCAGTTCCTGGGCCATGTGTCGCGATTCGTCATCACTGATTGTTTCGCGCTGCTGAGCCAGATAGAGAGCCAAAACGAACAGGGCCGTCAGTTGCGAGGTGAATGCTTTTGTGGAAGCTACACCGATCTCCGGGCCAGCGTGGGTGATGATAGTGCCGTCGGCTTCGCGCGGGATCATAGACCCCACCACGTTACAAATGGCCAGGGTTTTCGACCCTTTCTGTTTCGCTTCCCGCTGAGCAGCAATGGTATCTGCGGTTTCCCCGGATTGGGAAATCACTACTACCAGATTCTGGGGTCCAAGGATAGGATCGCGGTATCGGAATTCACTGCCATAATCTACTTCGACAGGAATCCTAGCCAGCTTTTCAATCATGAATTTACCGGCCAGCGCCGCATGCCAACTGGTGCCACAGGCAACGATTTTAATAGATTCAAAGGCGGCAAATTCCTGAGGAGTGATGTTCATTTCCTCCAGAAACACCTTGCCGGTATCCTGGCTCACACGGCCCAGCAATGTATCGCGAACGGCCCGCGGCTGCTCATAGATTTCCTTGAGCATGAAGTGCTTGTAGCCGCCTTTTTCCGCCATAATTGGGTCCCACGTGATATGGGTCAACTTGCGTTCCACAGGGTTGCCACCAAAGTCCATTAACTTCACACCGGCGGAGGTGAGCACGGCCATATCGCCGTCGTTCAAAAAGTACATATCGCGCGTATGGCTCAAAATTGCCGGAACGTCTGAGGCAACGTAATATTCGTCCTTCCCTAAACCAACAACAACAGGAGGTCCAAGCCGCGCGGTAACAATTTTGCCCGGGTCTTTCTTCGACATCACGGCCAAAGCGAAAACGCCGGAAACTCGGTGAATGGCTTTCTGGACAGCGTGCTCAAGGTTGCCGTTCATGTACTTTTCAACTAAATGGGCCAGAATTTCCGTGTCTGTCTGCGTTACAAAAACATGACCTTCGGCTTCCAGTTCGCGCTTCAGGTCCAGATAATTTTCAACAATGCCGTTATGAACCAGCACCACGCTTCGATTGGGACCCGTATGAGGATGGGCATTTTCTTCAGTGGGGCGGCCATGAGTCGCCCAGCGAGTATGCCCGATTCCGTAACTGCCATCCACCGGATTCAGCTTTACCGCCTCTTCCAGATTGTGCAACTTACCGGAAGCGCGGCGGATAATCAACTCTCCATCTTCCCCAAAAACCGCCAATCCAGCGGAGTCGTAGCCCCGGTATTCCAATTTTCTGAGCCCCTCTAAAATGATGGGCACAGTTTTCTTACTACCGATATAACCAACGATTCCACACATAGTTCCCTCTATTCAAGAATCAAAACCCGATAGTCTTCAATGACTGGGTTGGACAAAACTTCCTTGGCGATCTGATCGATCTCCGTCTGAGCCTGCTCCCGGCTTACACCAGGCAGCTCGATTTCAAAGAACTTTCCCTGCCGGACCTCGGCAATTGAGGCATGGCCCAAACCGCGTAGAGCGGATTGAACCGTTTGGCCTTGAGCATCTAGAACTGTTCGTTTTAGCGTGACGTACACGTGGGCTGTCATTAGTTCATTGTTTCGAACTATGCGCCGTAGTGCAACTCCTTTTGACGAGGAGGAATTAGCTGGATGCTGTGGTGATCCGGTCAACACTGGCGAAAGTAGACTCTCTAAACAACCTTCGGCATTGATAGGACCATTCTTTAGTGAGGTGGAAACTTTGCCCGGAAATGCCTTGTTTCATTCTGGAAGTGGACCAAACATGGCATCTTCCAATTAACTATGATTAGCGCTTCGATGCGGGGGTAGCTTCTGTTGCACTGATTCAAGGAAGGCTCCACTTACCTTCGCTGCCTGAAGCAATTGTTCGATGGGCGTCCTCATGCCATTATTATGTCGTATCTAAATCTATTCGCCCAGTCAAATGATTAGAAGGCGGTTCCAGCAATCCCGCGAGCAAATCCAGGAAGCCAACCTCAGCACTGCCTAGGATTGAAAAAATCGGGAATTGAGGATTCAAGTGCATCGCGGGATATAATCTAAGGAAGGCGTATTGCAATGAAGTCCTATGTGGAATTTCGGGATGGCGGATACTTCCTAACGGGGAAGCGGATTTCACTTAGTTCCATAGTCTCCCTGTATTGGACGGGCGCTTCGCCCGAGGTTATTCAGGACGATTACCCATCGCTTTCACTTGAAGAAATCCATGGATCGCTGGCTTTCTATCTTGGAAATCGCGCGGTTGTGGACGCATCGATTGAACAAAACCTTCGCCAGTTTCACCAGGCAGTTCCGGATTTGGAGCAGGTTCAGCCGGAGTTGTATGACCGTCTGCAACGGGCACGCAGGGAACTGCTAAGAACCGCATCTTGAGGATTCGTTTTCAAGCGGACAATGATCTGCGGCGGCAGATTGTTGTTGCGATACGACGCCACTATCCAGAGATCGAGATTCAATCGGCGCAGGAAGCTGAGCTTGATGGGTTACCTGACTTAGCAGTGCTGGAAATGTGCGCGAACCAAGGAAGAATACTTATCACTCACGATGTAACGACCATCGGCAAGAGCCTCGGAAGCTTGATGGATCAAAGCATCAGTAGCCCCGGCGTTTTTGTGGTGGTGCCTCAGGATGCCGCTATTTCGCAGGTCATACTCGCAGTCTTTCTAATTTGGTCCGCCTCCTCACCCGAGGAATGGGCGAATCGAGTCACTAAGATTCCGTTTTAACCGAGCCCCCTGGGTAAGCGGAGGGAACTCCGGACTAGCATCCCAGCGCGTATCGCAGCGCGAAGCATAGCTGTTCAAGTCTGGCGAGGCTCAGTTGTGCAACACGCTTCCCCAAAGCGTCCTGGGAAACGGTCAAGGTGTTGTGCAGGTTAAAGGCGCACGGGTTCTTCATGCCGTCTTCTTCGTTCAGAATCACCTCGGAGGGAACGCCTCGAATCGTGGAAGTTATCGGTGCAATAGTAACGGTGGATAACACGGCAAGAGAACTGTCACGGGTCAGAACTACTGCGGGACGAAGCTTATCAGGAGCCTTGAATTGGTACAGCCGCACGTCCCCACGGGCTATTCGTCCGGCCATAGGGCCTCCGCCAGCCATGGCTCCCATTCTTCCTTCCGTTGTGGCTGAGCCGCGTATCCCTGGCGTTCCCGCTCTTCCAGTTCCCGGATCTTCAGTTGTTTAAGGTGAGCGCGGAGAGCCTCTCTGATCAACGCGGAACGGTTGACCTTGGTCTGCTGGGCAGCTTGGTCGGCAGCCTTCAACAGCTTTGTATCAATGACGACCTGGATGGTTTCCATACTGTGTACTCTGTTCCACAGTATACTCCATACCGGCTGTTATCGACCCGCCGCTTCTAGTTTGGATTTAGCGTGCCAATGGCGAAAATGATAGCGCTACAATCAAAACATGCGCCGTCTAACCGTAGAAATAATCCCGAATCTTGAATGTGGCGGATTTACCGCGCGTGTTCCTGACATCCCGGCTTATGGCGAGGGCGATACCGAAGATGAGGCTATTGCGGACCTGCGGGAAGCTTTGCGGGCTTATACGGAAACCTATGGCATGGAAGATGCCCTTGGCCGCTTGAACCAACCCAGTTCCTTGCGACATGTTGACTTGGAACTGGACGATCCGATTCTTGCCTAAATTGCCAAGGTTAACTGGGGCGGAAATAGTTTCTTTCTTAAGTCTCAAGGATTTACGGTTGCTCGAATTCGCGGAAGCCACCACGTGATCCGGGTTGTTTATTTCTTGAATCCAGATCGAAATTGTTTTGATCCGATTGGCTCGCGAAGAGTGGATGGAATACTCCTAAATGACGGTCTTAACAAGACATCACAAATCGGTACAAGCATGGATGACCAATGTAGTTAGTGACGGCGGGATCGAGCGATACGATGATCTTCACATCGACCGAATTGATCCCCAATGGAAAAAAAGGAATACTGGGTTGTCGGTGCCATTGAGTCATTTAGTATTGCACGGAGTGTTCGAGACAGCCTATCCTTGAAGGTCATCGTGGCGGCCGCCTTTTCCTTGCGTTCCGGGCACCAGCAAATCGGCATCAACTTCAACACGCCGAGCGAATTTTTCGCGCAACTAGACTGGTCGCCACCTTCGCTATACCTATTCCCTGCTGATGAGCAGCCATGGGAGCAAAAGAGCTCAGTGCTGATTTCCGCTAGCATGATGTTCGAGAATCCCGTGGAGGCGCAAGGTTGCTATTTCATCGAATTTCAACAGCAGGAATCCACGGAATATTCGCGAAGTGTTGTGGTGATTGGCTGACCAGGGTGAAGCCACTATATACGGAACGTTCACAAAATCTCACTTCCTGCTTCCCTCGAAGGAGTTTGACGCTGCTGGCCTCGTGAATCCTTTCGAGAAGCCGCCAGGGGTATTCTATGAGGATTTTATGCTAGGACGGCATGAAGAGTAGCGAATCCGGGAGCGTTTTGGTTCCAATTGAGCTTATCGCCGGACGCATCTTTCTAATCAGGGACCAGAAGATCATGCTCGATTCCGATTTGGCTGAACTATACCAGGTCCCCACGAAAGCACTGAACCAGGCTGTTCAAAGAAACCTTGACCGGTTCCCAAGCGATTTCATGTTCCAACTGAATAAGGAAGAACTTGCAGATTGGAGGTCACAAATTGTGACCTCCAATCCTTCAGCCAAAATGGGAATTCGCAGACCGCCATACGCGTTCACCGAGCACGGAGTGGCGATGTTGTCTTCGGTTTTGAAAAGTCAGAGGGCAGTCCAGGTGAACATCTTTATCATACGAGCGTTCATCCGCTTACGGGAACTCCTGGCAAGCAACAAGGAATTGGCCAATAGACTGGAGCAAATGGAGGCGGCTCTTGATCAACATGCTTCTGTCATCAACGTCCTTGCGGAGGAGATTAATAATCTTAAAACACCTTTGTCCGAACCGATCCCATTAAAGCAACGGATTGGTTTTCATATCGGCGGCGATTAGGTGTAATGGAAGGCCCATCAACTTACTGGGAATCGCAAGGACGTTTGGAGCTTGCATGTTACTCGCAACTGGCGGCTAACATTCAGGATCAAAAACGGCGAAATCGAGGATGTGAATTATGAAGACTATCACTAAGGCTGGGCGCGTGACCATGCGGATGCTTAACCCAGTTCATCCAGGCAAGTTCCTGCGCTCCGAGATCATTGATGCCCGCAATCTATCGGTAACGGAAGCGGCAAAGGCTCTGTGCGTAAGCCGCCCCACCCTTTCCAGCCTGCTCAATGCCAAGGCGGATCTATCAGGCGACATGGCTCTGCGATTTGAAAAAGCGTTCGGCGTCGATATGGAGACTCTCATGAGGATGCAGAACTCGTTCGACATTGCACGAACGCGTGGTCGGGAGAAACTGATTCTAGTGCGGCCCTTCCCGCCTGCCCCAGTCAGGCACACTCAATAGACAGCGATCCCGGTGGCGGTCCAGGCGTGGCAGAGTATCTCAAAACAAATCCGCATGCGTTCCGGTTCTTACCAGTTGCAGATCCTCACCCTCAATCTTGAAGATCAGCAACCAATCCGGCTGAATCGGACATTCCCGAAAATGTTCCAATGGCCGCTTAAAGCATGATCCCTATAAGCGTTAGGCAAGGGCGCTGCTTGAATCAGCAATTCGAAGCAGCCTGTTGTCAAACGCCCAAATCTTTGTAAAGTTCGGCTGTGGATGAATATCGCTTCCCCTTTTTCTTTTCCGCAGTGCGCATAGCTGCCACCGTCACTGCATTCGGAGCCCTAACCTCGAAAGGAAGGGCTTTTTCCGCCGCCACCCGAATCAGCATCATCCTTACTGCATTGGAAATTGACATCCCCATCGATGCCAGTGCTTTGGAAGCTTGATCTTTTAGTTTGCCGTCGAGCCGGACATGAACCATGCTTGTCGCCATAAAAACCTGCCTGAGATACATTGTATCGCAAGACACGGGGAGTCATAAAAACAGGACTTGCCGGAACTGGCATGTATTCAAAAGTGCGATGAAGGATGGCACACTCAACCAGCGTTTTGAAAGAGAAGCAATTAGCTGGATGCAGTTGTGATCCGGGCAACACTGGCAAAAGTCGGCTCTCCAGTTAACCTCCGGCATTGCCCTGCCCATTCTTTTGTGACGTAGAAACTTTGTTCGGAATTGCCATTCCGCAGCGTAACCACATCGTACAATAACCCCTTCGTAATCGTGCTGGAAGTAACCATCAGGTTCTCATTGCGAGTCTTGAATAACTTCTTGTCGGCGATTGTCCACAAATTTCCTTTCTTCAAAAGGTAGGCTTCTTTCAGCCTGCGCATTCTACCGCCAGATCTGAAATAGCAGCGAAACCCGGTTGCCGAATCCTGACGAGCCCATTCCGGCAAATCGGATTCCGTCGATTCGCCAGCCCAGGAAGCGATTCGGCCCACGATGCCGGCGAATGTAAACTGCAAAACGCGGAATAGCACCGGAAGCAGAATTGCCACGCCAATCAGCAGCACCACAAATACGGGAACCGCAATTTCCGGATTCTTGTACGCCAGAACCAACAGCGCCACAACACCAAAATCCTCGGCGATGCTCATTGCCGAGTGCGATGCGGGATCGGGGCTGGCATGGGCGATCAGCCGGGCTGCTGCTTTGGTGGAGTGCGTGCCTAATGCAATGGAACCACCTGCTAACGCGGCCAGAACTTTCGCAGTAGGGGATAAATTGCCGGCAGCTTCCATCGCTAGCACAGCCGCGCCAAGGGGGCGGATAAAGGTATGAATCCCGTCCCAAATTGGCGTAAAGAACGGGATTTTATCGGCGACGAATTCGGTAACATACATCACCGCCGCCAAAATCAGGACAAGGGGACTCGCCAGAATTTGCATCTCCTGCGGCAGGCCCAACAAGAAGCCGAATTTGATTCCCAACCCAACCGTCAGGATTGCCGCGTACAGATTGATTCCCGAAACAAATGATAAACCGAGAATACTGGATAACGTTTCAAGCATCGTCCCCCCCTGCCAAACAAAATACTACTTGGTTGCCATCTTATAACCCACCATTAAAAGGCCCGCGCCGATGATTGAGGCAATAAACCCCGCCGCTTCGCCCGTATCGTACCAGCCCAGCATTTTGCCCAGATAATTTGCCACAATGGAGCCGGCTATACCCAGAATCATGGTTCCCCAAATGCCTCCTGGAGGCTCTTTGCCGGGCATTACGAACTTGGCAATCGTGCCTACAATCACGCCGATGATGCATGAATAGATTAAATTCAACATTGTCCTAATCTCCTTTTCCGCACTTCTAGCAATTAAATTGGGGGAGAATCAAAACTACCATTGCCAACCACTCGCGTCAATCTTAAACTTAGAGAACTTAGAGAACAAGACGCAAAGATCACATTTTCAGTTCCCCTGTTTTTTTGATGATACGATTGGAACCAGAAAACTTCCTAACCAAACCTCATCATGCCCCAATCCATCCTGATTCGGGGAGCCCGCCAACTGCTTACGTTGCGTGGAACAGCAAGCCCTCCCACTGGACCCCGCCGAGGAATCCAACTTTCCGAACTATCAATTATTCCCGATGGAGCCGTGCTCATTAACCATGGCATCATCCAATGCGTTGGACCCACTCGCCGTTTGGACAATCTGGCTGGAGCAAAGAAAGCCAAAGTAATCGATGCCACCGGCATGATTGTTATGCCCGGTTTCATTGATTGCGATTGCAGGTTGTTCCCCTCTGCACCATTGAAACCAGCGGTTTCAGCAAGTAAGCGAAAAGAGGTACTGCTCCACAAGATCGCCCATGCCGCAAGGTGTGGGACTCTGGCTACCGAATTACAAATTGGTCCAGGGCTAGGGGGATTGGACGAGTTGAAGTGGCTTGATAACTGCGCAATGAATACGATTTCCACATACGTGCCGGAAAAATTATCCAGAAAAGATATTGCACCAATGTTGAAGAAAACCCAATTCCAATTTCTGGAAATTCCTTCCAGGCACCAACGTTGGACCGGTGATGATTCGCAATCCTGGCTGGAACAAGCTGCTAACCTCGGTTGCCTGATGAAGGCAAGAGCAACCAATATGGAAAGTTGCCAGAACCTTCCGGTTCAACAAATTTGCTGGGAAGGCGAGGCCGGCAGCGAAGATATTCAATGGGCCGCAACACAGGATTGGGTACTTTCCGGTTCGCCCATGCAAGCGTTGGAACAGGGTGGCGGCAATCCACAATGGCGCGCCATGTTGAATTCTGGTGTGGCCCTGGCTTTGGCCACTGGGGCAAGCAGTAGGATTGCCGGAGCCGTAAGCATGCAGCTTATCCTTGCTCTGGCATGCACCCAAATGGGCCTAAACATTGCCGAAGCCATCACCGCCACTACGATGAATGCCGCCTATGCAATGGGCATCCAGGACATCACCGGATCCATTGAACCAGGCAAGCGGGCGGACCTTCTAATATTGGACGTGCCGGACTACCGTGAAATCCCCTATCATTTGGGAATCAACTTGATTTCGAAAGTGATCCTACATGGCAAAATTCTTTTTCAACAACCGGAGCTCGAATGGCTAGGCGCATAGTGGAATGTGTTCCCAATTTTTCTGAAGGGCGGCGTAAGGATGTGGTCGATGCCATTGCTGCTGCTGCACTCTCTGTTAAAGGAGTCCGGCTGCTGGATAAAGAAATGGACCCCGATCACAACCGGTCTGTCCTGACTCTTGCCGGAGATCCCGAAGCCATTTTAGAAGCAGCTGTGCTGGCCGTGGGCGAAGCTTCGCGCCTCATCGATTTGAACCACCACAAAGGCGTCCACCCGCGCATTGGTGCCGCTGATGTTGTGCCATTCATTCCGGTGGAAAACGTAACTCTTGACGAATGCACTGTGCTTGCGGAAAAGGCAGGTCAGGAAATCTGGAACCGTTTTCAGATTCCTGTCTATCTCTATGGAGCTGCCTCGAAGAATCCGGAACGTGCCGCTTTGCCCAATTTGCGTAAGGGCGCCTTTGAAGGCTTGCGTGAAGAGATCAAAACCAATCCCGATCGGCTCCCCGATTTCGGCACAAATCGAGTCCACCCCACTGCCGGAGCCGTAGCTGTAGGTGCGCGGAAATTTCTCATCGCCTACAACTTTCATCTGGACACAAAAGACGTTAGTCAGGCGAAAAAAATCGCTGCGGCAATTCGCGAGTCTTCCGGTGGTCTTGCCTCGGTGCGAGCCTTGGGGCTGTTCCTTGAATCCCGTCAATTAGCTCAAGTTTCCGTCAACCTCACCGACTATGAACGAACACCACTAGGGCAACTATTCGACGCGGTGGAACGGGAGGCTGCTAAGGTGGGAGCCAAAGTTCAATCCACTGAATTGATCGGACTGCTGCCTCGCCAAGCCTTGGATCAGGCAGGAGCGCACATGCTGCGGCTTGAAAACTTTAGTGGCTCCATGGTGCTGGAAAATCGGTTGATGGAAGAATTGCCACCCGAGCCCTTGGCTGAATTCCTAACCGACCTAAGCCCAGGCCGCGCGGCTGCCGCAACCGCTGCTATGGCTGCTGCTGTGGCTGAAAAAATGGCACGCATCTCCGGGCTGGACCATCAACTATTCACTGCAGACAAACTTTGGCTGGCCGAAGCCGCAGTGCGCGACGCAGTGGTTTACGGGCGTGCCCTTGAAACCGGGGAAGAGGCCGATTGGCTGGCGGCGACCCATCTGCCAATTGAAGTTGCCACTCGCGCGCACAATCTGGCGAAGAGCATGGAGCAGTTGCGCTCCAAAGCCCATCCTGAATTTCAGACTGACGTGGAATCGTCCCTCTATCTTTGCCGTGCGGCCATTCAAGCTGCCATCACTTGCATTCAACCCAACCTTAGCCGCATCAAGTCAGAAGAAACGCGCAACGAATTGAATGCGCGCATCTGGGCGTTACAATAGAGCTAAGTGCTTGTAACTATCGAATCGAAGACGGAGCGTCCGAAATGGCTGAAGGCTCCCGCTCCCGTCGGAGAAAATTACCGTGAGTTGAAGGGACTGGTGGAGCGGCTACGGCTGCACACGGTGTGCGAGAGTGCCGCTTGCCCAAACGTAGGCGAATGTTGGAATCAACGCACTGCAACCTTCATGATTCTTGGCAACGTGTGCACGCGCCGCTGTGGTTTTTGCGCCGTGCAAAAAGGCGTGCCCCTTGAAATGGATTTCGATGAGCCGCGCCGCGTTGCTGAGGCCGTAGAAGCATTGGGACTTCGTTACGCAGTGGTGACCAGCGTCAATCGTGATGATCAAAAAGATGGTGGCGCGGAAATTTTCGCCATGGTGATTCGCCAAATTCGCGAACGTGTGCCGGGTTGCAAAGTGGAAGTACTGGTGCCCGATTTTCAAGGCTCCCATCCCGCTATGCAAACCGTGATGGCTGCCCGTCCCGATGTGCTGAATCACAATACCGAAACAGTGCCGCGGCTATATCGAATGGTGCGACTGGGCGCGCGCTATGAACGGTCACTGGAAATGTTGGCCTACGCAAAAAGCCTGGACAAGTCCGTTCCTACAAAATCCGGCTTGATGTTAGGCATTGGCGAAACCAAGGAAGAAGTGCTGGAGGCGATGGGCGACTTGCGAGCTCACGGCGTCAGCATTTTGACGTTGGGCCAATACCTGCGGCCGTCCCCCAAGCATTTGCCAATTCTGCGTTACGTCGCCCCAGAGGAGTTTGCTGAATACAAGGAGCGCGGCCAAGCCATGGGATTTGCCCACGTAGAATCGGGCCCACTAGTGCGCAGTTCCTACCACGCAAGCGAACAGACCTAGAATATTCAATTCGGCAAACTGGGGACTGCCTGCGAATTTCCGCGCACCGTGATGTACTTTAAATCGGAAAATATCGTAGGCGCGGAATTTCGCAGGCAGTCCCCAGCTTGCCAGGGAATCTTTTGTTGCTAACTTCCAAACGCATCCCGCAGCGTCTTATAGCTCTTCGCCACAGCAGTCTGCGGATCTTCCTTGCCTTCCATTTCGAGCGAAACATAACCCGTGTATCCAGCACTTCGCACGATCTTCGCAATGCGCTTGTAATCCAAATCCAGCGTGTACCATTCACCGCCGCCATGATAGGTCTTGGCCTGTATAATATTCGCGAACGGTGCCAACTGCTCAATACCCACATACGGATCGCCAGGATAATTGCCCGTGTCCATATTGATTCCCAACCACGGTGAGCCCACCATTTTATGAATGCGCAACAGCACATCCACTTTAGTCGTCAGGCCCCAATGATTTTCCAACGCCATCAGCACGCCATGCTTTTCCGCAGTGGGAATGCATTCCTTAATCGAATCCACACACCAGCCAATGGCATCCGATTGCGCAAACCCTGGTAACGCCGGTTCATCACCTTTCACTTTCATTAAATCGTCGAAACTCTTAATCGTTTTCCAGCGGCCGGAATTCAAACGGATCGCTGGAATCCCCAACTGGGCGGCCAGTTCAATGCAGTGCTTGGTGTGCGCCACATGCTTGGCGCGTTCTTCTTTATCGGGTGAAACAAAATCCTGATGAATAGAAAGCATCACCAGGTCCAGCCCCTTGCGGAAGGCTTGCTGGCGCAGCTTGTTTAAGTACGGCAACTCTTCGCTTTCAAATTGACGATGCAAAAGTTCAACACCATCAAACCCTAAGTCGTAAGCGCTGTCGATCACTTTTTCAATCGGATACTTCGCCGTCTTGAAATGCCAGTAGGAGTAAGTGGAAACAGCAAGACGGATCTTGCCCTTGCCATTGGGTGCCGCCACCAATGAATTAGAACTCAGCGCTGCGGCAGCACCGCCGGCGATCAGGCTAGTAGCCGCTCTTCTTGTCAACGACATTTTCAAGAGGTTCTCCTTTTGTATAACGGTGAAAGTTATCGACGAACAACTGCATGGATTCATCCATCCAAGTGGAAGTGTGGTCGGCGCAGTGCGGCGATACCAGCACATTTTCCATATCCCACAACGGGCTTGATTCCGGCAGTGGTTCCTGATCAAACACGTCCAGCACCGCGCCTCGAATCCATTTTTCCTGCAATGCTTTGGCTAAGGCAACTTCATCAATAATCGGGCCACGGCCAAGATTCAAAATCACAGCAGTCGGTTTCATCGCCTTGAATTCCGCAGTTCCAACCAGGTGTTTCGTTTCCGGCGTCAGCGCGGAACAAACCAATACAAAGTCGCACTCGGCCATCATCTGCTGCCGGTCTTCCACTGCGAAAACTTTGGAAATGTACGGGTCGCCATCGTTCAAATGCGGCCTGCGCGTGGTTGCCATAATTCGCATCCCCATAGCATGCGCCCGTCGCGCCACCGATTTGCCGATTTCGCCATAGCCAATAATTCCCAGCGTTTGTTGGCTAACCATATCCACATCGAACTGCTCCCAACGATGGGCAATTTGGCTGCGTCGCATTCGCGGCAGATCTTTGGCGAAATACAGAATGCCCAACATTCCGAATTCCCCCAACGATTCCTTGTAAACTCCGCGAGCATTCGTAAGCACCGTCGGCCCATCCACCAAATCAGGAAATAACATAGTGTCCAGCCCGGCCGACATCGAATGCACCCATTGAATGTTCTTCGTTACCGGCCAAATGTCTTTCAGCGCAATGCCCGCATTCATGCAGTACAGCAGCGAATCGGCTTCTTCCCCCAAGTTGGAAAACGATTCAGGCCGGTTTCCAACGGCAATGCTTGTCTCCTTCGGAAGCTGATCCAGCAGTCTAAGATAAGGGGCAGTCGGGTTCCCGACAACGAGTAAAGTTTTTCCAGGCATGAAATGACGAATTTAGCACGCTTGCCCTAAGCCTTGCATTGAAGGACACTAGGATTGTGCCAGAGATTTGTAGTTGCGGAACGCAATTAGTAGAGGCGGCCCGTTTCTGCCATCGATGCGGTAAGCCTCAGGGCGACCTGCTTGCTCCTGAAGAACCTGAAACTTTCGAGAGCATCCCCGAGCCCGAAGCCCCCGCCCTAAAACCTCCACCACTTTCCCCACTAGCTGATGTGGCCCTCAGCGAAATCAGCTTTCACAATCGCGCTGCTGTTGCTGTGGCCATGCTGGTGGCCCTGGTGTTCTGGTTGATCACGTTTGTCCCTCTGCCTCCGGTGATTGCCGTTCCGCTGCTTTTCATAGATCTGCTTGCCGGCGGCTTCTTCGCTGTGTGGTTCTACGCACGTCGCACTGGTCAAACGCTGACTGTCCGAAGCGGTGCCCATCTTGGTTGGCTTACTGGTGTTTTCTGCTTTGTGATTGGTACCGTGGTTGCTGCCATCAACATGCTGTTGATCGGTTTCACGGCAGATAAGAATTTCTGGGAAGCCTATAAAAAAGTTCTCATCGAAAACGGACAGCCCGCTGGTGACGTGGAAAAACTGATGCAAGGAATGCAGGATCCTTCCGCTGTGCTACTCATTGTTATTTTCAGCATGGCCTTTTTCTTTGCGGTCTTCGTATTGTTACCAGTGCTTGGCGCAATGCTTGGTGCCAAGGTTTTAGAAGAATAACCCTTCGCCACTTCCACCGCAGTCCAATTCATAGTATTATTCCCTTGTCCATCACAGGAGCATCATTTTGAAACGCCATACCCTTTCTCGCCGTGAAATTCTTGAAAACTGCATCGGTCGCGGTCTGCTGCTGGCCAGCATTCCAATGTCTTCCACCTCGCTGTTCGCTCTCTGGCAACAAGGTGAGAAAATGGCCGCTAAGCCTACCTCCACAGATGTTCTTGGACCTTTCTTCAAGAAGGGCGCACCCAACCAAACCAAGCTTCACACCCCTGGCGATCCTGGTTTTCCTCTGCGCGTCTCAGGCAAAGTCGTTAATACTCGCGGCGATGTGGTGCCCGGTGCACGTGTCGAAATTTGGCACGCCGATCACGTCGGCCTCTACGATTTGCAGGGCTACCGTTATAGAACGAAACTCGAGATCGAACAAAAGGGTGAATATTCCATTGACACCATTCTGCCCGGCCACTATGACGACCGGCCCGCTCAACATATCCACTACATGATCACTGCTCCCGGCCATCGCACTCTTGTCACCCAAGCCTATTTCGCAACGGATCCTTTCTTCAAAGGCGACCCTGACAAGAATATGAGGATTGCTTCCAGTCGCGAATTGATCCGCCCAGTAACACTGATTGAGCGACCCGGAGCCCCCCGCGCAACCATTACTTTCGACATCTGCCTGGAGAAAGCCTAATCATGAAAGGTTCCGCCCTGTGGTTGATTGCCGCTTTGGCATGTGCTGAAACTCTTCCAGGCGACCGTACAATTTCCGCCGGCTCCGTGGTGAATTCAGTCAACTTCACTGCCGATGGAAAATCCATCGCCGCCAATTGCCGTGACGGAAAGCTGCGCCTTTGGGATGCCCGTACAGGCGAGTTGCAGCGCACGCTGCCTCTTGAAAAAGGTGTTTCCGGCATCACGCTTGCTCGTCAAGCGGATACCTTCGCCGGTGTGGAAGCAGGCAAAATCAAAGTATGGAATTTGAAAACCGGGGAAACCGCCAGCACTCTTACTCCCGTTGGCCAACCTCCGCGCCGCATTGGCTTATCGAAGGATCAACAACTCACGGCTGTTAGTTCTGCCACCAGTAATACTGGGAGTGAGGACACAATTCGCGTTTACGACGCCGCTGGAAAAGAGCGCTTCGCCGTGGCCGCAGGCATTGGCGGCACCAGCACCATTTCGTTTTCGCCCGATGGTTCTGTTTTGGTGGCCTCCAGTTACGATACAAATATCCGCGCCTACAGCACCCGCAACGGAGAGTTGGTTCGCTTCATTGAAGAAATCCCTGTAGCCATGTTTGATGCAGCTTTTTCCCCCGATGGCAAAATCTTCGCCACCGCTGGGGCTGACCGCATCGTGTACTTGTTCGATGCCAAATCCGGCAGATTGCAACGGAAACTTCCAGAGCAGCCGGAAATGATTTCCTCACTCGCCTTTTCGCCCAATGGCCGCCTGCTGCTCACCGGTGGCTTCAGTGTTGTCACCCAAATGGCTCCCGTGAAATTGATGTTGTGGGATCTGGAATCGGCCAAACCAATTCGTACGCTGGACGCCGCACATCGCGTCGGCTCCGTTGCATTTTCCACCGACGGCACCTTAGCCGCGTCCACCAGTGGCGATGACAAAATTCACGTGTGGGGAGTCCCCGTTTCCAAATGAAAATTCTACCAGCCTTGCTCGCAGCATTGGTCGCACTTTCTGCCTGGGCACAAACTTCGCAGGAGACGCGTAACAAGCCATTCCCGCCTTTCAAGATCATGGGGAATATTTACTTTGTTGGCACCGAGGATCTTGGTTCCTTCCTCATCACCACGCCCGACGGACATATCCTAATTAACAGCGATTACGAATCCACTGTTCCTCAACTTCGCACTTCGGTTGAAAAGTTGGGATTCAAATTCACGGACATCAAAATCCTTCTCGGCAGCCATGCTCACGGCGACCATATGGAAGGTGACGCGCTGGTCAAGGAATTGACTGCCGCTCAAGTAATGGTGATGGATCAGGATATTCCAGCCATCTCCCGCCTAACGCCGAAAGGCAAGCCACATCCTATTGACCGTGTGATTCACGACGGCGAAGAAGTGAAATTAGGAGGCACAACTCTGGTGGCGCATCTCACCCCCGGCCACACCAAAGGTTGCACCACTTGGACCATGAAAGCGCAGGAAAATGGCAAATCTTATGACGTCGCCATTCTTGGCAGCATCGGTGTGAACGCCAACTATGTTCTGGTGAACAACAAGACTTATCCTGAGATCGTGGAAGATTACGGGAAGGGATTCAAGGTACTGCGGTCACTCCACGTGGACGTGTTCCTTGGTGCTCACGCCGGCTTCTTCGGCATGGCTGCTAAATACGAAAAGCGGAAGGACGGCGCAGCAAATCCATTCGTCGATCCGGCTGGATACATTGCGCATTTAGATCTGCAAGAGAAGAACTTCAAAGCGAAACTCGCGGAACAACAAAAAGCCGCAAATCAATAAGTCCACGCGCTAAGCGGTTACAAGTACTTTATTGAGGAAGTTGATTGTCAACAAGGAATTTCACGCGGAAATCAGAACTGCATGATCCGACTGAATAGCAGCGTATTCAATGGCGGCAAGGATATCCTCACGTTCCAGGAACGGATAGTCTTCCAGAATTTCCTCGTAGGTCGCACCATTTGAAAGTAATCCGAGAATGTCACTCACCCGGATGCGGTACCCGCGAATGCAAGGACGCCCGCCGCATTGTGCGTCGTCTATCGTAATCCTGGCAAGTCGCGAGTTCATTTCAAATGGACCTCAGGTTGAGTCTACAACATAACGGATCACTTCCGCCGCGCCAATCACCACACAATAAAAAAAATCAACCACAGCCCCCTCAACCACTTGACACCTTCCTTTGCCCTGGTCCCGCACAACCACATGTGAAAATCCGCAGCAAGGAGATACCATGCAATTCCATTCAAAAAAGATCAACGTCAACCAATCCCTCGCTCAGCAAGCCGTGCTGCTCTCAAAGGAGGATCATCTCAACTTCAACGCGCTCTGCTCATCCTTCCTATCAGACATCCAACCCCGCGACGCCGTCGAACGTACCATTGTCAGTCTCATCGTTCTCGCCTCCTGGAACCTCCGCCGTGCCGACCGTGCCCAAGCCCAACTCGCCGCCTCAACCAAACAAGACCCGCTCCTCTCCGATTCCAAAATTCTCGATCGAATCGCCACCTTCCGCCAACGTGCCGAACGTTCGCTCTTCAAGTCGCTCAACGAACTCCGCAAAATCAGAAAGGAAAATCCTCCCGTAAAGCCACAAATCCGCTACGAACTGAAATACATCAACCCCAAACCGGCAACCCCAAAAATCGAAATTTGCAAAACGAACCCAATCGCCGCCAAACCGGATCTCAAACATCAGGATCGGAGTCTACACGCTATTGATAGAATCAATTTATGAAGGGCCTTACCGATATCCCTGGCATCCGCGTTGGCCATGCCTCCGATTACGACGCGCTTACCGGCTGCACCGCCATCATTTGCGAAGAAGGTGCGGTGGCTGGGTGCGACATCGGCGGCGGAGCTTCTGGCACAACTGAATTTGACGTCATGAGTCCGCAGCACGTCACCCCTTTCGTGCATGCCATCACCCTTGCCGGCGGCTCTGCCTTTGGACTGGAATCGGTCAGCGGTGTACGCCGTTTTCTGGAACAAAAAGGCGTCGGATTCCCCACTGGCTATGCCAAAGTTCCCATTGTTCCCGGGGCCATTTTGTACGATCTTGGTATCGGCAAGCCCGGCATACGTCCCACGCGCGAAATGGGTGAAGCCGCTGCTGCAGCCGCTTCCGACAAAGCAGTTGAAGAAGGCTGCATCGGCGTAGGCACCGGTGCCACCGTTGGAAAAGCCTATGGTATGGAGCGCGCCATGAAAAGCGGCATCGGCAGCTTCACCATTGAACTTTCCGGCGGCCTGCTGGTCTCAGCGTTTGCCGCCGTGAATGCCTTTGGCGATGTGGTTGATCCCAATACCGGAAAGATTCTGGCCGGCTCTCGCCTCTCCGCCAAGAGTGCTGATTTCGCCAATTCCGTGAAAGCCCTGCAAAGCGGCGTTGAGCGCGGCTTCGGACGCAGCAACACAACGTTGTGCGTAGTGGCCACCAATGCCCGCCTTTCCAAAGTTGAGGCCACCAAGATGGCACGCATGGCCCAGGCCGGCCTGTTGCGAGCCGTGCGTCCTGCCCATACGATGTTTGATGGAGATGTGGTGATCGCACTCTCCAGCGGTGCCAAGCGGGCTTCCGTAAACGTGGTCGGCGTCACCGCTGCCGACGCACTGGCTGAGGCGATTGTACGTGCCGTCAAAAGTTCAAAAGGAATGGGCGGATTGCCCGGGTTAAAGAAATAACGTATGCGAAATCTGATTCTATTTCTTGTCACAATGTTAGCGCTCCCTGCCGCCACTCCCGTCGATTCCATCGTTCCCCCCGGCAAGCAACCTGTCAGTGACGCCATCTATGCCCGCCGTGTCTACCTGGACGTTTGGGGCTTGCTGCCTACCCCCGAACAGCTAACGGATTTTGTCGATTCAAAGGCCACCAACAAGCGCGAAAAGCTGGTGGATTCCCTGCTGGCCAACAGCAGCAACTATGCTGAACATTGGATCAGTTTCTGGAACGATCATCTTCGAAACGACGAAGGCGTGGTTTACCACGGCGAACGCAAATACATCACCAAGTGGCTGCGCGCAGCACTTGAAAAGAATGTGGCCTACGATCAATTTGTCCGCGCGCTGATCAGCCCAACTGCAAAAGACGATCCGGAAGGTTTCATCATCGGCGTGAACTGGCGCGGCACCGTGAACGCCAGTGAACTGCCTCCCATGCAGGCCGCGCAAAATACAGCGCAAGTATTCCTGGGCGTCAACTTGAAATGCAATTCCTGCCACGATAGTTTCATTAGTAAATGGAAATTGAAGGACGCCTACGGCATGGCCAGCTTCTTTTCCGATAAGCCTCTGGACATGGTTCGTTGCGATGTTCATACCGGCGAAATTTCCAGCCCACGCTATTTGTTCACCGGTGAAGAGCTAATCAGCCCGTCTGCAACGCTGGCCGATCGTCGCGCCGCGCTTGCCAAAATGATCACTGAAAACGATCAGGACCGTTTGGCCCGCACCTATGTGAATCGCGTTTGGAAGCGACTGTTCGGCCATGCCATTGTGGAGCCCGTCGATAACCTGGACGCCAAGGCTTGGAATCCCGAATTGCTAGCCAGTTTGGGGAACGATTTCAAAAGCTCCGGGTTCGACATGAAGGCTTTGCTCAAACGCATCCTCACCTCGCGCGCCTATCAACTGCCGGCAGTGGAGCCTGCCAATAAATTCGTCTTTGAAGGCCCGCTGGCACGCCGTCTCACCGCCGAACAGTTTTCCGATAACGTCGCCGCCCTCACCGGCGAATGGCGTCTGAAGCAAAGCGGGAAGAGTGCGGAATATGTTCGCGAATGGCAGGTGAAATCCACCGCACTTACACGCGCGCTGGGGCGGCCGATTCGCGATCAAGTCACTACCGAACGGCAGGATGCGGCAACCATGTTGCAGGCATTGGAATTGGTGAATGGCACGGTGCTGGCCGACCAACTTCATCTTGGTGCCCAACGCATGTTAGGCGTGATGAAGCCGCCACCTCAAAACATTTTCGACAGCGGAAGTCTGGGTGCCTCCAAGCCCGTGAATATTGAATTCGATATTACCGGGGTTGAGAAACTTTGGCTTCTGATGGAGGATTTCGATAGTTACGATCGCACTCGTGTTCAGGCTCGTTGGGGAAGTTTGAAGCTCAGTGGCCCTTCAGGCGAACAGCAACTGCCCGATGAATGGGCCGGGCTGCCCTCAGAAAAAATCCTCGATTTGAAAGGCAAAGGCTTCACGAAACTATCCGCTATCCTAAGCTGCGACGAAGCCAGCAAAGCCAGTGACGTTGGTGCAAAGGTACGCTTCTTTGCTTTCAAAAACGAACCCGATAAACGACAATTGGTGAAAGTGATTGGCGAGCAACCAGCAAGGCAAAATTGGAGTGGGCTTGCATCATCACAGTTGATTGATCGCGTCTATCAATACGCCTTGAGCCGTAAACCGAACTCCACCGAAGCCAAGGTGGCCAAGGCAATAGCTACCCAAAACGGCAAACCGTCCGCCGATGGCCTGGAAGATTTGTTGTGGTCACTATTCGTTTCGCCCGAGTTTCAATTCATCCGCTAGGAGCACACTATGCAAAGAAGAGATTTTCTAAAAAATGCTTCAGCGGCAACCCTGTCGGCCCTGGCCGCAAGCAACGCTCCTCAACTGTTCGGCGCACCCAAGCTGGAAGCAACCGCCGATACTGTGATTCTACTTTGGATGGCCGGGGGTATGGCGCAAACCGAAACATTCGATCCCAAACGTTACGAGCCTTTCGTAACCGGCATGGATCCCAATCGCGTGCTCAGCACCTTCCCATCCATTCCATCCAATGTCGATAATATTCGCCTTAGTCAAGGTCTGGAGCAGTTGGCCAGTGTGATGGACAAAGTAACCCTGCTGCGCACCTATCAGGCTGGTGACCTTGGTCACATCCTCCATTCGCGCCATCAGTTCCATTGGCACACTGGTTACGCGCCGCCGTTGTCCGTCGCAGCGCCGCACATGGGCGCAATGATTGCTCGTACACTTGGTCCAAAGAATCCCGATATTCCAGCGTTCATCGACATTGGTCAGAATTTGGAAATCGGCGCTGAAAGCGATTCGCTGAAAGCATTCCATACAGCCGGCTTCTTAGGGACCGAGCACGGCCCCTTCTTCATTGCTGACCCTTCTGAAGCAGCACGCGCAGTGCGTCCGCCAAAGCACATCACCAAAGAGCGTTTTCAAAACCGTTACGAAAAGTACAAAGAGCTGATGGCGGCCGGCAGTCAGTATCAGCAGGAATCGTTGAAGCGGTCCATTGAAAATGCCCACCGCCTGCTATCATCGCCCGCAGCTAAAGCGTTTGACTTGTCACTGGAATCGGCAGAGACGGTCGCCAAGTACGATACAGGCCGCTTTGGTCTGGGCTGCCTGCTGGCCCGCCGCCTCACCGAAGCGGGTGCCCGCTTCATCGAAGTCACCAGCGAATACATCCCCTTCCGCTATTGGGATTCGCACGAAAATGGACATGAGCGGGCAAGGATCATGAAGGAAACCATCGACCGTCCGGTTGCACAATTGATTCGCGATCTGGATGAGCGTGGCTTGCTGAACCGCACCTTGATCGTGCTCGCCAGCGAGTTTGGCCGCGACATGATGACCGAAGGCAAACCGGAAAAGCCAGTGCAGGATCAGGTGAAGGTGCCCGACCGTTTAACAGAGATGAAGCACTACGGCATGCATCGCCATTTCACTGAGGCAGGCAGCGTTCTGCTGGCCGGCGGAGGAATGAAGCGCGGCTACCTCTATGGCACCACAGCCGATGAGCGGCCTTGCAGAGTGGTGGATAAACCAGTGCGCATCGAAGATCTGCACGCCACAATTTACCGCGCAATGGGCATTCCCGCAAACCAGGGTTACCTGGTGGAGAGTCGGCCGTTTTACGTTACGAAGGATGGCAAGGGCAAAGCCATCAGCGATGTCTTCTCACAAGGGTGAACAAAATAATTCTTCTTTTCCTAATCGTTTCATTGTCACTTGCGGTTCAAACCCCGGGCGTTGAACCAGGAGTTGCTTTGAAACAGCGGATCAGTTAATCTTGCCATCGACCTTGACCTTCTGGCCGAGGGAGGCTAGTAAAATGGGTGATCGGGTTGCTCAATCGCGCTGACCTCGGAACAATTATCGCGGGACTCTGGAATCCGCACCAGACACAATGCTCTTCGTCTGCTCGCCGCGTCCGCAGCCAGTTGGGAAAACTAGATCCATCTTTAGATAGATAAACTAAGGAGACCCGGCCCCTTGGCGGGTCAGCAGCGTGGGCCAGTTTAATATTACATGCAGTGGGCGGGATAATTCATCGTTCGGGTAAGGCACAAGGAAGCGCTGCCCATCAGCGGTTACGTCGTACGATTGCAAGGAATTTGCTTCCGGAAGTTTGAAAAGTTCCACTGGCGCTGAGGGGTTGAGCGTGGCCGATTCTGGCTTAAGCGCGACGGACATTAGGAAGCGTCTATCCGAACTTTGGTAGAAAAGCTCACGGCCGCCAGCCCCCCACCTTGGCAGGCTCCCGCCTTCGCTGGAAATCTGAATCCTGGTGTGTGGTTCAGGGAAGCTCTGTATGTAGACCTCGTTGCGACCGGATTCGTCGGAGTCGTAGGCTACCCAACGTGGAGTGGGCTCGGGAGAAAAGCGGCCATGTAAAGACCGGGATGACTTTTGGAGCAAAGGTCTTGGGTTGGACCCGGGTTCGGGTTTACCGTCCGGTCCTATCGAAAGGGTCCAAAGGTTCATCCTATCGCTTTGATTGCTTTCGCGGAAAAGTAGCAGCCGGCCATCCTGGGAAACGTCAAGCGGGGTCTGTGCAAATTGCGATTTTGTGATTTGCGTTGCTTGATTTGAGCCTCCAGTATCGTCAAGAAAAATATTCCCCGGATTTCCTGAAATGTACATGATTCTGCGCATATCGGGCTGCCAGAGCGGCCACATATGAACTCCGGGGGAAGCCGTCAACCTGCTTCTGGTTCCTCGAACTAAGTCCATAAACCAGATGTCGCTGCCGCCATTGACAAGCCCGGTTTGTACGTAGGCCAATCGCTTACCATCAGGCGATATGTGGAAACTTGAGTAGGAGGAAGGCTCACCAAAGGATGCCAACTTGGAGCCCTTCCGGTCAAACCAGACAAGATGTCTTAAGTTATTCGCCGAAGCGTCGAAGAGCAACAATCCGTCCGCCGACGCCGAAAGACTCATTTTGCCGCGCGGCGCAAACAGCGCGACGGGATCGGTAACTGGCCGCGGTTCACCTGAAAGCTTCATTTGCCGGGGGTCGAATGGCTGGGCGAGCAGAGTTGTGTCTCTTAGCCACAACAAGTGGCCAGCGGAAAAAACGGCGCTCGAGTTGCCCGCCACAATGGACGTCCGCTCCTTCGGTTTATCCAATGTCGTGCCGTAGACCAAAGTGTTTTTCGGATTGTCGCTTCGAGCGAGATAGATGAATCGGCCTGGAGACACGAATTGGGGCCAATTGTGCGTTCTTTCGGTGAGCGTTCGGTCGGGTAATATGATCGGGACGGGTGTTCCGCCTGAAGCAGATACCTTTGCGATGCCCCTGTTGAGTCCTGAAAACAGGATTGTGCCACTAACATCCCAAGAACCGCCGCGTTCCTCCGGAGCATCACATAAAGCAAGCGGTGCTCCTCCGGCCACATCGGCGCGCCACAGTTTTCCAGAGGCGAAGAAGGCAACCGCGCGGCCATCGGGTGACCAAAACGGAGAGCTAGCGCCAACTGTGCCAGAGAGCTGGCGCTGGGACGTACCGTCCAAAGAACGTAACCACAATACTGATTTTCCTTCGGCCTCACCCACGAAAGCTATGGTGAGGCCATCCGGAGAAAGGGCGACATCGCGGTGTTGAAACTGGAAGCCGGTGGGCGGGTTGAGCGTGAGGTGAACGGCTCGCTCGACGGCGGTTGGGCGGTTGAAATGGAAAATAACCCATCCGATTGCGATGCCGAGTGTGAGGAAGGCTACAGCGGCGACCCACCAACGACGGGTCCATGTCGCGGCTGACGCTTGTTGTTCAGTTGCGTGCGGCTCGCGCAGTTCAATCGCGACATCTTTGGCCGATTGCCACCGCTCATCGGGATTCTTCCGCAGGCAGCGGCGGATGATTCGGTCGAGCCACACCGGAGCAAGCGGCTCTACTTCGCCCAGCGGTGGCGGCTCTTTTTCAAGAATCGCGGCCATGATGCTGGCTGCCGACTTACCCTCGAACGCGCGCTTGCCGCTGAGCATTTCATAAAGCACGCAGCCCAGAGCAAAGATGTCTGAACGAGTGTCGACATCCTGCCCGTGCAACTGCTCGGGTGACATGTAGTGCACTGTACCAAGCATCGTGCCTTCGGCCGTGATCGGCTTCACTAGCGTGGTGGCGGTCTCGCCGAGGATCACCGGGTCGGACTTAGCCAAGCCGAAGTCGATGACCTTTACTCCGGACTTGGTGACCATGATATTGCCCGGCTTCAGATCGCGATGCGTGATGCCCTTGCGATGCGCAGCGTCGAGTGCCTCGGCGATTTGCGAGCCAAGGCGAATCACGTCGGCAAGCGGCAACGGTCCTTCCAGCGGACGCCCTTCGATGTACTCCATAACAAGGTAGTCAGGGCCGACGTCGTGGAGCGTGCAGATGTTGGGATGGTTCAGGCTGGCGATGGTTTTGGCTTCGCGCTCAAAGCGTTCGGAGAAACGGCCTTGAATCGTTTTGATCGCGACGGTGCGGTCAAGCCGCGTGTCGGTAGCTTTGTAGACCGCACCCATGCCACCGGCTCCGATTGCGGAATCGATGCGGTAGGGGCCGAGGGTTGTTCCAGGGGTGAGGTCCACGCTTGTTTAGTATAATCCGGGTATGGTGGTAACGGTTGACGACGTCTACATGCCGCTGACTTTAACTGTTCCGGGAATTACCGATGAACAGTTTGAAGAGTTGTGCGTGAAGTACGAAGATTACCGCGTGGAGTACACAGCTGAAGGGGACTTGCTGGTAATGCCACCGACTGACGAGGAAACCGGGATCCGCAACAGCCGGATCAACACTCAATTGAACAATTGGTCTGATGCAACAGGAAAAGGTTTGGTAACGGACTCCAGCACCGGTTTCAGACTTCCGAATGGAGCGCGGCGGTCGCCCGATGCGGCCTGGATCTCCCGTGAACGTTTGGGGAAAAAACCGAATTGCCCCGAGTTCGTTATTGAACTACTTTCACCTTCGGACCGACGTACAACCGCGCGCGATAAGATGCAGGAGTGGATCGACAATGGCGCCCAGCTTGGGTGGATGATCGACCCA
>JAYTTF010000089.1:0-73219 GCA_043745195.1 Bryobacterales bacterium | reverse complement strand
GTGTTACCAGTCCTCCGCTCGAAAGTGCCTGTGCATAAATAGTCCGCGTCGCCTGCGAATTGACCGTAATCGAAGCGGTACCCGGTGTTTTCGAGTCGCTTGAAAGAATCACCTTACTGGGGTCAAGGCTCGTGATCGTCCAATTGGCGGCCTGTCCCTGAGGTATAGGAATTTCGCCTTGCGTGTCCTTCGAAAGCAGAAGCGAATTGAACCGCTCCGCCGGTTTAATTACTTCCACTTCTACATCGTTCCCATACAAAGCGCGGACGAATCCAGGAATGGGTTGCAGGGAGATGCGCGTCTTGCCGATTCTCTTGGATGTAATTTGGAAATCAGAACCTCTGCTTCCAAAATCGGGAACTTGAGGCGTGGGAATAATATCTGGATCGTCGCTGGCTACCTTCAACGGTATATCGGTAAAGCCAGTGCGAAGCGGTTGCCTCTCCAGAGGCAAACCGGCGCTATTAACAGCATATGTAGTTAGCGAAAAGCCGACCAACGCTCCCACTTGGGTGGTGCCTTTTCGAGGCTGCGAAAATGGGAGCGGTCCAAAAAGCAGGGCAGCAAGGTTGGCTCCCGAAATAGCAATCGCCGAGGGAGTGAGTTGAACGTTCGAGGTCAGCTTTGGCCCTGCGGGAGACGAGACAGTGACTGGTACGACGCCACTGTCACCTAATCCAACGATTGTGATTAAAAAATTGCTGGAATTGGTAGGCGAGAAGGTAGCGCGCCCAGAGCCGTTCACCAGCAACCGCGTAGGATCACCGCTTTCGATCGTAAAGGTGGTCCCGGGCGGGAATGGCGTTTGCGAACTGTACGAAATGGAACTCTGCAGATTTTTTCCCACGAGCCCATCGCTCAAAGAAAGCGTCGGTAAGTCTTCCACATTAATGCGCAGCACACCGCCTATTTTCAAAAATGATGGACCGTCCACCAAACGGAAAGATAGTTCCGTGCTGCCAGTTCCGACGAATGTTAAACCGATGGCGCTGATCCGTCCCGAGGTGTTGCGATTCCAGATCAATCGCGTTGTGTCCATAGCTACAACGGAGGAATTGGAGGAAAACACCTCAAGCTCAATGCTATCGATTCCGTATAAAGATTCGAAGCCGCGGAAAGTGGAGAGTACCGCGAGCAGGGATTGCGGAGCAGCCGCGCGGGCATAGGTAACTGACCGCAGGTTTGTATTAGTCACCAATCTGATCTCCGTTGGTACCAGATTTAATTTGATTGCCGCCGCCTCTTGACCATCTGCAATCAGGATCAGCCGCGTGGAACCGCTATCCGCTAAACCCACAACGCTGATACCGAAGCCTGAAAAAACTTCCACCTCATCCTTTTTTTGTCCATTTATTGGGTCGACTAAATGGGCTAAGCTTGGATCCTCAACGCGTGCCCGAACTCTCACGTTCCGAGAAAATGTACCAACGTAAACTGCATTGGTTACTCCATTGGCTATGGAAGCTGTTGGGGCAAATGACTCAATGTTGATTGGGCCTGACGGCGGTATTGCGTTCAAATCGCCAACTTCAACGCGCAAGGGAGGCGGCCCATTCACTTCAGGGCCGGCATCGGCGATAATATCGGCGTCGCCGGGTCCTATTCGCGCAATTAGGATGTCGGCGTTACCCCTGGAGGCTACCGTGACAGCCGCCGGATTTGTGGAACGAAAACTGAAGGTGGCTGCCGTGCTGGAATATCTACGGCCGGGGTAACTTACGAACGTGGTTCCCGGTCGATTGTAGCCATCCAACAGTTGGACTCTTTGAACAGATTGGCCCAGCGTGGGAGGAAGCGGGAGTTTTAGGGAACCCAATAATAGTGAGGAAGTAAAAGGCGACACCCAATAATATTGGATGGGAACCAGATGCACCAAAATTACCTGATCGGGATAATCGGCCGCGCTGATGGTGACGGGAACGTCACCGGAGTCGGCGAACCCTTGCACGGAAAAGTAAGCGTCACGGCGAACACTCATAAATTCCACACTTGCCGCAGTATCTATTGCTGAGGTAAGAATTTTCAGTTTTTCAGGATCGCCGCTCTTAATCGAAACCTTAACCCCTTCACCGAGACTCGTCGCTCCACCCAAATGGGCCGCTAGGTCTCCTATCTGATTCTTCCCCAAATAATAGTCGGTTACCGATGTGATCCGGTGTTCGGAAAGCCTAAACACAAATCCATCGCCCGCGCCGGGAGAGTTCAACGCGTTGGCTCCACGCCACGTTCCTTCCGTGGAATCGCTATTGACTGCGACGAGATCGCCGATGATTCCAAAAGCTGATTCGGCGCCGCTTCCGCCTATGTATTGGGAGGAGATAAGCGGGTTGTTTCGACTCGTAAAGTCGATCTTAAATTGACTCACGAATGCGTCACTGGCACCACCTCCATAGGTGGATTGTCCGGATCCCAGAACAGGAAAGTTTTCGGAAGTGGTCGTGCCGGCCATCCAAACTCCGCCGTTAACATACGATAAATGTGTTGCCGAGTCAGCCCCGCTTCCGCCTAAATAGGTAGACATTGGAACGGAAGAAGTTGCCAGGTCCGCTTGCAGCAAAAAAGCATCCGAAGGGCCGCCTCCGTACTTTGCTTGTGTAGCGTTGGTTACTGTCATATCAATGGACGAAGTGGTTCCTGCAATCAGCCAGCGGCTGCCGGTGTAGAACGCAATACTTGTGATTTCGTCATCTCCGGACCCACCCCAGTAGGAAGTTACAGGTACAGCGCCATTGTAGTTGATGGATATTGAGAAGGACTGAATGAACCCATCGCGCAACCCGTTCAATTGCGTCTGCCAAGCGTTTTCAACTGGAAGATCGGGCGAGTCAGTGGAACCCGCCACTACGATGATTCCGTCCACCTGCCGCGCCACTTTTACGCGTTCGTCTCCCGAACCGCCAAAGTAGGAGCCGGTCAGCGGAGAGTAATTATTACGGCCATAGCCCGTTAATTGCACATAAAACCCATCCCAGCCGCCTCGATAGGATCCTGTGATGAATGTCGG
Source organism: Bryobacterales bacterium (assembly GCA_043745195.1). GTDB lineage: Bacteria > Acidobacteriota > Terriglobia > Bryobacterales > Bryobacteraceae > JANXSF01. The sequence continues at coordinate 70,215 of JAYTTF010000089.1, read as the reverse complement.
CAAGTCGTCCGATTTGGTTTCGCCCGCAGCAACTGATGCACCAACAGCTGTCAGCCGATCTTCCTTACTGCCGCCAACGTAAGTGCTGTAGAGAAGTTGCGGGGATGTACTTTGGGCAATGAAAGTGTATTCTAACAGGAAACCGTCGCTTGCTCCGCCCCCATAGTAGGGTTGGAGTTGCTGTAGATTGTAGGAAAAGTTGTTGTAATATCCCACAGGAAAGTCGCGCGAATTTGTTTCACCAACAATGCGAATGGCGGAGGAGGAGGCGAATACCGCCGCTAAGGGACGATCCATGCCGCTGCCACCTATATAAACCACTTTTCCCGTTTCCATCGTGTTTGAGTTGAACTGTACGATGGTGATGTCGCTTCCCCTGCGTCCAAATGCTCCTGGATAGTCCAGCGAATCGGTGACTCCAACCAGGGCACTTGGAAAGCCATTTAACAGTGCGATCCACTCGTCCTTTCCCGGTCCACCAGCTACACCAGCCGCTTCGATCTCGGGGTCGATAATCAGGGTCCGGGTCTGGTCATACAATCCCGTTTCAATCCTTGCGGTCCTTGCATCGGCCAGCACCCAGCGCGCCTTTACCGGTTGCCTGTTCCCCAAGCGATCCTGCTGATAGGCTACAGGAGCGTGTTGTATGAACGAAGCCGCTCCGGCTTTTGCAATCAAACGTCCTTTCGAATCGATCTTTAGCTTTTCCCCGCCGGTGATCCGAATCCTTATGGACCCAGGAGCCGCTCCAGGGTTCACAATGAAATCGTATTCCAGCCTTTCTGGGTTGCCATAAAAAAGCTGATCGATTCCCGGATACACTTGGGCGCGCCGCACCGAACTGTAATGTTCTACGCCGAGACGCCAAGCCTTAGGATCGTTGCCAAGAATATAATCCGTACTCGACAGAAGCTTTCCTTCCGGTGACGGCCTTACTACTTTTCCACCTGGCAAAGAAACGCTAAGGGACCTGCCGCCAATGGATATTTGCGTGGAGGCGTCTTCCAGAAACACTTGATATGACTTGGTTCTGGCAAGATATCGAACCACGGACGGAGCCTGGCCTTGATTGGCCTCGAAAAGAAAGGGTACGCGGGGAGCCTCCGCAGCGGTTGCCAATACGGATAACGCCGTCAGCATCAAAAAGGTTTTGGACGTATTTGGGATCATTGGATTTCAGCTCCATATGCGCGGAGAATCTGAAACATTATCATCAAATAGTGCATTTTGTGGTTTTTATTCACTCTGTTAAGAGTCTAACCCAAAATGCTTTATGCTAATGGAGAACAGAAAACGAGTTGTGCAATTGCTATCAGCTTTGAAGATATACCTTGCCGAAAATTGAGCCGCTTACTGTACCATTGCTATCCGCAAATGATTCCTGACCAATGCCCATAGACCGCAGAATGCTGAGATGAACGTTCGACATACGCGTCTCCCCATTCTTCCAATAGGTGCCATGCTTCAGGCCCATGTTTGAGATATTGAAGAATTTTCCTAGAGGGAAGATATCTGATGTTCGCCCTTGATGTGGACACGCACGCAATCGTTTGGTCAAACCGGTGTTCCGAGGCTTTCTGGCAAAGCTACGGCGGCTCTAGATCAGGTTACTGCTGAAGGAGACTAAAATTCCCTATGCATCCCTCGTTGAAGGTTGTTTGCAATTAGGTACCAACTGAGGGCAAAATGAAAATGTGGGAATTTGCGAAGCCAACTCAATGGAATGCTTCGCTGGGGAACATGTGCCGAGCAAAGAGGTAAAGTGGACATTCCGAGAAGGGTTTGTATGGTCGACGGTAGAGGGTCTTGCTGTGTTTATTTGGATTTTCACCTTCGTGAATATATTTGTTTTCGATTTTGATGTGAAAGTGCTAGGGGTGGCTAATCCAACTGTTGAATGGATATTGCACTGGAAAGCAATTGCGGTCTTAGGTCTTTTAACACTCAGTGGTGTTGCATTAGGGATTTGGGAAACAATCCTTACTATATCTTTTATTGCGACGTATCCCCTGTTTGTTTTGTGCTGGCGTTTGCCCAAATTAGCCATAAAGAGATGGCGCTTCGTAGTGGCCTCAACTCCTGCTATATACCGATTTTTTTCTTCGTTGAAGCAGATAGCCGTGTTCTACATCCTATTTGCTTGGGCCGTTGTTGGGATATCCCTTTCGACAAACAGTTACGTTCTAGGATTCTGCATGGTTTACCTACTCATGTTCCTTTCCTCCCATTTGTTTCGCAGCATTAAGATTGCCTATGGAAAAGGTGTATTCGCTACAATGGCAGATTTTATTCGATCAAATCGGATAAAAGCGATTAGTAGGTTTCCAAACTTGCCCTCAGATTCAGACACAAGCGTGCAGACAAGAAGCGAGGTCTTAAGCCTTTATCTTATTCGTTGTGTTACCGAAACAATTGATGAAAAAATTCAGGAAGTCGGCAAGAGTCGATTACATGATATTCCGCTGATCGGTGGGTGGCTTTACACCATTGGGTTAACAATTGTGGTGTTTGGGATCGAGTACTTTGCCCTGTACGAAATAGACAAATCAGCGTTTACCTTTACCCAAGGAAGCAGCTTTCAATCATTTATGGCCCTGAGTTTGGGGATGTTCACCGGTGCCCAATTAGCTGGTATCTCTCCTGCTTCGACTCCGGCTTTTATTCTCATTTACTTGCAATCTGTCGTTAAAATTTTGATTTTCGTAATCTCAGTTTTTACGATTCTACGAGCGGCGCGCGAAACGCATATGGAAGAAATGAAAACTTTTGGTGAAGAGCTAAAGATTACTGCTTCCATAATTGACGCGAGATTAAGCAAAGTTTTCAACACAACTCTTGAAGAAGTTGAAGCTTCGTTTATCGAGAGCGAATTAACATTGGTCAATTACTTTCGACGCAACCGAGGCTTACCAGAATTCGCCCCCGCCCCTGCTTTGGTTGGTGAGGAGAAGCCCACTTCATCAACTTGAATACCACTGATAATGCGCAGATGGGATTGGCTAAGATCAATCAATCCCAATGATCGAGGTTTTGAGTAAGATCTGCTTGCGCTTTGTGAGAATTCGCCTTATACCTTGCCGAAAATTGAGCCGCTTACTGTACCATTGCTATCCGCAAACGATTCCTGGCCAATTCCCATAGACCGTAGAATACTCAAATGCACGTTCGACATGCGCGTTTCGCCATTCTTCCAATACGTGCCATGCTTCAGGCCCATATTCGCTCCACCGGCAATCATCGTTGGTAGATTGTGTGAATTGTGCGTGGTGCTTGCGCCGCTTCCAAACAGCACAATCGTATTATCCAGCACGCTTCCCTGACGATCCTGATAGCTGTTCATCCTACCCAGGAAATGCGCCACCTGCTTGCTTAAAAACAGATCGTACTTGGCAAACTGTAATTGCCCTTCCTTATCCGTTGCATGCGACAGATTGTGGTGTGTCTTTGAAAGGCCCAACTTCAACGGAAAAGTATCGCTGATGCCCATGCCGTCCTCGCGGTTCAGCATGAAGGTTACTGAGCGAGTAATATCCGCATCAAACGCCAATGCAATCAGATCGAACATGTTGCGGTAATACTCTGCCGGATCGCCCTCAGAAGTTGCGTCCAGATTCAAATGTGCGAAATCCTGTTTCTTCAGCGGGATGTCAATCCAACGCTCGGATGCAATCAACCGCGATTCCACTTCGTTCAAAGAAGTCAGGTATTGATCCATGCGTTCGCGGTCACTCTTGCCCAACTGCTTATCCAGTACGCGCGCACTTTCCACAACCGAATCCACCAACTTGATGCGGCGCTGCAATTTTTCATGTTCGGATTTCAGGGAACTGCGGTCACTGCGAAACAAACGGTCAAACACGCGACGAGGGCTGTTTTCAGCAGGGATGGGCTTTCCTTCCAGGTTGTAGGAAATGGTGCCTGTACGCGATAGAAATCCAGTGCCGGCATCAATGGAAAGCACCAGCGAAGATTGTCGGCAAAACTGTTTGGTGTTCTGTCCGATTACTTGATCGAGCCCCGCCGAGTTAAAAGTTCCTGGCTTGGGATTGTGCAACGGAGCACCGGTGAGCCACATATCCGAACAGATATGTGGATCCGCTTTGGGTCCACTCACATGCTGCAATCCGCCCATGAAGCTGAGCTGTTTCCGGAAAGGACTAAAAGGTTCAGTGGACTTGCCGAAAACAAATTCACCATTGCTTTCCGCAGTGGGAAACCAACTCCAATCATCAATACCGTTCCCTTTGATAGGGAGCGACATACCATTGGCTGTATAGAGCGCGCAAAAGCGGCGAGGAACCTGCTGCGTAACTTCAGCACCCATGAGATCGAGAACAGGCAAAGCCAGCGCAGTGCCACCAATTCCTTTGATAAAAGCCCGGCGGTCGATTTTTAGTGCAGTGCTCATGAGTATCTCCGAAAGTTAACGATTTCTATTACAGTCTACTACTTTTCAAGGAATAATTTGGAGCTGGCCACATAGCGGACCATGTCCTTCATCCGATAGCCACCGGCCCGTAGCTTTAGTCCGTCCTGCTTCAGGAAATAAAGCTCAGCGTATGTCAGACTGCGGCCAGTGCCATAAGTGGCCAAATGTTTCAGGAAACTGTAGGCAACCTGATCAATCCGATCTTGCGCAAGATAGCGCTTCAGATCATTCGCTCCAGCTATTTCTGTCTTGTCCGGCAACGTAGAACGTGCGTCGGTAGCTTGCGCTTTCAATCGCCCGCCTGCATCGAATTCCTCAAAAGCAACTCCCCAAGGATCAATCTTGGCATGGCACTGCTGGCAACCAGGCTGATTCCGATGCCGCTCAATTCGCTGGCGAAGGGTAAGCTTCTTTGACTCTTCATCCTCCTTCAGGGCCGGCACATTTGGTGGAGGTGGATCTGGTGGTTCAGCAATGATTTTCCGCGCCAGCCATGCCCCGCGCTTCACCGGGTTCGATTCGCGGCCATCGGACAGTCCCGCCATGATTGCTGCCTGCGTAAGAACCCCGCCTAATTCGCGTCTGCCATGCAGGATAGGAATAAATTGCAAACCACTTTCTGTCTTCTCTGCAATATCGTAATAACTAGCCACGGCTTCATTCGCCATGATGAAATCGGAATCAACCAGGTTCTTTAACGGCAGATTATTCTTCATCAAGTACTGAAGAAACTGAATTGGTTCCTGGCGTAGTTGAGTGCGGGTATTTTGCGTCAGTTTGGGATACCGTTTCCGATCGGGTTCCAGCACTTGAAATTTATCGAGGCTTAACCATTGATATGCGAATTCACTGATGAATTGGGAGAAGCGTTGATCCTCAACCATCCGCTCCACTTCGGAATCCAATTGTTTCCGCAAAGTGCCGCTGGAAGCCAGTTGCAACGTTTTGCGATCCGGCGGCCCATTCCATAGGAAGTAGGAAAGCTTAGAGGCTAGTTCATAGCCGTCAATCGGCTCTGCTGCGGGTGTGCGGCTGTTCTCAATCAGAAACAGAAACTGCGGCGATGTTAGCACTACCTGCAAGGTGTCCTTGATGCTCTCCTGGAAAGTCCTCCCTGTCCCGAAAGATTTCTGGAAGACGGCAAACAGCGCTGATTCTTCGGCAGACGTTGCGGGGCGGCGATAGGCACGGGTAGCAAAGCTGCGGATAATTTCTTTCGCATAGGCAGGCGAATCCTCTTTGCGCCCGGAATCAATGAAGATGCTTTTGTGGGAAGCCGGTGGCCATGTCTCATAAAACGGTCCTTCAAATTCTACTGACCGGATCAGCAGCCGGGGAATATCACGGCCATCGGTATACTCGCTGCGCACAGCGATTTCGCGAACACCAGCCAGATAATTGACATTATCTTTTTCCACCTCTGGGTTCGGAAAATTCCGGATCGCCCCTTCAAACACATAGCGTGTCAACTTGCTGTCGACTACTGTTTGAGCAGTCCCTACCGGAGCGAACGTGCTGCCGCAATCCCGGCGAAATCCCAGATGGACCCCTAACTTGGGAGCTCGTTTCTCAAACGCCAGAAAGCGTTTTGCAACATCTTGAGTCTCCGCCAAAGGTGTAAGAACCAGGCGGTCAAGACCGGTCATGCTGGTGCCCTTGACGTTGAGTTGCAAAGGCCCGGCATTTAGCCTGATTGCCAAAAATGCCGGCTGCGTGGATGTGCCCGCAAACTGCCGGTCACCCAGGGTCAACGACAATTCCTGCGTTTTTTCCGGAGGCGGTGGTTTCACAAACTGGCGGCCAGGGTTCACCAAAACTTGAATTTCCGCGTCACTTAAAGCTCGCCGGTAAAGCCGTACTTCATCCAATTCACCCTTGTATTGCTGGTCGTCTGAGTTGTGGCCAATGCGAAGATCCATTGCAGGATTATCCAGATTCACCGCACCAATCACACCCTTCGCAACTGCGTACCCGTTTACATAGAGGCGCGTTTCACTCTTCCCGCGACGAACCACAACGGCGACGTGTTGCCAGTCATTGGCGCGAATCATGCCCGCAGGGGATGAAATGGTGCCATTCGATTTATTATCAATCCCGAAAGATTCAAACCGCAGAGCACCGCGGTTGGGCATATCAAAATACCAACCGTGCTTGCCCGGTGCGCCCATGGCAACAATTCCCGCTCTTCGCAATTGCCGTGGATGAATCCAAGCCGAGACGGTGAAATCTCCCTCACCCACCTTCATTGTTTCCTGGCGCGGAATCACCACCGCATCCTTTTCAACATTCAGCGAGACAGCTTTGCCAAAGGGGGAATCCACAAACTTTGCTTCCCCTTCCAAACGGCCACCAGTCACTTCGCCATCCATTGGCCACGATCCAAAAAGGTCCTGACTTAGCAGCGATGTATCGGCGGCTGTCGGCACAGCAGTGCGTTCTGCATTGTAGACATCCACTTGGTAAATGCCCGTTTTCCGGATGGTCACGGTTTGCTGCATTGCCAGATCGCGGGCAATAATGGCATCGGCGTTGTCTGACGGTTGGGCGGCAACACCGGGATCAAGCAATAGACCATCGTTGAATTTCGTGGCCATCACACTAACGCGAAAGCGTCCATTGTCGGGAAGCTCGCGCAAAGAAATTTTGAAATTCGCCTTGGGGCCGTAAGTGCCATCCGTTCCGAAAATCTCATCGTTAGGAATGGCGGGACGCAGCAAAAGGCCTTCTGGAATGGTTGAGTAAGGCTTCCCCTTGGGATACCCTGCGCTGCCACGCATGTCGGCGAATACTGCATGGTAAATGCTGTCGTACTCTCTCCAACCTCGAACCGTATCGTTACCCTTATAACCTTCGATATAGCGATACTTGGTGCGCATGGCGAGTGGATTAAATGGAAAGGGCTTGACAGGGATCGGTTGTGTCACCTCAACGTCTTTGTTCTCCAGCAGCGTACTGCCGGCTCCAAGAATCAACGTCTCGGGGAAAGGATTGGGGTTGACGGATTCTCCCAGGGACACCTTGAAATTCTGAATGGAGGGTTTTGAATGGGGATCGACAATGGATCGCGACAGCGCCTGTTCCGCGATATCAAGATAGCTTTCCAACTGCAATGGCGAAAGCTGCAGCGTCTCTTTGTTGTTAATGAATCCATCAATGGAGACTGCATCAGGAGGAAGTGATTCAGTCAAATCGTCCTCCAGCAGCAACAACTGGCGAATGGTGTTACGATACTGCGAAACAGTGAGACGCCTAACCAGACCGTTCTTTGGAGTGGTGCGTTGACGGGCAAAGTCCAGAGAACGTGAAATCCATTCCACCAAACGCTGGCGATCCGCGCCGGCTGGCTGCGGCTGTCCTTTCGGCGGCATGGACCCGTCACTAATCTTTGTGCGGACATGTTCCCAAAGTGGAAGATGCCGCTCCTCAAGCGCCGAGTCAAGTTGATCAAGACGGACGCCGGACATGGCTACGTTCTCGTTATGACATCGGAGGCAGTTCTGTTTTAGGAAGGGCTTCACAAGCTGATCGAATGAGGGTTCGACTGCGGCCTGAGAAGAGCTAGCAGCTTGGGCCAAGCGGGAATGAGTTGCCCAAGTAATCGTTAAAGCTGCTGCCAGTGCCATGGCGCAAACGGTTCGTAACCGGAACAAGAAAAACCTTGATGTCATATGATCCTATGAATAGTTTAGCCAACTCTGGACAATGGCCAGCGTGGTTCCACGTGTATAGACTCTATTCTAACCTGACTAAAATAAAGCTGCTGCTGAGAGCAAAGCAAGTCGGTCACGCCAAAAGCTACCGGATGCCCGGGTTCTTTGGCAGGCTGATCATGTTTGCGAAAATGCGATACGCGCCAGGGACGCCTTGCGGAAGTTGGCGATAAAATGCGTAGGCATTATAAATGTAGACTCCCTTGCCGAATTTGGCATAAAGCAGGCCGCCTTTCTGCGGCTCTTGCCCGGTGTCATGCGTTTCCAGCAGTGCTTCATACTGCGGGTCCCACGTTCGCATCCACTTTGAGCCACGCTCTTCCACCCAGCCTGTAAAATCCTTTTCTGTAATTTTATTCGGCCAATGGAACAACGGATTCGCCGGAGCAAGGATATTGATTTTTGAAACTTCATCCGTCACTTCTTCTGGATTGTTTCCCATCGTATATGGGTACGGTCCGTAGTTGTGATCGTACTCGGGCGTGTTGTATTGAACCATCACCACGCCACCATTTTTCACGTAATCAAGCAGGCGGGTGTTTGCTGGCGCAAGTTCAGTCCGCGCCGCATAAGCACGCACTCCAAGAAGAATGGCATCGAATTTCGATAGGTCACCGCTGGCGATATCCTGCGCCGCCAGAAATTCCACCTTCACGCCCAGGTGCTCCAGTGAAGCGGGAACATCGTCACCAGTGCCTGAAATGTAGCCGATCTTCAAGCCCGGAGCAATTTTCACATCCACGCCGGCAGTTTTATAAGTGGCAGACCGGTACAGCGGATACGACCTTAAGCCCGTATAGCCGGTGAGTTCATACCCCTCGCGATACTGCATGCCATTGTAATCAGCCACAGCAGTAATCGAATAGGACTTCTCCGCCAGACCAGATGGCGTTACGGAAAACGACAGTGTGCGTTGCTCTCCATCTTGCGTAGTTGCGAAGTCCACCGATTGCGGTTGCGACTTCCAACCGGCAGGCAAGTCGAGCCGCACAGTTCCCTTAGCCGCACCCTTCACGTTGCTGCTTATCACCGTTTTCACATCAAACGACTTTGCACTCAACGGGACTACGCCAAACTGCGGAGAAATCTGAATCCCAATGGCAGGGCCTGTAACAAGAGGCTCATACACAGTTCCCTGACCCGTGATCCGCTTCACTGTCTGCACCGTTGAACCAACCATTACAGCGACTCCATCGTAAGTCCATTCTGCCCATCCAGCCAATGGATACGGGGCTATTGGTTGACCCAGGAACTGTTGGTCTTGAATGTCATAGTAAGACTGTTGAATGCCCGGCCTGGTGAAGTAGGGCCTGGTGTAGGGAACATTTCGAGGAGTTGTTAGTTGCAGCGTGACATCGGTGACCGGCTTGCTGCCATCGATTTTATCTGTCATTGCCGGCCCCCAAAACGAACCCTGTGCAGGTTTCACACTTAATTCGCGAAGCACACTCCCAATACTTTGCTTCACTGCATGCAGTTTTACACCGAAGCTTTGTCCTGGAATTGCTACGCGGAAAGTTTCAGAATCACCCATGAATTGTGCCATGCGCGCGTTGGGTTCCTGCGCGGGCGCAACCACAGCAGAAAGGGAAAGTCCCAAGGCTGCCACCAGTGCGTTGTTGAACTGCACTTGCTTGATTCCCAGTTCGTGCTTTAGATCGTATTTTGAATCTGCCGATAAATTGCTTCTATCCACAGCAGCAATCAGGGCAATGGTTTCTTTCATGCCTGCGGCAAGTGCCGGGGCCGTCAGTTCGGGATGGACGGCTGAAAACTTCGCGATGGCATCTTCAACTGACGCATTGATTTTCTGGAGCGATTCTTTGACGAATCCACCATCGCCGCCTTTGGCCAGGGTCCCAATACCCATCAAGGAAACATCCATGCCTTCATAGAAGTCCTTCTCTTTTGCGACGCCGTCGATTTTCGAAGCGAAGCGATGATAGGCGCTTGAGACGGGACCGGCCTTGGGAATAGCCGGGCCTCCATTTTGCGATTTCTGCATGCCCAGGCCCTCTCGGGAAATCTGCACATAGCTAGCGCCAAGCATCGCATCATAGTCCCCCTGGGGAATCTCCACGTGTGTTTCCAAGCGAGGGGTATTGGCATTGCGGCCGAACATTCCCGGGACGCGCGCATAGACTTTCATCGGCGACCAAGGCCGCAAACCGGCTCGGATCTGCTCTGGATAAATATTCGGATCGCCGGCAGCATGAAACACAGCTTGTGCCATGGCCCCTGCCGTTTCATGATTGCCATGACCATCACTGGGTCCACCAACAAAGACGGAAGTGATCACCAAGGGGCGAACCGTTCGAACTATCCGGACCACATCCTGCAATACGCGGTCGCGTGTCCAATGTTCCATGGATTCGGCCATCGTTTTGGAAAATCCATAGTCGATGACGCGGGTCCAATATTGATCCACCCCATAGTAGCGGTCCGCTGCCAACAGTTCCTGCGTGCGGACCAGCCCCAGAGCATCGAAAAAATCAGGAGACATAACATTCGCTCCGCCTTCGCCACGGTTGAGAGTCAGCAAGGAGACGCGAGTGCCGCGGCCGCGCGATTCATAGGTCAGCATGCCTCCATCTTCGTCGTCCGGATGTGCGGTCAGCATAATCAGACTGGCGCGCGTATGCAGTTTCTTAAGGCTCTGCCAAAGCGCAGCGGAGCCCTTGTTGATTGAAATTTCGTGAGCCACTGTGGAAGGCAGCAGTTGCACGTCGTAAGGAGTTTGCGCAAAGATGCGCGCGGTCATCAGAAAAATGGAAAGTAGTTTCATCCCTTAAATAACAGTGTAAGCCCGAAGTTGCAGAAATTCTTGACTAACAGGCGAAATACGGCATCGCGCCTCGATGATTCAATTTTTTGGGAAGTTGCTGGCCAGCAATTTGTCTTCCTGAATAAAGAGTCTCACAGGTTTTGAAAACGCAAGCTGCTGCGTTTTCGCAAGCTGATGAAAGGAGGGCAAATTCAGTTGAGCAATGTGTTGTGATGACTATTGGTCCAAACGAAAAAAGCGTGGCGTTGAACTTCTTTGCCACGCTTCAGAAGCAAGCTAACAGAAAATCCCCACTCTGTTTCGGTTTGAACTTCGACACCCGCCACGCCATCGACGACAACTAACGCGGCATCGGCAGCTACCCGGAAGCCTGCGTTTCGTTGATGAATATATTGGAACCGGGGGTATGGAGGAAGTGATGTTTTGTTTCTGACACTCCACGGCAGATAGTCCCGTGGAAATTGTTGCCTTGCGTGAAATTTCTTCTTCATCGTATAGTCGGTTATTGCCTTCATCGGCGCGAGTAAGTCTGTTCGTTGCGCCAGCGGTGAACAGCAAGCCTGCAATGCAGGTGGCCCACCAACCCACATTACGAATGTCCTTGCCTTCGTAAACCTTCATATGGATGCACTTCCTCCTTTGGTTGCACAAACGCTCTTCGTCCGACATTCAGTGTCAGCCGCTTCACGAACGTGGGCATCGCATCACAAATTTTTCACGACGGGAATGGGGGGCGTCAACCAAGTATTGGTTTAGGCTGTTCCAGATGCCGACTTTACTTGTTGAAAGGGAATTAATTCTACTGCTGGGTGGGTATCTGATGGAAGATTGGCGGGCTGCGAGATGGGGGGTAGGGCAGCGTATAAAATACTGTATGGGTTGTGAAATCGGGTTTCGCGGGGGAATGGAAAGTTGAGCGTGACCGAGTCGATTAGCTTCGTTTCAACAGGGTCGGTTTCGACTGACTTTGCTTCAACAGGCTCTGTTTCAGCCGTTTCACTTTCTGTGGATTCGTTGGTGGGTTGGTGGTCCTCAGTTAGGTTCGTTTCAACACCTTTATTCTGCGGTTCGAAGTATGGTGCATCAGGCGCAACGGGTGGAAACAATTGGCGCATATTGAGAAGTTGCTGCGTGAGCTTTTCGTACTGAGAAAGCAAACGGCGACCTTGGCGTGAGATTTGGTTTAGAGCGTCGCCGTGCTCTTGGAGGGCAACGACGGCGAGGGCGTAGGTGGCGCTGGGACTTATGGTTGCGAAATCTTTAAGGATTTCTCGGGACATGCGCTGCGTTTGGATACCGATCAAGGCTGATTCGGCTGGGGCTTGACGGCGGAGACGCCAAAGCGTGCTGGCCATTTCAAAGACGAAAGTATCCTCAATGGGATTGGTAGGTTTCCAGTTATCGAGGTGGGCGTCCAGGATGAGTTGGAACTGGGAAAGTTCTTCGCCAGGGAGAATGAGTTCCTGGACGTAAGCGGCATGGGTGACGGCGTTAAAGGAGGAGCGGCGTTTGCCTTCGGGGGTTTTGGGGCCGGTGGATTTCAGTGCGTTGAGGCGCGAGGTTTCTTTGCGTTTATCGTCTGGTCTCATTGTGGTTCCAGGATAGCAGACGGGTTAAAGGGCGCTATAGTTAAGTGCTTTAGAATCCTAGCAAAATGGCTTGTGACCCGGAGTCCTGGAGATGGTGAATTCGGAAAGCGATTTCAGCCTTGCGGAGTTGGACTCATAAAAACTCCAAAAAGGGGGCCGGAGTTCTAATCAAATTCTGGTTTGTTTGCATACAACTGAGCCGTTTCACTGCCGAAGAATCTGAAAAACCCAATTACCCTAAAAACGGTAATTGAGAAGACCTCCCCGACACAATAACCAATGGGGGCACAAGAGGCGGCAGTTCGCATGAGCATACAATGTTTCATCCTAGAAACGGCAGTTGACGCACCGTCCATAGATTAACTCCCGTACTCACCGACAGATGCGTGGAAACCATTTGTCACCAGAATGGTGAGCGCTCCTTTCGATTCTAAATTCAATCGTGGGGCTTGGCTTGGGACTACTAAGCAATAAGCGCAAAACGGACTCGCTTCGGCGAATAAACTTCCTTTGTTTCTCAACTACATTTCGCCGTGCCGAAGCGGCCTTTGCGCTCCTAAGGTGCGGAGGGCTGCGAAATCCGGGACGGGGCTGCAATTCAATGAAGATGTTCTGCTTACGGAAGACTTGCAAAAGAATATTGCACCCCCCGTCCCGTATTTCACGAATTGGACAACCAGGGTGCCTGTTACGGCTTGCAACAGCCGTTTTTAGGATTACGGGTTATGGCTATCAGTAATCGGGCAATGAGGAAAGGCAACCTTCCAATTGGCTTCCAATGCGCCACCCGATTTGCTACTAATTCAAATTCTAATCGAGTCGACACAATAGGATCGCATTAAGGATTATTCCTATTGTTTCTTGTTATATGGTTCGGCTTGGTCGGTATTGTGGTATTTATATCTCAATGCCCCCCGAAACTATTGTCACGGAACTGCTGGAAACTCTCCGGCACGCAATCGCAGGAGATACCGCTGCAATTCGACGAGTAAGACGTCTGCAACCCGTCGGTGGCCCGGCGGACAAAGTATACCCGCCCACCTATTCCGATGGTCCGTACGCTGAAGAGGATCGCGTCGTAGATGGCCGGATTGTGAAAACGGTCCTGCTGGACTCTGTCCAGTCGCAAGCGAACCGATTGGAACTTGCTCTTCTTCGGGCTTACAGAGAAGGGTCAGCGAAATTCCCATTGCTCACCGTAGACTTCCGTTCGGCAGCCGACCCCGTGGTGAGTGAGATTGGCGAGTTGACCGCTCTTGAGACGCCCCATAGGATAGCGGACGCTATTATTCGAGATTCGGAATGGAATGGACAGGATTTCCGGAAATCGGAACTGGGCAAGAAATTCGAAAGCGCCCGCAGTCAAAACGCGACTCCACTATTTGAGTTGTGCCCGACGGCGCTGCTTTTTGGCATGTGGGATTCCACGGGAACGCGCGGGGGGCTGGGTGCGAAGTTTGCCCGTGCAGTGGTTTCAGAGATCAATGGCTTCGGAGCGATTCCAGGTGTGCGTCCGTCCAGCAGAATCGATCCGTTGGGAATTGAACGGAACGCAACCGTATATGCAACTCCAGATGGTGACTGGACAACCGATTCAACTTTGGCGGCCAAAGACAAGAAGGGGAATGCACAGCTTTATGGCAAGGAAGGAAAACCTTCCGAAATCAATCACGGCAATGTAACGCCCACTTTGAAAGAAGAGAAGACGAAGGCTTTCCGCCACGGCGGCGTTACGCTCGATTACGCAAATCAGACAACGGTACTTTCTCTCCCCGCGCTACGGCGGCTGCAATTTCCGATTGACGGAAAAGTTACCGCCGAACAAAATCTAGCCGCACAAATTGTTCTGGCAGCATTGGCCCTGGTTGCCATTACTGCCGCTGATCGCGACGGATACGACCTCCGCTCGCGTTGCATGTTGGATGGGCCAACCGTTCCATTTGAATTCCTCACAGCAGGAGTTGCCACGCCGCAAGAGATTTCATTTAATCAGGCAACAGCACTGCTTTCAGCCGCAGTTGAAGCTGCAAGCAAACATGGTCTGCCTTGGTCTACGGAACCCTTTGTGCTGAAGCCCAAGGCGAAGCTGCAGGACCTCATCATCAAAAGCCGTTTATCAAAGAGCGCTACCCCGGAAGAGGAATAAGCTTGTGCTTCTTATCCGAGCTGAATATTTGACGGGCCGCGTATATTCCAGCAACTTCGAGGATGGTGATCGCAAACTGGAACCGGAATGGCCGCCCCATCCGGCGCGACTGTTCTCCGCCTTGGTTTCCGCTTGGGGCGAGACGGACAAAGATGGAGATCAACGAACTGTATTGGAGTGGCTGGAGCAACTGCCCCCGCCCAGCATCCATTTCGATCCAACCGCTTCGCAGAGGAAGAGGACTAACGTTACGGTGTATGTCCCGGTGAACGATCCGGCGAACATAGTCGGCCAGTGGAAATCAACCGCAGTCGACTCACGTCCCCTGAAGCCTCGACAATTTCCAAGTGTGTCGCCGGAGCGATGCGAAGTTTTCTTCGAATGGCCGCAAGCCCCAATTGAGCCATCGCAAGCCAAGGCACTACAATCCCTGTTCCGATGCGTTCCATACTTAGGCAGTTCCATGAGCCTGGTGGCTCTTTCTTTGGCCGACACCATACCGGATGGACTTGTGTCCTGGAACGTAACCCCTACCGGCGCTGAGCAAATCCGCGTTGTCTATCCGGATCGCCTTGCTGAGCTGGAACAGCAGCATGAGCAATTTCAAAGCACCGGCCAAAAATCATTCCGGCCCACCGCAGGCAGGATAGAAAAGTATGGACCAGCGGTAGTGATTGCTGAAAAGCACCGTTCCATTTTTCAATCGTTCGCGGTGCTGAAGCTCCGAACCAAATATCGCCTGGGCCTTTCCTCGACTCTCAAAATCACCCAGACAATGCGATCTGCACTCATGAAATCGTTCGGTGCGGAACCTGCACCCTGGTTCATCAGCGGCCACTCTGCTGACAGCACAGAACAAAACCGCAAACCGTCGAATGAGGCGCGTCTGGCGTTGGTGCCGCTTGCAGATGTTGCCCATCCATTCGCCGACGGGCACCTGATGGGGATTGGGTTAGCTGTTCCGTCTAATCTCTCGCTTGCGGAACAAAAGAGGATTTGGATGGCGGCCAATTCGGTGACGCATCTCACGCTGGGGCAACTGGGAGTTGCGGCAATTGAATCGGCTGGAATGGACGCTCCGCAATTCGCACTGCATGGCGAATCGTGGTCCCGGCCAAGCCGCGTGTGGGCAACAGTAACTCCGATTGTTCTTGACCGCTTCCCGCGCAAGAATGACAGATTTGGTGCCGAGGCAGAGGAAACCATCCGGAAGGCGTGCGGCAATATCGGACTGCCGGAACCAGCCTGGGTGAACGTATTGCCCATGTCCCCGCTTGCCGGAGTTCCGTCCGCGCCGGAGTTTCCGGGATATCAAACCAATCCAGCAAGGCCGATGCATTTCCACGTTCATGCCGTCATTGGCTTTGATGAACCAGTAAGAGGCCCCGTGGTTCTGGGGGCAGGCAGATTCCTGGGCTATGGATTCATGCGCCCCTGGCACCAACGGGAAACCGAGTGAACATGCAGTTCACTTTTGCTGAGTTCTTCAGGGAGCTGCATGGGTTTGATCCATTCCCATGGCAAGCTCGCCTGGCCGCCCAAGTGTTGAAGGAAGGTTGGCCAACTCCAATTGCGGTTCCTACAGCAGGTGGTAAAACTGCCACGCTTGATATTGCTTTGTATGCGCAGGCTGAAGGATATCCGCAAGCTGCCCGTCGAATATTCTTCATTGTTGATCGTCGTGTGATTGTGGATGAAGCCGCCCATCGGGCGCGCCGCATTGCGGGAATTCTTAAAGAACGGGAAGCGGAGAAATCGGCCGTTGGCGAAGTGGCCAGGGCACTGAAGAAGCTTGGCGGAAACTGCGATATGCCGGTCCGCACTGTCACACTTCGAGGCGGAATGCTGCGCGACACCAGTTGGGTCTCCTCGCCGCTTCAACCCACCATCATCTGTTCCACGGTGGATCAGGCCGGATCGGCGATGCTATTCCGCAGCTATTCGTCGTACTCACCAAACAGTTGGCCCATTCAAGCGGCAATGGTTGCGCAGGATTCCCTGTTCCTGCTGGACGAGGCACACTTAAGCAGGCCCTTTGTTGAAACATCGGCGCAAGTCTCCAAGATGCGGGGAAAGCAGCGCATGAACTGGACCATTGTTGAGTTATCCGCAACTCCTGGAGCCCCACCAGCATTTTCCTCGGACGAGGAGGATCAGGCGCACCCTGTGCTGGGATGTCGCTTGAAAGCATCCAAACTTTCCCAGCTGGCCGAATCAAAAGGCGATGAGTTCGAGACCGACTGCGCCAAACATGCCGAGAGGTTTTTGAGTGAAGGATTCCGGAAGATTGGCATCATCGTCAACCGTGTAAATTCCGCCAGGACCATCTTTGACCGATTATCGACCCAAGAATTTGCGGAGACTGTTTTACTAACTGGCCGCGCACGCCCCATTGACCGGGATCAACTTACGGATAAAATTCTTTCCCGCTTGAAGAATCCAAACGAGCAAGACGCCAAGCCGTTGATCGTGGTAGCAACCCAATGCCTGGAAGCCGGAGCTGACATAAGCTTCGACGCGCTAATTACCGAAGCTGCGCCGCTGGATTCACTTCGTCAGCGCTTCGGAAGGTTGAACCGTTATGGCGAAACGACCTCCGCTCCAGCAGTGATTATATTACGCAAACAGAAGGAGGACCCGATATACGGAGAAACCACGAAGAGCACGTGGGACTGGTTGCAAGCCACGGCAAAACCAATTCCTCCAGCTGCCGGGGAGAAGCAGGCGAAAGGAAAGAAAACGGCCCCCGCAATCGACTTCGGCGTGAATGCCTTGGAAGCCGCGTTGGCCAATGTAGATGTTGAAAAACTCTGCGCTCCGAAATTGCAGGCACCGATACTGCTTCCGGCCTATCTGGATCATTTGTGCCAAACCTCGCCGGAGCCGATTCCGGAAATCGACATTTCCCTTTTTCTCCACGGCCCAAAACGCGGTAACCCCGATGTAAGTCTGATTTGGCGCAGTGATCTGACGATTGACAACTCCGGAAAGTGGGCCGAACTGGTAGCCATGCTTCCGCCAACCTCGCCGGAAACGATGGCGATTTCCTTGTTCAACGCCCGCGCGTGGTTAGAGAACCAAACCCAGCCAACGCCGGATGCGGACATTGAAGTATTGTCACCAATCGAAAACAAGGAGAGAAGGCCCAAAGATAAAACCATGCGGCCTGTGCTGAGTTGGCGCGGCCCCGACGACTCTGAGCGTCTCACGGAAGGCAATCAGATCCGCCCCGGAATGACATTGGTGATCCCGTGCGGATACGGAGGTTGTGACCAATTCGGTTGGAATCCCGATTTCCAGGAAGCTGTCACCGATGTTGCAGAGGCCTCTTACGAAAAAGCCCGAGGACGCTGGGCCATCCGACCAAAATCGAAATTGGAAATGGACAGGCAATCTGTTCGCGAATATCTGGAAAGTAATGCACCCAACCGCGCGGCAGAAAAGTTTACGATGATTGCTTATCCCGAACAGGTACGCGAGGACGACGCCAGGGTTGGCGTAATCCTGGGCCCGCGTCCGGCGCGATTCCAGACAACGGAAGTCCCCGAAGGTTCAGAACAGAGTGGCGATTCGGCCAGCTTTTCCGCCACGGTTTCGCTGCATGACCATCAGCAGCATGTAGCTTCACAGGCGGCCAAGTATCTGGATCAACTTCCGCAAATGGAGCCGTTTCGCGAAACATTGCTAGCCGCCGCGCGCTGGCACGATTGGGGCAAGGCCGACCCGCGTTTCCAACTGCTGCTCTATGGTGGCGATTCCATTCAGGCCGCAGGCTCTGCACTGCTTGCCAAGTCCGGCGGTGACCCTTCGGATTGGGCTAAATGGCGTCGAGTGAAAAAGCTGGCCGGATATCCTAACGGGGCGCGGCACGAATTACTTTCCACGTCTATTGTTGAGAATTTGGAAATGGCGGAAGGCATTGACAGGGACTTGCTGCTGCACTTAGTTGCATCCCATCATGGACGTTGCCGTCCCTTCGCGCCTTATGTTGACGATGCGAATCCTCCAGTTATATCCATTGTCATAGATGGTCAGAAAGTGGAACGTTCGGCAGGACACAACCTGCATGAAATCAGCAGTGGGGTTACGGAACGTTTCTGGAAACTGACTCGCCTGTATGGTGCGCATGGGTTGGCTTACTTGGAGGCGCTGCTTCGTCTGGCTGACCAGCAGGCTAGCCGTGAGGAGCAGGAACAATGAACAAGCTGAATCCAATTCCCTTATCAGGAATCGAGGGGCACAATCTGCTGGGATTTCTTGCGGCGTTGGGGGTGTTGTATGAATTGGACCAAGCGGCTTCCGGTGAAGTTCGGCTGAGTTGGACCAGGCAGCGATCCACTTGGTCGCCAGTGATTTGGTCGGCGTGCGGAACTGCGGATGATCTGGTGAAGGTTTTGGTGAAGAGGCTGTGCGGGCTGCCCCGCCCTGTGCCATCGGTAGCTGAGCAGTTTTTAGACCTTAAGTTCACGCCGGCTGAGTTCCGCGAATTATTGGAGAATAACCAGGATTTGGCGTTGCTCGCCGCGCTGGCAACCGAAACGGCAACCGACGAAGGGCAGGCGCAAGATACGGGCTTCAGAACAATGGCCGGAGCCGGGCATCAACACTTTTTGGGATTCGCTCGTTATTTGATTGAGAATGTGGTTCCTGAAGATTTGACCGGTGCTCTTTTCGAACCTTGGAAATATCTTGACGAGGGGTATTCCTTGCGGTGGGATCCGGCCGACTACCGTCCGCACGCATTGAGGGGGCTGGACCCTTCAAAAGACAAACTGCAAACGGTTTGGTGGGCAAATCGGTTGGCATTTTCGGCCCTCCCATTGTTTCCCAGCTATCCATCGTCAAAAGGATTGCGGACGGCTGGCTTTGACCTGAGTAGGAATAAAATGTTGGTTTGGCCAATCTGGCGGGACCCCATTACAGTAGATGTTCTTCGTTCCCTGATTCCTTTTACTCGCTGGTTGTTTGAAGGCGGAACCGGCATCATGGAAAGAGGTATTCAGGCGATTTATCAAAGCGAACGATTGACTGAAGGGAAATATCGCAACTTCACACCCGGTCGAATGGTGGGTTAAAAGCATACGCGAGTGACGAGATGGTGAGGAAAACACCGGGAGCCGCTCGCGCAATGGAATAAGGCTTGATTTTCATGAACTTGTGTGGCAAAGTACAAGCTAACGAGCCTATTTTCTAGAATTGAATTCACCTAAACTGAGGCCGCTCGCAAAAGATGACGCAGATCATTGAAAATAGAATATTTAGAAAGGCAGCTATTTCTGAGATCGAAAGACCTCAGCCCCATTGAAGTAACTGGCTGCCGTGCAAGGTGAGAACGTCCTGAAGCAATTTCTGAGATCGAAAGACCTCAGCCCCATTGAAGTCATATGCGCAGACTTTCACTTGCGACATTGCGGTGGATTTCTGAGATCGAAAGACCTCAGCCCCATTGAAGTAAGCGGGCGTACGGCGGCAAGAAATCCGACGACCAGCTTATTTCTGAGATCGAAAGACCTCAGCCCCATTGAAGTGTTTTGGCGGACGTTTCAAAATCAGTTGCGGCAAGTTATTTCTGAGATCGAAAGACCTCAGCCCCATTGAAGTCGGGAAACAACGCCGAAAAATCCGATGCAGTGTTTGAATTTCTGAGATCGAAAGACCTCAGCCCCATTGAAGTTGTTCCAGCTGCAACCGTATCTCACCCGCACCAGGCGATTTCTGAGATCGAAAGACCTCAGCCCCATTGAAGTCGCCTTCTACGGTTACGAGTGCTACCCCCATCTGCTGATTTCTGAGATCGAAAGACCTCAGCCCCATTGAAGTGCTTGCGCTTCCAATCATGCCTCCCTTGCGTCCCACATTTCTGAGATCGAAAGACCTCAGCCCCATTGAAGTGATATGTATGGATTATCTTTCCGGGTGGTGGATTTGATTTCTGAGATCGAAAGACCTCAGCCCCATTGAAGTCAAAACCACAAGCCGCAACGGGCGGCGCTGGATTTAATTTCTGAGATCGAAAGACCTCAGCCCCATTGAAGTACGTCCTCGGAGGTCCTTGATGTTGTGATCGCCACAAATTTCTGAGATCGAAAGACCTCAGCCCCATTGAAGTCGAGTGTCCGAATTCTTTGCAGCCGGACTTTCATGATTTCTGAGATCGAAAGACCTCAGCCCCATTGAAGTGCAAGTTGGCAGATAAGAGTCATGCCTGGAATCTGATTTCTGAGATCGAAAGACCTCAGCCCCATTGAAGGCTTCCCATTGTTTCTCCTCACAACAATCCGATTGCATCATTTCTGAGATCGAAAGACCTCAGCCCCATTGAAGGACACCATCGGCACCACGGACGGAGATGTCTTTTTAGTCATTTCTGAGATCGAAAGACCTCAGCCCCATTGAAGCCGAACTCCAATAAACCAAAGGCGTTTCGAGTCATCGGATTTCTGAGATCGAAAGACCTCAGCCCCATTGAAGCGCAGTGGAATGCAATCCAGCTTCACACGGTACGGCATATTTCTGAGATCGAAAGACCTCAGCCCCATTGAAGCGTACCAGAAAACCTATCAATTTGGATTGCAAAACGGATTTCTGAGATCGAAAGACCTCAGCCCCATTGAAGCAAATGCTTCGACGGCGGTTCTGTGTGGACGCCAACATTTCTGAGATCGAAAGACCTCAGCCCCATTGAAGCAATCTTCCGGGTAGCGGCGTGCCTCGCTGCTACTGCATTTCTGAGATCGAAAGACCTCAGCCCCATTGAAGCGCCCTGTCACCCTCCACGTATCGTGGCACGCGGCGGATTTCTGAGATCGAAAGACCTCAGCCACATTGAAGCCGGTATTTGCAGATCTCCGCCTTCCCTAATTTCAACTTTCAGGAGGAACGATGCGCACCAGCTACATCGTCTGCTACGACATTGCCGTTAGTTCTGACGGGGGGCCGCGCCGCATTCGCAAAGTGTTTCAAACTCTTCGCGGCTACGGTGATCACCTGCAGGAATCCGTCTTTGAATGCTCGCTCACCACACAGGATCTAGCGGAATTGAAACGCGATCTCCGCGAAATTATCAACACCAAATTGGACCAGATACTGTTCGTCAACCTTGGGCCTGCCAGCGCCCGGGGAGATCGAATGATCACTGCAATGGGGAAGGCCTATTCCCCCATCGACGAACCGTGTCTGGTGATTTGAGCGCGGCAGAATAAATAACACTTGGAGGCCCCGTGTCCACTCTTCCTCTTTTCAGAAACCCAGCTTCACCGGAGTCCGGCGCGAACGTTCAGCGAATCCAGTTGCCAGACTTGCTCCCGGCGCGCATGGTCAATGAATTCGTCTATTGCCCACGCCTTTTCTACTATGAATGGGTAGACGCATTGTTTGCGCATTCCGCCGACACCATTGAAGGGGCAACCGTTCACAAAAGGGTAGACCGTCCGGCGGATGCGCTGCCGGTGGCCGCTGAACTTTCAGCAGACGAACAGTTCCACACTCGTTCCCTGACTCTTTCCAGTACAACCTTACGGGTGATCGCAAAATTGGATTTGGCCGAGGCTGATGGCGGGAAACTGACGCCAGTTGACTATAAACGTGGCGGCCCAACTGAATTTCAGGGTATACCCGCAGCTTGGCCTGCGGATCGCGTTCAGGTGGTTCTTCAGGCGATGCTGTTGCGGGAAAACGGTTACGAATGCGACGAAGCGGTAATTTACTATGCCGCCACTAAGCAGCGTGTGCGCATTTCTGTGGGACCTGCCGAACTGCAAGAGGTTCGGGATGCGGTTCTAGGAGCATGGGACCTTGCCGCCAATGGAACGATTCCACCACCTCTGGAAGATTCGCCGAAGTGTCCGCGCTGTTCGCTGGTGGGGATTTGCCTGCCCGATGAAACTAACGCCTTGCTTCCTGGCGCGTCGCAACAACTTGAGCTGTTTGACTTGGCGGGGACCGGCTATATTCAGGAACGGGCACCGCGCAAACCTGCGGCTGGGGAAGGTGTGCGGCGATTGATCGCCCCAAGAACGCCTCGCATTCCACTGTATGTGAATACGCAAGGTCTAAAAGTTGGAAAATCCGGCGAGGTTTTACAGGTTAAGGAAGGACGGAAAGTTGCAGGAGTGTACAAGGACACCGTAGTACAGGAAGTGCGGCTGCGCGATATTTCGCAACTGAATTTGATGGGGAATATCCAGGTGACCACGCAGACCATGCAGGCTCTGTTTGAGGCGGAAATTCCGGTCTGCTATTTTTCACAAGGTGGAGGATTTTACGGAATCGCATCCGGACTGAATACGAAAAATATCTTTCTTCGCCAGAAGCAATTCCGGCTGGCCGACCGGCCGGAGTTTTGCCTGAATCTGGCACGGAAGTTGGTGGCAGGAAAGATCCGGAATCAGCGGACGATGCTGATGCGGAACCATCTGGAGCCTCCGAAACTCGCTTTGGATCAGATGAAGAATCTTGGGGAGCAGGCAACCGAGGCCACGGCGATTGAATCGCTGCTTGGGATTGAAGGAGTTGCTGCGCGTCACTATTTCCAGAATCTTTCCGGCATGTTGAAGAATGCAGAGGAAGACGGTGACGCCCATTCGAGGGCTACGCGTTTTGGTTTTGATTTCGACGGCCGCAATCGCCGTCCGCCTCGTGATCCGGTAAATGCATTGCTGTCGCTGGCGTATAGCATCCTTGCAAAGGAAATGACCATCGCTTGTTTCGCCGTGGGATTTGATCCACTGCTTGGGTTCTATCATCAACCGCGCTTCGGGCGGCCGGCACTGGCCCTGGACCTGATGGAGCCATTTCGCCCTTTGATTGCAGATTCGGCAGTGCTTACCGCCGTAAATACAGGCATGGTTACGCTGGATGATTTCGTCTATTCCGGCGGTGCCTGCGCCTTGAAACCTGCTGGCCGCAAAGGTTTTTTTAGGGCAATGGATATGCGGTTTGATCAGTTAGTGACGCACCCATTGTTCGACTATAAACTCAGCTACCGCAGGCTATTGGAAGTTCAAGTCCGCCTGTTAGCCCGAGTCATCGAAGGCGAAGTTGCCGAATATCCGGTGTTCACCACACGCTGAGTTTTAGTTAGACCGAGATATCGCATCCGGAGTCGGCATCAAAAATCCAAGGGGTTTTTCCAACGCCAACAAGCGCAATCACCTTGTCCGTGGCAAAGTTGATGATTGTCACATTGTCCGATTGCGGACTGGCCATGAACAGATAATCCTAGAAACGGCAGTTGAGAAGAACTAACTAACAAAAAACCGCAAAATGATTGACTTTCCGTGCGGGAATTAAGAAATATTGCATCACCCAAGGGGTGAGCCTGAAGTTTTTAAAAATTGCCGCCAGTGGGGACACTGAAGACTGGCAGCTCGCATAGGGCAAAGCAATGGTTTCATGGGAAGTCCCGTAGCTCGTGCCAGCCCTCCGTGTCCCCACTGGCTTGCGGTATCCAGATTATGGAGTCGTGCAACTGCGGCATAGCTCGCCAGAATCATTTCGGCAATTTCAGTGCGGTAGGGATAAACGCACGCTCCATAAGTTTTCCTTGATTCCGGTTTATAAGAACGTTCGCAAGCAAGCGAGTGGGCGGGCAGGCGGAATCGCCCGCCCCGCAAAGATAACCGAACCTACTCAACATGACGACTAGTCCTAATAGTTGAAAGCGCACAACTCCCGGCCTCTAGCAGCCCGTGGTTTTATTGTGTCCGCTGGCAAGCCGACAGCCAACGAAATTCCGCGCCAGGAACATTGTTTGAATACAGGAGTTTCCGGTACGCGGAAATTCGAAGGCCGTCCCCGGTTTGCCGATCTGGGGACTAACGCCACGGGCTGCTAGGGCTTCAAAAACTCAGCAACAGTTAGGGCACGATTCGTCATTCGAGCCAGGCGAACGGCTCCCTTAAAATAATCAACCCGATTCATGCGCACTCCAATCGAAGTGCGGCCTTCCCCCTGGGGAGCCAGAGCAACAATTGCGCTGCCTTGCAACACGCCATCGACGTAGTGCCGGAATTCTTTGCCGTCATAAACCATAGCCACATGATGCCAGGCGTCCAGTGAATGCAGCTTTTCCCGATCAATTAGGGGCTTTGAACCCGTGTCTGTTTGGGCAAAGCTATCCAAACACCACTTGCCATTTAGCAGACGCGTTTCAAAAAGCAGGCGGTTGGTACTTGGGGCATTCTGCTGCATGTGGAAGAAACGCTGTTCGGCTTTCCCAGTGCTTGAGGGTTTGAAGATCACTTCCCAGGTGAATATTTTGGCACCAGTCAACGGATGGTTTTCAACAAAAATAGCATCATCCACGCCATTGAACTCCACAGCTTTCTTGCCGCCTTCTTCAATTACGCGAGGATGCCCTTCCACCTTAGTGGGGTGACCGCCAATTTTGTCGAGACGGTCAAACACCCAAGTCTGAGCATTCAGTGACAACAGCAACGAGGACAGCAAAATAAGTTTCCACATGGGTAACCATCATAACCAGAATCGAAGGCGTTGGGTTTGTTATATTGGGCATTCGGCAAACGCATTCCGTTCCGGAAAATTCGTCTTTACACAGAGGAGAGTTGAATGAAGTATGGTTTGAAAATCCGCCCCAAGGGCGCCTTTGACCTTGTTGCGCTGGGGGCACTGGTGAACCGTCTTGATCCAGGAATTATTCCCTTTCGAAAGGCCACCGAGTGCAAGATTCACGTCAGCGGCGGCGAGTTCAACGTGGCAGCAAATTTGTCGGATTGTTTCGGATTGAACACGGCCGTGGTTTCGGCGATGTCGGAATATCCCGTAGGCGAATTAATTGCCGAACGCGTTAAGGCGATGGGCGTGAAGTCTTTCTATAAGCGCTTTAAACACGATGGCGTCAACGGGCCCAATATGGCCACCGTATATAGTGATCGCGGCCAGGGCATGCGCGCTCCGGTGGTTTTTTATAATCGCTGCAACGAAGCTGCGGCACAGTTGAAGCCAGGGGATTTTGATTGGAAAGCAATCTTTTCCGGCGGCGTTCGCTGGTTCCATACAGGTGGAATTTTCGCGGCTCTATCAAAAACCACGCCGGAACTTATCATTGAAGGCATGGAAGCGGCAAAGGCTGCTGGTGCGGTTGTTTCGCTCGATCTCAATTATCGGGAAAAGCTTTGGAACATTGCCGGCGGGCATGAACGGGCGTTGAAGGTGATCCATCGTATTGTGAAAAATGTGGATGTGCTGGTGGGCAACGAAGAGGATCTGCAAAAAGGGCTGGGGATTGCTGGACCGGAAGTGGCCGCAAAATCGAAGTTGGATCCAAGCGCGTTTTTCGGCATGATCGACAATGTTACCAAGCAGCATCCACAGATTAAAGTGGTGGCCACAACTTTACGCGAAGTGCATTCCACCAACCGGCATAGCTGGGGTGCGGTGGCGTGGGTGAATGGGAAGACACACGTTTCGCCCACCTGCGAATTGGATGTTGTAGATAGAGTTGGTGGAGGCGATGGGTTCGCTGCAGGGCTATTCTACGGTATGTTGAGTGGTGCTGAACCGGCCGATGCCGTGAAGCTTGGCTGGGCACATGGCGCGTTGTTGACCACGTTCCCGGGCGATACAACCATGGCTACACTGGAACAAGTTGAGGCGTTTGCTAAGGGCGGCTCGGCTCGAATTCAACGGTAGTATTAAAAGTATCCCCCGATGAGAATCTCCCGATTCTCATCGGGGGATAGCAAGTCTAGCTGGCGCACTCGCCGCGGCCTAGTTGTAGGGAATAGGCAACATCATCGCCCCAATCCATGCACATCTCGTCGCTCAGTTCCAAGGGCTTCACCAAGTCCGCAGTCAATTCCTTGAAGAAACCGATTTTGTTGCGAAGGACGTAATCGCGGAAAGATTCGCCGGCATGACGATCCTTCATGAAATGTTCCAGAACGCGGTCAACGGCAATGGTGGTTAGTCTTGCCGGCAAGCTTTGCACCATGGCTCCAAAACGCATTACTCCGTCCTTGTCAATTCCGCCACCCAACATCATTAAGTAGTAGGGCACTTCTCGACCGTTGATCTTTCGCGAATTACCGAAGAATCCTAAATCAGCAGTCCAATGCTGTCCGCAGGCGTTGGGGCAACCGCTGATGTGGATGGAAAGCTGCTTCACGCCGGCATCCTTATATTTCGCGGTGGATGCACTCAGCGCCGCACCCAGGTTCATTGATTTGGTCAATGCCAGATTGCAGGAATAGGCACCTGGGCAGGTCAGCGTATCCGTGATTTCATGCGCACCAGCTTCGGCCAGACCCAAGGTCCGCAGTGCTGAATAGACGCGACGCAGATTGTGAACCGGCACGTAAGCCAGATAGACGTTCTGCATAATGGAAACGCGCAAATAGCTATCGCCGGCATCGCGAGCAATGCGAGCTAAGCCACGCATTTGTTCTGCGGTGAGATTGCCTTGCCGGGTGCGCACCGTGACAATGGAATATCCTGGTTGACGTTGCTCTTCCACATTGGTTTCAAGCCAGCGATCCAGTTCCGGGTCTACAGAACTTGCACCGATGATGGGTAGATTCGCACCAGTACCAAGTGGTGGAGCCATAGTTTGAAAGCCTGCGAAATTTTCAGGAATGGCGGTGGGAATTGCCACGCCGCCGCCTTTCAAAATTTCGGCATATTCAGTTTCAATGTTTTCCTTCACCCAATCCCAACCACGATCGCGCAGCACAAATTTCAAGCGAGCCAGATTCTTGTTCTTACGGTTGCCGTGTTTATTGAACAGGCGAAGAATGGCTTCAATGCGGGGGATCAAAAGTTCAGTAGGAAGGAATTCGTCAAGCAGGCGCGCTTCCACTGGCATGGGGCCAAGGCCGCCGCCAACTACAAGGCGAAAACCGCGCTTGCCATCTTTGATTACAGCCGTGCAACCGACGTCGTGAATGGCCAATGCCATATCATCTTTGGCACCGCCGGTGTAGAAAGCAATCTTGAACTTACGCGGCATGGAATCGTAGGCTTCCTTGTGCAGGAAGGCGAACGCAGTTTGCCGGGCATAGGGTTGAACGTCGAAAACTTCGTCGCCACGCAAACCCGATAACGGACTGGCGGTGATGTTGCGAATTGTGTTGTAGCAGGCCTCACGAGTGGTCAACCGGCCCGCAGCTAACTTTCGAAGAAGGGGAGCAACTTGAGGCAGCGGTACGAAGTGATACTGCATGTTTTGACGAGTGGTGAGGTGCCCTTTGCCGCCGGCAAATTCATCGGAGCATTCGGCCAGACAATCCATTTGATCCGCCGTCAAGATTCCACCAGGAATCTTGGTTCGAATCATATGCACGCCTTCCTGACGCTGCGTGTAGACACCTCGTCGCAAGCGGTGCGGCCGGAAAGCGTCCGGAGTAAGCTTGCTGGCGGTGAATTCCTTAGCCACTGCTTCAAAGGCCGTGATGTCGGCTTCCACGGTTTGGTTAAATTGTGCCTCAACGGCGGGGCTTGTATGGAGAACTAGGTCTTCCAATTTCAATCTCCTATTTCTCTATCGAGATTACCATTTATCCAACACTACTGCAATCTCTAGGGTACCAGAATGACGGGTCGTGCAAATTTGCGTTGTATCGTATCAAATTCAAAATTGCTTGATGATATTGCTTGATTATTAATAATTCCGTGGTAATATACCTAAGACTATTAAAACCAGCTTAGTTTAGTTGTTGAGTTTTAGCTGTACCCCCCTTAGCTTCGTGTACGCTGTCGAAATCCATGTTTGGATTTCATTATGTTCTAGTAACGGCGTTCGAAACCACATTTGGGGGAAATATGTCAGCAGAAGCCGGGGCGCAAGCCCAAGCGAAATCGGTTCTCACAAAAGAGGATCTGATTCGTGAAATCAGCAGAGTTTGTGAGCTTACCTTAACCGATTCCCAACACGTCCTGGATGGCATGTTTGGCGGAATGGTGAAATCTTTATCCGTCGGTGAACGCATTGAAGTACGGGGGTTTGGCGTATTCTTTTCAAGAGAAAGAAAGGCCAGAACCGGGCGCAATCCGAAGACGGGCGAGAGGGTGGACGTTCCTGAAAAAAGAGTAGGGCGCTTTAAGCCCGCCAAGGAACTGCTGCGCATTGTCAACGAAAACGGCAGCGGACCGAAAGACTAAGCCAGAACTCAAAATAGCTTGCTTTAGAAGCGTCTGAACCAACTGTTGCCTAGACACGCGCTGAGGATCTCCGGTGGGTAATTTGCCCGCCGAAGATCCAATGCATTCCGTAATAGAAGCTCCATGCAATTTTATCCGTGCAAGGGCTTCTGACAATTGATCTCCGTAGTCATGAGTTATTGCGCAATCAGATCGTAACGGGTTGAGCCCGGTTGCGCCGCTGCAATCTGGCGCGCTTCCAGTTCGTCCCGCAATTCATTCAGGCTGTCCAGAATAGATGGTAAGCTGCCCAAATTTTCCGAGCCCATGGGGATCTCTAATTGACGCCATCGCATGTTGTGAATGTTTGTGCGCTTCACCGTTAGCGCGAACACTTCGCGCGCCTGCTTCATCATTGGAGTTTCCTTTTCCGCCAGGTTGATTCCTTGCGTAAGTTCAGCAGCTGTAAATTCACCCACGCTGGCTCCATTGATTTTCAATTGATACTTTGCGGCAATGGCATTTTTAACCTGTAGAATCTGCCTGTTCATCGATGCTTGAAAATCGGAAGATTTCACGGCCAGCATCAGGCCGGGCAAGGTTGCTGGAACTGGCAACGGCATGGGCAGCGACTCATCGTTCTGTTTCCAGTGGTAGCCGTCAGTTCCTGACACCAATTCGCTGACCTGTGTTTTTGAAGAAGATTGCAGACGCCCAGCCTTCCCGTCAATTTCCACGCTTGAAACCAGACTAGGTGCATTCCAGGCACGCAGCAAAGACTGCCCCATGATCAAGTGGCCGCCCCATCCAGGATGGACACGGTCGGGAACAATCGCTTGAGCCCCTTTTTCATCATTCATTTTGGCTTTTTCCAGTACGCTGACTAAAGGGTGGTTGAGGTCAGCCAAAGTGGTGCCTCTTTTTGTGGAGAGTTCTTTCAGGTAGTCACTAAACTTTAGAAGCACCGCATTGTAGCCCCCGGTAAATGTGGGAGCGCGGGTAACATCGTCATAGGGTGACGGTTGAACCAAGGTGACGCGGAGTTCGGGGAGCGTTCTTTTCATTACGTCCAGGATGTGTTCGTAGCCTTTGGAATAAGTCTCGAAGATGTTCTGATCAAAGGCACGGTAGCGGCCATCGTTCATGCCCAGCATAATGGTCATCACGGTGGGTTTATAGCGGATCACGTCTCGCTTCAGACGTTCGTCAATGCCACCACCGCCACCTCCATTCACGGTGTCGCCACCCCATCCGGAATGTACGAATTTCACATTCAGTTTGGGGAAGCGCGTGCGAACGTAGGTTTCCACCATCACGGTGTACATTTTTTGATCGGTGATACTATCGCCATAAAAGACGACCACGTCACCGGACCTTAGATGGAAATCAGACTGCGGAAAGGCCAGAGTCTGAAAAGTTGCCGCAAGTAAGAGTAGCTTGAACATATTGGAAAAATAGTATCACGCCGGTAGGTAACTTTCCTTAGGCTTACTTAGAGTTTAGACACAGTGCCCAGCGGAGTACGGTTAATTGCTGGATTGATAGCTGACAAAATCTGCTTTATAGTTCATTCATAGCCAAAGCGGTAACAGACAATGAACACCAAAAATTTGCAGCGAACCATCCTCATCAACACCTTGGTTACGGTGGCGATAACCATGATATTTGCCCCGTCGGCAAACTCGCAAACGCAACGCCCCATTTCAAAGGAAGGTCTTTTTAAAGCCATCCAGATTGGCGGGTTGTCCAACCAGGAACTTTCCTCGTATGTGAGCACATTGGGGGTGGACTTCAGGCTATCGGACGATGATCGATCCAGTCTTTTGAAGACCGGATTGGAGCGTTCCGTGGTTGAAGCTATTGCCAGCAACTACCGTTTGCCAGAGCCGCCCAAGCCAACCCCAGCCGAGTTGGAAGCTGCGCAGGTGGCGAAGTTGTCGAATGGCGGGGCTTTGACGCAAGACGAGCTTGTCAATCATTTGAAAGGTGGAGTAACCCCAGCGGTGCTGGAAAGAGTTGTTGAGAAAAGGGGCATTCAATTTTCTTTGACGCAGGAAAGTGCGAAAGCGATTGAAAATGCTGGTGGGAATCGGGCTTTAATCGGAGTCTTGTTGCTGAAGCAACCGCCGCCTGCGCCTTCGCCAACTCCGGTGCAAGTTCAGCCAGTGGTGCAACAGATGCCGGCAATACAGACGCCGATGCCCTTGGTTCCTCCGCCACCAGCACCAAAACCGGAAGTTCCTCAGCAGCCTCTTCAATCGGCTGCTAAAATCATCACCCAAGCCACGTTGTTGAAACGCGAGGAATTGGTTTACCCGGCTTTAGCAAAGCGCGAAAAAATTGCCGGCACCGTCCGCTGCGAAGTGACAATTGATGACAAGGGTTTGGTAACCAAAGTTAAGACCTTATCTGGACACCCGGTTCTATCTGGCGCCGCAGAAGACTCCATTAAACGCTGGAAGTACAGCCCAGCAAAACTGGATGGAAAATCGGTGCCTTCCTCGACGGTAGTAGAAGTTAACTTTAAGCCGGTTTCCAATTAGGAATTGAAAGAATGAACAACAAGGGAATGACCTATCTTCGCGCACCTGGAAAGCTGATCCAGGTTGGAGTCACCGTTGGGCAAACGCTGCATAGGAGTGAGCTTGACACTCTTCGTTTAGCAGCCGTCTCTCAATGGCCTCAGATTATGCGGAATCGCACTGAATCGGCCCAGAACATAACCTCAGCAGTGGAAAAGGCGAAGCACTACCCGGATGGGGTGATTTGCTTATACCTTCAGATAACCAATGTAGGGAAACGTTCGCTGTACCTGGAATATCTCAATGTAAACCTGCTTGATTCTATGACCGACATGGCCTTGATTGAAAAATCACGGGAGCAAATTCCCTTACTATGTTGGCTTTTGCAAAAACAACCGAATGCAGCGACGGGTTGGGAAAATCTGACTACAACGACCATTGTGAGCGGAGCCCATATAGTGGATGGATTCGGGGCGGCCCGACTTTCCCCAACAGCTTCTTTCGCTCCCTGGGGTAGTGCCATTGTTACAGCCGAGAGCGTATTTCCAGACTTATTGGCAGACCCTTCCATTGCCGAAAAAGATTATCTGATCTACCTGCAGACGTCAAAACTTTTCGAACAGCTGGAACGGACAACCACCACAAAAAAAGAGGATGAGATCCCGATTCTGTGGTCACAAACGAAGCAGAATTACGATGAAAGCAGCATTAACATTGTTAGCGGAGAAGACGAGGGTGGGCAAAGCCGACGCAAGATGTTAATTGGAGTTGCCGCCGCTGTTGTTGTTAGCTTTATTGGGTCGTGGATGATCTCTAACTCTACCCGTGCTCAGGGGGCAATCAGAGTTACTCCTCCAGAAGTTCAAAGAGAAATGAAGTTTTTTTTATGGAATCGGCCTGCGGCTAAGGTTGAACCCAAGGCCACTCCCATTCCAACCGCTAGAGTGTTACCAGCAATTGCAAAACCCGCTGTGGAAGTAGCCGGCCCATCGCCAAAACCTGAAGATACTGCCAGGAGACGGGCAGAGGCATTGCAGGCACTAGGCTTGGGTCAGACTAATGGCGCGTCGGAAGAAGAGAAACGAAAAGAAGCTTTGCAAGCACTGACAAACGGCAAGTAACGTGTCAAAATCATAACCGTGAAGTTCATTCTCGGGCTGATGACAATACTTTCGCTGCGCGCTGAGCTTATCAGCGTTCAAATGACTGTTTCCGGCATGGATTGCGCCTCCTGTGTAACCGGCCTTGAGGCAAGACTCAAACGCCTGCGCGGGGTGAAGACCGTCGAGTTGAAACCCGAAAAGAACCTGCTTTCCCTTGAATTGCTGGATGGAAACACGATTCGAATCGACAGAATCAGAGATGACCTAAAAGGTGTCGGTTTTACTCCGAAGGAAGCGAAGATCCGGGCACGGGGTCGCGCAACAAAAGAGCATGGTATTTGGATTTTCATGCTTGAGGGAAGCAATCAACGATTCGTCCTTTCCTCATTTTCTGAAAGCATTGAAAAGCAGCTTAGTCCCGGACAAATTGTGACCGTAGATGGACTGCAACCCCTACCAGCCTCACCCACTGAGGATCCGGTACTTGCGATCCAGTCCGTATCTGCCAACTGATCCGCCACCCCTCCCCATCTCTGATAACCGATAACCAGGGCAACCTAGCAAGGAGGCCTTTTCTCATCTACATTTGCCTTTCTTTCCCATTCCCCCAGAGAAATATGAACCTCTGCGGGAAAAGTACTAGAAAAAATGTGGGTAGCACTACCCACAAAAGTGCTATTTGAGGGGATTCAGTACTTCCTTTTGTGACGTGATTGTAGTACTATGATATTGGTCTTGGTCGGGTCCCATCGTCCTAGCGACGAACTTAGAACTGACCTGGCGACGAGTGTCTTCCTCCGAGTGCTCGTCGCCTTTTTGTTTTTAAATGCCCGCTTAAAACCCAACAACAACTTTGTCGCGGGGACGCAAACCATCTTGCGCAACTTTGATACCCCGTTCCGCTCTATTCCAGGCTGGAATTTCCTCAAGTGCAATTTTAAAAGCGGCTTCTGCTTCCTTTAACTTGCCATTCTTTAAGGAAACTCCGCCAACGACCACTGAGATGGGACGTGGATACCACGGTGGCTCAGTATAGCGAAGCGCGCGCTGCGCGGAAGCTGCTTTTCCAAGTAACTTTAGACCCTTCTTCAATTTGCCTTTGGCCACCAGAATATGAGCTTCCAGTTCTTGCTTGGCAACTAACAGCTCTTCTGGAGCGGCAAGTTTCAAGCGGCTTGTGTATTCCCCGATCGCGGCGGTTAACTGCGCTAGCTCGCCGGTCGCCGCCGTTGCGTTTCCCTTCCCTGCTTGAGCTAACCCCAGTGCCCAATGACGCCAAGCCTGCTGACGTGGCTTGTTGATTTCAGGAAGCATCTTACCCGATAGAATGTCGTCCCAACGTTCCGATTCCACCAAGCCCCGCAACATGGCAAACCAGCCCTGCTTGTAGGAAGTCTGGAAATTGTCCAACGCGGAAGCTTCGCGCGGATTCTCTGAAATGGCCAGAAGTTCACGTGCGGCTTCGAAGGCCTTTTCATAGTCCCCTTTGTAAGTAGCCACGGTGGCCAGGTAATGCATGTTATGGCCATGGTGGGAATTGCCGTATAGAGCATCGCCGTTCATGTAGGAACGTTCATTTTCGGCGGCTTTTGTGAAAGATTCCAGGGCCTCATCCAGCTTGCCTGTTTGCGAGTAGATATGCCCGGGCATGTGCAAGGCATGAGGAATGTTGGTGACCAGTTCGGAGTATTTCTTCGAGCTCAACCAAGCATCCTTGGCGAACGTCGAGCCTTCCCAGCCATGGATCACGTAATGATGAACTCCAGGGTGTTCCGGGGCGTCCACCATCAACTGCCGCAGCAGTTCAACGGCTTCCATTGTTCCTGGGCGGGGAGTGTGTGCGGGCTGTTCATAGCCGCCCATTGATTGCAGAGCAAGAATCGTACGAGCCTCAATTTCATTGGGGAAACGACGGATTAGTTCTTTCAGCGCTGCCACGTAATCCAGATCCCCATTCTTCACTTGCGTATTGCGCCGCGCAACAATTGAGGCAATGTACATTTTTTCCACTTCGGTGGCTTTGCCTGGAACAGCAGCTAGGGCAGCGGCTTTGGCGGCGGCATGGATGGCGCGATGCTCAGGCGCAAGGGGCTGGAAGCCCATAGCGTCACGAAATTGGTCGAGTTGAAAGCGAGGGCGGTAATCTCCGGCTGAGACCATTGCGACACCCCAATGCGGCATGGGCGATTCAGGGTCCAGTTGTGCGGCTTGCAGAAAGCTGCGTTCCGCTTCACGCGACCAGAACGAATGCATTTGAGCCATACCCTGATCAAAGAACTTTTGGGCTTCCGTGCTGGTGGTTGTAATGGGAAAGTGAACCTCGCCTTGTCCCGTCATGATTTTCGCAGGCAAAGACGGCGCAACCGAAGAAGGTGGTGGCATGCACATATCCTTCGGTTTGCTTTGACTCCAACCCTCTAAGGCAAAGATCGCGACAACAATTAAACTTCTCATGCTATTTTTTTCCTCCATCCAATTGATTTAAAACCAAGTCTGCCAACTGCGTAACGGAATGACGGGATCCCTCAACGCGTGCAACCAATCGTCCATCGCGGCCAAGGATGCCGGTTACGGAGCTGTGCACCAGCGAATCTTCCTCTGCCCAATAGATCAATCCAAAATAACCGGCCACCTTGGCAACCTGTTGCCTGGTGCCAGTGAGAAAACGCCAGCTATCCTTACTAGCATGCCATCTTGCAGAGTAGTTGGAAAGAACAGGTACTGTATCGTAAGTTGGGTCCAACGTCACTGTAAGCAAAATCAGATCCTTTCCCATGCGTTGCGAGAATTTCTTTTGAAGGAAAGCAAGCCCTGCCGATAGCCGTGGACATACGTCTGGCAAAGGGCAGCGCGTGTAGATGAAATTAACAACCACGGTCCTTCCGCGGAAACTCGAAAGGGTTGTCATGTTCCCGGATTGATCGGTTAGCGTGAAGTCCGGAACCATTGAACCCAACGCAACTTTGCTGTCGGGCGGAGGAAGCTTCAGTGCCTCACCATCGTCAAGCTTGATGCCGTCAAGGGCACTTTCCATCATTTTCATCTTGCGAACCCTTGTTCGACTCTTGGTGACTCCAATTTCAAAATTGACACGAGCCCCCGGATAGAGTCCGGCCATCTGTTGAGGGCTTATCTGAAAGGGCATGATCATGGCGGGCATCCAGCCGTCAACCGCTTTGTGGGATACCAAAACTTCCCTTAATTCGGGACGAACCTCCACCACCAGACCTTCCAATGGAAACCGGCGGGCGCAGCTAGTAAAAGTACAAAATATCAGGACGAAGAATGAAAGACTGTTTAACCTCAGCACAAGGTCCACACTCCATTTTGTAATCCGCACCAGTGGCTCGAACAGCTTTGGGAACTTCAGCGGCGTGGTCTGGATGATGGTACGCCGATAGGGACATGCGTGGATGAAAGCGTTTGATGGTCGCATTGCCTCCAGCTAACGCTTTCAATTCGGCCCCTTCGATGTCCATTTTGATAAAGCTCACTTTTTCAAGACCGAGTTCAGAAACCAGTTTGTCAATGGTTGTGAGCGGCACTTTCTCTCCATCGGCTGCACTATCGCGATGGATAACAAAACTGTCGGCGGCAGAATTGTGCGGATCAATGCGAAGAGTCAGCATGTCGTCCTTATCCCACACACCTTTTGGATAAACGATGACTCTTTTTTCGGCGATCTCCGTAGCAAAATTGCGGCGCAAACATTCGATATTCTCCGGGGCCGGTTCAATGGCAATTACCAGCTTTGCACCACGATCCAATGCGCTTCGAGTGAAGACCCCAATGTTCGCCCCGCAATCGAGAACCACATCGCCTGGTTGAATATCGCGGTCCCCGGTTCCGTATATTTTCTGATCCTGTTCCGCCAGATTGAAAGGGAGCATAAAGGAATCCTGGCTACCCTTGGGCAGCCAAAACTTGCCACGAGGCGTATCC
The DNA here is from genome assembly GCA_043745195.1 of Bryobacterales bacterium. Lineage (GTDB taxonomy): Bacteria > Acidobacteriota > Terriglobia > Bryobacterales > Bryobacteraceae > JANXSF01. The sequence goes on along the minus strand of JAYTTF010000089.1, from coordinate 33,892 downwards.
CAAAAATCATAATGCTCATCGGATTGCAGTTTCTTGGTTGCGGCAAGAATGCGATCCTTGGCCGCAGTCAGATTTGCTTCATGGGCTGGAATTTCAAGCGCTCGCTCCATGGTGCAGCCGTTCGCGCGTCCGCTCCAAACCAAGATGCGCAATCGCACAGGGTCACTATACAAACCAGCCGCACCCAAAACGAACAGCGGAGCAAACCATCGTAAGAATTTCATTTTTTTGAGGATAGCACTGCTTGAGCAAATTGCCGCCACATTTCGTAGTTCATCCCCATGTCGCGAGTTTCATAGTAGAGTGTGCCGGCATGCGGGGGTGCCAGGAAATCGTACTCCGGCGCACGGCGGAACAACTCCTCAGTAGTGGAAAAACGACTGAACAAATGTTGTTGTGAACGAAAGCAGTCAAACATTGCAGCCTTTCTTGCGGCATCTGCGGGATCGAGTGAGATTTGTTGGATAAGGGGATGGGTTGGATGGGGAAGGAACTGGCTGGCCACCAGGGTTCCATCAACCCCATGATGATAGGCGGGGAATTCTAAGACCTCCAGTCCGCTGCATCCAACAGCTAGAGCGACCGCCAGGGCAGTTGCGTCATGATCTGGATGACCGCCTTCGTAGGAGTGGGTAATGATGCGATCCACGGGAAAAAACGATGCAATGTTTTTTGACAACAAGGGCACGTTCATAATCGCCTCCTGATCGGGGACTTGTGACATATGACATTGGGATTCGTCAATTCCAACAATCTTCATGGCGGCTAACAACTCTGTACGGCGGTGCATCGCATAGACATCACGTGAAGCGAACCCAGCCCTTTGAAAATATTTCGAATTCCTTGGGCCGCTGTCAGTGGTGTGAAGGATCGTGAATTGCTGAGGAGCCATCGCCATCCATCGGCTGGCGGCAATTGTCTCGTCGTCGGCATGAGCCACTACTATCAGCGTTTTCATCTAATTCATTTTCTCCTGTTACGCTGGATTGGTGCGCATAGGTATCACCTGTTATCCAACTTACGGCGGATCTGGAATCGTCGCTACCGAATTGGGGCTTGAATTAGCCAAGCGGGGGCATCAGGTCCATTTCATCAGTTATGCGAACCCGATCCGCTTGGAAGAAAGTCCTGGAATTTTTTTTCACGAGGTGGAAGTGAGCAATTATCCTTTGTTCCAGTTTCCACCTTATTGCTTGGCTTTGGCGTCTCGTATGGCTGAAGTGGCGGCAATGGAAAAGCTGGACCTTCTGCATGTTCACTACGCTATTCCTCATTCCGTATCAGCCATGCTGGCCCGAGGGATGCTGGAAAAAGATCGACGCCTTCCCTTTGTCACGACACTTCATGGAACGGACATCACGCTAGTGGGTGTAGATCGTTCCTATTTCCCCATCACTAAGTACTCTATTGAACAGTCCGATGCTGTTACTGCGATCAGCAACAATTTACGCAACCAAACGATCAGCGTTTTTGGAGTGACGAACCCGGTGGAAGTAATCCACAACTTCGTATGCACGGAAACTTACAGGCCACAACCGGAAAGACGTGCTCCTCGAAAGACGATGATGCACATTTCAAATTTCCGGCCTGTAAAGAGGGTTGTAGATTGTGTGAGGATATTGGCCGAAGTGAGGAAGAATGTTGACGCCGATTTGTGGATGATCGGCGACGGTCCGGATCGTAGCGCGGCGGAGCGTCTTGTGGATGAACTCGGTTTGAAACCGTATGTCCGCTTTCTTGGCAAGCAGAACAATATTCCAAATTTGTTACCTCAGGGACACGTTCTCTTGCTGCCCAGCGAAACGGAAAGCTTCGGATTGGCAGCCCTGGAAGCGATGGCTTGTGGCCTGGTACCGGTTGCGACCAACGTTGGAGGAGTTCCCGAACTGATCGACGACGGGATAACAGGCCACCTTTGCCCAGTGGGTGATATTGCGAAACAATCCAATTGCGCGGCCTCGCTTTTGATGAATGAACCGGTTCGCGAGAATATGGCGCGGGCGGCGCGCAATGCTGCTAAGAGCAGATTCAACACGAACCTGATCATTCCCCAATATGAACAGGTGTATCAGCGAGTGCTGGCCGGGAGGTAGTTGGATTCAGATCCACCCTTTCCAGTAGTAGTAAGTTATTTTGACAGTTTCGTCGATCAGATCGAAAAACACGGATACTCTGCGCTTCCAGTTAGTCCCTCGTTTCATCCCTTCAGGGAAGGGCCGAGGAGTTACAGGAATCCCAACCTTTACGAAGACCCTATTTGCTCGGTACATATGCATGTCACTGGTAAGCAAGATATTGGTTCCTTTCAAATTCTTTAACAGAGGGATCAAGGCAAGCGCATTTTCACGAGTTGAGGACGAAGCATTCTCCGTAAAAATCATTTCATTTGGAATACCGTGGACTACTAAAAAAGTCCGCATCAACAAAGAGGAATCTTTCCCGGAAAGTACAATCGTCCGGTAATGCCCTTCGCGGTAAGCCAGAATTGCATAGACGCAGCGGCCGTAAGTATCATCGCCCAAGATTCCTTGATCGAGCGAACTACCCGCAAGGACGATGAGATTTTCCCCGTGTTCGGCTGTCCACTTTCCTGAAAGCCGATTTGACCACCAGGAGACCACAGGTGTAACGACGATGAACAGGGTGAATGCCCCCAAGCAAGCCAGTGCCTTTACCAGGCGGTGGCTGAGCGATTTCACTTTTCCGCTCGAAGGGTTCTGATGCTTCCCCTTTCCGTTGCACCACCGCACATCAACCGGTAGAAGTAATCAGTATTGGGATCCAGAGCCAAGTTACGGATTTGGCCGTTGTCGTCCTTCTCTTCAACACTCTGACCGACCTGAAAAGTACGAAGCAAATCACTTTCACTCTTGCTGGCTCTTTTGTTTGAGCGGTCTGAATCGGCACGGATAAAATAATCGGGCCGAAGAGCATTAACGACGATGTATGATCCAAGATCCGTCGTTAAGTTGCTATTGGGACTCACCTCAAGTTGACAGCCCATTTTCGCCATAAAACGCGGAACACGCCAATTAAAAATCAATGAAGTTGACTGCGCCTTCACACTTAGATCACGAATAATGGCCACTTCTTCAATGTTTATACCCAAATCTTTACTGTCTGAGCCCGCGTTGGTATAGGCTGAGCCAGGAGCTAAAGAAAAGTCGTTCTTTTCCGGATTGCGATATTTCGGCTCGTACTTGCCTTTGGTAATATTGCCGGTGCAATCAGAAGGTTTGCACGGTTGAATTGCGTCGCCGCTGCCGATCAAAGTGTTATTGCGGAAAGAAGCGCCAGTCACCAAACCTTTTGCCGCAAGAATGTTGATAGTCTCGGCGGAATCGCCGCCAATATAGTCGTAGGGCATCAGGTTGTTGTGATATCGAATATTTTCAATCGGACTTTTCGTCGGAAGCACAAGCATAGTTTGGCGATACTCAACTCTAGGGTTCCAGTTTGGATTCACGTAAGAAGTATTGTTTAAGAACTGATAGTTCTTTCCGGAACGGTTGATCACAAAGGGTGCGACACGGAACTGCAAACCGGGTGCCGTCCTAAAAAGAGGAGAATCGTACACCATCAAGTTATTCCTGAAGGAAATGTTTTCGGTGCGGACCGGATAGATTTCATCTTCTCCAAGAATCAAAGACATGCTTGCAACATTCTTGAAGTAGTTACCATACACCTGAACATTGTCCACTTTATTCCCGGGATTAGAAACATATACGTATGCAAGATTGGATGTTCCAACAGACAAACTGAAAGGCTGGCTTACGGTGTAACTGCGAGTTGCCTTGTTGATGGAAACTATTGTTCGCCATTGATATTTTGCGTCTCCGGTCAACCCTGTATCCACGCCGATTACGTTTCCTGGTATTGGATTTTGCACGTTCAGTTGTGGGCAGGTAATCACAGTCCTGATCCCATCAAGACTACAGGTTCCTAGCCCGGGCCCTGCATTCGCTCTTGCCGTAAAGGTAAAGCCATACCACTGAGCACCGCCTCCTGAAAACTGGTTTTCACAAGTGTTCCAGCGGAATATGGCGTTAACGCCACCTTTCAATTCGGAACAATTTTTTACAATCCCATGATAGGCATCTCCCACATAAGTAGGCGAAGTGGGGTAGTGTTTTGGGCTAGTGTAAAAGCTGTTGTGCTCCAACAGGATGTCGTTAGAATTTGGATTGTTCGTGGTGTAGTCCACGTCTCGAGCGCCCCAAATAAACGGTATCCCGATTGCGCAACAGACATAATTGTTTCGAATCGTGAAGGGACCAAAAGCAGTTCCAACGGCTGAGATATAGGTTTCTCCGTCAGACGGTTTGCCCACAAGATCATCCACAAAGTTGTTAGTAAAAGCAAACCCCTTGGAACGCAGGTTGAACGTATTTTTCCAATTGTTTCCCAACTGATGGTCTGTATGAAACAAATTGCGATCGAAACTGATCCGCTGTGCCAACTGGCTTTCATCAGCAATCGTTGTGGAGGAACTGATATCAACCAATGAATAATAAATATAGTCCAACAACCCAATTTTTTGAAAGCTCACTCCCACGAATTTCAGTCCTGCAACTTTGTCATTCACGCTTACGAGCGGAACGTAAAGCGGATCCCCGATGAGTTGAAGAGTTGGAAGCAAGGGCTTGTAGGATGGAGTGATCCTCATGTCTGGATCTGGCAACCAATTCTTTTTCGTGGTTGTTATGACGATCTCAGTTCCTTCCTTACAATTCTTCTTCGCAGGGTCGTACTTGATTTGAAATCCTCTAGTAAACACGGTGATACCGGAGTTGGAATAGGTCCCATCGAATGAAGCCGACTTACGTTCTCCCAGATCCAAAACTGCGAGATTCGGTTCAGACAAACTGGTGACAGGAAATTGAGACTTGTTGAGCGAACTTGCGGTTCCGTTTAATCCGGAAATTTTCAAACTCTCGCCCACCGCAAAATGGTGCGCATAGGGCGTTCGAATGGTCATTTTAGACCCGACGATGACAACTTCGTTTACTTCAGCTCCGGTGCGAAGAATTGATCCTGCTTCAATTTGAATCTCGTCTCCACACTTGGCGAGGTCAAAACCCTTTTGGAGATTTGAGCTGGTAACTGGCGAAAAAGTTCCGCCGATTGATGTGATTGTTATGATTCCCGCTGAACCTACACTGACAGTCCAAATGCTGAGAAATGCCAAGATTAGAGCACCCGTGGTAATGGGGGCAAATAGTAAGGAGATTGTTTTTTTGTTCCGGGAAATATCCATTGCCTAAAATCTAACATGATTGTAGATTCGAAACCTATTATCAGCCAATGGCACAGAACCCAAACCCTGCCCTATGCCATTGCTGTTAACGTCACATCAGCGAATAAACAACACAGTTGGCCTTGTGCTTTGAAATACAAGGTTGCCCAATTGATCCAATTCATCAAGGTAATAGATCAACTGCGATCCCACAACGCCGCTTATCTGAATCACGCACTCCGACGTGCAAGTTTGAGCAGGTGCGGAAGCAACGGTAAGCTTGTTCACTCCAAATCTGGGGCGAATCTGCGTCCCTTTGTTCGCCTTCGCCCTGATTTCAACCTGAATATTTGACCGGTTTACTGTGTCCGATGGCTCCTTTTCTGTGCGGATTGACCCTCTCTCGGTCGCACCTCCGCACATAAGGCGGTAGTGGTAAGCTGTATCAGAAGACAATGTCAGATTTCGCAAATCGCCATTGTCATCTGTTTCCTCCACGTTTTGGCCAACTTGAAACCAGCGTAGTAACCCATCGCCGCTTGATGTTGCCCTTATGTTTGAGCGGTCAGAATCGGCGCGAATAAAGTAATCTGGCCGCAACGAATTTACTACGGTGTAGTTGCCCAGGTCATTGATGAGGTTGCTATCCGGACTAACTTCAAGTTGGCAGCCCATGTTTTTCATAAAAGTGGGAACACGCCAGCTGAAAAGTAATGAGTGTGAATTCGACTTTACCGTCAACTCACGGATGATTGCTACTTCTTCAATGTCGGCACCTAAATCACTCCCATCCGTGCCGGCATTGGTGTAGTTGGAGCCTGGGACCAATCCGAAATCATTCTTTTCAGCGTTCCGAAACCGAGGAGAATATGCGCCGTTGACAAAATTTCCATTACATTCAGAAGGGGAACACGGTTGGATTCCCGCACCGCTGCCGACCAAAGTATTGTTGCGGAATGATGCGCCAGGTACAAGTCCAGCGGTTGAAAGTAGGCTGATAGTCTGACCAGAATCACCGCCGATATAATCGTAGGGCATCAGGTTGTTGTGAAATCGAATATTTTCAATTGGACTTTTAGAAGGGAGTACGCGCATGGTTTGGCGATATGGGATATCGGGTTGCCAGTTCGGGTTTGTGTAAGTTGTATTATTACTGAACTGATAGTTCTTCCCTGCGCGGTTGATGACGAAAGGTGCAACGTAGAATTGCAAACCGGGTGCTGTCCTAAAATAAGGAGAATCGTACACCATAAGGTTATTTTTGAAGGAAATATTTTCGGTCCTGACCGGATAAATTTCGTCTTCCCCCAGAATTAGAGACATGCTGGCGACATTCTTGAAGTAGTTTCCGTACACTTGAACATTGTCTACCTTGTTCATTGGATTTGGAATGTAAGCATAAGACAAATTCGTTGTTCCAACCGATACGCTAAAAGGTTGGCTTACTGTATAGCTTCGCGTCACTTTGTTGATGGAAACTACGGTTCGCCATTGATACTTTGCGCCTCCGGTTAACCCGGTATCCACTCCGATTACATTTCCTGGTATTGGATTTTGCACGTTCAGTTGTGGGCAGGTAATCACAGTCCTGCTCCCATCAAGGCTACAAGTGCCGGCCCCAGGACCCGCATTCGATCTTGCAGAAAAGGTAAATCCATACCATTGCGCACCGCCTCCTGAAAACTGGTTTTCACAGGTGTTCCAGCGGAATATGGCATTGACGGCACCTTTCAATTCGGAACAATTTTTTACGATCCCATGATAGGCATCCCCCACATAGGTAGGAGATGTCGGGTAGTGCTTTGGGCTGGTGTAAAAACTGTTGTGCTCCAACAGGATATCGTTGGAATTTGGATTGTCAGTAGTGTAGTCCACGTCTCTAGCTCCCCAAATAAACGGCATCCCAATTGCGCAGCAGACGTAATTGTTTCGGATTGTGAAGGGACCAAAAGCAGTTCCAACGGCTGAAATATACGTTTCCCCATCCGAGGGTAAACCCATGAGGTCATCTACGAAATTGTTCGTAAAAGTAAATCCCTTCACTCGAAGGTTAAAAGTATTCTTCCATGCATTACCCAATTTGTGGTCCATGAAAAATAGGGAGCGGTCAAAGCTAATCCGTTCCGGCAATACGCTCTCATCGGGGATGAAATAACTTGAACTGACATCAATAAATGTGTTTTGAGTGTATTGCAGGAGGCCCAGCTTTTGAAACCCTACTCCCACAAACTTCAATCCGGAAACCTTATCGGTTATCTGCAAGAGCGACGTGTTTGATGAGTCTCCCACCATTTGCAATGTCGGCAACAAGGGCCGATAGGATGGAGTAACTCTCATATCTATATCAGGCAACCAGCTTTTCTTCGTTGTTGTGATGGTTATCTCGTTCCCTTCACTACAATTTTTCTTTTGCGGATCGTAGTTGATAAAGAACCTTCGACCAAACATCTGGATTCCCGTATCTGTGTATGTTCCATTAAGTGCAGGAGACGTACGATCTCTCAAGTCAATAACAACTACATTCGGACTTGGTGTGCTTATGACTGGATAGTTATTGCGAGTCAGTGGGGCTAATACACCACTAAGATTGGTGATCAACACAAAGTCCCCCGCAGCAAAATGATGCGGATACTGCGCCGTTACCGTCATATTGGCGCCGCTGATTGTTATCTCACCCCCTTCGATTCCCGTCCGCACAATGGCACCCGCTTCTATTTGGACCTCATCCCCACAAGCAGCAGCATTAAACGCCGCTTGTACTGTGTTCCTGTTTACAGGTGAAAAGGTCCCATTGCTTGTAGTTACAGTAATGGTTGCTGCATGCGAATTTGTTGTTGCCATTGCAGCAAACAGCAAAAAGATATTATTCCGAAATGGTGACTGAGCCAGAAAGCGCATAAGAATCCTCCAATGGTATGTTTTGGTTGCAACCTTTCGATAGGTGCTCTGTTGAATCGTCCTGACTAATCGTTTTCGCAAGCAAGTAGGGCAGAAGGATTCCAGACTTGTCAAATCTTTGACTCAAATTGAATTCCTTACTTTTTTGAACTGCTATTCTGCCCATTGGCTTAACTTTATCACCACTTCCGAAAATACTGCTTTGCCGTTGAGCTTCTTGCCAGTAGCTTGAAGCTGAAAGTGCCCCAACCAGAAATCTATCTCCGAACCCTGGGAAATTATCGGCGAATATATCAGGCTCCAGAATTACGGAGTAAGTCCCGGCTGAGGTATTGGTAGATAAAACGTATCCAAGGATTTGTCCGGATGTGGGGCGGCTGGTGCCTGCATCCGTCGCCTTCCCAGCGGTTGTTGTGGATACTTTGACATAGTTGCCTGCTGTGGTAGGTCCGTCAAACTGCAAAAGTACCTGCCCTCTGGTTGCGACCCGGGCGTTGCCAGAGTTGCCACAATCCGCCATACAGACTCCAATGATTCTGCCGCTAGCAGCGGTGCCAGCCAGCGCACCCTTTCCACTGCTGTTTAGTACAACGAAACGGTTTTGAACGGTTCCAGAAGCAGAGTCATTTCCAAGTGTAATGGACAAGTATTGACTACCCAGATTGACCTTGTTGTTGCCTGAAAAATCATTGCTTCCAGTCGACGTTGCGACCGCAGAAGGATTTACGGCGATTTCCTGATAACCAGTAGTTGGGTTGCTGATCACCTGAAGTGTGCCATCAGCTGCGGCAACTACATCTCTACCCGTACCCCTCAAATCGGTACACTGTGTCATTACATTGTTACTGACGCTACAGACAGCTAGCCCGTAACTATCGCTGGGAAAGTTCGTAGTCCCTATGGAAAGAACTGCTCCGGTCAAAGCAGCACCGGTAACCGCGACACCATTGATCCCAAAATAGAGAATTCCATCAGCACGCACAAATATATAGACCGTATGAGGTCCCGCAGTTCCCGTGCCAGTCAGATTTGAAATGGTGGCCGGGTTCGGAAACAAATAGCTTTTGGAACCAAACCGGACAGTGCAAGGTAGTGAAGCACTACACCCAGCCCCTATGACCGCAGTCCCACCCGAAAGTTGAACCTTAAAGTCTGTAAGATCAGTATATTGCAGACTAACATCACCAACCTTTCCCGCCACACTTGAAACCGCTCCGCCGCCACCTGATCCACCACCCGAACCGCCGCTTTGCAAAGACCAGACATTGGTCGATGTGCAGCCATACAGATTTTGACCCGCAGGCGCATTCGTTTTGTAAAATAGCTCGCCTACTCTGCAACTGACACTGAGTGACGGACCTGTCCGGACTGGCAGAGTAAATGCCGCCGTTGAAAAATCAACACTTTTCGATTGCGAACTCAAATCCACTTTGGTCTGAGCCTCGCACTTTCTACCTGGTAAACCCAGGAGGACGACTAAGAGAATCGCTCTTTTCATAATTTTTTGTTATCCAACCTCTGCTTGTATTCAATAGGTTTGAAATCTTCAGCAGTAACAGCCGCAGTAACAAGATATTGTTTTTCAGTTACTTAAAAGATACAAAGACCTGTGACCGAAATTTTCGACCCCCTCAAATTGGCGTGTACCTATTCATGATTCTTGTCGATATGTAAAAATAGTTATTGTAGGGTGAGGTTGCTAGTACTAGGCTTCACAGCCGCCGGTTCAATCCGTCAACAAAGACACAAGCAGCTGAAGGGTCCGCTTAAAATGACAAGAAAAGAAACAACTCTGGTGGATAAATAGAAGTGTCCAGCCCGATGCAAGGCAACAACGTCATGGTGAATACCGTCGCCGGTTTTTCGACCGTTGTTTTCGACCGGTTTTTCGACCGGTTTTTCGAAAGGAAAGCCTACGGGCTTAATTAGTTTCTGTGAATACTTCCTATTTGTTTTGGTTGTGCGTTGCGGTTCCAGTTTATGCCTACTTCGGCTATCCTCTCGTACTGTTTTTATTGCGGCTGTTCATTCATCGTCCTGTAAATCGACGGCCGTTTGAACCCAGCGTGTCTCTTGTTATCCCGGCTTACAACGAAGAACACATTATTGAAGAGAAAATACGTAACTCTCTGAATATCAACTACCCCGCCGAAAAACTTGAAATCGTGGTTGCTTGCGACGGCCCCAAGGATAGAACTGCTGAACTTGCAAAAAAAGCGGCAGAAGGCACGCGAGTGACGGTTCTTGATTTCAAAAAAAACCGCGGCAAAATATTGACGCTGAACGACGCAGTTGGTCATTGCAGCAACGAAATTATTGTCTTTTCCGACACTGCTGCAATGCTCTATCAAGATTCGCTGCGGATCTTGATGATGAATTTCGCAGATCCCCAAGTAGGAGCGGTCAGTGGCAAGTACAGCGTCATCAAGGCCGATGAAGTTGATGTAGGCAAATCAGAAGAGTTTTATTGGAAATACGAAACGTTTCTGAAAGTACAGGAATCTGAATTGGCTTCAACTCTAGGTGGCCATGGCCAACTCAATGCCATCCGGAAGAGTCTTTACCCTTACCCTCCGGCCGGAACCATCAATGACGATTACGTCATTCCGGTTTCCGTTTTAGCGAAGAAATTCCGGGCCGTGTATGAACCCAAGGCCATTGTTTACGAGGAGGCTAAGGAGATGACTGGATTTGGACGTCGCGTCCGAATCATGACTGGCAACATCCAGCAAATTTCCGAAATCAAGGGAGTGATTAGTCCATTCCAACCGCTCCCACTTTTCTTCTTTCTATCTCACAAAGTCATACGTCTGCTGGTGCCGTTCGGAATGGTGGGGGCCATCGTCGCAAATCTCTTCTTATTCGATCAGCCTCTCTATCAGGCGCTTTTGTTTGGCCAAATTCTTTTTTATTCACTGGCCGCTTTTGGAACCCTAGTAAAATTACGCCCTCGGCATTTGATGTTGCCTTTCTATTTCACAATGATCAACATTGCTGTTTTCTTCGGCTTCTATCATGCCATGACCAGCCGTAAACAGATGGCCTGGGAATAACAATCAATGCTTCCGAGCCGGGTACTCTTTCAACAAATCTTCAAATTCTTGGGCGATTTGTGGCCAGGAAAACCTTTCGGCAACCATCTTAAATGCCGATTGCGCCATGCTTCGGCGGCTAGCGACATTTTCGATGAGATGAATGCAACTACGAGCAATATCTTCTGCCGAATCGGCAATTGCAATATTCGTTCCGTCTTCATAAACCAGTCCCTCAGCACCAATCGTAGTGGAGACCACCGCAGTTTTAGCCGCCATCGATTCGTAGATTTTCAAACGAGTGCCACTGCCGATTCGCAACGGAACAATAGAAACAGCCGAGCCCCACAAATAAGGGCGAATGTCGGCGACAGTCCCAGTAACATGAACATTCGGCCCCGCCATCTTTTGAATCTCGGCAGGTGGTGTGCGGCCTACAATAACCAGTTTCACTTCAGGAATTTTGGCGCAAATCAAAGGCAGCACTTCGGAAACAAAGAAGCGAACACCATCGATGTTCGGCAGCCAGTCCATAGAGCCAACAAACACCAGATCCGCAACCTTTGGATGAGCGATGGGGGCAGGCGCAAAGTAGTCCACATCAACCCCGGTTTTGATGTCCGAAACCTTGCTCAAATCAAACATCTGCTCAATCTTCCGGGCATCAATGGCAGAGACGGCAATTACATGGGCGGCCTCACGGCACGCCTTTGCCTCGCATGCAAGCATTCTCCGATATTGCATTCCGAAATAGGCTTTGCGCAACGGATCGCTGCTACTTTCAACATGGCGTTGCCAGATCATCGATTCAACGTTGTGCTCAAAAAGCACAACGTCGTCAAAATTCGAAAAATTAGGTGCGGGGAACAGAAAATCGCAAACGACACTGTCAAAGCTATGCTTGCTCCGCAAAGACCTGATAACTTCACGCATCGCGGGGCTGATGTATCGGCTTACCGACAAAGGAAGGTCAGAAAACAAATTGGCAGCCAGTTGCATAAAGAACGGAACCGTGCCTCTAGCTGGAACAGCGTGAGGAATTGCGTAGGCCTGAGTGGAATACTCCACTGCTCTTTCCAATCCTTCGGTTTCACCGTTTTGTTGAAAAGCAACATAGTGGATTTCATGCCTCTCATGCAACCGCTTCAACATTTCCAAAGTTCGAATCTGACCACCCTTGTTGGTCGGATGAAGAAACGTCCCACAAACCCAAAGTATTTTCATTTAAACAATAGCCCGAATAGCCATCCCAACATTGCGAGTAGTCGCGAGTCAAGTGGCAATCGGCAAAAGGACAACAAATATGTCTAATATGACGAAGAACCCATCTACAATCGCAGTTTTCGGCCTCGGATACGTTGGCTGTGTCACTGCAGCCTGTCTAGCCGACTTAGGCCATAAAGTGATCGGTGTCGATACCGATCCGGGTAAAGTCTCGAATGTGATTAAGGGCCAGGCGCCATTTTACGAGCCAGGGCTTGAGTCGTTGGTCAGTTCCAGCGTGAAGGGAGGATTCTTAACCGCCACTACCTCCACTACGGATGCAATCCAGCAGGCAGACATCGCGTTGCTCTGCGTGGGCACTCCGTCGGAAAAAACGGGGAATCTGGGCTTAGATCAACTCCGCCGGGTAGTAACCAACATCGCAGCTGAACTTTCCGGCCGAACTAAACCATTGATTGTCGCTGTGCGAAGCACGGTTTTTCCTGGAACCTGCGAAGAAATTGTCGAATCTGTTTTCGCCGGAAACAATCTTGTCAGTGTCGTATCCAATCCTGAGTTCTTACGGGAAGGTACTGCCGTAAAGGACTTCCGCGAGCCGTCGATAATTGTCGTTGGCGGCAGCGATCCTGCTGCAGTTGGAAGGGCCGCCAGTATCTACGATGCCCTGGGAGTTGCACCATGTCTTGTAAGTTTACGTACTGCGGAAATGATAAAGTACGCCTGCAACGCTTTCCATGCTGTGAAAATTTCCTTTGCGAACGAGATTGGTTCGCTTGCCACAAGGATGGGAATTTCCGCTGAAGAGGTGATGGAGACTCTTTGCCAGGATGACCACCTAAATATTTCCAAAGCATACTTAAAACCCGGTTTCGCCTTTGGCGGCTCTTGCCTACCCAAGGATTTACGTGCCCTCAATTACCGTGCGTCCCGACTTGACGTCAAACTCCCTATGCTGTTCAGCGTACTCGCCAGCAACGACGAACATTTGCGCCGCGCCATTGATGGGGTTATCGACTTGGGAAACAAGAAATTGGGGATTTTTGGACTGGCGTTCAAAGAGAACACCGACGATCTTCGCGAGAGTCCAGTGGTCACGATGCTCGAGTATCTGATCGGCAAGGGCCGGGATATGAAAGTGTTCGATCCGCACATCCAGATCGATACAATCTACGGCAGTAACCGTCACTATATCCTGAACGCCGTGCCACATATCGGAAAGCTGATGGTAGGAGAACTGGAGGAAATGTTGGCTTGGGCCGATAATATCGTGATTGCTCAAAAGCCATCGCCTGAAATCTCGGCGAAAATTCGCGCAACTGGAAAACCGGTTATCGATCTGGTACGAAGCGGGACCGGCGACCCAGTTTAGTTAGCGCAAAGGCCGTTTCGGCGCGGCGAAATGCAGTTGAGAAACAAAGGAAGTTATTCGCCGAAGCGAGTCCGTTTTGCGCTTGTTTCTTAGGAGCGCAAAGGCCGCTTCGGCGCGGCGAAATGCAGTTGAGAAACAAAGGAAGTTATTCGCCGAAGCGAGTCCGTTTTGCGCTTGTTTGTTAGGAGATCCAATGTCCAGGGGAAGAAGATAATTGTCGGAGAAAACACCTATCGTGCAAACCTCCAAACGAAGCCTTTCAAGCAAGGCTTCGTGGATTTTAGCCGGTAGACTCATTGCGTTCGTCCTCACTTTTATCACTCCATTGGTTGTAGCCAGGCGAATGGATTTGGAGACGATGGGGGTGTACAAGCAATTATTCATCGTGATCATTTCCGCCACAAACTACCTTCCCATGGGGTTTGGCACGTGCGCCTTCTATTTTCTACCCAGGGAAACAGCCAGACAGCGGCAGGTTGTTCTTAATATCGTACTGGTAATGACAACAATGGGGCTCTTTGGCTCCTTCATTACGCTCGCGTTTCCTCAAATCTATTCCACGCTTCTGGGTGCCCCTTCGTTGACTCAATATGCCGGTTATGTTGCGTTGGCAATCCCACTTGCCGTATTGTGCCAAGGTTTCGAGGCAATTTTGATGGCTCATCAGGAAGTGGAAATAACAGCGTTTTTTTTCGTGCTCATTCAGGCCACCCGCACCATTTCTCTCTTTATAGCGGTCGTACAATGGGGAACTCCAGTGGCAATTCTTTGCTCCTTCCTCATCCATTCAGCGATCACAGTGCTGTTGATGTTTTGGTACTTGGGCTCGCGATTTCCTGGATTCTGGAAGCAATTCGATGGCAAACTACTACGTGAGCAAATTATCTATGCCACCCCTTTGGGGTTGTCCTGGTTGTTGCTGGTGCTGCAGGTGGACATGCACACTTACTTCGTCTCCAATTTTCTGGGAGCAGCAACTCTTGCTTTGTACACCCAAGGCTGTTTCCAACTCCCCATTATGGGACTGGTAACTGAATCCTCCACCGCAGTTGTGTTGCCGCGAATGTCCGAAATGAGAAAAAATGGTGAAACGGACCAAATTCTGGCTTTGACGGCCAGAGTCATGAGAAAGTTGTCCATACCGGCATTCGCAGTCTTCTTTTACTTCATAACTGTTACTGAGCCCTTTATAGTTTTTCTCTTCACGCCGAAATTCAGAGAAAGCGCGCCGATTTTTTTTGTAAACCTATTTTTGATTCTTACCACCATCTTTCCCATTGATCCGCTGACTCGTGTGTATCCAGAACTCCGTTTCTTCTTCGTTAAGTTTCGAGTCCTTTTAGTTGCCGGCATGGCGGCACTTTTGTGGTGGACTACCCCTCGGCTTGGCATGCTTGGAGCGATTACCGTGGTTGTATTAGTAGGGTTTCTGGACAAACTATTTGTCGCCTGGAAATTCACCCGTATTCTAAGAATAGGAAGAACCAATCTATTTCAGTTTTACGATACTGGCCGCGCCTTGCTAGCTGCATCCGTGGCTGCAATTTGCTCCCTTGCCATTCGATATCAACTCCAAAATGTCAAACTGTTCTACCTGCTGGCATTGACATCAATCACCTTCGCAATTGTTTATGTTGCTATGCTGGTGCTCTCCGGCTTCTTCCACGAAGAAGAGAAAGCAATGATTCGACGCTATCTTCCAGCTCCGCTGAAACCGGTTTTTCGGTAAACTCCAAATCACCCAAGCCTGAAGACTGTCCCCTCCACTGAGAACTCGACTGCGTCCCCGAACGTCTGGAACGTGATGTTTTTCTTACCTAGCAGGCTAATCGCTGCAGGCATCACAATAGGAAGTTTGCCATGTCGTGTTTGTCGAACAATTGGATTGTGTTCCTTTTGCCCAAAAACCCTCGACCGCCATCCATCAAAAGCAAACTCTGTATTTCCCGCAAGCTGTAAAGTAGCGCTCTTGCCGATTTGGAACACCCCAGGTTCAACAAGATTCACCGCTTCTCCAGCATGCCAGATCTGCTCCACGGCATAT
The DNA here is from genome assembly GCA_043745195.1 of Bryobacterales bacterium. Taxonomy (GTDB): domain Bacteria; phylum Acidobacteriota; class Terriglobia; order Bryobacterales; family Bryobacteraceae; genus JANXSF01. Next base: position 18,089 of record JAYTTF010000089.1, on the reverse strand, counting down.
TCGCCGTCACTTCCTCCAGCCACGAAATCGCAGACCAAAATCAGACCCTCCCGCTTCCTGAATAGCAACCGCCTTCTATGCCGGAAATTCTTGTACCTGCTCTCGGCAACTACGAAATCCTCTTCGTCCGTTGCTTTGAATTCAAGCAATTCCACTTCCGGACGCCCTTCCCAGGCGAATGGTCTGGTGGCAGTGGCCTGATCTTGTTGGTCGATTTGGATTGTATTGTGGGCACCTGTGCCCCTAAAGCGGTCTCTTTCCTTCAAATCCCCCACATAGGTGAAAGTTCCGGCATCCACAAATAGTTCCTCAACACCCAATCGTAAGGTAATACTTAAAGCATCAGCATGACTATGCCCGGCAGCACCTGGTCCAAAAGACCCCACGTCGAACAGCAAATGCGCATCGCCACTGACCAGCGATGCCATCCCTGTGTTCCGGAAAATGCGCGAAGCCCTTGGCCCACTAGCCAATGGTCTAGTCAATGCCCTCTTTCCAAGTAACCAGACTGCCTGGGGAAACAGATCTGCATAATCATGGGCAAGGTCCAACTTAAGTGCCTTTGAACATGCAGCCAGCGTCCCCCTTCCAAATTGGTCGTGTGTGCCATAGGGGTGAAAAAATCGGCCACCGTCGTCATCCCCAAAAAACGAAAGCTTCCGCGCTGGACCCATCAAAGATTCCAGATATTCCGCCATTTTCCTCAACTTCGCAGCATACGGATTCGTCTCACAAATTACAGCATGAAACAGGAACATATCCACCGCATACACGTGATAATACGTGGACTGTTCAAAGTGCGCACCATCTTCCAATACCTGTCTTTGCATTTCCTGCGCAACAATCCGCCCACCCAACTCCACCCACTTTGCGGATTCCTGCCATCCTGGAAAAAGCGTCCCTATGGCATGCAGCGCCACGGCCTCACCCAATAAATGGGTATTTGGGGAAAAATAAACGGAAAGATTTTTCTCCAGATGGCCAGCGTGCTGAAACAATCCATTCGTCAAACGCTTGCGCTCTTCCACACTAAAATGGTCACGCCCCAGATGGAGAAGCCAAATCCAACTGATGGCCCGGAAACCAACTTCCAATGCGCTGGTCCAGTTGATGCCCCGTCCATAAGGATTATGTTCAAACCAACTGGATAACTGCTTCTGGATCTCTTGCCAATACTTTTCCTGGCCACTCAACAGCCCCGCCTGGGCTAGTAAAACAAGGTGCTGATGACGATTCAATTCCCAAATATTTTTGTGATCCCCCGCACGCGCCGCATCCAGATAAGGAATGAACCGGTAATACTTCAAACCAGTCTCTATACCGCTGGCATAGTCGCGCCGCCAATGAATGTCCGGCCCTGTATCCAAGGTTCCACCCAGTAAGGGAAAGCGGTGAGCCAACACCTGCTCTGCAATCTCCATGACTTCGTTGTCGAAGGGTGATCCTCTCAACTCTTGAGCAACTTCCTTGGCGGATGGAAGCAAAGGCCGCATGACTACAGGCAATGCCACTTTGGGCCGAAAGTAAGAGTGTAGGTTCGATGTCTCTTGCCGCAACCGGAAAAGAATTTCCTCGCGGCTACGAATGCGCGGCATAAATCGAGCTCTGCGATAATTGAATCATGTTCAAGTTTTGTTCCTTTATTAGTCCATTTTTACTATGTGCGGTATAGCCGGTTATGTTCTAAACAATAATGGACAGGCACGGGAAAGCGTCGTCGACGCCATGTGCAAATCCATAGTGCATCGCGGCCCGGACGACCAGGGAATTCATACCGATGGTCCCTGCAGTATTGGCATGCGACGCCTCAGTATCATCGATCTATCCACCGGACATCAACCAATCCCCAATGAAGATCATAGCTTATGGATTGTGTTCAACGGGGAGATCTATCAATATCGTGAATTGCGCGAGGCTTTGGCCAAACAAGGGCATAAATTTCGAACTGCCAGCGATACTGAGGTAATTCTCCATTTGTTCCAACAAGAGGGAACGTCCGGCATCCATAAGTTGCGCGGAATGTTCACTTTCGCGATTTGGAATAGTAAAACCCGAAAATTGTTAGTAGCTCGCGACCGTTTTGGCAAAAAACCACTTTATTACGCCCACACCAAGGACGGCTTCTACTTCGGAAGCGAACTAAAATGTCTGCGCGTTGCCGGGGTCCCTCTGGAATTGGATAACGAAGCAATTCGCCAGTACTTCCAGTTCTCCTATGTCCCCGATCCTCTCAGCCCTTACAAAAATATTAAGAAGCTTCCTCCAGGTTCCTGGCTGGTCTATGATGCCAATAAAGGTACGATTGAGCAGGATCGCTACTGGAAACTCCCGATCCCCGCTGAGTCGGATCCAACCAACCAGACCCACGCACAGTGGTGCAGTCAGATTCGCGAAAAATTCGACGAAGCTGTGCGTATTCGTATGATCGCCGACGTGCCGCTTGGTGCTTTCCTGAGTGGTGGCATCGATTCAACTTCCGTTGTGGCCTCCATGGCTAGTACCACCAAGGATCCCATTAAAACCTTTTCCATAGGATTCGAAGAAGCCGCTTTCAATGAACTACCCTGGGCAAAACAGGTTGCGCAACAATACAACACCGAACACCATGAAATTCTCGTCAAACCCGATTCGGTGGATCTGGTAAATAAACTCGTTGAATCCTTCGACGAACCTTTCGGTGATTCCTCGGCAATTCCAACTTACCTGGTAAGCCAATTCGCGGTCCAACACGTGAAGGTTGCCCTCACCGGTGACGGTGGGGACGAGCTTTTCGCCGGCTATGAAAGTTTTTTCCTTATCGATCAATACCGTAAATTTGACAAAATCCCTCAATGGGTTCGCGGTGCCGTTTCAAAAATGGCAGATCAACTGAGTTACAACTCCTATGGGAAAAATTACCTTCGTATGCTCAGCCGCAAAACGCCGCTAGAGCGATACTTCGAGCTGAATTACACTCCATTTTACCTTCGTCAACAACTGCTCACCCCAGACTGGATGGAACCCGCCGACGCTAGCTACATCACCAGGACATTTGCCCAGTGCCTGGCTCCCGAAGGAGCGGATATTCTAACGCAAGCGTTTTATTTCGAGGCCACAGCGAAACTCACTGGGGACATGTTAACGAAAGTAGACCGCATGTCCATGGCGAACTCTCTTGAAGTTCGTTGCCCCATGCTGGACCACGAATTTGCCGAACTCGCCGCTCGCATTCCTCATGCCATGAAGATGAGACAAGGAAAGGGCAAGGCAATTCTTGTGGATGCAGTCGGTGACAGGCTGCCGCCGGATCTACTTACCCGGCCCAAAAAAGGTTTCGGGGTGCCCTTGGCACTTTGGTTCCGTGGTTCTCTCAAAGAATTTCTTTGGGATCACTTAACCAGTTCAACCTTCGTTCGTCGCGGAATTGCTTCTGGGCCCTTCGTCCGCCAGTTGCTCGAAGAGCACGATTCTGGCCGACGAGACAACTTCCATTGGCTATGGACACTATTGATGTTGGAACTCTGGTTCCGGCGCTTTGGCAACGAGATCTAGTCTGTTCGCCATGCTTGCTCTTAGGAAGCTACAGCATCTTTTTTGAAAACAAACTCGTTGCATCCAAGCCCAACATAACCGGACCGAAGCCGGGTCATCGTAAATCCACGTTTGCGGTAGAAATCGAAGATCTCGTCCGCCGTCGCATACTCGTAAGGGTACCCGCCGACCCAATCAATAATGTCGTACCATTTGGACATTCCACGAGCCCGCGGATTCTCGGCGTTTAGACTCCAAGTTTTGAAATAGCTGCCAACTTCACCGTACAGTAAAGAACGCGAAAAGATCTTAACTTCTTCAGGCAGCGTTACTGCAATAGCAAAGGGCGTTTGCAAAATTCCTGGGAGTTTATTATAGATTTTTTTCTTGGTAACCCAACGGCGAGCTTGTGTACCTGTGTCGTTATAAATCGCTATAAATAAGGTGCTCTTTGCAGCAGTTGCAAGCGCAGCATTTTCCAATGCCAACCACATGTTCCCGGTGTGGTGCAGAACTCCCCAAGAATAGACAATATCGAATTTACCAAGCGATTTAACGTAGTCGGCGTCCAATGCTGAACCCTGTTGAATCGTCCAATTTTGATCCTCAGGAAAGTAGCGACGTCTCAGTTCCGTAGTGCAAGCGACGGAAGAAGGGTCATAGTCAAAGGAAAAAACCTTCGCCCCCAAACGTCGGGCAACCAGGCTGAATAACCCACTCCCTGATCCTATATCGAGAAACGTCTTGCCTTTTAAGTCGGTAATCTCCAGCATATCGCGGAGGGACTGCTCAGCCGAACGGATCCGGTCGTCATTGAGCAGTGTTAGAAATCGGGACCAATTGTCTCCGAAACGGAAGCGTTCCCCTCGGGAAACCTCCGCAGCATGGGTAGAAGGTGAATTAACTGATGTTGACATTTTTTCGTACAGTGGTGATTACTCTGACAGGTTCTAGTGTGGCTCGGCGAACATGAACCCCCAACGCCGAGTTAGACCCGTTCTCATCTCAAATTATATCACTCCCGTTTCTGTTTGAAACTGTGCATCAGCTACAATCTTTTGGCTGGAACTATGACCGGCTGTAAAAGGTTTCCAGAGCCAATTCCCTTAATTTATGAGTTCGCTACGCACTGCCCCGCAACGCGAATCTGTACTCGCAAGGCAACTTCGCTAGAAACGGTTACCACCAATTGGCAGTTCACACGTCCAAGCATGTTCTTTCCATCTCCTGATACCATATGACTTAGAGTAGGAAGTCTTAAATATCAGAGTAACTTCTGCCGATCTTCTAACTAATGATTCGTAATTCATTCAAGATCCTCATCGAAGAGGTGCTTGGGGTTACTCCAAACGCACTTACTGCTTCCGATACTCGCGAAACCGTTGAAGTATGGACATCCGTTGCTGACGTCCAGAACCTTCCCTCTGTTGTCTCCGAGCTGGGCCTCGAAATGGACGCCAATCTAGAAGCCAAAAGAGCGCAACAAGTAAACTGTTAATAAGGAAATTATGTGTGGCATTGCAGGTTTTGTAAGTTCCAAAGCTCTTGATGAGGTCAGTCACGTTCGCTCCATCGTCGAAAGGATGAATGGGGAGATTGCCCATCGGGGCCCCGATGATTTCGGGTTTTTTCAAGATGACTTTGTTGCTCTTGGGCACCGCCGCCTGAGTATCGTCGATGTCGCTGGCGGGCATCAGCCCATGACCAACGCCGCGCGTACTCACTGGATCGTTTACAACGGTGAGGTTTTTAACCATGCCAGTATTCGTCCCGAACTTGAAAGACTAGGCCACCGCTACTCCACCCGTTGTGACACAGAAACCATTCTCCACGCAGCAACCCAATGGGGCAATAAATGCGTCGAAAAGTTCCGTGGCATGTTTGCCTTCACCATTTGGGATACCAAGACTAAAACCCTTTTCTGCGCTCGCGACAGGTTGGGCATCAAGCCTTTCTACTATTTTTTCAATGGTCGGACTTTCGCTTTCGCCTCAGAAATTAAGGCTCTGTTGGAACATCCTGAGATCAGTCCGGAATTCGATGATTCAACATTAAACGAGTACTTGGCATTCGGCTACTTAAGTAGCGAAAAAACCATGTTTCGCAACATCCGAAAACTGATGCCCGGCCATACCGCCACGGTGCAGGTGGCAAACGGAAAGCTGGAACTCACGCTGGAAAAATATTGGGATCTTCCTCAGCCTACTACCACAGGGGAAGAAATCTCTGAAACTGAATGGGTTTCTGAAACCCGACGACGCCTGGAAGAAACGGTCCAGATGCGGCTGATGAGCGATGTACCTCTTGGACTGTTCCTCAGCGGGGGCGTCGATTCCTCGGCTATAGCCGCACTGGTAAAACGCATGGCAAATGGACCTGTGAAAACGTTCTCTGTAGGTTATGCCGAAGAAAAATACAGCGAACTTGGCTATGCATCGCAAGTTGCCAAATCCATCGGAACCGATCATTACGAAATCAGGCTCAGCCGCAATGAGTTCTTCGAATCCCTGCCGCAACTCATCTGGCATGAAGATGAACCCATCTGCTGGCCTTCCAGCGTTTCACTGTTTTTCGTTTCGAAACTTGCGGCCCGCCAGGTAAAAGTGGTCCTCACTGGCGAAGGCAGTGATGAACTGTTTGGTGGCTATGAGCGGTATCGTTGGAACCTGCTCAACAATCAATACCTGGGCGCCTACAAGGCCGTTCCATCGGGAATGCGCCGCTGGGTTAGAGGACGAGTCGCAAGCAGCCCACTAATTAATGCCTCAATTCGCCGCAAACTAGGCCATACATTCGTCGGCCGCGAGGAAACCACCGAATCCCTTTTCCTTGACAATTTCTACTCCGCTTTTTCCGAGTCGCAGCAAAAGGAGCTGCTTCGTGCCGCCCCCTCTGATATTTATGACAACTATCTTGGCTACGAAAGCAATTTCCAGAACATGAGTCATTTGCGCCGCATGCTCTATGCCGATCAGAAAACGTATCTCGTAGAACTCCTCATGAAGCAGGATCAAATGAGCATGGCTTGTTCCATTGAAAGCCGTGTGCCATTTCTCGATCATACGTTTGTAGAATTCGCCATGCGCGCCCCTGATAGCCTAAAAATCAAAGGCTCCACGCAAAAGTACCTGTTTAAGAAGTCCATCGAAGATCTGCTTCCTCACAATATTGTTCACCGCAAGAAAATGGGCTTCCCCACTCCACTCCGGCAATGGCTTCTCGATCCTGGCATGGATTCCCTATATGACGCCCTCACCGATAAAAACGGATTCGTTGCTGCCTACACAGATCTGGATCAGCTTCGCGGTCTAATCAGTCGACATCGCGGTGGATTTGAGGATGCTACCGATCGTATTTGGCGTTTGCTCAATCTCCAGCTTTGGGGCGATATTTTCATAACCGGTCGTCGGGAAAAATGGTGGAATGGTGCAGGTTCGGCGCTCTCCTCCACCCGCTAAGAACATGGATCCAATCCCTGTTCTTCTCATGAGCGAAATGCTCTCCGCCGGTGGCTCGGAACGACAATTGGTGGAAATTGCAAAGTCGCTTGACCGCCGCCGCTTCACCCCACATGTAGCCACTCTTAAGGGTGGTTTCCGTCAGCAGGAACTTGCCAATAAAGGCATACCAGTTCTCAATCTGAATCTGGACTCCTTCGCCTCAGTGAAAGCATTTAAAGCCGGATTACGCCTTCGCAACTACATCAAAACCCACCATATTAAGCTATTCCACTCTTTCGATTATTCCACCGCTTGTTTTGGTGCACCCTTTGCTCGACTGGCTGCCACCCCAGTAGTACTTTCCAGCACTCGTGCGCATCGCAGCCTCTATCGGCCCGCATACCAAAAGCTGTTGCGGCTTACTGATCCTCTGGCGCACGGCATGGTTGTGAATTGCGAAGCCATGCGCAACCACCTGATTCAGGACGAAAGTATTTCTCCCAGTAGAATTTATCACTGTCCAAATGGAATCGATCTCTCCAACTTCAACCCGCAAAATAGAAAGCGGCCAGCCTTTTTCCCTGCCGTTCTCCAGGAAGCCACGCTTATCATCGGAGTTGTCTGCGTCTTACGTCAGGAAAAGGGCCTGGCAACATTATTGGAGGCCTTTGCCGGCGTTTCCTCCAAGCATCCTGGTTTGCGTCTGGCAATCGTTGGTAGCGGCCCAATGCTTGCAGAACTCCGCGAGCAGGCCACTCAATTAGAAATATTCGACCAGTGTCATTTTGAACCCTCCACCAAAAACGTCCCCACTTGGCTTGGTGGCATCGATTTATTCGTGCTCCCCAGCCTCTCCGAGGCCTTTTCCAATTCCCTCATGGAAGCCATGGCTTGCGGCTGCGCTGTCGTCGCGTCGAACACGGGTGGGAATCCCGAACTCGTCAAACACAACCAAACAGGATTGCTGTTCGAGCCTGGCAACAGCAACAGCCTCGCCGATTGCCTCCACCAACTCATATCCCAACCGGATACACGCCAAGGATTTGCCTCCAACGCAGCTAACTACGTGGCTACCAATCTTGCAGTGCAGGCAGCCGCAGTCAGGATGGGGGAGATCTACTCCAGTTTGCTGTCTAACAAGACCTGATCTTAAGATTTGGCCACATTCAGCCGATAACAAAATTAGGACTGAATGCCCCATATCGATGCCTAAATGGAATAGTCACAGACTTGGACAATTTGAATACGACGTTTCTGCCATCGTCACCTTCCCGAAAGGGTTAGCTGGCTTCGAAATGGAGACTTCTTTCGTTCCCATTGAAAAGAAGGGGTATGAGCCCATTGTTTTCTTACAAAGCTTACGGTCCCCGGAACTTTGCTTTGTTACTGTTCCTATGAATGTTGTGGATAAAGCCTATCAGTTGCGAATCATGAATGAAGACATGGGTGTAATCTCGGTTTCCGAACAATACTCCGCCACCGAAGATCTGGCTTGTCTTGCCATTGTATGCCTACCGGAAAACGGCCCTGCAACTGCAAACTTATTGGGACCGGTTGTAGTCAATCGCAAGAACCGTGTTGCGGTGCAAGCGATCCGAGACGATTCCAAGTACTCCGCTTCCCATTCTCTTGAAACACGTCTTTTGTCAGATCCAACTCCTGAAAAGGAGATACCGTGTTAATAGTCAGACGACGACGCGGTGAAGTCATTGCCATTGGCGATGGCATCGAAATCGAGATCCTGGATATCAGTCCGACTCAAGTGAAGGTCGGCATCCGAGCCCCCAAAGACGTACCCGTGTTCCGCAAGGAAATCCGACTAGCCCGAGATGCTAATGTTGCTTCAGCCAACGGTGGTTCAACCCAAACACTACAGGATTTTGTCGGGAAATTAAGAACTTCCGAAAGCAGCACAATTGCGCTTATAACCGAAACTGCAAAAAGTTTGGAAACTCAATCAGTAAACTCCTCAAGCTAGGTTTTGCTGAATCGCTTCATAAGGAGCGTGGTCAGATTGAATCGGTATTTTCCTGTTGCGGTAAATACAAGGCATCCACCCGCACTCGCACGATTCTGTTCCGCTCCATTTCCGTTACAGTGAAACGGTGATCCTTGTATTCAACCAGTACACCTGCTTTTGGTAGGTATCCCAAACGAAATAATAGAAAACCAGCAAGCGTTTCAAAACCTGCATCCGTTGGTAGCGCAATGTCATACTGCATTGCAAGATCACGTATCGTAATGCTGCCATCCAGCGTAAGTACCTCTCCATCTTTTGGCTTAGGACGCATAACATCATGTTCATCCTCAATTTCTCCAAACACCTGCTCTAGAACGTCTTCCAGCGTCACTAACCCAGAAACTGTACCAAACTCGTTTACCACCAAAGCCAAATGAACATGGTGCACTCGGAATTCATCAATGAGCTCAGAAATCTTCTTCGTTTCAGGAACTTCCAACGGCTTTCTCATAATTTGCTTTAATCGAAAGACGGTTACTGGTTTACGCGCGTCATGTGCTGCCCGGCGCTCCAGCCAAACTCTCACCAAGTCTTTTAAGTGTACGATCCCAACAATATGCTCCGGCGTCTCCTCGTAAACCAAAAGTCTTGAAAATTGATGTTCGTTGATTATCGAAAGTACATAGTTAAGTGTCGCATCAGTCGGCACTGAAACAAATTGATTTCGAGGGACCATGATCTGCCTTGCCGTCAGATCTTTCAGTTCCAAAAGACGTTTCATCGCCTCTTCCTCAAAAGGCCGCAAGTTGCCCTCAGTCTTCACAGAGGAGATGATGAATTTCAATTCCTCAACCGAGTGTCCTCCAGCATGAGTTGCTCCCTGCACTCCCACCAATCTGGAAATATAGGTCGACGTCCTTTCAATCACCGCCACAAATGGGCCACAAAGCCGGCTTAGAAACAGCAGCACTGGAGCTGCCAGAGCAGCCAATCGTTCCGCCCTTTCCAGTCCCACATTCTTTGGCACAACTTCGCCTAAAACCACATGGGGAAAAGCAATCACAAGGAATGCCGCAAAATAGGTACTGCGATCAATCCACGCGGCCGTTTGAGAATTCACCCATGGATGGAACATTTTTAGCAGGAATTCGTGAATCGTGCCCTCTCCAACCGAACCTAAAATCAAACTCAATAGGGTTACACCAAATTGGACAACAGACAACAGCCGCTCTGGATTTTCAAGGAGTTGTAAGGCAACTTTCGCGCCGCTGTTACCCTCATCCGCCATGGCTGCCAACCTTGGTCGACGCGAAGAAAGCAGCGCAACTTCCGCTCCTGCCAGGAATCCGTTAAACGCAATAATGCCGCCCAACAACAAGAACCGGTACAAATAATTTACTTCTTCCGCTGCAACAGTAGACATAGTGTTTTCAATTCGAGCTACAATGCCGGTTGTGTCACTGGACCGGCTCCTTAAATATGTTAATTATGCCATCGCTACAGGCATCGTGTTATTTGTAGCTGCTCTTTACTGGATTTTGTGGCGACCATTGGCTCAAACCAATGGTACAGTCTTGGCAATAACCAATGACCGCGTCACCGTCCGACGTGACAATTTGGGCGTTCCCCACATTGACGCCACAAACCTGGACGACGCGTTTTTCGCCCAAGGTTTCATTACCGCTCAGGACCGTCTCTGGCAAATGGATTCCCTCCGCCGCGCCGCTAACGGCGAACTGGCAGAAATTGTCGGACCCGCTGCGCTGGACAGCGATCGCGAATCCCGACAACTCCGCATCCGCCGCATCGCCTTCGATCAGGAACGGCAACTAGGTGATTCCGAACGCCGTGTCCTTGCAGCCTACGCCTGCGGTGTGAATTACTTCATTGAAAAAAACCGCCACAACTTGCCCGTGGAGTTCACTGTCCTCAACTATGAACCGCAACCTTGGCGGACGGTTGATACCTTATCCATCGGGTTGCTCATGTTCCGCTCAATGACCACCTCCTGGAAATCCGATCTGGCGAAACTTTCGATGCTGGACGGCGGCGACGCGGAAAAGGTTAAGCAGCTCTTCCCTGCCCGCACAGGTGATGAAACCCATCCAGGATCCAATGCCTGGGCCATCAGTGGTGCTCTAACTGCTTCCGGCAAGCCTATCCTTGCGTCCGATCCTCATCTGGAGTGGAGCTTCCCCGGTCTCTGGTATATCGCCCACCTAAAGGCCCCGAATCTGAATGTCATTGGAGCATCCGTTCCCGGCGTACCAGGCATCATCATTGGCCACAACGAAAAAATTGCCTGGGGCATGACCAACCTTCATTTTGACGTTCAGGACCTCTATGCCGAAAAACTGCTCAGCACAACCGCCTATGAATTCCGCGGGAAGCCCACCCCCCTAAAAGCTGAAACCGAGTTGATCCGTGTGAAAGGTGCCCGAACCGTGGAAGCCATTCAGTACTCCACCATCCACGGCCCAATTATTCTGAACGAACCCAATCGTCAATATGCACTCCGCTGGATGGGTGCTGAAATCCCGGCAAATCCCTACGTGTTTCTCCAAATGAATCAGGCCGCTGATTGGACGCAATTTCAGTCTGTGCTCCGCAACTACGCCGGCCCTTCCATGAATTTCGTCTACGCCGACACTGCCGGCAACATCGGCTATCAGGTTGCCGGCTTGTTGCCGATACGCAAAACCTTCGATGGAACGGTCCCCATGAACGGCCCCAGTGGCGAATTCGAATGGGAGGGCACCATTCCCTTTGAGGAACTCCCAAGTGAGTTCAACCCGGAATCTGGAATGATTGTCACCGCCAATCAAAATCCTTTCCCGGAGGACTCGCCCTATCGTGTCAACGGCACCTTCGCACCCTACTACCGCGCCCACCAGATTGAAATGCGCCTGGAAACCAAGAAGGGCTGGAAGCCTGAAGAAATGCTGGCCATCCAAACCGACGTCTACTCCTCCTTCTCACACTTCCTGGGACAACAGTTCGTGGCCGCAGTAGAAAAGCGAAAGGCTTCCAATCCGGCTCTGCAAGATGCCGTAAGAATTCTCAAGGAATGGGATGGACAAATGCTCGAAGGCAAACCCGCCCCTCTCATCGCAACTTTCCTATTCCAACACTTGCGCAAAGCCATCGCAGAAAAGGCGTCACCTGGAAAAGGCATCACCTACGAATTTAATATCGCCCCAGCCGTAATGGAAAACTTGTTGCGCGATAGACCCGCCGACTGGTTCCCCGATTGGGACCAACTTTTACTGCGTGTTTTCGTCGACGCCATGGAAGAAGGCCAGCGCATCCAAGGACCAAATGTGAACAAGTGGGATTATGGCCGCTACACAGAGATGACGTTAACCCATCCAGTACTCAGCCGCATTCCCCTGCTGACCCGCGTGGGCTTCATCAACAACTACATCAACACCTCAACCGTTCCCATGCGCGGGGCCAGCACCACAGTGAAGCAGACTTCGCGAAGGTTAGGACCATCCATGCGATTCATTGCCGATCTGTCGCATTGGGACAACACGCTCAGCAATGTCGCCATAGGCCAGTCCGGGCAAATTTTGTCCCGGCATTACAAGGATCAATGGGAAAGTTACTTGGCTGGGCGCAGCTTTCCACTCCCATTTGACTCGCTCCCTGGAAACGAAATTCTAGTGCTCTCGCCCTCGGGCAAGTAGTTCAAATTTTCCGTCCGCTAGCAGTTTATAGGGTATACCTCGCCAAATAATCGTGTCGCCAAAAAAGCCAGCCACCCAAAATACAAAGCTGGCCAAGTCTTGCAACGGCACCAAGAACCAAAGTCTGCTACTCAGTGGATCCTTTAAGATAGCCGACGCTGTAGCGGCCCCTGCCGCAGCTCGCACTAACGTAGTCAATAACAGCACCGGCCACCACCCCGGTGCCCATAGAACCAGCAGCAGCGACAATGGTAGCGGGTTCGTAAACAGTTGCCCAACGTATCCTGCTGGTCGCGAACGCCTTGTTGATCGATTCCAGCGGATGCGATGCAAGGCATTGATCTTGAGCGACTCGCTCCCTATCCGGTGTTCCACCACATAACTCGACAGGGCCACTCCATGCCCCGCTTCAGCCGCAAACTGCCCCAGCACAAAATCCTCAGCCAGATATTGCCGCAAAAGATCCCAACCACCAATCTCTTCAATCACACTGCGCCGGGCAGCAATCGTCGGCCCCACAGCAAACCGCATTCCTTCAAGCATTCGAGCCACCAAAATCCCACCAAGAAATTCGGTATTCATCCCAAGCGCTTCCAGCTTCGACCAAAACGATTTCCCCGGCACAGCCCTATATGGACAAGTGCTGACCCCCAGTTTTTCATCAGCGAACTCCGCAGCAATTACCCGCAACATTCCAGGAGTCACTCGAATGTCGCTATCACTCATCACCAGCAAATCGTTGACAGCCACTTTCATCATCAAATCCAAGCTCCAAACTTTGGCATTGGGCCAAGGCGGCTCACCGCCCAGCACAATGCGCGAAGGCACTTTCGGATACCTCTGGCAAATCTGTTTCACAAGTCCGTAAGCAGGGTCATCCGCATTCCGAAATGCCATCAGAATTTCAAAATGTGGATAATCCTGTTCAAAGAAACTTATAAGGTTTTGTTCCAGCCCATCGTCCAACCCATGCAGCGGCTTCAGAATACTGATCGGAGGAAATGTTTGAGGTGTATAAATCGGAACGGCGGCAAGATATTTTCTCGCCGCCACAATTACCAGAACACAATAAACCAACGACCCAGTCACCAAGGCCGCAAGAATGTAGGTCACAAAACTAATCCGTAGTCTGTTTGGATTCGATCTTCTGCTGCACCTCAGCCATAAAATCTGCCAAAGGTTTCACACCAAGATCACCCAACTTCCGATGCCTTACCGATACCGCCCCCTGCTCAGCCTCACGGCCTCCCAGCACCAGCATGTAAGGAATCTTCTGCATCTGTGCGTCGCGAATCTTTAGATTCACTTTCTCACTACGCTCGTCCAGCCAAACTCGAACTCCCGCATCCGCCAGTTGATTCTTCACTTGCCGCGCATAGTCCATCTGCTTATCAGTAATGGGCAGCACCGCTACTTGAATTGGAGCCAGCCATATTGGAAATGCACCGGCATAATGTTCCACCAGAATGCCAAAGAACCGCTCCACCGATCCGAACAGCGCACGATGCACCATCAACGGTTGATGCTTCTTCCCATCGTCTGCAATATATTCCAAACCAAAACGACGAGGCAGAGTGAAATCGAACTGAACGGTGGACAGCTGCCACAAACGCCCAATGGCGTCCACCAGCTTCATATCTATCTTCGGGCCGTAAAAAGCGGCCTCATCGGTCATCACCCGAACTTTCAATCCCAACCTTTCAGTCGCCGATTTCAGAGCATTTTCGGCCAATGCCCACTGATCGGGAGTGCCATCATATTTACCGCTTACGCCATTGTCCCAAGTTGATAATTCCGCCTCGTACTTCTCAAATCCAAACGCCTTCAAAGTGTCAATCGCAAACTGCAGGCAATTCACAACTTCATCTTCAACCTGTTCCGGCGTACAGAAAATGTGGGCGTCATCCTGCGTGAATCCGCGCACTCGCAACAGCCCGTGCATGGTCCCGCTGCGCTCGTAACGATAAACAGTCCCAAGTTCACCCAAGCGAACCGGCAGGTCGCGATAGCTCTTCGGCTTATCGGCGTAAATCAGAATGTGGAACGGGCAATTCATCGGCTTCAACTGATATTCAGCATCATCCAATTCCATCGCCTTGAACATGTTCTGGTTATAGAAATTGAAATGGCCGGAAGTCTTCCACAAATCGATCTTGGCAACATGCGGAGTGTAAACCAGCGAATACCCGCGCGCCACGTACTGATCGCGCATCCAGTCTTCCATCAGCCGCCGGACCGTGCCACCTTTCGGATGGAAAAAAATCAGTCCAGGCCCGGCAAGATCCTGAATACTGAACAGGTCCAATTCCTGGCCCAAGCGTCGATGATCGCGGCGCTTGGCTTCTTCCAGCCTCGCTACATATTCATCCAGATCCTTGGTGGAAAAGAACGCAGTGCCATAAATTCTTTGCAACTGCTTGTTCTTTTCATCACCCTTCCAATAAGCACCCGCGATGGATTGCAGCTTGAACGCCTTAATTCTATCGGTGGAAGGCACGTGCGGACCACGGCAAAAGTCAATAAAACTTGGTCCCAACGTGTACTCGCTGAAAGTCTCCCCAGCGCGTTCGGCAATCAACTCACACTTCATCCAAGCGGAAGCATATTTTCGCAATCCCTCTTCCTTGCCGGTGGTGACTCGTTCGTACGGCAGATTGCGTTTCTGAATCTCCCACATCTTAGCTTCGATTTTTTCAAGATCTTCAGGAGTGAATTTCTCAGCGCGATCGAAGTCATAGTAGAAGCCGTTTTCGATAGGCGGACCAATACCCAGTTGCGTCTCCGGCCAAAGCTCCAGCACGGCTAAGGCAAGCAGATGAGCCGTCGAGTGCCGGTAAACTTCCAATGCCTCCGGATTCTTGGTAGTGAGAATCTGAAGAGTGGCATCCCCTTCAAACGGGCGAGTCAAATCAAAAAGATCTCCGTTAACACGCGCCACAATCGCGTCTTGTGCAAGGCGCGGACTAATCGACTGCGCCACATCAAGGGGCCGGGAACCGGCAGGAACGGACTTTACGCTGCCGTCCGGCAGGGTAATGGAATAGCTGCTCATATAGTTGAAATCCCAGGGTATCACGCCATGTATTCGCGTGCCTTCTTCGTTTCATAGAGTCCCTGGCATCGGCTTCAGTAATCGCGATCTACTATCCCATTGAAACCTCATCACTGCGTGCCCCGCTTCGCACATCTGAACAGTTGCGCAGGTTCGAATCGTCATCTGCGGCATCTCCCTCCGCACCCGCTCCTCTAACTCCGATCCAAAATAGAAGACCCCATTTGGCGCAGTGGGAACGCCGATCAGGATCACCTCAGAAGCCGATCCAACTGCACTACTAATCTCTGCAACACTCCTATCCACAGCACCGAGCAAATCCCGATAAACCCAAATATTGAAACTCAGCGCAGAAATCTGAATAGCCACAAATACGGACGCAATAAAAGTCCGGCGAGAAGTCCCTTGCAGAACCACCGCCAGAAACATTGCCATCCAAATAGAAGGCCAATACAAATTTCTGGTGTGCTGTAACGATGGATTAATCCAGCCAATCACGCTGATTGCAGGAACTGCACTTACTATCGCAAGTAATGCAAGGGTACGAATTGCTGAACTGCGAAGTTGACGGTAAGCCATCGCCCACAGAATTATCAGCCCTGCATACGTCAATACTATTCCCTTCCCCCACGACGATTCCAGCGTACTGTTGATTCCAAATACCGACAGCGCCAATGAATTCACCACCATCGAATAAAACGATTTGAAGGACATCACGTTTCCTGCGTATCCACCAATTCCTCCAAGCACCGCAAATCGAACCGCAACCAAAGCAACGGTACAGCCAAGAAGAACGGGAATGATTGACGTCGCTCTCCGTCTTTGATCCGCACCAGGTTTCAAAAATACAAGGAGCAAAGGAACAATCAAAACAATCGAATACGCGGTTTCCTTGTTCAGTACAGCAATTACATAACTAAGCAATCCGAGTCCGCCGAAACACCAGGACCTTGCCCCTAAGGTTTCCCAATGCTCCATGAACAGCAGCAATGAAATGGCACCAAAAGCTGTAGCCAAAAGGTCAAACCGTGCCGCCGGCCAAAGCACCGCCTCAAAATGACAAGCTGAAACTCCAAACAAAAGCGCCGCCACACGGCCTGTCCAAACTCCCAATCCAAGTCTGATCGCCAGCATTCCGGCCAGCATGCTATTCAACACATGCAGCCCAATGCTTTGCAAATGATAGCTCCATAAAGTAGGGCCAAACAGTTGGTAATCAAGCGCAAAACTTAGAAAAGCTAAGGGCCGATACATGCCATCTGGTTGCGGTTCTACAAACAGCCTCCACACGGCGGACCAGGAGTTCAAACGTGCTCCCATGTGACGATGAGTCCAATCCTGATGCGAAAAGTTAACGGCGATAGCAGGACTGTAAACCGCACAGACCACACACGCGAGTGACAAAATAAAAGGAACAGTCAACCGTCCACGCTCTTCCACATTCGTGTCAGTCCCCTGCTTTGACAGCAGAAAATACACAATAAGAGCGCCGTTCAGCAACAATATCGGTTTGTATGGGCTCTGCGCGGGAAAACGAATTTCACCTAATTGAACTAAATATTCTCCCGTCGAAAACGTGGATCCAACCACGTTAAGAGCAAGGATAATCAACGCCCAAAACCACAAAGTCCCCATCGCCTGAGTTTAGCCGAGGTCTCAGCATTCCTCACCATGTCTATACCGTTACAGATGTTCCTAACCGCGTTATGTTACATTGGTTCGGTCCTTAGCATGTCTTTACAGATCTTCCTGGAAGGCCGCTTTCTTGGCATTGAACGCTTTCTATCCGAAGCGCCGGATTCCAATGAATCGAGTCTCGAAACACGCTCCTTATGGCTCAGTCTCGCCAGTGAGATAATTCCTCGCGCCTTGTTGAAGGAACTCGGCCTTGCCCCCATTCTGTTGGGATTTTCCAGCTCCGGCTACTTCCTTTTAGTTCTACCCGAAGAAACCCGTAGTGACGCCGAGCAATTCCTGCTGAAAGCCAGCGAAGCCATCGCCTCCCTCTCCTTCGGGCAATTGCGGCTCATCTATTCCGCTACAGAAAATTTGGGCGAATGGGCCAACGTCCGCCAACGGTTGGAAGACGATCTTTCCCGCAAAGCGAACACTCCCCTGGCAACCGAAGATCTGGCTTATTTCACCCGCCAATCGGAAAACGACACATCCGCCAACCCGCTAGACCACGCTTGGCTCACCGCTATGCGCACTTCGAAATCCGCAGGCTGGAATCCTGAATTGCCTGCCACTATCCTTTCAACCGGCGGCAAACATCAATGGCCGCTGGCCGATGCACCCGACATCATTTCGCTTGCCCGGCACGCCGCACCCAGCGGAAGCTCCAACACTTTCGCTACTCCAGAAATATTTGCTGCCCGTGCCGAAGGCGCGCATGTATGGGGCGTTCTGCGCGGTAACGTAGATAACTTTTTGGCTCG
>JAYTTF010000088.1:0-28027 GCA_043745195.1 Bryobacterales bacterium | reverse complement strand
GCGGAGCGGCCGACCGAAAATTAGCTTTCAGGCTCACGGGGAAGCATGCGTGGACAAAATTAAAACAGGGAAACACGCGGGCTGTCCCCAAGTTTCCCCAAGTTTCCAAGTTTCCCAAGTTTCGTCCAAACAGGGTATTGGCTCGATCCTGCACATCCAAAAGGCAAGCCTGGAACAGCAGAAACTCGAAAGCACGTTGACTGGTGGGACTATACTAAGGGAAAGAAGGATGAAGGTGCGGTGCCAGTTGGTCTACCTCTGGGGGCACAATAGATGCAGGCATTTAAGAACGAACTTTTCTTGCGGGAGAATCCTGGGATTGCGCTGCCAAGCTATGTTGCATTGACGGACACTGAAGCGACCGAGGTTATAGAGAAATTACTCCTTCGCGCCGGTCGCCCAAGCGGCACACGTCAAGAAATAATTCAGATGCTTTTTGAACAATCCGAGTCGATTGAAGGGCTAAACCTTAAAGAAGTTAATGCACCACTGGAGGAGGTATTCTACAAAGCCGGTATTGTAACGGGGCCGTCACTATACGTGGAATGGGGGACTCTGTGCGACATTGATCGGTTTCAAACTGACGATCTAAAGGACCACTTTTATGATGTGTGGTATCCAAGTTCTGACGACATTGAAATCTTCGACGAAACTTTATCTTGGGTTATGTTTGTCAGACACTTTGGCGGGGTAAAAATTTGGCGCCCGGCTTGTCCCAAAACGTAAGCAGCCGTCTGGCTGTGGCAAAATCCTTTGCCGTGGCTGGTGCAACCAATGTTGCATGATACTTCCACACGTTTAAACCCGAACAAACCCGAAACATAAGATCGTTCAGTTTCAGAAACCATAACCAAACAAATCGCTGACGTTTCAACACGTTCGGGAGGATGTAGTAATGAAGGTGCCGTCAATCATAAAAATAGCCAGTATATTAGCGTTGGACTATTATGATGGCCCTTCAAGTGGTGTGTTCGCCACTAGTGGAGGCGCCTGTTATCTGTTTGACTCGGTCGCTCGTGACGAAAAAAGAGATTTGTTCGTATTCTGCATCGCCGCTTTCCCGAAAACCAGCAATCAAGCGGAGCAGATACAGGATATTCTTAAACCTTACATCCCCAAAAAAAGTCCCGTCTGGATTCCCATTTGGAAATTCCCTGATTTGGAGGCGCAACAGAGGTGCGAGCTGCAAATTAATAAAATATTGAGTTCGGCACTACCGTACTCAATGAAATTAGTGACAAGGATCTTGGATGTCGGGACCTATAAGTTCCACCATCTCACAACAATTGAAGTGGAACAGGGATCGAAGTTCCGAAAAAACAGGCAGCCATTGACAGTGAAAGATTGGATTAACCTCTGAGACGCAGGAATAACGCAATTGGAAACGGGCCGCCGAAGCGGCCCTCATTTCCGAAATCATCGCAATTTATTGTTTGGCGATGATCTTATCCTTGACTTTTTCGTACTCGGTGTCGGTAAGAATATCTTTGGAATTTAGTTGATTCTTCATCTTGTAAGGGCGGCCTCGAATGATCTTCTGGGCCACTGCATCGGTAACACCCATTTCCCGCTTCAGTTCCGCTGCACTGGCGCGATTGATATCCAGTTGTGTGGTCCCCTTAAGAGCGGCACCCGTCTTCTCAATTCCATTGCCCGTAGCGGTCACGGTCTTCTTTGCGGCGTCCCCTGTAACGGCGGCTGTCTTTTTCGCGGCATTTTCAGTAGCGTTGGCTGTCTTTCCTGCCGCCTCTTTAGTTACTTCAACAGTTTTCTTCGCACCGGTTACCGTTGCTTTGCCAACTTTCCTGGCACCCGATTCTGTAGCCCGGCCGGCATCTTTAGTCACCTCAACCGTTTTCTTCGCTGCATCTTTGGTCACCTCAACCGTCTTTTTCCCGGCATCTTTGGTGACGTCAACTGTTTTCTGGGCGGCCTTGTCAATAGTCTTACCAACCTTGCTCAGCCCTTTTTCCGTCTTGCCTTCTTCGGTCTTTTTGACCTCTTCCGGCTTCTTCGCTTCCTGGGCCAACATCGTCCCGGCAGCCAAAACAAAACTTAAAAAAATGTTTAGATGTTTCATAGACCTCTCATGTCTTATACCAATGGTTTGTGATCAACGCAAGCCCTGCGAGTCAGATTTTATTGGACGCCCATTGTGGGGCGCAACAGATGGACGCCTCCCCCAACGGAAAGTTCCTCCCCAATTTACGGGATCATTGCATACTGAAAGGCATGAGTCGTTTGTTTTTCTATCTATTATTGGGGCTGGCAGTTCCCCTTCTGCCCGCGCAAAGCTCCAGCGCGCCTGAAACTGTGGAGATCATCAGTTCGCGCGATAAGGCAAAGCAACCGGCTTTGTTTTGGGTACCGCCTTCGGCCAAATCGGCGAAAAGGCCGCTGTTGGTTCATCTGCATAGCTGGTCAGCGCACTATAACGAAAGCGACGGATTGCAGGTAGCGATTGAACAGGCACAGAAGATGGGCTGGATTTTCATAGCTCCAGAATTCCGCGGACCAAACGATCGCCCAGAAGCCGGCGCTTCCGCCCTGGCCATTGCGGACGTGCTGGATGCTGTTAAGTACGCTGAAAGGAACGCAAAGGTGGACCGCCGATATATTTACCTGTTGGGAGGTTCCGGTGGCGGGCACATGGCTTTGATGATGGCCACCGCCGCACCAAAAGTTTGGGCAGCGGTTTCCGCCTGGGTACCGATTACGGACCTTGCGGATTGGCATGCCTTTTCTAAAAAGACAGGATCGAAGTATGCGGCCATGATGGAGGCCTGTTGCGGCGGCACTCCTGGTGAGAAACCGGAGTGCTACAAGGAGCGCTCACCGCTGTTTCGGCTGAACCGGGCTAAGGGATTGCGGATACAAATCGAAGTTGGGATTGAGGACGGGCACAAAGGATCGGTGCCGGTTAGCCAATCCTTACGAGCTTTCAACGAACTGGTGCTTGTCAACGGATGGGACTCAAAAGTAATTCCTGAAGAGAGTATAAATTACATCACGGAGAAGGCTGCTATTCCGGACAAACTGGCCTCAGACGTGGCCATTGGATTTGTTCGGAAGTTTCCCGTGCTGTTCTATCGTAAAGCGGGACCAGTGGAACTAACCATCTTTGACGGTGGGCATGCTACGGATTTTGTTTCAGCCGTCAGATGGCTCGATTGGCATCGGTAGAAGCGCAAAGGCAAATTCGGCGCGGCGCAATGCAATTGAAGAAACAAGTAGTGGCTTCGCCGAGACATGTCCGTTTTGCACTTGTTTCTTAGTAGAAGCAGCGGCCCCACATTCCAGGAGGGCCGCCGCAGATTCACTTCCTAACGGCCGCCTCCAGAAAATCCACCAACAGCAACTTGCTCATTGAAGTACAAATGAGTGGCGCCACTTACTGTTTCAAATGTCTCCACCGCTAACAATAAGGAACAAGGCAGCGCTGGTGAGGCAGTGGTGGAAGCCGGGCGAGTAACTGAAACCACTCCACGAACTACACCACGTGGCCCAGTTAGTCCAGCGCTGGAAAACGGCAAGCTTGATATTGAAGTTTGCAGCGATGCGATCTTGAAAGTTGTGGCCGTACCTATTGTAGTTCCGGCGGCGTTGAGGAACACAACGCTCCCTTCGCAAGAGGCTGCTGTTCCGGCGGTAGATGCCGTTGCTATGTTGGAAAGGCTGATTCGAGCGGTTTCCGTTGTACCTAACCCGATGGGCGGCAAAGTGGTGACGCGCGTAGTGGCTGTTGTGGTTTGTCCAATGGCGGCTACTGCTGAAAGACTGGCAATGGCAAGGATTGTGAAATATTTATTGGTCAAAATAGGTTCCTCGTTGTTTGATTTAGGACGCATCTTGAGCGTCACAACCAGAGACGAGGCTAACTTGTTGCGCGTTGCAGCAGTGGGGATAGCTTTTACTCTCTTTACAGCAACTTGACATTACTTACTAAGTAAATGCAGGTACATACGATTTTGCCAGTGTAACGAACGCCTGAACTTGCTCCTTCTCCCACGCCGTCGACTTACTCAATTCTTTTGCCAACACAGCTGCCGCACTTGGGGCCATTTCTACAGCGGCCCTGGCGTTGAGCGTCAAAGCGCGCAACCGCCGGGACAAGACGTCTTCCAGAGTCCGGGCCATTTCAAACCTGGCGGCCCAGGCCACTTGCCCGGCGCGATAGGGCAGTGCGGGATGCAGCAATTGACTATATTCAGGCGACTCCTGGCAAACAGCTTCCACTTCAGGGGCATCTGAACCGTAAAAATCCAACTCGCCAAATTTGGTTGCGTGCTGATGAAAGCCATGAAGGTTTAAGCGTTTGGTTACACACGGCCGATCCTCTAACTTAGCCAGCGTCACTGCATGATTTACGCAATCTTCGGCCATGTGCCTGTAAGTGGTCCACTTACCACCAGTAATAGTAAGTAACCCGGAGTTATCAATATGAATGGCATGACTCCGCGACAACGCGGCAGTGCTTGCCGCGCCTGTAGCTTTAACAAGCGGCCGGATGCCAGCCCATGTACTAAGTACGTCTTCACGCTTCGGAGTCCTCGCAAGATAGCGCGCGGAAGTTTCCAACAGGAAGTCGATCTCCTCTTCTAACGGTTTCGGCTCCAGCGATGCTTCGGCGATTGCAGTGTCAGTGGTTCCAACCAGCGTGTGCCCGTGCCACGGCAGCGCAAACATCACTCGCCCGTCTGAAGTATGTGGCACCAGTATCGCTGAGTTGGATCTTAGGAAAGACTGATCGATGACAATATGAACACCTTGGCTGGGCGAAACCATGGCGGGTGCATTGGGTTCGGCCATTCGCCGTACTGAATCGGTGAAGACGCCGGTTGCGTTTACAACAACCTTCGCGTTCAGTTGGAAAGTCTCGCCAGCTTCCTGGTCTTGTGCTGTTACAGAATCAATGAAGCCGTCGGTGCCGCGATTCAAAGCTGTTGCCGTGACGTAGTTCACAAGGGTCGCCCCTTGCTCCACGCCGGTCTCTGCTAAGTGAAGCAAAAATCGAGTGTCGTCAAACTGGCCATCGTAATAAACCACTCCACCACGTAAGCCCTCCGTTTTGAGTGCGGGTAAGCGCTCCAACGTTTCTTCACGGTTCAAAACTTGCGAAGGACCAAAGCCATACTTACCCGCGAGTAAGTTATAAAGCTTGAGGCCCACTCCATAAAAAGTTGCCTCCCACCATTCATAGTTAGGAACGACAAACGCCAGATCATGTACCAAGTGCGGAGCATTCTGACGCATTAACCCACGCTCTTCCAGAGCCTCCATAACCAATGCCACATCGCCCTGTTCCAGGTAACGGACACCGCCATGCACCAGCTTCGTGGAGCGGCTGGAGGTACCCTTGCCGAAATCGTTCTGCTCTACCAAGGCAACGTCGTAACCGCGCGAAGCCGCGTCAACAGCCACTCCCACGCCAGTGGCACCGCCGCCGATAATCACCATGTCCCAAGGCTTGGTCCGATCCCGAAGCCGGCGCGTCATCTCCTCACGGATCATTGTTCGATCCAACCCTTCGACCGCTCCACGGCACGCTGCCATTGGCGCTGCATGGCATTTGCCTGATCACGATTCATCTGCGGTTCGTATCGCTGATCCACCTGCCATTGAGTAGCTATTTCCGCAGTGGACGACCAGAACCCCGTGGCCAAACCTGCCAGATATGCCGCACCCAGTGCTGTGGTCTCACTTACCTTGGGTCGAACTACGGGCACACCTAGTAAGTCGGCTTGGATTTGCATGAGTAAGTTATTGAGAGAAGCACCGCCGTCTACTCTGAGTTCAGTTAAGGGAATTCCAGCATCAGCGCGCATAGCTGCCAGAAGATCGGCAACCTGAAAAGCGATCCCTTCCAAAGCGGCTCGTGCAATGTGAGCTTTTGTTGTTCCGCGCGTTAAACCCACCATTGTCCCGCGGGCGTATTGATCCCAGTGTGGCGTCCCAAGTCCTGCAAATGCAGGCACCAGATATACGCCGCCGTTATCGGGGACGCTGCGCGCCAAACCCTCAATTTCTGCAGCTGATTGGATTATTCCCAACCCATCGCGCAGCCACTGGACCACCGCGCCGCCAATGAACACCGAACCTTCCAGTGCATACTCCGTCTTGCCATTGATCTTCCAGGCGATCGTGGTTAGTAAGTTATTCTTCGATTCCGTTGCCTGCGCGCCTGTTTGTTGCAGTAAAAAACAGCCCGTGCCGTAAGTGTTCTTGCTCATCCCTGGAGTTAGACACATCTGGCCGAACAAGGCCGCTTGTTGATCCCCCGCAATGCCGGCAATTGGGATCCCCCTGGAGGTTTCACCGTAAACTTCGGACGACGATTTCACTTCCGGCAACATGCTTGAAGGGATGCGGAACAGCGTCAGCAGGTCAGCGTCCCAACTACCGGTATGGATGTTGAAGAGCATGGTGCGGGAAGCGTTGCTGGGGTCTGTCACGTGCACTTTGCCATTGGTAAGCTGCCAGACCAGCCAACTATCCACCGTGCCAAATGCCAATTCGCCGCGCCCGGCACGATCGCGCGCACCAGGCACGTTGTCCAAAATCCAAGTCACCTTCGATCCGGAAAAATAAGCATCAATCACCAAACCCGTCTTACTTTGAATCATCGGGGCGTGGCCATCGCGCTTTAGTTGATCGCAGAACCCAGCGGTGCGTCGATCCTGCCAAACGATGGCATTGTAAACTGGTGCCCCAGTGGCACGATCCCAAACAACAGTGGTCTCGCGCTGGTTGGTGATGCCGATTGCATGGGGCTTTTCCGTAGAGGTGGCTGTCACCTCTTCCATCACTGCTTTCTGGCTGGCCCAGATTTCCAGCGGATCGTGCTCCACCCATCCTGCTTGCGGATACAACTGTTGAAATTCTCGTTGGGCAACTCCGTGTATGTTGCCTTGGTGGTCGAATAAGATGGCACGGGAACTTGTCGTGCCTTGGTCGAGGGCTAGGATGAAGGACATTGGAGACTCCAGGATATCGACTTTTGCAGAAACAAAAAAGCCGCGAAAACCATTTCTGGCTTCACGGCTTTTTTGGGACTACTTAGGGACCGTTTAAGCGCCGGCGGCGGCAGCGGTTTGATGGTCTACTTCAGCTTCAGGTGCGTTCGCTTTCACTGACGCGATTCCGTTGTCGCTGGCACTATCGGATTCAACCGGATTCATACATTTCGCTTTGCCTATGACTTCATGATTTCCGGCTTCCAGCAACTACAGTCTGACGATTTTCGAAGACTTAATACCTTTCATCCCATTGCGCGTATCCACGATCAACTTAGACGATTTTTCAATCGCCTTGTAATCGAAATCACGATGATCGGTTACGATAACCACGCAATCAGCGGACTTACAATTGGAATCGACAGGCTGTGCTTTAAGGGTAATTC
The DNA here is from genome assembly GCA_043745195.1 of Bryobacterales bacterium. GTDB lineage: Bacteria > Acidobacteriota > Terriglobia > Bryobacterales > Bryobacteraceae > JANXSF01. Next base: position 20,628 of record JAYTTF010000088.1, on the reverse strand, counting down.
CGTCAATCTTCAAAGTAGACACGTAAGGATCGCTATAAGTCAGCTTGCCGCCTTTGTCTCTTAGTAAGTGGATAATGTCCAGAGCCGGCGATTCCCGCATGTCATCAATGTTCTTTTTGTAGGCCACTCCAAGAATGTGGATTTTCGATCCTTTTATTGCTTTGCCTTTGGTATTCAAAGCATTCTGGATTTTGTCCACCACAAAATGCGGCATTTGCCCGTTGATATAGCCAGCCAATTCAATGAAGCGAGCTTCTATGCCAGCCTGACGAGTTTTCCAGGAAAGGTAAAACGGATCAATTGGAATACAATGTCCGCCCAGCCCAGGACCGGGATAAAATGGCATGTATCCGAACGGCTTGGTTGCTGCGGCGTCAATTACTTCCCAAACATTAATACCCATCCGGTCGCACATCACAGCAAGTTCGTTCACCATGCCGATGTTGATCATGCGGAAAGTGTTTTCCAGCAGCTTCACCATCTCAGCCACGGTTGGGGAACTAACCGGTACAACATGGTCCAGCGCTTGGCTATAGAAGGCCACGGCCAAGCGATTACATGCTGGAGTCATGCCGCCGACAACTTTCGGAATGTTGCGGGTCTGGAATTTTTCGTTACCTGGGTCCACACGTTCTGGAGAAAAGCAAAGGAAGAAATCCTTACCAACCTTTAAGCCATTTTTGGCGAACATTGGCAACAGCAACTCATCAGTAGTGCCAGGGTAAGTGGTGGATTCCAGGATCAGCAGTTTGCCCGGAGTTAAGTTTGCGGCAATGGCTTCGCAAGCCGACACAATGTAACTCATGTCCGGATCTTTGGTTTTCCGTAAAGGAGTTGGTACGCAAATGTTGATGGTGTCCAAATCCTTAATCACCGAAAAATCAGTGGTGGCGCGAAGCTTACCAGCTTTCACGTAGGGCCCCACGGACGACGAGGGAATATCCTGAATGTAGGATTTCCCGGCGTTGAGCTCCTTCACCTTACCCGCCATTACGTCAATGCCGGTTACATCGAAACCAGCATGGGCGAATTCCACAGCCAGCGGAAGACCCACGTAACCAAGACCCACTACACCAACTTTGGCAGTTTTATTCTTAATTTTTTGTTCTAGGACGGTTGCCCAATTGTTGCTCATAATTTCCTGTTTAGTTAAAGAAGTCTCCGGCTGCCACAATTTCTGCTGGCCCCACTAAAAACACATCGGCATCGCGAGTTTCCCATTTCAAATCCAACGGCCCGGCTGGCGTAAGAACTTTTACTGGACTCTTTGCAACGCCTCTTAATATTGCTGCAACCACAGCGCCCGTTGAGCCCGTTCCAGAGCTCATCGTTACGCCGGCGCCTCTTTCAAAAAATCGAACATCAATCGTGTGCTGGTCCATCGGCTTGATGAAGGAGACGTTTGTCTTTTTGGGAAAACGAGTGTGGCATTCCAAAAGAGCGCCTAACGTTTTCCAATCGAAATCAAAGTCCTTGACGAATACAGCGCATTGCGGATTACCAACATTCAAGATGGTTGCTTCCTGAAAGCCATTTTCCATCGGAAGAGAAAAATGCAAATCCCCTTCGGCGACTTGTGGTTTTCCCATGTTCATTTCAAATATCCATTCCAGGCCTTGCCGCGATATTACCTTAAGATATTTCAACCCGGCACCAGTAAGAATCGTCACTTCATTTGTTCCAATTCCCGCATTCAATAAAAATGCGGCGGCGCACCGGGTACCGTTTCCAGAGATTTCCGCTTCGCTGCCATCGGAATTAATCAGACGGATGGCGCCATGATAATTCGCACCCGCAGGGGCGGGGCTTACCAGCAGCCAGCCGTCCGCACCCACACCTGTGTAGCGATCGCAAATCTGCTTGGCTACATCTGGGAATTCGGCAGAGGGGGCCTCCGCTAACCATGTAAGCAAGAAATCATTGCGTGCACCGTGTGCTTTTACGTAGGGAACTTTCATGGAGTTTGGCAGCGCGTCTGCTGCCAGCTACTTACATTTTGACACAATATTATCGAGATGCCAGTTCCGGGACAATCGTCCTTCTTCGATAAATCTCAATCGTTGGACTGCCTTTCACTTGTACCGTTTTTACCAAATCCCAATACAAACCACGTCGGCTCCAAGCAGCGATGCGGCGCGATACATGATCCCCAGATATGGCTATGGCCCAGCGGACGTTGGGAAACAACACGGGTTTGGCAAGGGTTGCGTCCAACAGAAGTCCATTTCCTTCGTGGACAATTTCCCGCAACGGTATCCCTGCTTCTCGTGGAATGCCAACCAAGTCGCTAAATGGCATCAGCAAGCCATCCCTGATTTTGTAGTGCGATTTCATATATTCCGCAGCTTCGAATGTCCAAAGGCGTCGGCCTTCAGAGTTCACTTGCGATTCTTTCCAGGTGATCCAGTTGGCTGCCTTCGGGTAAGCGATCCAGGGAATGATGCTCAACAATATGCAAATTACGGCGGTAGGCTTGGGCCATGGTCCGCCGATTAAGCTGGCGACGCAGAAGGCAGCGAAGGGCAGCAACGCCAGACCATAGCGAGTGTTGTAGTAACTATCGTTGTAAAGCGCTGGAACAAATATCGGCGATGCCCCCGCATACAGATTCAGGATATAGAACAGGAGTGGAAGAACAAGCAGCATCACCGGCATCCAAGCACGCTTTATGATGGCAGCGATTGTTCCAGCAATGCCAAGCAATGCTAACGGAAGGCCTGTATTTAGGATGACGGCAGCTTGAACGAAACGCAGCGCAGTAAGCAAATCGCCCTTACCTGGATATGGCCGAGCACCTTGGATTGCTTGCGGCGAATAGGGCCCGTTGTAGAATTCCAGCGCATTGCCGCAATACCAAAGATTGTGAAAAAACCAAAGCAGTGGGCCAGGTGCGGTGATTAAAAAGAAAAGCCCGGCTGCAGCCCAACGGCTGGATCCTGCACGCCAGAATAAATAAATAGCGATGAAGGGAAGTAGGAACCATCCTTCGTAACGGCACATGCTAGCTGCCAATGCGGCAAAGCCTGCACCCAGGACAAACGGCACATTCGGGTGCTGATGAAATCGAACTAAGAAATACAGCAACCCCAACAGAGATGCAAAGTAAACAGACTCCGTCATGGGTATGGACTGCAAGTAGAGCATGTTCGGATTCAAAGCAAAAAGAGCAGCTGCTGTGAAGCCTGCGGTGGTTGAATCGAAAGTGCAACGAGCCGCGCCAAACAAGAAAGCTGTGGCTATGACAAAGCAGATGGCTGAAGGTATAGAACCAGCAAGGCCAGTGCGCCAAAGATAATCGTTGCCGACGAAGGGCAGCATCAAAACATGTGGCAAGGGCAACCACACCGTGCCGATCTGTTCCCAGCCCGGTGTGAGCGAATCCAAAACTCTACGGGCAATGGCCAGGTGAGCCTGCGCGTCGCCATAGTAAAGCAGGTAACCCTGAACGTGGAACCACCATACGGCCAAAGCACTCAGCGTGGAACTTGCGCCAATCACAAGCAGCGTTGAAGAGTTAGAGGAATGAGTCTTGGAAGGAGCATTCCTCTTTTTTGCCTTGAACAGCTTGCGAGGCGGTTTAGAAGTCCGTGAACTTTTTGAATTCTTGGAATCGGGCATCAATTTCGGCGCGAGTCAAATTATAGAAACGTTCCGGTCCAAATTTCTCACAACAGAAGCTGCCCATCACAGACCCATGTATCACGGCGCGGGAAAGTTCTCGGCGATCAATGTGGCCGCGGCCCAAATCGATGCCGCGCTCAGCAAGGTAGCCAACAAAACCACCAGCGAAGCAATCGCCAGCACCGGTGGGATCGAACACTTCTTCCAAAAGATATCCAGGCACAATGAAATAATCGTCCCCACGGAACAGCATGGCACCGTATTCACCACGCTTGATAACCAAAGTGTTGGGACCCATGGCCATGATTTTTTTGGCAGCTTTTTTCAGGTTGGTCTCACCAGAAAGCAGGCGAGCTTCGCTGTCGTTAATCAACAGAAAATCCCATTCTTTAATGGTTTCCAGCAGTTCGTCGTGTGAACCGGTGATCCAGAAATTCATCGTATCACCGCCCACTAACCGGGGCTCCTTCATCTGGTGCCGGACGGCGCGTTGCAATGCGGGTTGAATATTTCCCAGCATCAGATAAGGCTGATCGCGGTAGCTTTCAGGAAGCTTCGGATTGAAATCGGCGAAGACGTTCAGGTCGGTAACCAGCGTTTCGCGATCATTCATATCCTGCGAATAAACGCCTTTCCAAAAAAACGTTTTCCCGGCAACACGTTCCAGCCCGGCCAAATCAATGTTCCGATTTTTCAGAATGGTTACGTCGGATTCAGCGAAGTCGTCGCCAACAATTCCAACAATTTTTACCGGCGTGAAATAGCTTGCCGAAAGGGCAATATAAGTGCAAGCTCCGCCCAAAATCCGGTCACGCTTACCGTGGGGCGTTTCAATTCCGTCGTAGGCGACGGATCCAACAACAACGAGTGACATTGTTTTATTGTACCGGATCGAAGTAGCGGACCCGGATCACCTAACAACTGGATATTTGATCCCCAGTTGCTCCAAATATGTGTCGTACTTCGCGGGATCGTAATACATCTTCTGCATCGCGGGCCGATGCTCGTCCATTATCTTCTTGTTCAACCACAGCGCCGGCTTGTCATCGGGCCGCAAGAAGGTTTGGTACTTCGTTTCCTTGGTCTGCACGTTGTTGAAATAGTCCCAGGCCTTCGTCACTAATTCCGGATGCAACAGCATGTCCAGCATAGTCAGAGCCTGCACCTTCGCGCCAGCCAGCGAGCCTTTGTGTGCAATCGGAGTGGCCATAGCAATTGCGTTGGCCCAGTTGTGTCCTGGACCGCCGGGAATGTTGGCCGGATAGCGCAACGTCACTGTTGGAACAACCCAGGAGATGTCGCCAATATCGTCAGATCCCGAATTCGTAGGGAGCACTTCGCCATTGGCATCTGCTTCTTTGGGGGCTCGTAGATCGTCGATCTTCGAAGGCAATCCCTTCACCGGAACCTTCAATTCTTTTTGCAGTCCCTTTGCCAGGAGTTGATCGTCATCAGACCATGTAGGCAACCCGACCTTCTTAATATTTTCGTGCATCGCCTCAGCAATGGGGCGGTTGAAGTGCCCTGCCCATGCACTTCCAAGCAGTCTCGACGTTTGCGTTGTGTCGGTCATCAGAGTGGCCGCCTTGGCCATGTTATCTCCGATTTTCCAAAGATCCATCACATGCGAATAATCAACTTCGCGGAAGTAGTACCACACGGAAGCTGTTTGAGGAACCACGTTCGGCTGATCGCCTCCATTGGTGATGACGTAGTGCGAACGCTGCGCCAGCCGCAAATGTTCACGGCGGTAGTTCCAGCCAACGTTCATCAACTCCACAGCATCCAGTGCGCTTTTGCCTCGCCACGGAGCACCAGCGCTATGCGCGCTCTCGCCCTTGAACTGATATTCAACGGAGACCAATCCTGTGCCGCTGCCACCACCATAAGACACGCCAAACTCAGCGGCCACGTGAGCAAACAACACCACATCCACATCTTTGAAAACACCGGCACGCACCAGATAAGCCTTGGTCCCAAGCTGTTCTTCGGCCACACCCGGCCACAGTTTAATGGTGCCTTGCAACTTTTCCCTTTCCATGATTTTCTTCACAGCCAGCGCCGCTGTAATGTTCAAAGGCATGCCGGAGTTGTGGCCCTCGCCGTGTCCAGGCGCACCATCCAGTAGCGGTTCACGATATCCAACGCCGGGCTTTTGCGATGCTTGCGGAATGCAGTCAATGTCCGAACCAAGCGCGATAACAGGTTTGCCCTTGCCCCACGTGGCCACCCAAGCAGTGGGAATGCCAGCAACGCCGCGTTCAATGGTAAAGCCTTCTTTTTCCAAAATTCCGGTGAGGTACTTGGACGTTTCCACTTCTTGAAAGCCCAACTCACCAAAGCTGAACACACTATCAACCATCACTTGGGTTTGCTTTTTCATGCCATCCACTTGGCCCAACAAATCGGCTTTCATAGCGGCCTCTTTGGTGGTTTGTGCGTGAATGCAAGTTGCAACAAGAAGTAGAACTATTGGCGTGCGCATGGATTCAGTCTCCTCGGGGTAAACCTGTATTGTAGCTTGCGAATCGCGGGTCGGTTATTTGTTGAAGGGTCTCACAGCTTCATCCACTGCCTTGATCCGTTTCCAGAAATCAGCCAGCAAATCCAAATGCAGCGCATTCGCACCATCGGATAGCGCCGCCGCTGGATTTTCATGGACCTCAACAAACAACCCATCAATCCCCACAGCAACTGCCGCCCGCGCTAAAGGCTCAATGAATTCCGGCTGTCCGCCAGACTTCGTCCCCAAGCCACCTGGAGTCTGCACACTATGCGTTGCGTCAAAAACAACGGGCCATCCGAACCCACGCATAGTCACCAAGCCGCGCATGTCTACAACCAAATTGTTATAGCCAAAGCTGGAGCCGCGTTCGGTCAACACAATGTCATTGTTCCCCGTTGATGCCACTTTGTCCGCAGCATGACGAATATCGTACGGCGAAACAAATTGGCCCTTCTTGATATTCACCGTGCGCCCAGTGCGCCCAGCTTCCAACAACAAATCTGTCTGGCGGCACAAGAAGGCGGGAATCTGAATAATGTCCACCACCGCCGCCACTGCTTCCATTTGCGACGTTTCATGAACGTCCGTCAAAACGCGAAACCCTTCGCGCTTCAGCCCGCCTAGAATGCGCAGCCCTTCCTTCAATCCCGGCCCACGGTAGGACGCCGCGCTGGAACGGTTTGCTTTATCGAAAGAAGCTTTGAAAATAAAGTCGCCCACGCGTGCCCGAATTTCACGCGCCAGGAAATGGACATGCTCTTCGCTTTCGATGACGCATGGCCCGGCTATCAGGCCAAGAGATCCGTTTTCACTTTGCATGAATCAGCTGCTGCGCCTGATCCCCATCGCTAAAAGGCAGCCGACCAATGCGGCGCAAACGTTCCTGATAGGATGCGCCGATGAAGGCCACAAATAAAGGATGTGGCTCCAGTGGCTTTGATTTGAACTCTGGATGAAACTGGCAGCCAAGGAACCAGGGATGATCGGCGATTTCGCAAATTTCCACATACACACCGTCAGGCGTTTGCCCGGTTAGCCGCAATCCGTGGGAGGTCAATGTTTTTTCAAATTCACGATTAAATTCGAAGCGATGGCGATGACGTTCGCTAATCAATGGCTTGCCGTAGGCTGCGCGAGCAAAACTGTTTTCCGCTAACTCGCATGGGTAGGCACCCAGGCGCATAGTTCCGCCCAACTCATCCACACCCGTCAATTCACGAAGTTTGTAAATTACGCGCTCCGGCGTGGCAGGCTCAAATTCCGTGGAATCAGCTTGCGCCATTCCGCAAACGTTGCGGGCAAATTCAATCACCAAAGTTTGCATGCCCAGGCAGATACCGAAATAGGGAACCTTACTTTCGCGGGCATAGCGGATGGCTTGCAACATACCGTCCACGCCACGCTTGCCGAAACCGCCGGGCACCAGAATACCGTCGTACTTATTCAACTTGGCGGAACAATCCGGCCAGTGTAATTCTTCAGCTTCAATCCAATGGATGTTCACTTTCAGTTGATGGGCAAGGCCACCAATCAGAAGGGATTCTTTCAAGCTCTTATAGGAATCCTCATACTCAACATACTTTCCTACAACACCGATATCCACTTCATCCACAGGATTCACCATCCTGTGTAACATGTCCTGCCACTTAGTCAAATCGCGAGGTGCCGTTTCCAGCCTCAACTGGCGCAGAATAATTTCGTCCACTTTCTGCTCGGCGAAAACCACAGGCACTTCATAAACACTTTTCACATCGCTTGCCGCAATCACCGAATCCTCTGCCACATCGCAAAACAAAGCGATTTTTTCCTTCATGTCCGTTGGAATTTCCCGTTCCGTGCGGCACAAAAGAATATCCGGCTGAATACCAATGGCCCGCAGTTCTTTCACGCTATGCTGTGTGGGTTTGGTTTTCAGTTCGTGCGCTGCGGCAATCCAAGGAACCAGCGTCACATGGACAAATACTACGTTTTCACGGCCTTTTTCGTGACGTACCTGACGAATGGCCTCCAGAAATGGCAGACTTTCAATGTCGCCCACGGTACCGCCAATTTCCACTATCACCACATCCACGCCTTGGGAAACTTTTTGGATGCCAGCTTTGATTTCATTCGTTACGTGGGGAATCACCTGAACTGTTTTGCCCAAATAATCGCCGCGCCGCTCGCGTGAAATAATCTGTTCATAGATGCGGCCGCTGGTAAGGTTGTTCGCTTGCGTTAGCGGCGCATGGGTGAAACGTTCATAGTGGCCTAAATCCAAATCTGTTTCCGCACCATCATCAGTTACGAAAACTTCCCCGTGTTGAAAGGGGCTCATCGTACCAGGATCCACATTCAAGTAAGGATCGAATTTTTGAAGAGTGACACTCAGTCCGCGGCTTTCCAGTAGACAGCCAATAGACGCGGCGGCTATCCCCTTTCCCAAGGAACTAACTACGCCACCCGTCACGAAAATGTACTTAGCCATCAGTTCAGTTAGTTTCCCCCAGACAATAGTAAAGACAATTTTTTCGAAACCAGTTCCAAATCCTGGGGAGTGTCCACACCCAGGCTTTCATAATTCGTTGTCACAACGTGAATTCCATGGCCATTTTCCAAGGCACGCATTTGTTCCAGCCGCTCGGCGATTTCCAGCGGACCAACAGGCATATTGGAATACCCTAGCAGAAAGTCACGCCGGTACACATAAAGTCCGATGTGTTTGTAATAATCAATTTCCTCGGCACTTCGATTAAATGGAATGCGCGATCGGGAAAAATAGAGAGCATTCCCGGCGGCATCGGTGACTACTTTAACAACATTGGGATTATCCAATTCCTCGGCAATCTCAATTTTTTTCTTCAGTGTACCCATTTCAGCAGCACTCCCAGCTAACCCTTCAACGGTTGCATCAATTGCTGCGGGATCAATCAACGGTTCGTCACCTTGAATGTTAACGATAAGTGGGTACTGCGAAAAGCTGTAAGCCACTTCAGCAACTCGATCGGTTCCAGAAAGATGATCTTCCCTGGTCATCACCACTTCCGCGCCAAAAAATAAAGCGGCCTTGTAAATTTCTTCGTGGTCGGTGGCAATCACCAGCCGGTTCACAGTCTTCGCCTGAAGGGTCCGCTCCCAGACGTGCTGGATCATAGGTTTACCGGCAAGGATGGCTAGGGCTTTGTTGGGGAATCTGGTGGAGGCGAGCCGGGCGGGAATCACGCCCAGTACTTCGTTCGGCACGTTTGATCTTACCACGAAAAATAACGATGTTATACTGAGTTCGTCCACACAAAAAAGCGGTTATGTGGATTTGCGAGGTGCCCAGTGCGATCGTGCCTTTTCTACCTCGTGCCTCTGCTCGTGACGGCCGTTATTGCCGGCGACGAAGACACGCAAAAACAGAAGTCCCCTAAGGAATTTGCGCCTGCTCAACCGAAGGTTGCTATTGAGCCCCGCATGCGGACAACTCCGGACCGCGAGCGTGTGCCGGAACGTTCCTCAAACATTCGTGTTGACACCAACCTGGTGCTGATCAACGTCACTGTAACGGACCCCATGAATCGCTTTGTTACGGGTTTAGAAACCGAACATTTCAAACTTTTGGAAGACAAGCAAGAGCAAAAAATTAGTCACTTCGCCAGTGAGGATGCCCCCTTAAGCATCGGCTTGGTTTTCGATACCAGCCATAGCATGGGCAATAAACTTCAAAAAGCGCGCATTGCCGTCTCTCAATTCTTCAAGACAGCCAACCCTGAAGATGAATTTTTCTTAGTGCAATTCAACACTCGGCCCGAAATGATTGTTCCATTCACAAGCAATACGGAAGAAATTCAGAACCGCCTAACCTTCACCCAGGCCAAAGGCCGCACCGCGTTGCTGGACGGAGTCTACATGGCCATGCACGAAATGAAGAAGGCCAAGAATACCCGCAAGGCTATTTTGATTCTTTCCGATGGCGGTGATAATTCCAGCCGCTATACTGAAACCGAAGTTCGTAACCTGGTGCGCGAAGCGGACGTCCAAATTTACGCCATCGGTATTTTCGAGGCAGTACATTCGCGTGGACGCAGTGCTGAAGAATTATCCGGTCCAGGGCTGCTTAGCGAGTTGGCCGAACAAACAGGAGGACGCCATTTCCCCGTGGAAAACTTGAACGACCTGCCTGACGTGGCCGCAAAAATCGGCATGGAACTGCGGAATCAATATGTGCTTGGCTATTCCCCAGCCAATGCAGATCGCAATGGAAAATACCGCCGCGTGGTTGTGAAATTGGTACAACCCCGTGGCATGCCGCCGCTGAAACCATTTTGGCGGCAAGGATACTATGCACCTACTCAGTAAGGCGGTTGCCCTTAGTTGCACCGCCGCACTCAGCATTTCTTTATATTCGTTCGCGCAACAAGCCGACCCCATTTTTAGATCAGACACTCGTTTGGTGTTGTTGCATGCCACCGTGGTTGACCGTAAAGGGCAACTGCTCACTGATTTGAAACGCGAGTCCTTCAAAGTTTTGGAAAACGGCGTTGAACAGCAGTTGAAAATTTTCAAGCGTGAAGACGTTCCAGTATCGCTGGGACTGGTTGTAGATAACAGCGGCAGCATGAAGATGAAGCGCAAGAAAGTGGAATCGGCCGCGCTGGCCTTGGTGAAAGCATCAAATCCGAAAGATGAAGTGTTTATCGTAAATTTCAATGACGTTGGATATTTGGACGTCCCCATGACCTCGTCCCTACCCAAAATGGAGGAAGGAATCTCGCGAATCGATTCCCGCGGCGGCACCGCCATGCGCGATGCCCTGGCACTTTCCATTGAGTACATCAAGGCCAAGGGCAAGAATGATAAGAAGGTTCTGCTGATCATCACTGACGGCGATGATACGGCTTCTTCCCCCGAAAACACAGTTGAAAAAACGCTGGTCAAGGCTCAGAAAAGCGAAGTACTGGTGTTCGCGATTGGATTGCTGAGCGAAGAATCCAAGCGGGATGCCAAACGCGCCGAACGTGTCCTGAATGCACTGGCCAATCAATCCGGCGGAGTGGCTCACTTTCCGGCAGCCGCAGATGATGTTGACAAAGTTGCCGTCCAAGTAGCCCAGGAAATTCGCAACCAATATATTTTGGCTTACACACCCACCAAACCTGACGATGGTAGTTTCCGTAAGATCAATGTGCAGGTAAAGGGTTCAGGGAGCCCGGTTGTGCGCACGCGCTCTGGATATTATGCCGGCGGGGCGAACGAAAAAGCGTCAGTTCCCACCGCTAGCGTTGCCAATCGCTAATGTTGCCCTATTTGTGGAAAGCCACTCGCGGCTATCGGCTCTGCCCTTGGAAAAGCCCATACCTGCGTTGGCGCATTGAAACCTATTGGGGAACGCACGCTGAAAATATCGGCTTCCGCGAATTTTGGAAATTCAGTTGGGAACATCGCGATGAATTGCTACGTTTCCTCCATTGGGCGCGCAGCATGCGGCGAAGCTAAAATGGTAGTGTGACAGGTATGAATCGTCGCCATTTTCTGGCCCTTGCTGGGGCCAGCGCCTTCACCGGTTTCGCAAAAACTTCTCGTACAATGGAAGGCGTTTTCCCAATCGTCCATACTCCATTCACTCCCTCCAATGAAATTGATATGGAGACCCTTGCGGCCGAAGTTCGTTTCTTTGATAAATGTGGCGTGCAAGGCATAGTCTGGCCGCAACTCGCCAGTGAGTACTTCACACTCGGTGACGAGGAACGTCTGGCCGGAGTGGAAACAATTCTGCAAACCAACAAAGGTCTGAAGCCAGCCGTTGTGGTTGGCGTTCAATCACAGAACATCGAAACTGCCAAACGCTTCGCCATCCACGCCGAAAAGAATGGCGCTGATGCCATTATCGCCATCCCGCCTAAAAATGCCTCCATTGAAAAGTTCATGGATTATTACCGGCAAATCGGCCGAGCCTGCAGTCTGCCGTTGGTTGTTCAGGCTATCGGCGACGTTTCCGTTGACGACATCATCGGCATGGCCAAGCAGGTGCCGACTTTGGCTTATGTGAAGGACGAAGCCGGCTTCACTCCTCACCGCATTACTGAGTTCGCTAAACGCGCTCCACACATCAAAATTTTCACCGGCAACCACGGCCAAATGTTTCCCGATGAACTGCACCGCGGCGCAGTGGGCACTATGCCTGCCGGTGGTTTTGCTGACCTCTATGTGAATGTCTGGGAGCTTTGGCGCGCCGGAAATCGCGCCCAAGCCATGGACGAATTCGCTCGCGCGAATCTATTCATCAGCGAAGTGAAAGAATACGGCGTGGATTCCGTAAAGTACATTCTGGAACTTCGCGGTGTGTTCAAGAATCACCTCATGCGGCAACGTCCAGCCGGTGGTGGCGAGGGCAAAGGTACGCTTGACCCAATCACCAAACTGGATGAACCGGCCAAACAATATTTAGCCGAAGTGTTCCGCCACATTACTCCGTACTTGCGGACCGGTAAAAGCTAAGCACGTTGTCGCCCTGCCGCACTTCGCGGTAGCGCGTCAACATGCTATTCGATTCAGGAAGCTTCAGCCGCACCGAATGTTGCGCAATCACCAGCGGAGCTTGGGCGTTGGCCAGCGATTCAATATAATCTTTTTCCTGATCGTACGGCGGATCAAGGAACACAATGTCAGCCTCCCAATCCGCCAGATTCTCACCCGCTTTGCCAGCGACAATTTCGTAGGCACTGCGGGAAATTCCAAGCGCCATCAGGTTGTCTTTCAAAACAGCTTGCGCCCGTTTATCTTTCTCCAAAAAAATCGCCTTGCGCGCCCCTCTGCTAATAGCTTCAATTCCCACTGCCCCCGACCCCGCAAAGGCATCCACGAAAACCGTGTTTTCCAGCACCGGGCTCAGAATACTGAACAGCGATTCGCGCATGCGATCAGATGTGGGTCTAACATTCATCCCCGGAACAGTGGCAATTTGACGGCTTCGATACACTCCAGCAATGATCCGCATAGTTTCCCCTTAACCCACTTGAACCAAGCCGTAGCGCCGTTGCCAATTTTCCTGCAAATAAGCAATGCCTGTGCGCAACGCCTCTTCGCTTGGAGGATGCTGAATGAACGATTGTGCTTCCATTCGCGCTTCTTCCAGCAGTTCCGGATCCCGCAAAATGTTTCCGAATTTCAGCGCCGGCAGCCCACTCTGCTTTGTACCGAAGAACTCCCCCGGCCCACGAAGCCGTAAATCCATTTCAGCAATATAGAACCCGTCACTGGAATCCACCATGGTTCGAATCCGTTCGCGCCCAACTTCGGAAAGTTTTTCCGTAACCAGAATACAAAAGCTCTGCGCACTTCCCCGCCCCACACGTCCTCGGAGTTGATGTAGTTGCGCCAAGCCAAAACGTTCCGCCTGCTCAATCACCATCACCGATGCATTGGGCACATCCACACCCACTTCAATCACGGTTGTGGAAACCAGGATATTCACCAGTCCTGCTTTGAAATCAGCCATGGCCGCTTCCTTCTGCGATGGCGGTAGTTTCCCGTGCATCAGTCCAACTTTGAAATCTGGAAACACAACTTCGGAAAGATGCTGATGCATTTTGGTGGCCGCTTTCACTGCTTGCGTTTCACTTTCATCCACCAACGGATAGACCACATAGGCTTGGTGGCCCTGCTCAATTTCCTGCCGCAAGAAACTGTAAACCTGCTCCACACGGTCGTTATTCACATGCTTGGTGGTGATCGGCTTTCTACCAGGCGGCAGTTCATCAATCACAGAAATATCCAGATCGCCATAAATAGTCATCGCCAATGTACGAGGAATCGGAGTGGCCGTCATCGTCAAAACATGCGGCTGCAAACCTTTTTCCATCAGCTTCAAGCGCTGCATCACTCCGAACCGATGCTGCTCATCCACTATGGCCAACCCTAAACGCTGGAACTCCACATCCTGTTCCAGAATGGCATGCGTACCAATAATCACTTTCACCAAACCAGCCGCAATAATCTTGCGCACCTGACTTTTTTCACGCTCGGACATGGATCCAGTCAGTGAGACAACGGGATACCCGATGCGCTGGAACAGGTGTTTGAAATAGAAATAATGCTGCTGCGCCAGAATTTCAGTTGGAGCCAACACCGCCACCTGATAGCCATTTTCAATCGCAATGATAGCCGCCTCAGCCGCCACCAGCGTTTTCCCACTGCCCACATCGCCTTGCAGCAAACGGTTCATCGGATGACCGGAAGAAAGATCAGCCGCAATTTCCGACAACACCTTTTTCTGTGCACCTGTGGGCTTAAAGGGCAGCATGGCCTTAATCTTCTCGCGCACTTTTTCGTTCAACTCAAACTGCAGACCCTTAATCTGCTGCGCCTTGGCACGCTTCAATGCCAAGCCACATTCCAGCCAGAAAAATTCTTCAAAAATCATCCGCACTTGCGACGGACTGCGAAACAAATTCAGCAAACGCAAATCTTCCGTCTGTTCCGGAAAATGGATCGTGTTGAGGGCCGTCCACAGTGGGGGAAGCTTCAACCGATTGCGGATATTCTCCGGCAACGGATCATCCACAGGCTTTAACCCGTCCAGCACACGCCGCGTCAGTACCCGAAACTGCTTGGCCGAAATTTTCCCCGCTGCTTCATAAATGGGAACAACACGGCCTGTGTGCAGCGCGCTATCGCCGTCATCATCATCCTCGCTCAGCACTTCAAATTCGGGATGCATCATCAGCAGATCGCGCGAATAGGAATCGCTTTCCACTTTTCCATAAAGCGCTACGCGCAAGCCTGGAACCAGCACATTTTGCAGATAAGCCCCATGAAACCATTTGCCGCGCAGACGTCCGCTGGTATCGTCCCGGAACTCCACCTCCAGCAACCCCATGCGTGGCAGCCCTTTCAGCTTCAAGCTGGAAACCTCCACAATCACCGTTGCCATTTCACCGGGCGCAAGTTCCCTCAGCGGTTTAAGGTTGCTGCGATCTTCATAGCGAAAGGGCGAATAGGAAAGCAGGTCCGCCACAGTTTCCAAACCCTTGGTTTGGAGCATGGCGGCCCGCTGAGGCCCTACGCCTTTTAAGTACATTAATGGTGTTGAAAGATCCACGCGCTGTTCGATCAGGATACAATGCCCTTTATGCGAGCTATTGCACTTCTACTATTCTGCGTCACAGCGGCACCTCTTGGTGCGGCGGATATTCGCTTGGGCATCATCGGGACGGACACATCCCACGTCAGCGTGTTCAGCAAAGCCTTTAACGACTCTGTTGCGCCGGGCCATATCCCTGGCGCGAAAGTTGTCGCGGCTTATAAAGGCGGCAGCCCCGATATTGAATCCAGCATCAGCCGCGTGGAAGGCTATGCCAAGGAACTCGTGGAAAAGTACCACGTAGAAATTGTCGGCAAAATCGGCCAGCTTTGCGGCAAGGTGGATGGCATACTGCTTGAAAGCGTCGATGGACGAAAGCATTTGGAACAGTTTCAGGAAGCTGTGAAATGCGGCAAGCCAGTGTTCATCGATAAACCAATGGCCGCAACTTACGAAGATGCAAAGGAAATTGCCCGCATAGCGAAAGCAGCCAACGTCCCCTGGTTTTCCGCATCCAGTTTACGCTGGGCCGACATTTTGCCTGCTCTGAAATCACCGAACAATAAGACGGTAGTTGTGTGGGGGCCCGGACCTTTGGAATCCACTCACAAACTGGATTTGGCTTGGTACGCAATTCACCCCATAGAAATGTTGTTCACTGTCATGGGCCCCGGTTGCGTAGAAGTCACACGCACAGTTTCCGCCAATGATGTGGTCACCTGCCGCTGGAAAGATGGCCGATTAGGAACGGTGAATGTTCTGCGGCCATATGGCGACTACGGCGGCATGGCTTTCCGTGAAAAAGATATGGTGGCCACGCCGAAGTACAAGCATGCCTATGGTCCAATGCTGAAGGAGCTTGTGACGTTCTTCCAGACAGGTGTGCCCCCAGTGCCGAACGTAGAGACCATGGAGATTTTCGCATTTATGGACGCCGCCCAACGCAGCAAAGAAAATGGCGGCAAACCTACTGCCGTGCGGTAAGGTCGGGGTAAAATAGAACATTCCATGTCTAATCTCTTAGAAGGCAAAACTGCCCTGATTCTGGGCCTCGCCAACAAATGGAGCATCGCTTACGCCATTGGCCAAGCCATGGTCCGCGAAGGCGCCAAACTCATCCTCACTTACCAGGGCGAGCGGCTCCAAAAAACCGTGGCGGAACTTGGCGCTGAGTTAGGTGCAACCAAGATCATCAATTGCGACGTCACTTCCGACGCAGAAATCGCCAGCCTCATTGAAACGCTGAAGGCCGAAAACATCACGTTGGATACCGTCGTCCATAGCATCGCCTTTGCCAACAAAGAGGATCTCAGCCGGCCGTTCCTGGAAACCTCCCGCGATGGCTACCTGCTTGCCCAAAACGTCAGTTCCTATTCCTTCGTCGCCATCTGCAATGCGGTTGCCCCTCTTATGCCAAACGGCGGATCCATCATGACCCTCACCTACCTCGGCTCCACCCGCGTCTGCCCCAACTACAACGTGATGGGCGTCGCCAAGGCAGCTCTCGAAGCATCGGTTCGCTACCTGGCTTACGATCTTGGCCCAAGCAACATCCGCGTCAACGCCATCTCCGCAGGGCCCATTAAAACTGCTTCCGCCCGGGGCATTAAAGATTTCTCTGCAATGCTGGAACTGGTCGCCACCCATTCCCCTTTGAAGCGCGTTACCGACCCCGCAGAAGTCGGCGATTCCGCCGTCTTCCTCGCCAGCCACCTCGGCCGCGGAGTTACAGGCAACGTCCTGTACGTCGACGCCGGGTTTCAGATCATGGCAATGTAATATACTCAAAAGGACCTTTTTTCAAGGAGTAAATGAATGAACACTACACGCAGAGGTTTTTTAGCAGCCACCGCCAGCACCGTGGCTGCGCCCTACATCATGGGTGCCAACACCAAGTCCGGAGCCAGCCTTCCTATCATTGGCGAAGGCAAATATAAGTACGAAGTCACTCACGATTGGGGCGAGCTTCCTTCAGAAATCTCCTACGGAAACTGCCATGGCGTTGTGGAAGATGCACAAGGCCATATCTACATTCACCACACCGTCAACAAGAACAGTAAGAGTGACGATTCCATGGTGGTGTTCGATAGCAAAGGCAAGTTTGTCCGGTCATTCTTCAAAGAATTCAAAGGCGGCGCACACGGACTCCACATCCGCAAAGAGGGGAGCCAAGAGTTCCTTTACATGTGCGATACCAAGCGCAGCATTGTCGCCAAGACAGATCTGAAGGGTGAAAAAGTTTGGGAGATTGGTTACCCCGATGAGTCCCCTGAATATCAGAAAAAGGATAAAGACGGGAAGAACATCAAGTACACACCTACCAATTTGGCCGTTGCGCCGAATGGTGATATTTACGTGGGTGACGGCTACGGATCCAGCTTCATCAATCAATACACAAAGGATGCCAAATTCATCCGCACTTTCGGCGGCGGCAAAGGCAAGGAACCAGGCCAATTGAATTCACCGCACGGCATTATCATTGACGAACGCGGCAAGACTCCAATGGTTTGTGTAGCTGACCGTTCCAACAATCGTCTGCAGTATTTCACTCTCGACGGCAAGCATTCCCACTTCGTCGGCAACACCAATGCCCCTTGCCATTTCAGCATCCGCAAAGGCAAAATGCTGATTCCCGATCTGGCAGCGCGTATTACGCTATTCGACGAAAAGAACCAATTGCTTGCCCATTTAGGCGATGGCGGACCAAGTGCACGAGCATTGCGCACCAAGAGCCGCGACAACTTTATCGCTGGTCAGTTTGTCGCTCCGCACGGTGGCATCATTGATCGCAAGGGCGATATTTATATTGTGGAATGGGTTGAGGTCGGCCGAGTAACAAAACTGCGCCACGTCAGCTAAATCTTGCATTGCCTGACACTATTCTGTGAACATAGCCCGATAGCATTGGAATGCTATCGGGCTGTAGCCTTAGAGAATTGGGATACTGCGAGCCAGTGGGGACATGGGTGGCTGGCACAAGCTACTAAACTTCCCATGAAACCAATGCGTTGCCCTAAGCGAGCTGCCTGTCTCCCGTGTCCCCACTGGCGGCAATTTTTCAGTACTTCAGTCTCACCGTTTGAGTCACCAATTATCCTAGAAACGGCAGTTGATTGTCTCGAAGATCGGGGAATCGTGAGCCAAACGGGGACATGGTTCCCGGGCCTGAAGCAACAGAACTCTAAATAGAATCCTATAAAGCACTAAGCGTAGCGGCCTGGGTACCGTGTCCCCTTTGGCGACCTTTTTTACGCACTTCAGTCTCCCCATTTGGGTGATGCTATTGCGCTGATCCTATGACGGCAAGTCCAATTGCTGGCAACCTTTCGTTGTACTGTTACCAACTCAACTGACGTTTTTAGGTTGAAAGCATCGGAAACGTGAAAGAGAGTACGGTCCGGCTCACCAGGAATTAGCGATATAAGATTATGAGTATTTACGCTATTCCCGAAATAGTACTTAGCTTGAACAAGAGCGCAGCCTATATCAAGAGCAAACCACTCTACATTATTTCCGTGAACAATTTTTGCGCTCCGAAAACCGCCAACTACTTCGTCTCCTGAATAAGACTCGACAACTCTGGTTCGAATTGGTTTGCCCGCAAGTGACAAAGTGCAGTTACTGGAGGGATCTCTATGCCATTGGGTAATAACAGCAACTGTCATTGTGATGTTTAAAGGAAGTTGCTTACCTTGCGTATCTAATACAGCCTGTCTTATTTTTACCGTGTAAGGTGTTGGTCCTGATGAGGCGGCTCTTGCTGTTAGTGGCGCTTTTTTGAATAAACCATAAGACAGCAGAAGAACCACAAGAACGAAGCAGCTGTTTAGAAAGAATTGTCGTTTCATAGTTTGACCTCAGTTGCAGTGTACATTGTCTGTCGTTGTATCAGCTGCCGCCACCGCATTGTGAATTGCACCGGGTCCGATAGTAGGCCTCTTATGTTCCATAACCAGCTCGGGCTTCTTGCGCAATCGAACTCCCACATGCGTTGCGCTAATTACAGTTGGATTGCGCATGGACAATGGCATCTCTACTGACGTTTGCAAATCCTAGGCCTACGACCAGCCCCGATTTCATACGATCAGTATCCGACATCTTTCGACCTGCCAGCTTAGACGCTACTTCCACTTTCGATTTATGTCAAGAACTTTAATGGAGATTTAGTTAACTTTTGGGAAATAACATAATTATCGATGTTTGGAGGGAATGAAAAATATTTCGATGACTTCGGGTTGAACTTTTTGGGACTGACTTTTTTGTTGAAAAGTTGGAAAAAGTGGATCACCGTTCCTGGGCCAATCGGTCGGCCAGGAATACTTTGAGCAAGGATTGATAGGGCACGTCCCGCTTGTTGGCGAGCACCTTTAAGTCCTCGATCATCGAGACAGGCAATCGAATGGATATGGTTCGCAAAGAAGGCTTCAAATTCGGAAGCTTGACTCGAACGCCCTGGCTCCAATTGATGAATTCCGTGGAATCGTTCGTGCCCCAAAACTTTCGTTCCTGGTCTTCGGATTTGAAGTTAGGAATTTTCTTTTTCGTAGTTTTCATAATAGGCACCTTCCTTTCGATTCATGTCTCGGACTGAGATCACTCGGATCAAAACTTTTCGGATAGTGAACGCGGCGAACAAGAGTCTGCCCTTGTTCGATTGACCCAAAGCAAAATACCGCGTTTCGTTCCTTGAATGACCGATGTCACTTTTTACAATAAGCGGGTGGTTGAGGAACAATTCTTCGGCTTCTTCTGGAGTTACCTGATGAAGGTTCCAATTCTTGTTCGCGTTGTCATCGTCCCAGTCGAACCCCGTGCAATGGATAAGAGGATCTTTGGGTTGTCCCACGGATCAAGTATATATCTGATATATACGTGCGTGCAATCACAAATTACTACTTGACATCCGCTGCCACGGAGTATATTATCGGAATTGTCGATAATATTATGGACACCCTAACCAAACTGATTTCTGAGCCCAAAGAATTTATCCACGTGTTGGAATGCGTGGGCATTTGCACCCTTGCGTTGGCAATGTTTGTTGTTGGTCTCTACCATCTGTATCGCTATCTCAAATTTGTGTTTCGCGAGGGTTGACAAAGCCCCGGCTTCCAGTATACTCGGAATTGTAGAAGATTATTATGCCAAAAGACGATTTGTTGGGTTTTCTCGAATTTCAGATCCTCGCTGCCGCGCTTCATCTCGGCCCCAAGGAAGCGTATGGGATGAAGATCCGTATGCTGATTCAAGAGACGACAGGACGCAGTGCGTTGATCGGCACCATTTACAGCACTCTGGAGAGGCTGAAGCAAAAGGGGTATGTGGAGACCCATTTGGGTGATTCAACTGCGGAGCGTGGTGGACGCGCCAAGGAATTTATTGAAGTCACTATTCCTGGGAAAGCTGCCTATAACTACACTTGCCAAGTTCAGACTTCAATGATTGAACTTAGCGGCGC
>JAYTTF010000087.1:0-28091 GCA_043745195.1 Bryobacterales bacterium | reverse complement strand
CCTGGCCGCTATCTCCAGCGCATTCAGCCGTGCAGCAACATCGTCATCAACACGCGAGGCCCGGACTTGCCGTAACCGCTCACATTGACCTTTCTCGATCGCTGGGTCAATTCGAAAGGCAGACAATGCCGCATGCTCTTCCATGCGAAAGCGATTCACACCTACAACGATGTGCTCTCCCGATTCAATGGCCCTTTGAGCTGCATAGGCCGCATCTTGTATCTCTGATTGAATGTAGCCCGCTTCTATGGCCGCTAACGCCCCACCCATACCATCAATGCGATCCAGGTACAGCTGCGACGCAGCCTCAATTTCATCCGTCAACCGTTCAATGTATTCGCTGCCACCAAGCGGATCGGGCTCTGAAGTCACTCCCGATTCATACGCAATGATCTGCTGCGTGCGCAACGCCAGCCGCGCTGATTCCTCAGTTGGTAATCCCAAAGCTTCATCGCGCGAGTTAGTGTGCAGGCTCTGAGCGCCGCCAAGCACTGCTGCTAGCGCTTGCATGGTGACTCGCACAAGATTCACATCGGGCTGCTGAGCAGTTAAGGTGCTGCCTGCCGTCTGGGCATGGAAGCGCAGCATCATGCTCTTGGGATCCTTCGCCCCAAAACGGTGGCGCATGGTTTTGGCATAAAGCCTCCGCGCCGCGCGGAATTTTGCGATCTCTTCCAGAAAATTATTGTGCGAGTTGAAGAAGAAGGATAGCCGGGGCGCGAAGGAATCAACAGTCATGCCGGCTTTGGTTGCGGCCTCAACATAAGCGATAGCATTGGCCATTGTGAACGCCACTTCCTGCACAGCGGTTGAGCCAGCCTCGCGAATATGATAGCCGCTAATGGAAATTGTGTTCCATTCAGGCATCTCTGTCTGCGCCCAGGAAAACAGATCGGTGATGATCCGCATTGCGGCGCGTGGAGGATAGATGTACGTTCCTCTGGCAACGTACTCCTTCAGCATGTCGTTCTGAATGGTGCCTTGCAGCTTCTTAGGATCGGCACCTTGCCGCCTTGCGACCAGCATATAAAGCGCCAGCAGAATCGCCGCTGTGGAATTGATGGTCATTGAAGTGGAGACTTTCTCCAACTCAATTTCATGGAACAATACTTCCATATCGGCTAGTGAACAAATTGCCACCCCTACACGGCCTACTTCACCTGCTGCAAGGGGGTGATCGGAATCCATCCCCATTTGTGTCGGAAGATCAAACGCAACTGAGAGCCCGGTGGTGCCTTGTGATAGAAGATACTTATATCGCTGGTTCGATTCCTGGGCGGATCCGAACCCGGCGTACTGGCGCATGGTCCAGTGACGGGTCCGGTACATGTCTTTGTAGATACCCCTGGTGTAAGGGTATTGGCCCGGAAACTCATTCATGAAGTCTTGCCGATTTTACGAGCGCGCCAAAATGAAGTAATTCCGAAGTAAAGCATGATCACCGCAAAGCTGCCGGTGAAGAGCATTTTCATTCCTTGCTCTTCGCTGTGGGCTGAATCGCGGTAGAAACTATAGGTGCGGCTTAATCCCACAACACCCAAAGAAATGAAAATGAAGCCGATGATCTCATTCCACAAAATGTGAAGCGGACGGATCACGCCAGGAATCACACTTTGGAAAAACCGTTTTACAAGTAAAAACATATAAGCAACTCAATCCCAATTATATGCGTCCTATTGGGTGAATGGCATTCTGCCGATAAATCTTGAGTAGAAACGTTCACGATCTTCGGAAGAACAATTGTGTGAACAATGGTATTCTAAAGAAGCTTGTGAAGTATAAAGCAAGGGGCATCATTTGGACGATCGTCTCAAAGAACTGATGCAGGATCTGGGGAACGCGATTAACGAATCCCTTTCTGATTCTGACCGTATTGCAGCGGCAATCGGTGAAATCAAGCGCGGCGGCTACGACGTGTTTTTAGTACTTGAAGCAACCATTGGGTTTAACAAGCGCGACGAAAACGGCGAAGAAGGCTTGGGTGAACTTGTGACTACTTCCGATGAAGTTCGGAAGGTTAAATGGACTTCCCAGGATCAGAAGTTTCTCAAGGCTTTGAAAATCTCTTTGGAAGAAGAGTCCAAGTAGTCTCTTTTTCTCCCAACCCCTCAGAATAGTTCTTTGTAAACTTCCCAAGTTTGATCCACTGCGCCATCCCAACTGAACTGCGCAGCCCGCTCCATGCCCATTTGCGATAGTTTTTTTCGCAATCCTTCCTGTGACGTCAACGTTTTTAAGGCAAAGATCATTTCTTCCTGATCTTCTGGATTAACGTGGATTGCGGCATCGCCGGTGATTTCAGGAATCGCGGAACGATCAGAGGTAAAAACGGGGATGCCCCAAGCCATCGCCTCAAGGACTGGAATTCCGAATCCCTCATCCAGCGAAGGAAACGCGAAAATATCGCAATTGGTGTATAAGTCTTCCAACTCTTCGTCGGTTACATATCCAGGCAATTCAATATCGGCCTGGCGCGGACTCTCGGCGATCTGTTCCAGGATTTCTTCCGAACCAAACCCATAGGAACCTGCCAGCACCATTTTCCATTCCGGACCAACCTGCTCAAAAGCTTTCACTAAGCGGCTCAGATTCTTGCGCTTCTGAATGGCACCAACAAACAAAATCACTTTCCGATCACGGTTCAGTGTCAGCGGTTCGGTATTTGGTGCGGGGAATCGAACACCGTGATGCACCACTCGTAAGCGAGATTTGTCTACCTTCAAAAGCTCCTCAACCTGTCCGGCGGTGAAGGCAGAGACACAAATGATGAGGTCTGATCGTTCGGCTGCATAGCGTGCCTGTGCTGCGAAACGCTGCTTAAATGCTGGGGTAGAGTAATCGCCTGTAAGGACAAACAGGTCGTGAAAAGTGGTGACCGTGCGCTTGGCTTTTCGTTTTGACAACCGTTGATTCAGGCCATGGAAAAGTTCAAAGGCAGGAAGGAAACTCAAATCATTCAGCACACGAATCTTCACATTGGAAGGCAATTCTTGCCGGCGAGCAGCTAAATAACGGTGAGTGCGATAGTAAAAGCGGAAATCGACTTCGGGGTGGGCTGTAGCAAGTCCCTCAAGAATCTCTTTCGAGTAAACACCAACTCCGGTGAGATTCTTACCGATGCTGTAAGTGGCGTCGAGTGCTAGTTTCAATCTTGTCGGTGAAACGCTGCCATGGTTTGTAGTTTGTTTTGGGCCAGAGCTTGGTCGGCCTCAGCCAACAGTGCGGCAAGCGGATGCGGCATACCCGCTTGAAATCCAGCGTGCCCATGGGCGACAGGAATTCCTGATGGGGTGATCCATCGCGGTACGGAAATTTCATCCGCTTTGGCGATACTCAGAACAGCAAATTTGAAGGATCCGATCCGCGCTATTAAATCTGGAGGATCAAAGATGCCTCGCAATCGTTCTGAAATTTCCAAAACGTCTAAAGTTCGGTCGGGAATCACCCTGCCGGTATCTTCCGAGGCGATCTCCACCAGGGTCAACGACGCACTTAGCCCCGTACTCTTCGCCAAGTCGATCGCATAGCTTGCTTGGCGCAGGAACTCTTTTTGATCTAAAAGGCCCGTGAGCTTATCCGTGCCCCAATGTTCTTCAATAGCCATCTCGTTTTGCCGACGAATCATGGCATATCGAATGGAACGTGCCAGCGGGACGCAATCGAATTCCTCTTTCAGTAGATAATCCTGGGCACCTTCCCGCATCGCGGCGATTCCAAGATCCTCTGACTTCCGGTCAACCAGCACAATCACGGGCATTTGCGGAGCTTTCGCTTTCAATTTCAATAACGTGTGCAGACCGTCGCTATCGGACAATTGCAAATCACACAAGGCTATATCGTAGTTACCAGTGCCGGCCAGGTCCAAAGCGTCTTCTAAGCATTCGGCCATTTGCCAACTGATCGTTCTTTGAAACGAAGTTGCGTATTTGTTCTCTTCTAATTCACTGAGTGCTTCTCGAACTAAACCGCTATCCCAAGGATCACTCGCGATTAGAAGCAAATTCCAACTGGTTTGGGGTGCCATCAACATCTCCTGTTTGCCACTCCTTCTTAGGAAGTGGGTACAGCTTTCCAAAGTTCTCAGGCTTCCATCTGGTATTCTTTCAACTTCCGGTACAGCGTGGTCCGGCCAATTCCAAGAATGGTTGCAGCAGTCAAACGGTCGCCTTTCGTATATTCAAGTGCTTGTTGTATCATACGCCTTTCCATTTCGATAAGTGTAGGAACCGGACAATTGGGGAATTGCATTATTTGGGGAGTTTGTGCATTCACATAATCAATTCCTTGTGATGTCGAATTCATGGAGGATGCCGCTGCTGCCATAGCGGGCAGTCTTTGGTGATGCAGGAAGTTGCGAATGCAACTTGGTAGATCCTGGACATGCAGTAGTGGACCGGTATGAATCGCTACCATTCCTTCAATGGCATGTTCCAGTTCACGGACATTGCCCGGCCAATCGTACGTCAGCATGGCTTCGAGGCATTCTTGTGTTAGAACATGCCCACTGCCGAATCGCTCCAGGAAATGGGCCACCAATGCCGGCACATCTTCGCGGCGTTCCCGTAGCGGGGCAAGTCTAACGTTTACAACCTTTAGCCGATAGTAAAGATCTTTCCGGAAAGTACCCTTGTCTACTTCCTTCTCCAAATCCTTATTCGTCGCTGCGACAATTCGGAAATCGGAACGCTTGGTGACCAGCGAACCCACCGGCCGATATTCCTTTTCCTGCAACACGCGCAAAAGCTTGGCTTGCAGTTCTAAAGGCAATTCCCCAATTTCGTCAAAGAACGCTGTCCCGTTGTTTGCCAGTTCCAGCAAGCCTATTTTTGTATTCAGGGCTCCCGTAAAGGATCCCTTCACATGTCCGAACAATTCACTTTCCATAAGCGGCCCTACTAGCGATGAGCAATCGATAGTAACGAAAGGACCTTTTGGATTCTTGTTGTATATGGACCGGGCAACAACCTCTTTACCCGTTCCACATTCCCCCAGTATCAGAACCGAGTTTCGGCTTTGAGCCAATTTCTCGATTAAACGACCCACCTGATGGAGCTTTGGCGATTGACCCACCAAAACATTAGCCCGTTCCCCAGGCATTGGTACCATTTCCCCTCCCCCAACTCGCTGATTCCTCCTATTGGGGAACCAGTCATGTATGTAGTGCTAGACCCGACTATAAAATCTACCTTTTTCTTAATGTTCTTGGCTAGACCGCAAGATATTAATGTTTAGTACTTTGATGTGGGGTGGGTAGTGCATTTGCTTTATTACTGTACCCTCACTTGGGACAGCATGTGGGTAGTGTAAAACAACGGGAATTATTTCTCCAAAACATCGATTAGCGTTAACTATGGAGCCGCTTACAACTTAATCAGGAACGCATCCTTATAATCTCTGCGGATCCTCCTCAGAAGTGCGGTGGCTTTGGGTTCTTGTTCCTTGCCCACCAGTACTCGAAAAACGGTGGGTCGGCTGCCAGGTTTTTCAGAAACAGAAGTTGCTCCAAAACTCTCCGCCTGCTTTGCAATTTGATTTGCCAAGCCCCGATCAGTGACAGCGGCTATCTGGACTGCGAATAGTGTGTGCTGTGAAAATTGCTTCGGAGGTTTGATGACTTCCAGACGAACACGAGCAGTACCCGGCCCAACCAATTCAATTTCGCGAGCAGAGGCACGCGAAAGATCGATGATTCTACCTGGAACGAAGGGACCGCGATCTGTAATTCGAACTTCCGTAATTTTTTTGTTCGAAAGATTCTTTACGCGCACCCACGTTTCAAATGGCAACGTCTTGTGAGCCGCAGTGAGCGCATCCATATTGTAGATCTCACCATTGGCAGCTTGTCTTCCGTGATACGGTTCTCCATACCAACTTGCAATGCCCTGTTGTTTACTTCCAATGCGCGCAGGCTTTGGCGTTGCAGGAGTTTTTGATGCAACAGTACGATTGGAAGAGCACGATGTAGACGACAAAAAGCATCCCGCGATGATCAACAACGGCATGAATCGCAGCCTGTTTCGCAAAATTGTTTTTGAGCTCACTATAATCATGCTAACTGCGCCGCAACCGCATAAACAAGTGGTTTGAAGCACTTCGAAGCAATAAAACAATACTTTCATTTTTCGTTTTTTCGTATATTGCGTTCTTCAACGCATTTTTTTCTTGACATTCTTTCGAAACAACCTTATAACTGGGATCACAACAGCGATCTTGCAAAAGGTCGCAAAACTTGAATGTTAGGGAGAATCAATCGATGATGAACGCAACAAAGAAAGCTGCTAAGAAGGCTCCGGCCAAGAAGAAGGCAGCCGCTAAGAAAAAGAAGTAGTATCCTCTTCGAATAGAAGAAGCGACTTCAAACAAAAACCAAACCAGCCCTGGGCAACCGGGGCTGTTCTATTTCGAAGGCTCTTCCAATCCGCGGGAGAACAGCAGTACCCGAAACGTTTCACCCATTCCATAGAGTAATGTCTTCAACTGGCCACGCCTTCTTTGTACCTCCAATTCGCTTTTTCCTGCTAAAACCTCATGAAAGTGGTCTTTTTCGCCAACGTTCAACAAGAGTTGGGCAAGTGTTTGAAGAAGTTCCAATTGAAATCCGCGCTGTTTTGCTTCTTCAATAATCATTGTGAAGGGCACGTGTGTAGTGATGTCACGGCCTCCGGGAGTCTTCAGAACATCTTCGTCGGCTTGATGCCTCGAGTAGCTCATCAACGTACCATTGGGAAAGCGAACTCGCTCGCGCTCGGTGAATCCATAGTCGATAAAAAGAAGGAAGCCGGCTTCAAACGATTTATCCAGTTTGTCCAGCCAATGAATTGCATCCAGGTGGGCTTCCACAAGAGTTCCATCTGGAACATGTGCCGCATGTTTAGATAAGTAATTTCCAAGATCACCATCCACTGCTTCGCCTTCTACAAAACGAAACGCAGCTTCTTTGTACTCGACAAGAATTTCACGGAACAACGACCCTCGCTTACGGGCAACATGCACTGGGAGTGCATCCAGAAACTCGTTTCCAAAAACAACGCCGCGGATTTGTGACGGAAGTTCTCCTCTTCCACTTTCAACTGCATGATAGTTCCATTGCCGCAGGTATGGACGCATCTCTTCGCGACCGGCACCCAATTCCACAACCGACAACGGGCCGGTGCCCGCAATGCGTGCAAAAAGTTCATCTACGACGCAGGCCATTAAAAGTCCAAAGACTGGTTGAAGCTGTTCCGCTGTATAAAAATCGCCTCGGACGCCGAAAGGATTTTGTTCGCGGCGATAGTAGCCATGCTGTGGATGGTACAAAGCGGTTTCTTGGAACTCGCGAAAGGAAATGGGACCGCGGCTGGCTATTTCCTGGGCGAGTAAGGCAGTGAGCATGCGTTTCCTTATCATGCTCGCAGATGACGAGTAAAGAAGTCGATAGTCCTTGTCCGCGCTTCCTCAATTGTAGTTAGATTGGATGATGTCTCAAATTCCTGTGAAGATCAGTTCCGATGCCGGGGAAGCTTCGCCCATGACCCAGGTATTTGTGCAAAACATGGATCTGCACGACCTTGTGGAGCGCATGCTTGGGTATACGGGCAAAGATCCGGACCGAGTAAGCGAGGTAATCGCTCGCGGCAGCTTTGTAAGCGGTGCGACACGGATGCGCTGGGATGCTTTCGCGATATCGCAGGATGAAGTTGCACTTGTCTTGGCGAAGTTTCCTTCCGCCGATCCTGAACGCGCATTTGATGTTCAAAATTGCATAGGCGCGCAGCTTCTTGACGGACGTATTCCTATTGAAATTCCATCAGAGGCGGCGGTGCCGAAACGCTTACTTCGCCGAAAAAGTTTCTGGGATGTTCTGATGCAATGCGCTGTGGCGCAGCCGCTGGAGTATTTGGAATATTCCTATCGGTTGCGATCCGACCGATATCGTCGCGTGTTGCTGGTTTCCGAAAGCACGCTGCTGAAAGAGCAAACCTCGCTGTTGACTCATGCCGGACTGGCACAGCAGATCGCGGAAAATGATTTTAGGACTCTGGAATTGTTCACACACCGCTAATCCTTCACTGGATACCGCAAGCCAGTGGGGACACTTCCCATGAAACCATTACTATGCCCTATGCGAGCTGCCAGTTCCCATGTCCCATTGGCGCCTTTTTTTAAGCTCCTGAGTGTCAACCTTTGGGTGACCAACATTTCGTGGGCGGGACCCACAAATGCCCATTTCAAGGATCAGCGAAAAGACGGTGACAACACGTTTCAAATTAATTCCCCCCTCTTTTCAGCGGCTTGCAAAAATGCAACCGTTGCGCTTTCAAGAATCCGTGAGACTCTTTATTCAGGAAGACAAATTGCTGGCCAGCAACTTCCCAAAAAATCAAGTCCTCGAGGTGGTTAACTCCTCTGGCGTTCCGAATATAATCTGAATCTCAAACACGGCTTGAGCACCGTGAATGGGAGCTGTAAAAAGCAGGCTGCTAGGGTTGGCAGTCCAGAAGGTTGATGAGGAACGCCAGTTGAACGGAATCGAATTTGCTTTTGCTGGTTCGCGAGGCTGTAGTGTGTTTGTTCGCAAAAACTTCTTCAACTTCCAACTTGAGGTTAAATGAGAGAATAACCATTGTCGCCTATGAAACGC
This sequence comes from Bryobacterales bacterium, assembly GCA_043745195.1. Taxonomy (GTDB): domain Bacteria; phylum Acidobacteriota; class Terriglobia; order Bryobacterales; family Bryobacteraceae; genus JANXSF01. The sequence goes on along the minus strand of JAYTTF010000087.1, from coordinate 19,468 downwards.
CGCACCTTCTTACTTTCTACCATGTCCTTCAGCCAGGCTTTCGCGCAAAAGACAGCCGATCCAGCGCCTCCTAAAGTTGCTAAGCCAAGTGGTACCCCAGCGGAGGCGAAAGCAAATCCGGAAACAACATTGCACAAAGCCCCCAAACCTTTGGCAAAGGGTGCGATCACGCACGATTGGATCAGCTTCCTTGGACCAACGCATGATGCGGTTTCCACTGAAACCAAGTTGATTAAGAAGTTCCCAGCCTCAGGCCCAACGCTCTCTTGGGAGATGAGCAAAGGCACTGGATATAGCTCGCCCGCAGTCGCTGGAAACAAGCTGGTTTTCTTCCATCGGCGAGGGAAGCTTGAAATGGTGGAGTGCCTGCATCCGGAAACCGGCGAGCGGTATTGGCAGCATACTTACGAGACCCAGTTTGAAGATCGTTACGGCTATAACAACGGTCCGCGGGCAAGCCCGGTGATGGATGGGGATCGCGTTTATACAATGGGTGCTGAGGGCAAGTTCCATTGTTTGAACATGAACAATGGCCAAGTATTGTGGCGTCGCGACATTCCACAAGAGTTCAAACTGCCGCAGGACTTCTTTGGTGTAGCATCGACGCCGCTATTGGATGGAGATCAATTGATTGTCAATGTCGGCGCGCCCGGCGGTCCAACTGCTGCTGCGTTCGACAAAATGACGGGGCGAATGATTTGGGGATCGGGAACTGAGTGGGGTCCCAGCTACGCATCGCCCATTCCTGCGATTATGCACGGCAAGAAGCGCGTCTTTATCCTGGCGGGTGGAGAAAGCCGTCCACCTAATGGCGGATTGATCATGTTGGATCCAGCCACTGGGAAAGTGGATTTCACATTTCCATGGCGCAGCAAAAGTTATGAATCGGTAAATGCATCATGCCCAGTAATCTTCGGTAACAACGTGTTCATCTCGGCCAGCTATAAAACTGGTGGCGCGATGCTTGAGATCACGCCCGACTTTAAAGCGAAGCTGGCTTGGACGTCTCCTGAGTTTGGGATGCACTTCAACACGCCCATTCACCGAGATGGCTATCTATATGGGTTCGACGGCCGCAATGAGCCTGACGCGGCCCTGGCTTGCGTAGAAGCCAAGACTGGAAAGACAGTCTGGCGGACAAATCCGGAATGGAAAGAAATGGTGAAGATGAACGGTGAAAACCGGGAAGCGATGTTAAGCACCTATCGCGGCAATCTTCTTCATGTCGATGGAAAGTTTCTGGCGTTAGGCGAGTACGGACATTTGCTGTGGATGGACCTGTCGCCCAAAGGCTATAAGGAAATATCGAGGGCATGGCTGTGCGCCGCACGTGAGACCTGGGCGCTACCAGTGCTGAGCCGTGGATTGCTTTATGTTGTGCAGAACGGCAAGGACACAATTACGGATAAGGGGCCAAGGTTGCTATGTTACGACATGCGCGATAAGTAACTTACTGAAAGGAATGTGTTGGCTCAATTTCCGCTTCACGTGATTGATATTGCTAATAGCGTGGCCCGCAACACTAAGTCCCGATATCGCGCCAACAGCGGAAGCGGTTCCCAAAATACGCCAAGGCTCGCCGCGCTGGTCGGGCAGGGTATGGTTGGTGAGATGCGAAAAGGTTCTGCCGCCAGAAATTCTTCGCCACTAACGGCGTCCGCTTTTGGAATGATACTGAACTCTTGTGTTTTGCCAATTCGGAACGCTACGCGAAATTTTTCGATGGTCTGTGCGCTTGCATCCGGCAGAAGCACGAACCGCATCTCCATTTCCGGTTGATTTGTTCCAATAAGTTTAAATAAGGAATAAACGTCAACCAGGAAAATCCCGCCTATTCGATTGTGCCATGGGAATATTTTTCCATCTATGGGCGTGCTAGCATGATGTTTGGATGGCGTCTCATCCAACCCTTTATCATGCGAAACGTCGTTATTATCGGCTCAGGCTGCGCCGGAAACACAGCCGCCATTTACTCTGCAAGAGCAAGTCTAAACCCGCTCGTGGTTATCGGTCACGAAGCAGGTGGCCAACTTTCCATCACCTCTTTGGTTGAAAATTTTCCTGGTTTCCCAGAAGGCGTGGATGGCCCCCAGTTGGTTGAGAATATGAAGCAGCAGGCCATCCACTTTGGTGCTGACTACATTCATGGTTCCGTGGAGGAAGCTGATTTTTCAAAACGCCCTTTCCGTCTGAAAGTTGCTGGCGAATGGATTGAAACGCGGACAGTAATCATCGCCTCCGGCGCTTCGGCGCGCTGGCTGGGTATTCCGGGTGAGGAGAAGTTTATTGCCAAAGGCTACAGTTCCTGCGCCACTTGCGACGGCTTCTTTTTCCGCAACAAAAAAATCATGGTGGTCGGCGGTGGAGATTCGGCCATGGAGGAAGCGAACTTCCTTACACGATTCGGCGAAAGCGTTACCTTAGTGCATCGGCGTGACCAGTTCCGTGCTTCAAAAATCATGATTGACAGGGCCATGAACAACCCTAAGATAAAGATGATTTTGAACAGCGCAGTGGAATCGATCATTCCCAATGAGACCGGTGATGTTGTGGGTGTGATGCTGAAGAATCTGGTGACTGGTGAGACCACCAAGCAGGATGTGGACGGCCTGTTCGTGGCCATCGGGCACATTCCCAACACCAAACCGTTTCTTGGCCAGATTGACACCGACGACGAAGGTTATATTGTTGGTAAAGGTGGGGCTCGCACAAACATTTCAGGTGTGTTCCACGCTGGAGACGTCGAGGACCGGATTTACCGCCAAGCAATTACAGCTTCAGGCGCAGGATGCAAAGCGGCCATTGAATCGGAACGGTTTTTGGAAGCCGAGGGGCATTAGCTCGATTCCGGCACAACTAACTCGGCCAGTAACTCCTGCAATAGCGGCGTTCCAGGATATGGATGCACTTTATAGTGACGGAATCCTTCTGCCAATGCGACGCCGCAGCTTGCCCCACGCCAGCGGGTCCATTCCTCCATGGTTTTCAAGTAATCGTCCATGCCATGCTGCTTCATCAACCAGTTGCGCTGACTGGCGTGGGCTGCCAGCATTTCTCGCTTCTTAATGAAAGTGCTATGCACGTTCACGCAAAAATCGGGCTTAACGGGTTGGCCATCGCGATCCCGCCCCTCTACTGAGTCCATAAAGTACACATGCGGAATGTTGTTCATCGCCGCAGCATCGCCGGCGCTGTAATTGGGGCAAGATACACCGAAGCAGGCATCGCGGACTAACAGGCTGGTTGCTTCATGATCGCAATGATAGTCACTTGGGGCTGAAGTAAGAATCACATCGGGAGTCAGCGACCGGATTAGGTTGGTGACTCGGCGCCGTGAACGGTCGTCATTAAAAATAGCCAAATCGCGAAATTCGGCACATAGGTAGCTGGCACCAATCAGCGCTGCCGCTGACGCTGCTTCGTTACGGCGCATTGCAGCTATTTCATCGGCACCATATTCAATGGAACCGCAATCGCCGGGCGTCATGGTGACAATGGTGATCTGGTGTCCGCGCGCCGCCAGATGGGCCAGCGTGCCGCCTGCAAGGATTTCCGCATCATCGGGATGCGCATGGATAGAAACAATTCGCTTACTCATGGTCTTCCCTTATTCATGCTCCACCTTTGCCACCAGGGCCTTACCGCGCTCCTTTGCATGTTTGGTGGCCAATTCAATGGCTGAGATCAACATGGATCGCAATCCTAATCGCTCTAGCTCGTGAATCGCCACGATAGTCGTACCGCCTGGGGTGATCACTTCATCGCGCAAAATTGCTGGATGCAGGCCGGTGGTCCGCACATGTTTCGCTGCTCCCAGCACTGTTTGTTCAGCCAGTTTGGTGGAAATTTCCCTGGACAAACCCATTTTCAAACCACCAGCGATGAAGGCTTCAATCACCATGTAGACATAGGCTGGACCGCTTCCAGACAGTCCGGTAACTGCATCGAGTTGATCTTCCTCAACTTCAACGGCAACACCAACGGAGCTGAACAACTTATGGACATAATCGCGCTGTGATGCCGTGGTGTGGCTGTTGTGGCAAATTGCAGTGGCCCCTTCTTCCACAATCACCGGAAGATTTGGAATGGCGCGAAAGATGGGCATAGCCTTGCGTGCCTTGGCATCCAGAACGCGCAGGGGCAGTGCTGCGGCCAGTGAGATCAGCAATTGATTGGGTCGTAACTGTTCATGAATTTCATCCATCACTTTGGGAGTAACATGCGGTTTTGTCGCCAGGATGATCACATCCGCTTGATGGGCGGCTTCGCGGTTTCCACCAGCAGTGACCGGAATTGCGTACTTAGTCCGCACCTCTACGGCACGCTCTTCACTGCGTACCGTAGCCACAATGTTCTGGGCGGATACAAAGCCAGTTTTAATAAGTCCACCAATCAGCGCCGAACCCATATTCCCGGCACCCAGAATGGCAAGTCTCAATGATTTTTCCACTGTACTATTGTAAGGCTCTATTGTGATTAATTAAGACCACAACATTAATCGCTATCATTAGCGCTGCCACGCAAAGGAGGATAAACGCCAATGCGTTCCATGGCTGGAAACTATCAGCCAGCACTTTTCCTTCAGCGGAAATTTTGCACCGGTGCCGGAGAAATTTGCCCCAGAAGTTAATAGTGACTGGGCCATATTTCATTTCAAAATTGTTAGCAAATCTGCCAACTTTTTGGGCTGCTTTCAATTGGCCATCAACAAGTAAGCGCAACGTCCAGCCGTCTTGGAAGCGAACCCCGGTCCACTGCACTTCAATGTTGGAGTCATTGTGGCGCGCCCGCCAGTACCGTGTCAGATCCATGAATAAAGATTATATAAAACCACAGCCCGGCGTGAATTCGATAAACTAGTGATTCACTTCTATGGAACTCCGTAGCTATACCATTACCCAGGGCAGGGATCGCGCGCCCGCCCGCTCCATGTTGAAAGCCATTGGCTTCACAGATGAAGACTTGCGCAAGCCGATTATTGGTATTGCCAATACTTGGATTGAAACTATGCCGTGCAACTACAATTTGCGCGACCTCGCCGTGAAGGTGAAAGCAGGGATCCGCGCCGCTGGCGGGACTCCAATGGAATTCAACACCATCGCCATTTCCGACGGCATCACCATGGGTACCGAAGGCATGAAAGCTTCGCTGGTTTCGCGCGATCTGATTGCCGATTCCATTGAACTCACCGCTCGTGGTTACATGTTCGACGGCTTGGTTTGCCTAGTGGCTTGCGATAAAACCATACCGGGCGCTGCCATGGCTGCTTTGCGATTGAATGTCCCTTCTATTGTGTTTTATGGCGGATCGATTCTGCCGGGCAAATTGGGGGATCGGGAACTCAGCATTCAAGACGTGTTTGAAGCAGTTGGTGCATGCGCTGCCGGAAAAATTACAGAATGCGAGTTGAAAGAAATTGAAGATCACGCCTGCCCAGGTGCTGGTGCTTGCGGTGGACAGTTCACAGCAAACACCATGGCGACGGTGATGGAAATTATTGGGTTGTGCCCCATGGGTATGGCGTCCATTCCCCAAGTGGACAAGCGCAAAGATCAAGTGGCCTATGATTGCGGTGCCATCATCATGAACGCCGTGAAGAAAGATTTGAAGCCCCGCGATATTTGCACCCGCGCCGCGTTTGATAACGCGATTGCTTCGGTTGCCGCCTCTGGTGGATCGACGAATGCGGTTCTGCACTTGTTGGCAATGGCCAAAGATGCAGGCATCAAATTGAACATCGACGATTTCCAAAGGATCAGCAATCGTACTCCGCTGTTGGTGGATATCAAACCAGCCGGTAAGTATTTTGCTGTGGACGTGGATAAAGCAGGCGGCATTCCGGTGATCGCGAAGAGACTGATGGACGGTGGTTACGCTGACGGTAGCTGCGGGACCATCACCGGGAAGACATTCAAACAGGAAATGTCCGCAGTGAAGGAAACGCCTGGACAACAGGTGATTCATACGTTGAAAAATCCAATTAAGAAAACCGGCGGCATCGTTATTCTTAAAGGCAACATGGCGCCGGAGGGCAGCGTGTTGAAAGTTACGGGCATCGACAAGAAGCAACATCGCGGACCTGCACGCGTGTTCAATCGAGAAGAAGATGCGATGAAGGCTGCCACCACGGGCAAGATCAAGGCTGGCGATATTCTGGTGATTCGCTACGAAGGTCCGAAGGGTGGACCGGGCATGCGCGAAATGCTGGGGGTAACCGGCGCGATTGTAGGCGCAGGGCTATCGGATAGCGTGGCGTTGATGACTGACGGACGGTTTAGTGGTGCGACTCGTGGATTTATGATTGGCCACGTTGCCCCTGAGGCGCAGGATGGTGGGACCATTGCCTTGGTGAAAGAACGCGACATGATCACCATTGACATTGAGAAACGGACGATTACTTTGGAAGTGTCGAAGACGGAACTGGCGGCGCGAAAGGCGAAGTGGAAAGCCCCGAAGTTGAAGTACAAGACCGGCGTGTTTGCAAAGTATGTGCGACTGGTTTCGTCTGCAGCGCAGGGTGCCGTTACTAGCGAGTATTAATCAATAGGAATAGTGAGGCACAATCAAGTTTGATGTGCCTCACTTTCGAGCTGGCCCGTTGAACCACACTGCATTGGGCGCATCGGACCGCGCGGCAGCAATATCTGGCCAGCCGTCACCGTCAAGATCCCCGATTGCCAAACCGTATACGACTCCCTTGCCGTCACCCCAATGCGTTTCTTGAAACGTCGGCTTTTCACTAATCTGGCCACCAATCCCACTCTGGAGAAAAATGGAGCCCGGGGACTCGTAATTGCCCACCACCACGTCGAAATTGCCATCACGGTTCATGTCGGCCAGGCCGATGGAATATGGTGAATCTTTTTTATTGCCCAGCAAAATTGGTTCGGCGAATTGGCGATTGCCGGAATTGATGTATAGGAACAGTCCGCCTTTTTCATCACCCACTACAACGTCCATTTTCCTATCCCCGTTCATATCTGCGGAAGCGGCAGCGCGGATTGAAGAATGAGCAGGTCCAAAGTTAGTCGGCTTACTGAAGTTGGCCTTGCCATCATTCCAAAAAATCAAACTTTGGCCACCATCCCGGTGAGGGATGAGTAAGTCGATGAAGCCGTCGCCGTCTAAGTCGGAAGCAACAATGATTGTTGCCGATTGGGTCGGAAGAGCGGTGCAGTTAGGGAACTCCGCCTTGCCATTGTTCAGGCAAACGAAGCTAGGTCGTGGATTTTTAGGATTCGAACTGCGGTTGGCCACAAGGATGTCCGGCCGTTTATCGCCATTCAAATCTGCTAATGTGATGTAGCGCGTAGACCAAGTGGGGTCGCCGAATGTGCCTGATAACTTAAAGTGACCAGTGCCGTCATTCAAGTAAATCAGTTTCTTGTCCGGTTGATCGTTACTTACAACTATGTCTAAGTCACCATCGCCATCCAAATCAGCTAATGCAGCGGAGTAAGTTCGATCCGGCGATTCGCTCAGAGTTTCGGTGGTGAAGTTACCTTTTCCGTCGTTGCGCAGGATTAGATCATGTAGAGGCCAGTGGCGGCCCTTGGCGAGAATAATGTCCAAATCGCCATCCTTATCAATGTCGCCAAGGCTCACGCTGGCGGAGGTTTCACCCTTTGTTTCCAGCAAAAGGATTCGATCAAAGGACCGAATTTCCAAAGCCTTTTGAGGCATAGTGGATTGTGCGAACAAGACAACGGCAAGCAGGCGTAACATAAATTTTCCCTTTTAGTGATTGTAATACGTAGGCTAGAATCAGGTCACCAGTTGTTCCCCTGGACCGTGCCCCGTCCATACAAGCCAAGAGATCGATTATGGTAGATTCTAACAGGGGTGATTATGCAATTTTCCAGGCGGGAGCTTATCAGTCTACCCATCTCTCTATCGTTAACGGCATCGCTAACTACAAAAGCCGCTGAGACGGACAATTGGCCAGCCTTTCGAGGACGGGAAGGCGTTGGTGTATCCGATGGTCATCCGATTCGCGCAGCCTGGAATGCTGATGCTTCTACTGGGGAAATTGCTGGTATCAAATGGAAGAGCCCCGTTCCTGGACTTGGTCATTCCAGTCCAATCATTGCCGGAAACCGAATTTATGTTTGTTCTGCAGTTCGCAAAGCTGCCGGGAAGGCTCCACTAAAAGTGGCTGTTGGCGGTGAGCCTACATCTGCCGAGGACAACGAAGAACAAAGCTGGGTTGTGCTCTGTTACGATTCGCAAAGCGGTAAGGAATTGTGGCGTAAGACGGCGCAAACATCGAAGCCGCGGGCCACTCGTCATGAAAAAGCCACGCATGCCAACACAACATTGGCTACCGACGGAAAGCATCTGGTTGCCTTCTTCGGATCCGAAGGACTACATTGTTACGACCTGAATGGCAAGCTGCTTTGGACTCGCGACTTAGGTGTAATCAACATTAGTAAGTACGGCATTGGTTGGGGCTATGGCAGTTCTCCGGCACTGCATCAGAATCGAATTGCGCTGTTGTGCGACGATCCTTCCAACCCTTTCATCGCAGTGCTAAGTCTGACTGATGGCAAAGAATTGTGGCGTGTATCGCGCAAAGGAATTTGCGAGCGAAGCTGGGGAACACCCTTCATTCATGCCGGACCTTCCAGCGTGCAAGTGGTGGCCAATGGGTGGCCCTGGACTGTTTCCTACGATCTGGAAACGGGGAAGGAATTGTGGCGGATTGGCGAAGGCGGGGACAATCCCATACCGACACCTTTTTCTGCGAATGGCTGGATTTATTTAACCAACGCCCATGGCGGCAAGGCTCCTGTATATGCTATTCGGCCCAATGCCAAAGGGGATCTTACTCCTAAGCCGAATGCGGCGAAAAATGATGGTCTTGTCTGGGCCAACACTGGTGCGGGATCTTACATTTCCACTCCCGTTGTTTATGGCGACTACATTTATCTTGGGAACACGAATGGTGTTTTGCGTTGCTTGAATGCTAAAACCGGTGAGAAGATTTACGAACAGCGGTTATCTACAGATGCGCAAATTTACGCATCCCTGGTGGGCGCTGATGGGAAAATTTTCATTCCGTCGTTGGATGGTGATGTGTACGTGGTCAAGGCTGGTCCCAAATTTGAGTTGGTTTCCCGTAACCACATGGGCGAGCCCTGCTTTGCTACTCCGGCGATTTTGAAAAACACGATCTACTTCAGAACTACTGATAGTCTGGTTGCTGTAGGTTGAATTTTCCTATGCAACGGCGAGCATTTTTATCGGGTATGGCGGCGGCTGCGTTACAGAATGCGGATGCCGCTCCATGGAATGCTGGCGATGTTGTGCACATTCTTCCAACGGCCAGTGACCGCCGGATGCTGGTTAAAGTTTCGTTTCGCCGTAAGCAGGACCGGGCTCCACTGTTGAAAGTTGGAAGCCGGTTGGTGGGTGGTAATCAGACTGATCGCGGCGGTTTATTTTGGTCCTTCGATGCAACGCAACTGCAGCCAGGACAGCCGTACGAGTTGCAAGTATTCAGTGTCGCCAAGAAAGCTCTTTGCGATCCTTGGACACTGAAGACACTTCCCGATCCATCTGATCGGCCCAACCATTTTCGTCTACTGCTGTATACCTGCGCCGGTGGTGATGAACGTCAGGTGGGTGGGAAAGGGCAGAAGGGTTATTTGTCATTGGCGCAACGCGGCATGTTGTTGGACCGGGCACTTTCGTTTCAGCCCGATGCGGTGATTGCCAATGGCGACCATATTTATTGGGACTTGCGGTTGTCGAATTTTCCACCCAGAATTGCTCCTCAAGTGGTGGCGCAAACGGGGCACTTCGTCCGCAATCAACCAGTGCTGGGCACTCCAAATGAAGATGTGCTTCGGCTGGTGGGTGATCATCAAATCGCCAATTTGTATGGGACACGCCTACGCGGGCTACCAGTGTTTTTCCTGCAGGACGATCACGACTATTTTGAGAACGATGATGCCGATGAAAAGATGGTGACCTTTCCGCCGGATCATTTCATGCTGCAGTTGGCCCGCGCAACTCGACGTCTGTATTACCCCGAGTTTCTTCCCGATGCGCAGCGGCCCGCTGGCTTGCCGGGTGCTTCGGCTGCGGATACGCCGACTGGGACTGCGGAAAGTTTCGGAACACTTCGATTTGGCCGCCTTGCTGAAGTACTGCTCTATGATTGCCGCCGCTACTTGGATTTAGCGGGCCCCAATGCTGTGGTGGTTCCGCGTGATGTTGAAAACTGGATTACCGAACGCTTGGCGGATTCATCAATGAGTCACTTACTTCAAGTTCCATCAATGCCGCCAGGATGGAGCGCAGGCAAGTGGGGAGATTGGTATCCGGATATTCTTGCCGATGATGGAAGCTTGACCATCAACAAGTCAAAGCCCTATTGGCAACCAGGCTGGGCTGCACAACATGATCGTCTGATGAAAGCAGCTTCCGAGCAACGAACTCGTATACCGATGTTTGTTAGTGGCGACATGCACTCTATCGCCGAAGGACGAATCATGCGCACAGGCAGCGTTGACCTGCGTGCCAACCCCGTAGTGTCAATTCTGCCAGGACCCATTGGGACCGGCACCAGTTGGCCTTCCAGCGCACGAGGCGTGCGGGCAGTTCCGCCTCATCACATTGAAATTGACGAAAAACAACCGTGTTTGGAAGAAAACGGTTTCCTGTTAATGGATTTCTTCCCGGAAAAAATCGTATCCAGATTTTTCCGCTGGAGCCGGGCGCAGGGTGATGAAAGTATCGCCACACTCGCCCCGTTTCGAGAAACAGAAATTCAGAAACCATCCTAGTTAAAAGGGAACCGCAAATGCAGGCCTATCAAAGAATTTTCGTCATATTTTTTATGCTGGCCGCGGCTATCGTACCTGTAGGAGCACAGAACATCCGGTCCACCGTCACCGGGCGAATTACGGATGCCAGCAGCGCTGCTGTTCCTGCAGCATCCATTACCATCACCAACTTGGATACCAACCAGAAACGGTCGGTCCAATCGTCTGGCACCGGCGACTATATAATTCCCCAATTGGAACCGGGGCCATATACTTTGGCTGCTGAACATGAAGGTTTTCGTCGTGAGGTTGTCCGCCGGATTGTTCTTGAAACCGGTCAGGATTTCAGAGTGGACATTAATCTGAAGGTTGGTGCCGTTAGCGAAACAATTGAAGTTGAAGCAACCGCTCCGCTGATCAATGCTGACAATGCTTCCATAGGCGGCGTGGTGGAGCAGCGCAAGATCACGGAGTTGCCGTTGAACGGACGCAACTATTTGCAATTGGCTACGCTGCAGCCCAATGTTTTTCCGGCAACGCAAGGTTCGGCCAATGCCAGTCGTGGTGGTTTGAATATTGCTGGTGCTTCAGAAGTATCGAACCTATACGTGAAGGATGGAATTGATAACAACTCAGCATCCGACGGTGCAAGTCACACGCCCATTCTGGATTCCATTCGCGAGTTCAAAGTGATGACCGGCACCTATTCGGCCGAGTATGGCCGGGCATCCGGTGCGCAGATTATGGTTACAACAAAATCGGGGGGAAATGATTTACATGGCTCATTGTGGGAGTTCCATCGCAATTCTGCTTTTGATGCGCGCAATTTTTTTTCACCCGGCAAGCCACCCTTTCGCCGCAATCAGTTTGGAGCAGTTGCCGGCGGACGCCTACGCCGTGATAAGACCTTTTTCTTCCTTGGGTACGAAGGCCAGTTGCGTGGACAGCAGGACGCAAGCCGCGTGAATCTTCCAACAGTGGCTTTCCGCAATGGAGATTTCAGCGCCATAACAACGCCCATCCGTGACCCTCGCAATAGCAATACGCCTTTTCCTGGAAACCGTATCCCTCAATCTGCGTGGAGTCCTCAAGGTGCAGGCTTGCTTGCTCTCTATCCTCAGCCGAATACAGTTGGAGTGCAGAACTACAATATCTCCGCAGCCACCAAGAATGAGGCCCACCAGTTCATGCTTCGTGAAGACCATCGGTTTTCGTCAAAAGACAGTGCCTACCTGGTTTATGAATGGCAGGACAGCGGTGGTCTGTCACCATTGGCTGGAGTTGGGTTGCCTGGTTACGGCACCATTGGCAGTTCGGGAACGCAGCATGCAGTTGCCAACTGGACTCACATTTTCTCACCGAACTGGATTGCTGAATTGCGCACCGGTTACTCTCGATTAAAGGTGCTGAACCTGCAGGAAGATTACGATGTAGATGTTGTGAAGCGGCTTGGTATTCAAGGGCTCACAGACGTTGGCAAGACTCCGTTCAACAATGGGGCACCACGAGTGGCCATCACAGGCTACGGAGGAATTGGCGGTGGCACCAGCCAACCACAGGGCCGCGGCGAGAATACTTATCATTACGTCGGCACCATGACTAACATTAAAGGCAGCCACACATTGAAGATGGGTGGAGATTATTTCCAGTTCCTTTATAATTCGTTTAACACTTCAACAGGACGTGGAAGCTTCAGTTTTGATGGCCGCTACACGGGGAACTCTGTTTCTGATTTGCTGTTAGGATTTCCATTTCAGGCAAGCCGCGCGTTGGGCGAACCATTCCACAATGCAGTGCTGAAATCTTCAGGTGCTTATTTTCAAGATGATTGGAAAGTTAACTCTCAACTGACGCTGAACCTGGGAGTCCGTTATGATCTTTACTCAGCGTTGACCGAGCGTGTTGACAAGCTTTCCAGTTTCGACCCACGGACGAATACATTGATTGTGGCTGGCGGCCGTGAGGCTTACCTTGGTCCCGGAGGATCAGTTTTGATCCGCAATCGTGCTGATGTTGGCCGTCAGGTATTTGAGACCGATTACAACAATTTCTCGCCCCGCATCGGCTTGGCATGGAGACCTGCTAGAGCTGGCAAAACTGTGATCCGCGCCGGCTTCGGAATGTTCTACAACATCCAAATGGTTGGTAACGGAATTACTCCACTTTCACGCAGCACTCCTTTTCGGGAGGCGCAACAAGCTGGACCCTTCTCTCCGCCATTCCTCACTAATCTTCGGGACATGTTCAACTTAACCACTAGCACTCCTGTGGTTCCAGGTATCCAACGAGATATCAAAACTGCGTACATTGAACAATACTCCTTCGGCATACAACGCGAATTGAAGCGTAACTTGGTGTTAGACATCACTTACATGGGTTCCGCTGGACATAAGCTCCCGGTTGGTTGGAATATTAACCAAGCACTACCGGGCCCTGGAACTGTTGCCAGCCGTCGTCCGTATCCAGGTTGGGGCAGCCTTTCCGGAGGTTATATTTCCTCCATCGGGAATTCCAACTTTAATTCCATGACTGTGCGCTTGGAGCGCCGCTTTGAATCGGGGCTTAGCTTTCTTACTAGCTACGCTTGGTCAAAGTCGATTGACATGACCCCGGGGGTTGCCACCGACGATGCTTCTGGAACCGCTGTAGCGCAGAACGCGCGCAACCTTAGGGGAGAACGCGGAGTTTCGGGGTTCCACATCCCTCATCGCTTTGTCCTTTCGACGGTCTACTCGCTACCCTTCGCAAAAGTTGCCGGAAACAACAAGTTGATGAAGGCGATTGTTTCAGGTTGGCAAACCACAGGTATTTTTACGATGCAGGCGGGGCGGCCATTCTCCATCACCTCTGGACGGGATGAGAGCAATACTGACGGTGGGGCAGATCGGCCAAATGCGATTGGCGATTGGCATGTTGCAAGCCCCACAGTGGAGCGCTGGTTTAATCCTTGTACGTTGCTGGCAAATGGAACGCGGCGGAATTGTATGGCTGGGGACACACCTGCCTGGCAGATCAACGCCATTAGCACATTCGGAAATGTGGGCCGCACAACAATGCGGGGCGACAGGGCTGTCAACGTCGATATAGGCATCTTCCGCAAAATTGCGATCACAGAAAGACTCGGCGCACAATTCCGCGCGGAGGTTTTCAATGTAGCCAACCGCGCCACGTTCCTGCTTCCAATTGGGAACGCGGCAAGTCCTACGTTTGGTCAGATTACAGGAGCGGTAACCAGTGGAGATTTCGGTGCACAACGACAATTCCAATTGGCATTGAAGTTAGTGTTCTAATCTACTCGCGAATGACGTGATGGGGAGCCCTGGTCCAGCTAGGCTATCCCCACAATTCGTGAATGGGCGCGTATTCGTCGGCCACTCCCGATTGCGGAACATACTCAAAACCGCGGCCAAACGGATCATCTCGGCGAATTGTTGTCCAATCAATCCCCATCGCCGAATAGATGGTTGCTTCAATATCTTCCGCACGAATGTCTCTTTGCCGAGACCAACCCGGATCCGAGGTTGCTGCACCTCTGTCATCAGTTGCGCCAATCGCTCTGCGTCCACGAATTCCGGCACCGGCAAACAGTGCTGCCTGCTGCAGAAAATGATCTCTGCCACCGGTTGTGTTCAACGCGCCAATCGTGCGGCCAAATTCACCCATGGCCACAATCAAGGTTTGATCCAGCAGATTTTCCTTGCGGAGGTCTTCAATAAGAGTTCCTAATCCGGCATCGAACTGACGACTCAGCGAACCAGCGTTCAATGGATTCATGCCCGTCTGATAAATGTTGGCATGCAAATCCCAACTGCCGACGTTGATTTGCAGGAAGCGCGTACCCATGTCAGTACGGATTAAATTCCGAGCCGTAATGCAGGCATTGCCGAAAGCGGAATTTCCGTACTTCACGCGTTCTGTGTTGTCCGCAGTGAAGGCTTTGGTAATGTCAGGGTTATACATCAGCTTTCTGGCATTGGCATTCACCAATTCGTTTTCGAGACCGGCCGCGCCCAACGTTCCGCCTCGTAACTCTTCATCCAAATCTATTGCCATTGGGAAGCGCCGCTCAAACATGGCCTGACCGCCGGAGAATGTTGTGTTCGGCAACCCGCCACCCGCATTGGCAATATAAAACGGAGCGTGATCGGGAGGTAAGTAGCCTTGACTTGGGCCGCTTGCACTATTTAACGCAATGAAGCCCGGAAGTGTCTTGTTGCCTGGACGAGAAGCCATTTCAAGAGAAACCACCGAGCCAATGTGTGGAGCGATTTTGGAGAGCTGGGTCGTTGGGTTGCGGCCAATTTGCAACCAGCTTTGTGCCAACCCGTGGACTGCGGCCCAAGGCTTAATGGAGCGCAGTAATGATACGTTGTCAAAATTATCGCCAAGGCGCGGAAACAGACCACGAGGCCAAATGACGCCGTCGTAAGTGGTGGGGTCGAAACTTGCGGGCAGCCAGGGACCAGTCTTCAAATCAAAACTATCCACATGGCTAGGGGCACCGGTCATTAACACGAAAATGCAAAATTTGGCTTTGCCGATGGGCGAAGCGGCTGCCTGCGCGATATTTTCCATGGGACGCGACGGCATTAGAAAATAGCCGCCCAGCGCTGTGGCTGCGTGCTTGAAGAAAACGCGGCGCGTTAAGTGAGGACGCTTCCAAAACCGTGAGCCGCGTGCCTTGCTCCAATCTATTCCGAATCGATCCTTCATAGTATTGTTCCTTTAATAGTTGAACAGGAAGTCAGTTTTCTGCAGCAAAATCCAAGCCAGATCTTCTAGCGCCACAGATCGCAAAGCAGCCGTGGTTGCCTTGGCCAGAAAGTCCAATCCCTTGGCTTTTTCCGTGTCATTCGGCACGCGCGCCAGATAAGCCAGGTAGAGCTCTTCCAGCATTTTTGCGTTATCGGTGATTTTCAGAATGGCCGCCAGATTCGGTGCCGTTGCAACCCTGGTGCGGTTGTAAATGAAACCATCGTTCATCAGCGCCAACCGCTGTTGAATGGAGACCTGTTGACTGCGCAACGAAGTGTCTCGATTTCCGCGTAAGAAGTAATCCATGAAGACGCGCGCATTGCCTTGGTTACCTTGCGGTTCTGTAGCGTCAGGCATGCGCCAGGCGTAGCGCAAAGTTATGTCACCATAGCCACCAATTGGATATTCGGTGATTAACCCGGATGCGTCCACCAAGGTATCGTGAATCTCTTCCCCTTCCAACCTGCGGACGTAGTGACGGGCGAAAAGTGGAACATATTCCAGCTTCCAATCTCCCTCATAGCGCGAACTTAATTGATAGGCCGTTGAACCTACCATTAAGCGAACGGTGTCTTTCAAGCTGTAACCGGAACTTACAAAGAACTCCGACAACTCATCGAGCAACTCCGGATGTGTAGCTTGTAAAGTCCAAGGATCGGGAGGCGGATTCTTGGGATCCAAACGGGCAGGATCCATCTGGTCTACCGGTTCCACCAATCCCATGGTGAACAGTTGCTTCCATAGGCGATTGGTCATGTTCCGCGCAAACATGGGATCCCGCACCAGTTTGTTGGCGAAAGCGTCGCGCCAAGCTACGGTATTGGAAACCGTGGAGCCATCACGATACTCAGGGCTGATGTTTACCAGAGTCCCATTCTTCACCCGATTGGGGCGATTGCCGTAGTTGGTATTCAAGTCGTAAGTGCCGGTAGTTCGGTCGTTGGTATCGAAGCTATTGGAGTATGGATTGGTTGCACCCATGTTTCCGCGACCAGTCAAATTGGAACGGGAAAAGAACGCAGACATTTTGTAAGCTTCAAGCCGTGTGGACCGGCGGCCCCACGAACTTAGTTGTTCCAAATGGCCACGTCCATCGTGACAAAGCAGACAATCATAATGTCCCATGCCCAAAAAAACGGTTGCCGCACGGGAGAAGGCTGTATCGTAACGATCCTGCACTGGACCGCCAGGAGTAACCGTTTTCACCATGAAGTTGGTCTGGCCAAGATCATAGTTATTGCCGGAACCAGCAATCATTTCGATCGCCATATCCTTAATGGACTTCTCTTCGTAAACCGATTTTCTGAGGTATTCGTAGAATGAATTCCGCCCTTCATTTTGAAGGTTGACGTTAATAGAGGTGCGATTGTTCTGTGCGAGTTCTCCAAACCAGTTGGCCCAACGGTACGTGAAATCGGGTGTACTCATCAGGTAATCAATCAGCCCATCTCGTTTGGATTCGTTCGGATCCTGGAGAAACGCCCTGATTTCAGCAGGCTTGGGAGCGCGGCCGATCAGGTCTAGATAGATGCGGCGCACAAATTCAGCATCCGTGGAAAGCGGGGCAACCTGAACACGCGCATTGGCTGCTTTTCCAAGAATTGCACGATCAATGAAGTTGTTCCAGCGAAGTTCAGTGGGCTCAACAATCCTGGCATTCCGCGAAAGCGCGCGGGTTATCGGAAACTGTCGGACGCGTGAATTGGTGGCTTCAATGGCTCTTCGTTGAGCGTCCAGGAAATCGTCAGGAGCATTGCGAAAAGTGCAGTTATCGCCACTTTCGGCTCCAAGGCAGGTTAGAGTGGCCGCAACCACAAGGATGGTAAAGTGTCGCCGGTACAAATCGAGGGCTCCCTAGCATCGATAATACACGTTCATCAAATTGAATGAAAGCGATTCTTTACATTAAAAGATGCTCACGAAATCGTAAGAGTGGTTCCTGACAACGGCTGGTGCTATGCTGATTATCCTATGAACGAAACTTACTCAAAGAAAATGGTCTTGGGCGGACGGATTATTAGTGGCTTATTTGGCTTATTGATGCTGTTCAGTGCTGGTGCCAAGCTTTCCGGGCAGCCGCCGGTTCTGGAAGCTTTCACAAAACAGTTCGGCTATCCAGTGGGAGCAGTGACTCCAATCGGTCTTGTTGAGGCAACTTGCGTGATACTCTACGCAATTCCTCAAACTTCCGTTCTGGGTGCGATCCTGATTACAGGGTATCTTGGCGGTGCCGTTGCTACCCACGTACGGGTGGGCGACCCATGGTTTGCGCCGTTCGTTTTGGGTGTGTTGGCTTGGTTGGGCCTTTTCCTTCGCGACACAAGAATTCGTGCACTGATTCCGTTGGTCAACAATCAAAACCGGTAAGGAGACGAACATGAGACTGTTGCAGGCTGCCCTACTTCTTCTGCCGTTACCTTTCTTCGCAACAGCCCAAGCACCTGCCGCAAGACCGAAAGTAATCGTTATTTCACTCGACGGTTTTCCTGCCTACGCTCTGGACGATCCGAAACTCCCCATACCAACGCTTCGCAAGTTGATGCGCAACGGCATCAGCGGGCCAATGACGGCTATCAATCCAACAGTAACTTGGCCGAATCATACAACAATGGTTACAGGTGTCCATGCCAGCGAACATGGGCTGCTTGCCAACGGAACCATCACAGCTACAGGTTCATGGCCCCCAGTGAAAGTGGAGCCGATGATTGAAAAAGCAAAGATGGTGCACGTGCCCACCGTCTACGACGCAGTACACAAGGCGGGAATGACCACAGCGCAGGTGGATTGGGTAGCCATCAACAAAGCATCGACAATCACTTGGGCATTTGAGGAATGGGCCACTGCCGATGGGCCACTGGAACGCGAAATGATTGCCAAAGGTGCAATCGCCGCAGCGGACTTGGACAATTTCACAAAAGCCAATATCGTGTTTCGTGATCAAATCTGGACCAAGGCTGGTGAGTTTCTGATTAAAGAGCACAAACCAGACTTACTCCTGTTACACTTACTTTCCTTGGATTCCGGCCATCATCAGTATGGTCCCAATTCACTGGCCGGACGAACGGCGATGGCTTTTCTGGATAGCTGTGTGGAAAAAATAGTGACTGCCGTTCGCGAGGCGGGCCTGGAAAGCCGCACTACTTTCCTGATAGTTTCCGACCACGGCTTCAAGGCTTACACCAAGCAGATCCACCCTGCCAATGCACTGAAGGCCGCAGGATTGGACACCAAAGTATTTGTACTGCCGGAAGGCGGCACGGCTTTCGTATACATTGACAAAGCGCAAACTGGGGAACTAATTCCCAAAGTTCGTGCGGCTCTAATTGGTGTGGAAGGCATCTCCAAAATAATAGGCGTGGATGAGTATGTTGCGCTTGGATTGCCACGTCCAGAGCAGGATCCGCAGTTCGGGCAGTTACTGTTGGCGGCCAAAGACGGTTATTCCTTTGCGGGTGCGACTGGTGGACCAGTTACAGCAGCGGTGCCGCAAGTGGGAGGAAGTCACGGGTACTTGGCAAGTGAATCGGATATGAACCCAATCTTCATCGCCAGTGGATATGGGGTGCGGGCTGGCGGTAAGGTTGGTACGGTATCGAACCTGGATATTGCCCCGACGATTGCGAAACTATTGGGAGTTTCGCTTCCCACTGCGAAGGGGAAGCCTATCCAGCTTCGGTAGGTTCGTCAAAAATTTCTTAGGGTTCCGGGATACTAAACACAAACATCGCCCGCCCAGCCCCCAAAGCAATGTACTGTTTTCCACCTACTAAGTAAGTAACTGGCGCGGCTAGTACTGTGCTGCCTGCTTTGAACTTCCACAGTAACTGCCCGGTTGTCGCGTGCAGTGCGAAAATGTCACCCTGGCTGGTACCGGAAAAGACAATGTCTCCGGCTGTCGAAAGAATTCCTGCCGTCGCTGGAGTTTGCATTTTGAACTCCCACTT
>JAYTTF010000086.1:0-28453 GCA_043745195.1 Bryobacterales bacterium | reverse complement strand
AACTGTATTAGCAACTCTGTTCTTCGGAACAACCATCGGGTACGCCCAAACCGTAACGCTGCAAAGTCTGAAAGGTGTTTACGTGTTCACCGAACGTGGCGATGTAGGCAATGGACGGGCACTGGCTGGACTTGGCATTCTTACGCTTGACGGTCAAGGAAACGCCACTTGCAGTGAGACGATTCAAACGGAAGGAGCCAATCTTTCCACCACCTGCAGCGGAACGTACTCCATCAACATTGACGGATCCGCAAGGGTACAGATCTTACACACGGTCGCTGCTGATCCAAACAACTTAGGCGTTGAACCTCAGACATTCATCGCGACTTACAAAATTCTTGTAACTGGAAGTGGAAGTCAATTAAAAGGCATTCGCACCGACAATGGTGTAGCCGTTATTGCTGATTTTAGTAAGTAACTCGCTACCAAACCCTAAACCAAATAGAACAAACTAAGTCGAGGAAGTCGTGCCCGTTCAAACAACCTGCGGTCCATGAAATTCTTCTCTAGTATCATCAACTGCGCTGCGGTCATCTTACTTCGATGTGGCCGCAACGCATTTTCTAGATCTTTCCGCACTGCCAGCAGTTCCTCTTCAGTTTGACGGGACCGAACCTCTGCTGAAAGCTTTTCTTCCATCACAGTTAAACGTTGCTCCAGCGATTCAAGGTCCTGGTAATATTTGTCCAAGTCTTTTAAAATATCCTGCAAGCTTTGAGCCGCTTGCAAATACCCTAGCTCCTGCACTCTTGCCGCATTCTGTTGAATGTAGCTAGCCAGTTCTTCCTGCGAAAACGGTGCGGTGATTTCCTTCTTTGAATTTTGTGGAGTATTGTTAGCAATCCTCTCTGCCTCCGAAAGGATCGCCTGTGCACAATAAGTAAGCGAATTCACCTGCTGGGTGCGCGTCTTCTTGCTTCGCCATTTGTCGAAGGCCGTGTCAATACCACGCAACACCGCTTCCAATGGAACACCAGAATTCTTCCAGGTTTCAAGCAGAACCCAATCCAGCGGCGACATCAGGAACAATCCAGTTCCCCGTGCCTTTTGAAAATGCTCCTCCACCTCAGTGAAGTAGTTGAAGTAGTTGCCAGTCCAATTTTCCTGCTCTTCCATTCTTGTCGACCTAGACTGCCCGCAGTCCGCCCGCTAGAATCAAAACTCGCTCGCCTGCATCGCTACGAACATAAAGAAAGCCTGCATCAGAAAGTCCATCGGTGATTCCACGAATCAATCGGCCAGCCTGCTCCACTTCCACCCGTTTGCCGGAAACATAACTGGAAGATTGCCCAAAAAGATCAAGAACGGGAGCGCGCCCTTTGCGCTCCAGTAATTCAACGTGATTGTCAATTTCTTCAATCATCCGAATCAGTAAATCTTCTCGCAAATGTTGCTTCCCATCTGCGATCCGTAAGCTGGTCGCCGTTCTTGCAATGTCCGCCGGGAACGCAGTTTGATTGACGTTCACGCCAATACCGGTCAGCACCACACCGTCCTGGAACTCGGATAAAATACCACAACATTTCTTACCGTCAATCAACAAATCGTTGGGCCATTTCAGATCACAATGCAATCCTGTCATATCTTGAATCGCTGTTGCGATTGCCAGCCCCATAGCAATTGTCAGCACCGGGATATCGGTCAACTTCAAATTCAGTCGCAGCAATAGAGTGAAGTAAAGACCTTCTCCTGCAATGGAATGCCACCCCCTGCCCAACCTTCCCTGCCCTGCCGATTGATGTTCGGCGCCCACAATGCTCCCTGAGGGAGCACCCGCTTGGGCTAGCGTTAGGGCGTTCTTCATCGTCGATGGAGTCGTTTCCAACCATTCAATCATTCGGCCGGGAAACGCCTGTTGCACGCGGTCGATGTCGAATGTCATGCCGATAAATTCAGCCGAAAGTTGATATCAACGGCAACCGCCGAATGAGTCACAGCGCCGACGGAAATGAAATCTGCACCTGCCTCCGCATAAGCTCGTATCGTTTCCAGCCGCATCCCGCCCGATAGTTCCACCGAAGCACGTCCTGCAATATGGTCCACCCATTCTTTGGCCTCAGCAGGAGTCAGATTATCAAGCAATAAATTCTTCGCCCCAGCGGCCAAAGCTTCCTCCATTTCCGCCCAAGTGCGCACCTCAATCTCAACCAGCAAATCTTTTTTAAGCCCAACTCGTACAAGAGCCGCCGTAACGCCGCCAGCCGCAGTAATGTGGTTATTTTTGATCAAAACTGCGTCATATAAACCCATGCGGTGATTGGTGACTCCACCTGCAAATGCCGCCATTTTCTCCAACCGCCGAAGTCCCGGTGTAGTCTTTCGAGTGTCTAGAATTTTCGTCTTAGTACCTGCGACGCAATCGACAAAACGCCGCCCCATGGTGGCCACACCGCTCATCCGTTGCATAAGATTCAACGTAGTGCGTTCACAGGTCAGCAGCGTTCGGGCAGGCCCTGCCACTGTCGCCAGCACTGTTCCCGCTTGAACCACGGTGCCACTCGGCACAAGAACTTCAAGTTGACTTACAGCGGCACACCCAAACTCCATGCTCATTGCAAATACTATGGGCAGCAATTCCGCGCCAGTTGCAACAAAATCCTGCTTCGCCCGAAATTGACCCGTTGCCATTCGTTCGGCAGCCACGCAACTATTCGTTGTTACGTCTCCCGTACCAATGTCTTCACGTAGCGCGCGGCGGATTAAGTCAGCGATCTCTGGATGCGAAAAGTCCATCATCGTGCGTCAAGTCCTGCAATTGCCTGTTGGCTTTTCTCACGTTGCGCCTTGTAATCGGCCAGTTTCGATCGCATTCCTTCCAATACTTTTTCGGGTGCTTTTTTCAGGAAATCTTCATTCGAGAGCTGCCGCTCAGAGCTGGCAATCACTTTGTCCAATTCAGCAATCTCTTTTTCCAGCCTTAACCGAAGCGCATCCAACTGCCCTGCTGATACCGCCAGTAACAAATCGAAACCAGGAGTGGAACGCATCGGACCAGCATCTCTAGGACTACTTGCTGACATTACAGACAGTTTGACATTCGCTAATCGCTCAATCGCTTCCCGCTGCTGCCCGGCCAAACTTGCCGCAGGACCGTCAGAATAGATAGTGGCGTCGAAAGGCTCTTTGGGATCCAACTTTGCATCCGCTCGCAGATTTCGTGCTGAAGAAATAATTTCCTGCAGCAAGGCCATCTGTTGTTCAGCTTCCAAATCTTCCGCCGCAGCATTCGCTTTCGGATAGGCGTTAATTGCAATGGAAGCTTTTCGGCCATGCCCTGCGGCCAGCCTCTGCCAAAGCTCTTCCGTCAAAAACGGCATCGCCGGATGCAGCAATCGCAATGCTGATTCAAACACTGTCAGAATATTTCGCCAATGCGCGTTTAGTCCCGAGCCTTCTTCGAAGCGGAGCTTCTTCAGTTCCACATACCAATCGCAAAACTCAAGCCAGATGAAACTCCAAATCGTTTTCGCGGCCTCATCAAACCGATAGTTGGCCAGCGACTTATTCATTTGATCGGCGCAAGCGTTTAGACGGCTGAAGATCCAGCGGTCTTCGAGGGTGACCACGCCGTCCACCGCTTCGGGAAGGTAGGATTCTCTCTCAGCAGGAACCCAAGCTTCAACGCCAGCCCGTTCCATGTTCAAGAACAGGAACCGTGCCGCATTCCAAATTTTATTGGCAAAAGCCCTGGACGATTCCATCCGGTCTTCCGTCCAGATAATATCCGCACCCGGTGCAGCAGCGGTCAACAGCGCCATACGGACCGCGTCGGTGCCGTACTTCGTCGTCATCTCCAAGGGATCCACCACATTGCCTGTGGTCTTTGACATCTTCTTCCGATTGGCATCGCGTACCAATCCATGGATGTACACTTTGCGGAACGGCACTTCGCCAGTGCATTCCAGGCCCATGAAAATCATCCGGGCCACCCAGAAGAAAATAATATCGTAACCAGTGATCAGCAGCGCAGTAGGATAGTAACGCTTCAAATCAGCCGTTTCGTCAGGCCAGCCAAGAGTGGAAAAGGGCCACAGTCCGGAACTGAACCAAGTGTCCAGCACATCGCTATCCTGTTCAATGGAGGCTGACCCACAGTGCGCGCAAGCGACCGGCGTTTCGCGCGCCACAGTTGTCTTGCTGCAATTTGCGCAATGCCAAGCGGGCACACGATGGCCCCACCAAAGTTGCCGCGAAATGCACCAGTCACGAATATTGTGCATCCACTCAAAGTATGTGTTGGCGAAATTCGCCGGGATGAATTGAACGCTGCCGTCTTCCACTGCTTTGATTGCAGGTTCAGCCAGCGGCTTCATTTTCACGAACCATTGCATGGAAACCAGCGGTTCCACAATGGTCCGGCAGCGTTGGCACTTGCTGATAGGCAAATTGTGCGGCGCTGTCTTTTCCAGCAAACCGGAAGTTGTCAAATCTTCCAGAACTTTCTTACGAGCATCGAAGCGGTCCAGCCCGGCGTAAGAACCGGCTTCAGCTGTCATGGCACCGCTTTCGTTGATCACTTTCACATGCGGTAAATTATGCCGCTTGCCCGCTTCGAAATCGTTCGGATCATGCGCGGGAGTCACTTTCACCACGCCTGTCCCAAATTCCGGATCCGCCATGTCGTCCAAAATAATTGGAATCTCACGACCAACCAGCGGCAGCTTCACCATCTTGCCGTGCAGATGCAGATAGCGTTCATCCTTAGCGTTGATGGCAACAGCCGTATCGCCCAGCATTGTTTCAGGACGCGTGGTTGCCACAATCAGAAATTCATCGGAACCAACAACCGGATAGCGGATATGCCACAAGCTGCCTTGTGTATCTTCGTGGTTCACTTCCAAATCGCTCAGCGCCGTGTTGCAGCGGGGGCACCAGTTCACCATGTACTGGCCGCGGTAAATCAGCCCTTTTTCATGAAGGCGAACGAAGATTTCGCGGACGGCGCGGGAAAGGCCGGCATCCATTGTGAAACGGCTACGAGTCCAATCTACTGAATCGCCAATTTGGCGCATCTGCGATTCAATTTGGCCGCCAGATTCTTCCTTCCACTCCCAAACTTTCTTTTCGAATTCCACACGGCCCAACTGATGCCGTGTGATTCCTTGCTTTGCCAACTGCCGTTCCACCACCATCTGCGTAGCAATGCCGGCGTGATCCATACCAGGGGTCCACAAAGTATTGTTGTCACTCATACGATTCCAACGGACAATCATGTCCATCAGGGTATGGTCCAGCATGTGGCCCATGTGCAGGGAACCAGTCACATTGGGAGGAGGAATGGCAATGGAAAACGCTTCTCCCGGTTTTGCAGGATCAGCGACAAAAAAGGAAGACTCTTCCCACCATTTGGCCCAATGCGGTTCAAACCGCTGAGGCTCGTAAACTTTCTCTAATTGCATTGGAATCTACTATTGTAGCGAACCGGCTGCTACATCAATTCCAAGAGTTTGCGGAATTATTCTTTCGCGCAGCGCGTAAAGGCTCATCACCGGATGTCCGGTTCGTTCCACTGCCGCAAGAAATCTCTCCTGATCGGCTGGACGTATGGAGTTGGTCAATATCGCCAACTGCTCAAATTGATAAAACCAAAGTAGGAAGTTTGACTGCTGCAAGTTGTCGTTCTTTAAGTAGGTAAGAAATCCGACGATTACTTTGTCCCGCTCCGGACCAGTAGGAACTACCACAATGGCACTGGTCAGTCGTTCCACTTGTTTCAGGAAAAACGCTTCCTCGCTCTCACTGCTTTGCGGCTTTGCATCCAGAATGTTTTTCAAATAGATCTGAAATTCGTCGCGCCATGCTTCGGTACTTTTGTCAGCGTCTGAAAGTCCTCTGGATGAGTTCCCAAACATTAGACGATAAAACTGTTGTTCAAGACCGCCATCCGTATTCACCGATTTTGCCTGTGCGCCAGAGCCAACGGAGGAAGCCTTTGTCTGGTTTCCGCTGATCGCAGTTACGCTTGGATTGGCAGGATTCACATAGTTGAGATTAAACTTCTTCACGATGCTTGCATCCTGCTCATCCAAGTTGCCGCAACGGACCGCAGTTAAGTGACGCACAAGAAAGCTGCGGTATGCGACAAGCAACGGGTCAGCATTAATTCCGGCTTGCTTAATTGTGCTGACAAGTTTTTCTATAGCGACGTCCACAGTTTGCAGGGATACTGTAAAGGCGCGATCGTCTCCGGAAATTCGATCCATCGCGGCCATCAATGAGCCCACAAGGACTTTCCATTGAACAGGCGTAACACGCGAGTCCATCAAAGCGTCAACAATCAGTGGCAGTTCAACCGCCGACTGAATTGTGGAGACTCTTTGATTTAGCCACTCCAGTTGCTGATTGCGGGAGCGAAGGTCATCGCCGAATCGCTGCTTTGAGACAAGGCCAAGCACAGCGAAGTAGGCTGCAGGATTATCAAGCAGCGAATCTCCACACGAAGCATGTGCGATGTCAGGCTTACGAATACTGTCGAACAATTCCCATGCCTTCGTTTTGTCAAGCAGCATCATCTGCCTGACGGCGGCACTTTCAAGTGAAAGGCGATCCAGCTTTTGCCCCCACGCAATGAAAACTGCAGGGCGGACGCCCAGCGCGATCCTGTTAATTGGGAAACGGGACATACCCGCTAACCGAAATGCCTCCGCCACCAATTCCTTCTTCCATTCGATTTCTGCAATCTTTGGCGATGCAGCGACACGAAGTAAAGTGGCCGCAGCAAATTCCGGCGGCACCGATTGCGCGCGCTCCACAATTACAGAGAGGTCTGGATATTTCTTCTGGCGCTCAACCGAATCGGCCAGAGCCGGCTGTAGAAGTAGCAAAGCCAGCGAAACAAATCTCATTGCGCAGAAACCTCTTGGTCCTTGTACTGCAAGCGGAATAGCTTCCAATAAATCCCACGCTCCGCCAACAATTGTTGATGCGATCCGGATTCCCGCAACTTTCCTTTGTGCATCACAAAAATGCGATCCGCCCTTTCAACGGTGGAAAGTCGATGCGCAATTAAGATGGAAGTTCGCCCCTCCACCAGCTTCGTCAGGGCGCTCCGGATCTTCAGTTCCGTTTCCGTGTCCACGCTGGAAGTGGCTTCGTCCAAAATCAGAAAGCTTGGATTGTGAGCCAGTGCGCGTGCAAATCCAATCAACTGCTTTTGACCAGTGGAAAGACTAGCTCCCCGTTCAATCACCGGCTCTTCAAACTTACGTCCTAAACTTTCAACAAAGGTCCTTAGGTTCACACGGTCCGCAGCTTCTTTCATCACCGCATCAGTAATGCGAGGGGAGCCCAACCGAATATTTTCAGCGATCGTGCCTGTGAATAGATAGGGATCCTGCAGCACTACTCCGAAATACTGGCGCAAACTGGATGGTTCAAATTCCCGAATATCCACGCCACCAATTTTGATGGCACCCTTCTGAATATCGTAAAACCGCAGGAGCAGTTGAATGATTGTAGTCTTGCCGGCACCAGTGTGCCCGACAATGGCGATGGATTCTCCCTGTCCAATGCGAAAACTCAGATCTTCCAAAATCCAATTTTCTTTCTCGTAAGCGAACCAAACGTGATCGAATTCAACATCCCCAGTGGGCACGGATTTCGGAAAGGCAGGTGCTTTGATTTTCACTTCGGTATCGATCAGTTGAAACACCCGTTCGCTTGCCGCCATTGCACCTTGCAAAATGTTGTACTTCTCACTTAGGTCCTGAATTGGCCGGAAAAACCGCATGCCATATTGAAAGAAAGCCACCAGCACGCCCAAACTTAAAGCCCCTGCTGATACTTGATATCCACCCCACGCCAACAGCGATGCAAGGCCCAGCATTCCAAGAAATTCCACCATTGGATAGAACCAACCATAGGCGTGAATGGATTCTTTGAAGGCATCCATATGCTGTTTGTTGATCTGTTCAAATTCGTCCTTGCTTCGTTGCTCCCGCTGAAAAAGCTGCACCACGCCGATGCCTTGAATATGTTCAGAAAGGTATGCGTTCATCCTTGCAACGGCAGTGCGAATTCGCCGGTAGCTTTCGGTCACAGCTTTGCGAAAACGCATGGTGGCATAGATCATCAAGGGAGCCACCGCAAGAAGCAGGATGGTCATCACACCGTTCAACTGAAACATGGCTACAGCCACTAAAACCAACATCAACAAGTCTCCAAGCAGCGTGACAAGACCAGATGAAAATAGTTCATTGAGAACGTCAATGTCCGACGTTACGCGCGTCAGCATGCGGCCGATTGGATGGGTGTCGTAGTAGTGCAAATCCAATCGCTGCAAGTGTCCCATAACTTCTTTGCGAAGATCGAACATCGCCTTCTGGCCAGTGGACTGCATGATCAGGGCTTGGCCAAATTCACAAAGGAAAGTAATAATAATTGCGCAAAGGTACAGCAGAGTGATTTGCAGAATGCCTTCATTAGGTGAAGGGGAAAGCCAATTTTCCAGAGGCGCCCAGGTAGTGCCCGGAGTCTTCACCAAGTAGCGGTCAATTGCAAGTTTGGTAAGCCATGGACCGGAGACTGCGGATAAGGAATGACCTGTCAACAGCAGCAACGAAATTGCTACAGAGAATTTGTAGGGCGACAGATAACCCAACAACCGCCGCATCAAACGGCTGTCGTAAGCTCTACTGAGAGATTCGTCTTCCACTAACTATCAGTTTACTGGACTTGGCGGAACTGGCTATTCTTGCTGACCGGATGGCTGCAAATCCGAATCGCGCCAAGCGCTGATCTTCAGCCGCCGACAAACCCAGCACAAACCCTCGCCACTGTTGGGCGCTTGCGGCTCGCCACAAACGGTGCATTTTGCGGATGCCGCTGCAATAACCACCGCAGGTGGCGTCACGGGTGTAAGATCGGGCTGGTTCGAATTCGATTTCATGTTCTAAACCTTATCGTAACACTGCCACGAACTTAAAATGTTTAGGCAGCTTGCACCACATCCATAACCGACCCGGCATTCAAGCTAGCATTGCAACGTAAGCAGCGTTGTCCTGGTTTGGTTTGTGCAAGCCGACCTTGAACCAGCACCACTGCGTCCACCACGTGCGTGCACATATAGCAGTATGCTTTGCCTTGCACTTCTTCGATTACTATTTGCTTTGATGTCATATTTCTTCCCTTACATGCCATCAGACGTTCGGGTAGGTTTAATAGGTTTCCGATTCCGATGTAACAAATTTTGCACTCAACGGGAAGAGATTCAACATGGAAACTTATCCTATAGAAACAAGCTCAACATGAAAGGTCAACGCCTTACCGGCTAATGGATGATTGCCATCTAAGGTAACCATATTTTCCGTTACATCGGTCACCACCACGGGCATATCACCGCCACCGCCTCCCAATTGAAACTCCTGGCCAAGCTCAATTTCCATATCTTCTGGAAACCGTTCTTTGCCAACCGTGATCACCATTTCATCACGACGAGGTCCGTACGCTTGATCCGGTTCTATTCGCGTAGTGCGCTTTTGCCCCACATCAAGACCCATAACAGCTGCCTCAAAGCCAGGGATAACCTGGTTGGCGCCAATCTGAAATTCTAGTGGCTCTCTTCCTTCGGAGGAATCAAAAACGGTCCCGTCGTCTAACTGACCTTTGTAGTGAATGGCAACCTTATCGCCTTGTTTAGCCTGCGGCATTCTGTCCAGTAAAGCATAATTCCCAGGAAAAGCGCTACCATTGGAGATTGAAGCTTCTATATTTTTATTTCATTGCATTCTCCGTTCTTGCGCAATCTCCCCCAAAACTGTTCGATGAAATCGAGCCGATGATTTCTGAATTAAGCCAGCTTACAGGGTTGGCTCCGCTGAAACGAGTGGAGCGCGACTTCATCACCAGGGACAAGCTAAAGGCCTTCATGGAAAAGCGTGTAGCGGAAACCATCACGCCAGATCAGTTGCATGCTGAAGAATTGGCGATGAAATTGTTTGGCCTGGTGCCTGCTGATTTCAACCTGAAGGACACCACCGTTTCACTGGTCACCGAACAGGCCGCTGCTTTTTACGACTATAAGAAAAAGCGCATGTTTGTTCTGGAAAGTCAGGATGTTGAAATGCAGCGGATCGCCCTGTTTCACGAACTGGCACATGCTCTTGCCGACCAGCATTTCAACCTTGGCAAATATATTTTGAAAAGCAACACAGACGACGCGGCCACCGCCCGTGGCGCAGTGATGGAAGGCCAGGCCCAATGGCTGATGATGGAACGTATGGCTAACAAACTAGGGCAAAGTCTGGTAGATTCCCCAAGGCTGGCCCAAATGTCAGCCAGCATGAGCGACTCTGCCAACCAGTACCCGGAAATGGCGAAGGCACCTCTCTACATTCGCGAGGCTCTGCTATTTCCTTATACAAGCGGTCTGCTGTTTCAAAATGAAGTGGTGAAGAAATTAGGAAAAGATGGCTTCAGTGAAGTGTTCAAGCATGCCCCTGTCTCAACACAACAAATTCTTCACGCTGACAAATACTTCAACAAGACGATCCCCACCGATCCGAAAATCGCGAAATTCCCCGGTCAGAAGGGATACAAGCTTTTGACGGATGGAGCCTTGGGCGAATTTGACGTCACCATGTTGATCCGCCAGCATGTGGGCAAAGCTGAGGCGGAAAAAATTGGAACCCATTGGAGAGGCGGACGTCTTTCGGTTTGGGAAGGGAAAAAGGATAAGCATCCAATCCTGGCCCACATTGTGGAATTTGATTCGGAAGAAAGCGCCAAACAGTACTTTGAGGCGTATAAAGTAGTACTGACTAAGAAATCAAAAGGCTATCGGGAAGACGGTTCCAATGCCATAAATAAAGTAGTGGGTACAACTGCGGCCGGGCGATTTGAATTGCAGCTTGGCGGACAAACAGTTTCAAGTCTTGAAGGGATTCGGTAATCTATTAATATGACCAAATTATTGGCGCTCCTGACGTTTACGGCAATCGTGGCATTTCCGGCTGAACTGCCGCGCAAGTCTCCCGAATTTATTATCCAGATGCTTAATAAGGACGGAAAGCATGCTGACCAAAACAGCGATCTGCTACTGAGCAAGTATCGCGGCAAGGTGGTGGTCATTGAATTTCTCAACCCTTCTTGACCGCACTGCCAGAAAACCGGTCAGGTTTTCCAAAAACTTTATCAGGAGTTGGGACCCAAGGGATTTCAACCATTAGGCATTGCCGCAGCATCGGAACACATCCCTTTGTTACCTCAGTTTATCAGGCAGTTCGGCCTAACTTTTCCAGTGGGTTTCACGGAAGGGGATCTGGCCAAAGGTTATCTGCAGATCTCGGCGATGCAGCCCATGTATGTGCCACATATCGTTTTCATTGATCGGCAAGGTTTGATCCGCGAGCAGCATGTTGGCGACGATTTGTTTAAGGACGAAGAGACCAACATCCGCAAGAAAGTTTTGGAGCTTTTGAGCGCGCCTCCATTGACAACAGCTAAGAAGGCAGTAGTAGGCAAGTAGACAAGTTTTATGAAAAAGCTATTGGCACTCGTGATTTTCACAGCAATGGTGGCGATACCTGCGAGTCTTCCTCGGAAGACTCCCGAGTATATTATTCAAATGCTGGACGGCAAAGACCAGTTGCTGAGCAAGTACCGCGGCAAGGTGGTTGTGATCGAATTTTTCAGCCCTACTTGTCCCCACTGCCAGAGGACGGTTCAAACACTCCAGAAACTTTATAAGGAGTTGGGGCCGAAGGGATTCCAACCTATCGCCATTGCTGCTGGTCTGGACCACAAACCGCTGATTCCTGAATTTATTCGTCAATTCGGATTGACGTTCCCCGTTGGATTTACAGACAGGGATCAAGCCATGCCCTACTTGCAAATTTCTAATATTCGTGAGTTCATGGTGCCCCAACTGGTGTTCATCGACAAACAAGGAATGATCCGGGAACAGCATGTTGGCGGGGAAGATTTTTTCAACGACGAGGAAACCAACACCCGGAAAAAGGTTTTGCAAATGCTAACCGCTGCCCCTGTAGCCCCTACGAAGAAAACGGTAGCCGCAGTCGCCACCAAAAAGTAGTTCACAAAGCTAAACTGGAAACTATGAATAGAATTTTGATGATTGTCCTTGCCGTGGCCTGTCTGACGGCATTCCCTACCATGGGTGGTCAAATTCCACGCAAGGCAGATGAGTTGGTAATTAAGTCTTCCACCGGCATGGAAACCCTGTTGAGCAAGTACCGGGGCAAAGTCGTCGCTCTTGAATTCATTCTCACAACTTGTCCTCATTGCCAGCAAAGCTGTAAGATCCTCACCAAAATGCATCACGAGTTCGGTTCGCAAGGTTTCACACCAGTAGCTGTTGCCATAAATGAGATGGCACATATGTACATCACCGATTTCGTGAAGAGCTTCGGAATCTCCTTCCCCGTGGGTTGGCAAGTGCGGGATAACGCAATCACATTTCTGCAACACCCCATGATGCAAACCATGATGATGCCCCAATTGACGTTCATTGATAGAGAAGGGATGATTCGCTCTCATTTCGCTGGCGATGGTTCGTTTTTTGCCGACGACCTGAAGCAGGAAGCAAATATGCGAGAACAGATTAAATTGCTGCTGCAGCCATCGGCAAAGAAAGCGCCCACAGCGGTTCCAACTCCAAAAAAGAAGGGGTAGTGGCAATTCGCTTTGTTCTATATTTGTGGCTGACTTCCACTGCGTTTCTCTTCGCGCAAAGTGCATCTTCCACCGGCACTATATCAGTACAAGTAAGCGATCCATCAGGGGCATCGGTATCCGATGCCCCGTTGCAATTGCGTCATAAAACATCAGGAGCCATCCGATCTGGGCGAACAGGCCCGCAAGGGTTTTTCGTGTTTTCTCAACTCATACCCGGTGAATATAATTTGCGAGTGGAAAAGGAAGGCTTCGCCGCAATTGAAGCCTCAGCACTAAACGTTTCCATCGGGCAGACAATCGAACAAAAACTGACGTTCGCATTGTCCGGTGTCGCCGGACATATTGAAGTGACGGAGAATTCCGGCTTCTTGGAAATAGCCGCCACTGCATCCAGCGCCGCCCTTGGAGACGATCGCATTGAAGAGGCTCCCTCCAAAGTGCGTAACTATTTCAGCTTCGTCGCCTTGGCCCCAGGCGTTTCCAGTTCCCCTCAACCTGGCGCACAGAAAAGCATGGCGGGCATTCGAAATCCGCTCGCCGATAGCGGCTTTAGCTTCGGTGGAATGCGCGCCCGCAACAACAGCATCAGCATTGATGGCGTGGATAATCGTGATGAAACCACCGGCGGCAACCGCGTGGCGATTGGCCTGGAAATGGTTGAGGAATTCCGCGTTGCCGGCGTATCGGTAGGTGCTGAACTTGGTGGCGCGTCCGGCGGCATCGTCAACATGGTGACCCGTCCTGGAACGAATCTTTGGCATGGTGATGCCACGTTTTTTTATCAGAACGGAGCCGTCGGCTCACGCAAAGCTGAGGTGGACGCGGGCCTTCACCCACGTCTCAGTCGCTATCAACCAGGAGCCTCTCTCAACGGCCCCATACGCAAGAATCGCACCTTCTTTTCCAGCGCTTTTGAAACGGAGCGGACCTTTGAAGAGGAGTGGTCGGATACTCCAATAAACGCAGTGTCGCCGATTCGCCGGGCTCTTCAATCCAGTTCTTTTGCCGATGGAAGTGTGAAAAACCCACTTCGCGGCTTGTTCCGTACTTCAACAGTTGGCACAGAGTATTCCATCAAAGTGAACCACCTGAAAGACGAACACAATTCGCTTTCCGCCCGTTACGCCTATTCCCGAGGTCGCGTTCTTGGAGATGTGCAAGGCTCCACAAATTTTTCGGACCAATCAGCAGGCGGCAACAGCCTTACCAACGACCATTCCTTCGTGGCCAATTGGATGCGTGTAATTACACCCACAATCGTGAATGATGTTCGCCTGCAAGTGGCCCAACGGTCCCAGGAAGTCCGTCCCAATGTTTACGGTCCGTTGTATGAAATTCCCGGAGTAGTCAGCATCGGCCAATCGCCCCGACTCAATTCTGATCGAACCGAGAAGCATTTCGAAGTGGCGGAAAACTTCAACTTCGTCCTTGGCCGTCACCGCTTCAGCACAGGAATCACAGTTCAGCCGATTAGCCTTAATTCCCGTCTCGCAAATCGCGCCGCAGGGATTTACATCTTCCCTACGCTCGATGCATTCCTCGCCGCAAGCCCAGACGTATATATTCAAGCCTTCGGCAATCCCGCAACGCAGATGCGTACTGTGCCTGTTGGCCTCTACATTCAAGACCGCTGGCAAATTCGAGGTGGCCTCACACTGGAAGCCGGAGCGCGATTGGATAAACAAGCCATGCCAACCGGTTTTCCGTCCTCATCCACCAACGTCGCTCCCCGACTCGGCTTGGCTTGGAATCCCAACAAGAAATTGGTCATGCGTGTCGGATCGGGCCTGTTTTTTGATCGCTACCCATTAGCTTATTTGAACGAAGCGGCCTGGAAGAATGGAACACAGGGCTTTGAACAATATGCCGTTGGTCAAGCTGCAGTCCAAGCATTTCGACAACTACGCGGAGGATCCGCTGCAGAGCCGCTCCCAACAATTGCTCATTCTATCTATTCCGTATCCCGCGATTTTCCAAGTCCCTATTCAACAAAAGTCGGCATGGGCGTTGAGTACGGGTTCGACAAGGATACAAAGTTGACGCTGGAGGCAAACATGGTTCGCGGAACGCACCTGCCTCGCATTCGCAATTCTACCGGCATTCTGCCCCCTTCCTTTCTGCTGGAACAAACCGCCAATTCATCCTATCGCGGCGTATCGGTTTCTCTCAATCGCCGCATGAGTAAGGAAATTGCTTACCTGTTTAGCTATGACCTGGGACGTGTTTCCGACGATGGTTCCGACTTTGATGAACAGCCATTGAACCCGTTAAATATTCGCGCCGATTGGGCCAGATCGCGTTTACATCAAAAGCACCGCATCGCCATCAGTGCGGTGTTTGAGATCCCCGACGATGCTTTCGGCTTTCTGCCAGTCTGGGCACGGGAAGCGATGGAACGCTTTACCATCGCCCCAATCGCTTCGTACGGAAGTGGACGCCCTTTGAACGGCTTATTGACTACGGATTTCTACCGCACTGGTGCATATCCAATCAACGCGCGCCCCATTGGAATTGGTCGAAATGCCTACTTCGGCCCCTCCACCGCCACTGTGGATATTCGTCTGATGAAGACTTTCATGACGCATCACGACCGCGCCAAATTGCAATTTGGGATTGAAGCCTTTAATCTGCTCAACCGGGCAAATGCCGTAATCAGCAGCCCCTACCTTACCGAGAGTTTCAAAGGCCCAGTGGAATCCTTAAACCGCCGACAATTTCAAACACTAGTGCAATGGGAGTTTTAAGCCGCAATTCCGAGGATTAAGAAGTTTAGAAAAACAAGCGCACTAAGGCATCGCGAACAGACAAAGTAAATTTCAACTGGCGTTCCTCATTCACCTTCTAGGCTGCCATTTAAGCAGTCTGCTTTTTACAGCTCCCATTCACGGTGCTCAATCGTGTTTGGGATTCAGATTCTATTCAGAACGCCAGAAGAGTTAATCACCCTCGAGGACTAGATTTTTTGGGAAGTTGCTGGCCAGCAATTTGTCTTCCTGTAGAAATAGTCTCATAGGTCCTGAAAGTGCAGACTATTGATCCCTTGCAAGCAGTTGAAAAAAGATCAAATTGAGTTGAACAATATGTTGTGATCGCCTTTTTTCAGGATTGCAGGAATGGCCAATTGGCTTCGTTTTGCAACTTCGGAATTCAGGCTAAGACACCAGGTTTTCACGCGCCTGCAAAATTATTTGAGACCGGATTTGATCATCTTTCTGCCGTTCCCGCAGTCCGCCAATTTGCGTTTTTAGCGCCGCCAGGTCGGCCTTCAATGCCGCGATGGAGGCTTGCAGGGCCAGCTTTTCTGCAGCCGAAGCAGCTGCAAGTCCGGCAATTTGACGTTCCGCATCGGCCAGTTGCCCTCTCAACCGTGCCACTTCTCCAGTCCGGTCCTTTGACTTGGCACTCAGCGCGTCCCGCTCTGTATCGGCCTCACGCAGTTGCTCTTCCAAACTGTGAATTCGGGCAGACTTTTCGGCAATCTCCGAAGTCAACTTTGCAACAGCCGCATCCATTTCCTTGGTCACCTGCGCAACCTTCGCTTCCTGGTCAGTCAACTTTGCTGGATAACTGGAAAGTTCCCCAAGTCTGACTTCCAGTCCCTTCACGTTCGCCAATCTGACTGCTAGCTCTCCTCGCAGCTTGCCAAACTCAATTTCGCGCGCCTGCAACGCTTCATCCTTCGTTCGAGCATTGGCATCCACAGAGGCCATCCGATGTCGTAGCGCGTCAATATCCGCCTGCGCAGCAACCCAGTTCGCCGTTCGAGCCTTTAAATCAGTTTCCAAGGCGGCATGCTTGGCTCCCCAATCCGTAAGGCTCCGCTCCTTGCCGACCGCAACCGCTTCCAATTCCTTATGCTTGGCCGCAGCCGCGTTCAAGGAAGATGTCAACTCAGCTGTTCTTTTGGATTCTTCGCTCAAACCATTTTTGGCAGCAGCCAGTTCCGAAGAAGCAGTTTCAAATTTCTGCCCTACAGTCAGCAATTGAGCATTCCAGTCCGTCTGTTTTTGATTCATCCACCACCAGACTATTCCACCGCCCAACGCTGCGGCTGCAACCAGGCAGCCTAAAATCTCTGAAACCAAATACGCATAACCCATTTCTAACGAGTCTCCTTAACGTGGAACTCTATTCGGCGGTTCTTTTGCCGTCCTTCTTCGGTGTTGTTATCTGCCACAGGATTGTCCGGTCCTTGACCAGTCGAAAACAGCCTGCTGGCTTGAATGCCTTGCGTGATCAAATACTTCCTTACAGATTCGGCTCGTTCCTGACTAAGTGTGACGTTCAGGCCATGATTGCCTTCGCCATCAGTATGGCCGGAGATTTCCACCGGCTTGGTAGGAAACTGCTTCAACAGCGTAACCATTTGGTCCAGCACAGCCTTGCCATTCGGTGTCAAATCCCCACTGCCCGTAGCAAATTCCACAACCTTTCCAACAATCACATCCTGCAGCTTCTTTTCCAGTTGAGTCGATTCCACCGCCTCATTTGAACCTGGAGAAATTTTTGTCAGTACATCGAACACGCCGCTGACACTACTCACCGTTTGAATTGCCTTTGCGCTTACCTGCGGCGAATCGGAGAACCCGCTGAGCGTTGCAATCCTCCCGTCAAACTCCAACCCCGCTGTCGAAAAACCAGCAGTGGTTAATGCAGCTTCGGACCTGCTCTTCAGATCGATTGGGATTGCATGGGCATGATGGCGCACACAATAGAAACTGAGTAATGCCAAGGCGGTTAAACCTAGGGCAGAAACGATCCATTTTGGCATGAATCAGAAATCCTCCAGCACGGCATATGAGATCTAATTCGTTTGGGGGAGACTAACGCAAGTCGATCAAACTAGCTTGACGAACCCTATGATTATACCCTCTCAGAATCCGGTTGGGAATACTTCTAGTTGAACATAGGGATGGAATCAAACTGGCCTGAGGCCATTGCCTGCTCATAAATATACCCGGCGACAGCCACATCTTCCAAACCCAATCCGACACTTTTGAACAGAGTGATCTCACTCAAACTCGCGCGTATCGGAGCCCCTGCCAACTCCTCAACACGGGTCCAGCCCTGCGCATCTAAGCCGAGTAAAAGATCACCAGCTTCAATGCGGCAAGCCTCTATAGAATCGGTTACGATGCGTATGCAACGCGCCAGTGTCTCAGTCGAAATCTCTCTTCGAATGGGATTATTTGAGCCCATTGCATTGATATGAGCCCCTTCTGCCAGATCGGAAACGTGGAACACAGGATCTTTGGCATTGGTGGCTGTGACAACAATCGCAGCACCCTCCAAAGCCTCCTTCGCTGAACCGGCAATTGTAAATTGCGCTAGGGTTGCATTTTCCAATGCAAAGCGTTCGCACTTTTCCCGATTGCGGCTCCATATGCGAACCTGCGCGATCGCCCGTGCAGCCAGCATAGCTTCCAACTGTGCCTTGGCTTGAAATCC
Organism: Bryobacterales bacterium; assembly: GCA_043745195.1. Classification (GTDB taxonomy): domain Bacteria; phylum Acidobacteriota; class Terriglobia; order Bryobacterales; family Bryobacteraceae; genus JANXSF01. The sequence continues at coordinate 10,372 of JAYTTF010000086.1, read as the reverse complement.
ACTGCCAATTAAGGCCAATGTGCCGGCATCTTTCCTTGCCAACAGCTTCGTCGCAACCCCGGAAGCGGCTCCAGTCCGAATTTGCCCCAAAGCGTTTGCCTCAAACAGAGCCAGAGGACGGCCAGTTTCCGCATCCAGTAGCCAAAATAAAAACCATGCTCCATGTTTTGGATTCGTGGAATACACTTTGGTGCCCAAGTAGGAACCGTATACCCCGGCCATGGAGTGAAGTGCTGTGCCAGCCGGTGTGAACAAGCGCCGACGAGCCTGATTCTGTGCCTTCCCTAAAGCAAGGTCATGAAAAGCAGATTCCAGCAGTTCCACCGCCTTCGCCATGGGCAAAAGGCGGCGGACTGCCGACTCATTAAAAAACAACATAGACAGTCTTTATGCGCGAGCCGGATCGCCAGCTTCGGTGTTGATCCCCAGTTCCGCCATAGCGGCACTCGCCTTAGCAGCATCGAACTTGCCATCCCGCGCTAAACGCGAAAGTGTTGCGCCAACTATGCTAGCCGCATCCACTTCAAAATGACGCCGCAAATGCGCACGATTGTCACTGCGTCCAAAACCATCGGTACCAAGTGATACCAGCCGATTTGGAAGCCAAGGGGACAACTGATCGGACACAACTTTCATATAGTCCGTCGCCGCGATTACAGGAACAGTGGAATCTCCAAGAACCTGCTGCAAGTAGCCCTTACGTTCCGGTTGCTCTGGATGTAAACGATTCCAACGTTCGGTTTCAAGAGCATCCCGTCGCAATTCGTTGTAGCTGGTGACGCTATAAACGTCCGTCTCCACTCCGTATTTACTGGAGAGAATTTCCGACGCCTTTAGCGCTTCATTGAAGATGGCACCACTGCCTAACAGCATTGCCTTAGGCGCACCATTTTCGGCAGCTTTGAAGCGGTAAATACCCTTCAAAATTCCAGCTTCAACCCCAGCCGGCATTGCTGGGTGGGCATAGTCATCATTGCAGATGGTCAAGTAGTAGAAGCGATCTTCGTTCAGTTCATACATCCGCTTAATGCCTTCTTGAATGATGACGGCAATTTCATAAGCGAAAGCGGGATCGTATGAGGCGCAAGTTGGAACGGTTGAAGCCAGCACATGGCTATGACCATCCTGATGCTGCAATCCCTCACCAGAAAGCGTTGTGCGGCCTGCGGTGGCTCCCATTAGGAAACCCTTCCCACGCGAATCGGCAAAGGCCCATACCATATCACCAACGCGCTGGAATCCGAACATTGAATAGTAAGTGTAAAAAGGAATCAGCGGAATGCCATAGTTGGCGTAAGTGGTTCCCGCAGCAGCAAAGCTACCCATGGAACCTGCTTCCGTAATTCCTTCTTCCAAAATCTGACCGGATTTCGATTCGTGATAGAACAGGAACCCTTCGCCAGCATCTTGTGGCGTATACAACTGCCCTTGGCTTGCGTAAATGCCAATTGACCGGAACAATGAATCCATTCCAAAGGTTCTGGCTTCATCCGGAATAATTGGAATCACCAATTTGCCGATAGCTTGATCCTTCAACAAGGCTGTCAGGATTTTGACAAAAGCCATGGTTGTGGAAACAGCCCGGCCTTGTGATCCCGCAATCGCTTCGGCGAAAAGGTCCAAAGATGGAGCTTTCACTGTGATCGGTTTAGGATGCCGCGCTGGAACAGGTCCGCCCATATCAGCAGTCCGTTTCTCCAAATACTTCTGTTCCTGGCCATTGGGGTCCAGCTTGACGAATTCGCAATGCATCGCTTGTTCGTCGGTAATCGGAACCTTGAACCGATCACGGAAATACACAAGCTGCTGTTCGTTCAGTTTCTTCTGCTGGTGGGTAGCATTGCGGCCTTCTCCAGCTGCGCCCATGCCATAACCCTTAACCGTTTTGGCAAGAATTACAGTAGGTCCACCACGATGATCGAATGCCGACTTATAAGCAGTGTAGATCTTCTTCGGATCATGTCCGCCGCGACGCAGATTTTCCAGATCCTTATCCGAAAGATCCTTCACCAGTTCCAGCAGTTCAGGATATTTACCGAAGAACTCCCGGCGCACATAAGCCCCATCTTTTGCCTTGTAAGCTTGGTATTCACCGTCGACGCATTCACCCATCCGCTTCATCAGCAGTCCAGTGGTGTCACGAGCCAGCAATGAATCCCAATCCGAGCCCCAAACCAACTTAATCACATTCCAGCCAGCGCCCCGGAACACACCTTCCAGTTCCTGGATAATCTTGCCGTTACCGCGCACTGGTCCATCTAAACGTTGCAGATTGCAATTCACCACAAAAATCAGGTTATCCAGTTTTTCACGGCAAGCCAGCGTCAAAGCGCCCAGCGATTCTACTTCATCCGTTTCGCCATCGCCCAAATAGGCCCAAACTTTACGGTCCGTCGGTTGCAACAATCCGCGGTTTTCCATGTACCGCATGAAGCGCGCCTGATAGATTGCATTAATAGGACCAAGACCCATCGACACAGTAGGAAATTGCCAGAAATCCGGCATCAACCATGGATGCGGATAAGAGGAAAGTCCTGGGGTATCGCGTAATTCGTGCCGGAAGTTTTCCAGGTGCTGCTTGGTCAAACGGCCTTCAAGAAACGCCCGCGAATACATACCGGGAGAAGCGTGCCCTTGGAAATAAATCAAGTCGCCAGGCTGATCCCCAATGCTTCCCCGGAAAAAGTGGTTATAGCCAACTTCCACCAGTGAAGCAGAGGAAGCATAAGTGGCAATGTGGCCACCAATGCCCGGATCATATTTGTTGGCGCGCACCACCATCGCCAGAGCATTCCAGCGAATATAGGCCTTAATGCGGCGTTCAATTTCAAGATCACCAGGATAGGGAAGGTCCCTTTCCACGGGTAGGGTGTTCACATACGGGGTGTTCAGCTCTGGTTGGGTCGAAGCGCCATGATAAGCGGCTCGTTGTTGAACGGCTTTAAGAAGGTACTGGGCCCGGTCCGGTCCAGCTTCATCGATAATCTGATCGAGAGCTTCTAGCCATTCACTTGTTTCTTGGGGGTTAAGGTCTTCTTGGAGTTCTGCCTTGGGTTTCAGCATGTATGTTCTCGCCTGGTACGCCGGTGGGCAGTACTCTGGCTCCAACTATTCTACCGGATGATGGGGGGCAAATGGGAGGAAATTCGTCCAAACTAGACGATTGGTCACATGATAGTATCTTGCATGGCTCGACTACTTCTATTTCTCCTTCCCGTCTCTCTCGTCATCGCTCTGAGTGGCTGCTCGAAGAAAGCGATCACCCCGCAGGACGAGTTAGATCGGAAATTCGCAGAAATGATGAAGGGCGTTTCTTTGGTAGGCCGCTCATCGCGTCTAAACAACGACAAAATCAGCACTGAGGAAAAATACGTCATTGAAGGTGTTTCAAAACTCACCGGAGACACATGGCTTTTCCGCACACGCTTTCAGTACGACGGCCATGACATTCCTTTGCCTCTGCCAGTGACTATTCAGTGGGCCGGGGATACGCCTGTCATTACAATTACCGACCTGGCAATTCCAGGCATGGGTGAATACACAGCCCGAGTGGTCCTGTATCGCGACCAATACGCCGGCACCTGGAGCGGGAAGAAAGGCGGTGGTCAGCTTTTTGGAAAGATCGTTCGCAACCCGTGATTGCGAGGAGACGGCACTATGTGTATGATTGCAAATAAAGATACACATCATGCGAACCAATATAGTTATTGATGACAGTCTAATGCGAGACGCTCTTCGTTGCACTGGCTTAAAAACTAAACGCGAAGTAGTGGAGTTAGGTCTTCAAACTCTGGTGCGGCTAAAGGCTCAGGAACAAATTCGCAAACTGCGCGGCAAACCGGCCTGGGAAGGTGATCTGGATGCAATGCGGAGTGATCGTTGATCCTTGTCGATTCCAGCGTGTGGATCGACTATTTCCGTGGTTCCATCACCCCGCAAACCGAAAAACTGGATCAATTGCTGGGAAGCGAATATTTGGCAATTGGCGATCTGATTTTAACCGAAGTACTGCAGGGCTTTGTTCACGACCTGGATTTAAACCATGCCAGGAAAGTGCTAACCACTCTGAATCTTGTAGAGATAGGTGGAAAAGAAGTAGCAATTCAGGGGGCACACAATTTCCGGACTTTGCGGAATTTAGGAGTGACTGTCAGAAAAACTATTGATACGGTGATAGCCACACGCTGCATTGTCAGTGGCTACGAACTGCTTCACTCCGACAAAGATTTTGACCCTTTCGTAAAGCACCTTGGCTTGCGCGTCGTGGTCTGATACATCCCAAATCGCCGCTACTCTTTCTCCGGCGAAAACGAATCAGCAAGCTGGTGAATCATCTGCTGTTCCTGATCGTTGTACTTATTCCGAAAAGCATCACTACTCAAATAACTCTTGCGAGCCTCTTCGCTCATGGGAGTGATTTTATTCACTTCCTGACGCAACGTAACTCTACGCTCCACAGGCAGTTGATTAAATCGTTGATACACCCGCCGCACCTGTTGTTGCTGTGGAGCGGGCATCTGCTGGAATCGCTCCACATTTTTCTTCTGCTTTTCCGTCATCCGGTCGTACTGTTCCAGCCGCGCTTCCATTCGCTGCCGGCGCTCCGCAGGCATTTTTGAAAGAGCAACTCGACGTTCGGCTGATGACATGGCACGCAATCGCTCCACCGGCTGGGCCTTGCCATTCTTCATAGCAATCTTCGCTTTCGCACCCTTACCTGCGGCTTTTGGGCCGGTTTGAGCAATCGCCCCACCCGCAAATAAAACCATCGCCGAAACTATGATCAAAATTTTCATACTCTGACTAAAGCGACTTCGAGTCGCTCTTCACTTCCGCCATCAAAGTATCCACCATCTCCACATCTTCTAAAGCTTTTTCGGCCTGTTCAATTTCCTGAGCTTCCATCACCACTGGCATGCCGGAACCGGCATTTGGCATATTCTGCACTCTAAAGATCGAACCACCTAACAGAACAACAAACATCGCCGCCATAGCTGCCGCCGGACGCCACCCAAATCCACCGCCAACAGGCTGCAGCCAGTGCTTCACGCGGCCCCAAACAGTGGATTGTTCCTTCTCGATACGTTCATACAAACGCGCATCAAAATCGTGCGAAACAGGAACAGCATCCCATTCGTCCAGTGCCTTCCAAACCATAGCTTGCGCTTCCACTCCGCCCCGGCACTCCGCGCACACTTCGATATGAGCTTCCATCTTCTGTGAAGCATCCCACTCGAGTTTCCCCGCCGCAAAATCCATCAGCAAATCGGGGCTGTCAGAATAAATTGGGCAAGACATAATCCACTCTCCTCAGTAATTCTCGTCAACTACGGCGCCATGTGCGCCAAGCGCACGCGCAACGTTTCATAGGCTCTAAATAACAAAGACTTCACAGCTGACTCCGAACATTCCAGGACCGAAGCAATCTGAGCATATTCAATATCCTGATATTTGTGCATCAGCACTGCCACCCGCTGCTTTTCAGGCAACCCTTGAATCGCCCGGCGAACCTCGGCCAGCTTCACTTGGTTCACCAAAGTTTGCTCCGTGTTCAAGCCACGATCCGCTACCTGCAGCGTCAACCCATCGTCATTCGACTCATCAATACTTCCCTGCCCTCGTTCATTCTTCGAATCGCGAATGTGATTCAACGCCAGATGGCTGGTAATACGAAAAAGCCAAGTTGTAAATTTCGCGGTAGGCTCGTAATTTCCCCTGGACTTATACACCCGCAGGAAAACTTCTTGAGCCAACTCTTCAGCCACGGCCTGATTCTGCACCATGCGGTACAAAAAATGAATCACCGGGCCCCGATGCTTGCCTAATAGGATCTCGAAACTTTCGGTATCGCCTTCACGAACCCGAAGCATCAGTTCGGCATCTCGTTCTGTGGCGGCGACCGCTATCATATCCTTCTGAACCCGAATAGAACCTGAAGGTTGCGGAAATTTAAGAGGGTCTTCTTCGGAATCCAAATCGATAACGTCCCAATAGCGCATCGTACCAAAGAAAGTATTTTACTTTCAATTACTTGAAAATTATTCCATCTTCAAAGAACGTTCCATTAGCTCTCGAATAGCAGCCTTTGGCGGCTTATTTTCAAACAAAACCGAATACATCATGTTGGTAATCGGCACATCCACACCTTGTTTGCGTGCCAAATCCCGTGCCGCCCGGGTGGTCTCAACCCCTTCAGCCACCATCTTTGTTGAGCCGACGATATCAGCCAGAGTCCGCCCCTTTGCCAACTCAATTCCTACCGAACGGTTGCGGCTCAACCCGCCAGTAGTAGTCAATACCAAATCACCAACGCCAGCCAGCCCGGAAAGCGTCTGTTGCTGACCGCCAAGGCTCACCGCAAGCCGAGTCATTTCCGCCAGTCCCCGCGTGATCAGTGCCGAAGAAGTGTTGGAACCAAATCCCAAACCATGGCAAACCCCGGATGCGATGGCCATCACGTTTTTCAACGCTCCCCCAATTTCAGTCCCAATCGGATCAGCATTGGCATACAGCCTAAAGCTGGGTGTGGAAAAGGCACATTGAATAGCCCGCGCCAATCCAGGGTACTCGGAAGAAATAACGCATGCCGTGGGTTCACCCATAGCTACTTCCTTGGCAAAACTGGGTCCTGAAAGTACAGCCGCCTTATAGCCAGTCACTTCAAAAATCACCTCACTCATGCGAAGCAGGGTGACGTTCTCAATTCCCTTGGTAGCACTTACCAACAACATCTGTTCATTGAAAAGTGGTTTTGCCTGCTGATACACGCGCCGTAAATGATGGCTGGGCGTAACCCCTAATACAATTTCTGCACCAACAATGGCGTCGGTTAACTTGGAATGAACCGTGACGTTGGCTGGAAGCTTGAAACCTGGCAGAAAAATATCGTTTTCCCGGGAAGCCTGCATCCGCACTGCCAGATCTGTTTCCAGAACCCATTGCCGAACCTGTTCGAACTTTGGTGCCAGTGCCAACACCAATGCCGTGCCCCAACTCCCCCCACCCAAAACAGTGAGTTGCTTCATGCTGGTCTCTTTCCGAAAGTGAACACGTTTTCAGTTCCTGCCTTTAGTCTGCGCCAATTGGATTGATGCCGCCAAATTATGAAGAGTCCTCCCACGATACTAGCGGCCAGCACTGGCGCCGCAGGATGCTCTATCAGCCAGACTCCCAAAGGGAACAGCGCCGCTCCAGCAATCGATCCAAAAGAGATATAGCGTGTGTACCAAACTGCAGCAATAAACAGGACCGCAGTGGCCGCAATGCTTAATGGCGTCAAATATAAGAACGCGCCCACAAAACTAGCAACCGCTTTTCCACCTTGAAATTTCAGAAAAATGGAATAAGCATGCCCAAGGATCACGGCGATTGCCGCCAGCGAAAGCCATAAAGGATCCTGCTTGGTAAAATAGCCCATCAGCCAAACAGCAACCCAGCCTTTGACGATGTCCAGCACCAAAGTTACAACTCCGGCCAAGCGACCAGTGGTTCGCAGGACATTGGTGGCCCCAATATTGCCGCTACCCATGCCCCGCACGTCCGCCCCTGTGGTTAAGCGAACCAGTAAATATCCAAACGGAATTCCGCCGATTATGTAGGCAGCCAAAAGCAATAGAACAGGAATCATATAGACAAAGGAAACTCCGCAATTTTTTTGTAGCTGGAACCAGTTGAATGGAGTTCGCTCAAGTATAAATGAAATGACGGAGCTACGAATGTTCCAAACTCAACCGATGGCAGCCCGGCAATTGCCGCACGCAAGGGACGAAGGTTCGTTTCCTGTGCCTTTATGCGCGCCAAAGTAAGGTGAGGCGAAAAGGGCTTGGACTCAAGCGCTATCCCAATTTCGGATAAAGCCAGATTCGTTGCTTTCGCCAAAACTGCAATTGTATCCCCCGCATCAATGCCCACCCAGAAGCTCCTAGGGTTGTGAGGATTAGGAAACCATCCCAGACCTCGAAGTCTAATGTTCAACGGCCCTGAAACAGGAACACGAGCAAGAGCATTCTTGATTTCAGGCAATTTCTCAGGCGGATACTCACCAAGAAACTTGGTAGTGATATGCAAGTTTTCCACCGGGCTCCAGTGCAGGTCCGCTGTCTTTCGAAATCCGTCAACTAAATTCCCAATGCTGTCTCGCGTTGCCAAATCTAAATCAATCCCAGTGAAGAGCCGCACAGTAAAATTAGTGTAGCCTGAACCGAAGTGGAAGATCTTTTTGCTGCTCCCATATTGCCGCGCTCCTTCTATGAACGCGATACCGTGCTGGTCGCTCGTCAACTGCTTGGCAAGGTGATCGTCCACGGCAATACAGCAGGTCGCATTACCGAAACTGAGGCTTATTTGGGCGAAGGAGATTTAGCTGCCCATTCAGCGCGTGGCCGCACACCCAGCACTGAAGTGATCTTCGGACCACCCGGATTCGCCTACGTATACTTAATCTACGGCATGCACTATTGCTTGAATTTCGTCTCTGAAACGAATGGCATTGCCGGTTGCGTTTTGATCCGCGCGCTTGAACCGTTGGCAGGCTTGGACCTAATGCAGGAACGCCGCGGTGCTTCTGTCAAACATCATCAATTGACCAACGGCCCAGGCAAACTCACTTTAGCTCTTGGAATTAATAAGCAGCAAAATGGCAACGACGTAACTGCCGGAACACTCACCGCTCGCGATTGGCGCACCCCGAATTTCAAAATCATAACCAGCCAACGCATTGGCATCACCAAGTCCGTTCACCTCCCCCTTCGATTCAACATGTTATTTTAAAAGTTCCACTCATGCTTCAATCGATTTTCCGAGAATACGACATCCGCGGAATTGCGGATAAAGAACTCCTTGATCCCGACGTCGAGCTTTTAGGCCAAGCTCTTGGCACCTACATCCAACGAAATGCTGGTAAAAACATCAACCTTGGCCGCGATTGCCGGTTGAGTGGAGAACGGCTTGCCAATGCCCTTCGCAAAGGATTGCTCGCCAGCGGATGCAACGTAACAGAGTTGGGGGTTGTCCCAACACCAATTACCTATTTTTCAGCCGTCCATATGAAATCCGACGGTGCTGTGATGATCACTGGTAGCCACAATCCTAGCGAATACAATGGCTTCAAAACCGTTTGCGGCTCAGGAACATTGCACGGCAAGGCTATCCAGGAAGTTTACCGGATGATTCAGGCACGCGACTTCCTCACTGGTTCCGGAACAAATGCTTCCACCGATATTGTTACTCCCTATGTGGATGACGTAGCAAACAGGTTCAACCTCGCCCGCAGAATCAAAGTAGTCGTCGACGCCGGCAACGGCACCGGCGGACCCGCATTCAGCCGAATCCTGAAGCGATTGAACTGCGACGTTCAGGAAATGTTTTTTGAAATGGATGGCCACTTTCCAAATCACCACCCTGACCCAACCGTCCCTGAAAACCTCCGTCAGCTATCGCAAGCAGTTCGCGAATTTGGAGCCGATCTGGGAATTGCATTTGACGGTGATGCCGATCGCATTGGAGCCGTGGATGAGACCGGCACTCCCATTTACGGAGACATGCTCTTGTTCATCTACGCCCGTGAAATTCTAACCCGCAAGCCCGGAGCTACTTTTATTGGCGAAGTGAAATGCTCTCAAGTCCTCTACGACCAACTGGCCAAGTTAGGCGGCAACCCCATAATGTACAAAACCGGCCACTCCCTAATTAAGGCAAAGATGAAGGAAGAACATGCCGAGCTTGCCGGAGAAATGAGCGGCCACATGTTCTTTGCTGATCGCTACTATGGGTACGACGATGCCCTCTACGCCGCCTGCCGCTTAATGGAAATCGTCGCAGCATCGGGCAAGCCACTGTCCGCTCAACTCGACGGCCTTCCCAAAATGGTTTCAACCCCCGAACTGCGAGTGGATTGCAGCGATGATACTAAGTTCGACGTAGTGTCGCGAGTTGCCACCCATTTTCGGTCCCGACGGAAAATTGTCGAAGTGGACGGTGCCCGTGTAATCTTCCCCAAAGGTTGGGGCCTCGTTCGGGCTTCCAACACGCAGCCTGTTCTTGTGATGCGCTTTGAAGCGGAAACCGACGCATTGCTGAAAGAATATCGCGACGAAGTGGAAGGGGTGCTTAAAGCCGAAATCGGCGGAGAACTAGTCGCCGGCGGCCACTAAAAATCGTAATGCAAGCCAGTGGGGACATGGCACAGGCTACGCACAAGCTACATTACTAAGCCAGTGGGGACATGGGTGCCTGGCACAAGCTACAGTACTCCACATGAAATCCAGAAGTTGCTCTAAGCGAGCCTCGCGGTAGGGACGGTCCTCACGGACCGCCCCCCGCACAGATCCGTACGTGCGCGATTAACGCATACGGCTCCTACCTTGGATGTTGG
>JAYTTF010000085.1:0-7809 GCA_043745195.1 Bryobacterales bacterium | reverse complement strand
GATGGGTGAGTCTGGATGACGGTGTTTTCTGGTTCCATGTTGAACAATTCTAACCGTTTCTCTGTTCAGGAGATGGGGCCAACTGCTCTCTATAGGTTTAATAACGGTCACCAAAAAGCGGTCAGAGGCCGCCACTAACCCGAGAATCCGCCAAAATGGCATCAACTGGTGGTTCAAACCACCGTAGTGTATCAGAATGAATACACGCCTGATCCTCGATAAAGGGAACCTGGACCTCCGACCAAGGCTCGGCTGGCTCCCCTCAATCAACGCAACATCGCCATCAGTATGGATGGCGGGGGGCGTTCGAACTGCCGGCCTACCGCCCCACCTTTCGCTTTTCTCGCTCGGTGAGTGTTTCGTGTAGTAGCGATTTGATGTAGGTCTGGTAAGGTAGGCCTTTGTGTTCAGCCTGCTTTCTGGCCAAAGCCAAATCTGCTGCGGGAATCCGAAGCGCCACCACTGGAGCTGGCGCTTTTTTGGACGCAGCTATCCGCTCCAGCAGTTTCGCCTTGGTCAACACTTGAGCTTCGCCGTTTTTCGCGGCGGGAAGTAGCTGTTTTCCATGTAGGTTGCGGTTCTCATACCACCACGCTGCCTCTTCCGCCTCGGTGGCGAAAGCCGGCATGACGCGCTTGGATTGTTTCTCTAACAGCTTCTTCATTTGGGTTTCTCCAAAAAAGCCTTTCGGTCGGATACGCTTGCCGGAAATGCAGTAATGGCACGAACCTTGCCGTTGCGGACTGTCCACGCCACTGACAACAAACGGCCTCCATTCGTAAGGCCAACAGAGCGGTAGCGTTCCTCGTTGTCGATGAGTTTGAAATTTAAGTCGATAGGATCGTTGTCAGCACCTTTTCGAATTTCGCAGCCGCTTACTCTGTGGGCGTCGAGGTGCTTTTTGTTCTCCTCATCCCAATTGAACGCGATTCCTTCAGCCACTGGCCTACATTGTATCGCAACGTATATACGTTTACGCAGGCGCAACGGCAGTGGACCCCCGATTATTGGACAGAAAAAAGACATTCTTAGATGGTGTAGAAGGAATGAAAATAAGGAGAGCCAATGCCCAGTACCAGAAAGAACCACGCGCGTTCGTTGAAGGCAAAAGTGGCCGTGGAGGCCATTGCGTGCATACGACTCAGGTTGGGTTTTGTTTTTCGATCACAACCACCTGGGCTGGCATGTATTCACTAGCGCTCGCTGGTTTCTTCGCCGATTTCGCGTAAATCTTCAGCACACGATGAGCAATGCATTTCCGCTTCCGTGCAAAATCCGTTCACGCTTAAAATGTGCCGGGAATGGGCGGCCATGAGGGGTAACTGGACTGCGTATTGTTGGCTGTGGCGGAGTGGGCGGACCTTCGATTCCTAAAGTGAAACAATTAGTCTCCTTTGTAACTGTCAAACTCGAACCTGCCGAAGTCTTGATAGACAACACGCTGCAAAAAGTAACAATTTAGAAGCCCCTGACTCGGCCAGGGAGCCGATTCAATAGCTCCATAAAATGCGCAGTGATGGGTTAGACCATCACTGCCGGATTCGACAGTTCGCCAAACTCTGGAACGCTAATGGTACAAACATCCCCTGCTGCCAGTGCGGAAACTTCCGTCACTATAATTCCTGTCCCCGTCAGAACAACCGAACCTGCCGGGACAGGGTTCGACATCATTAAATACTCAATCAGAGTTTCAATCTTGCGGCTGAGTTTGGAGGTGGATGTTGATCCTTCAAACGTGGTCTTGGTGCCGCGCTTGATCACCAGGCTCATTTCCAAATTATAAGGATCCTTCAATTCGTCAGCCGTGATAATCACTGGACCCAGCGCGCAACAAGCCGTGTAAACCTTTGATTGCGGCAAGTACAGTGGGTTTTCCTTTTCAATGTCCCAGGCTGAAACGTCGTTGGCCAGGGTGTAACCAACCACCGAACCTTTGCTGCCTAGAACAACGCCAAGCTCTGGTTCCGGTGCGGTGAACTTGGAATCGGACCGGATGCCGATGTCTTTACCGGGTCCAACACAAACGCGCGCTGTGCCTTTAAAAAACACTTCGGGCCGGTGAGCCTTATCGAACACATAGGCGTAGAAGCCTTCGCGTGTATTGTGTTCGGCGTCACGGAAACTGGCCGACATTTCATACGTGCAGCCACAGGCCCATACTTCCACAGGCTTGATGGGAATGATGGGGCTGGCTTGAACTCGTTGCTGACTAGCCAAGCTGGTTGCTAGCGCAGGCAGAGTGGTATTTTCCACTTCACTGCGGACGATCAGGTCCAGCAGCGTATGGCCTGGGATGGGCCGGGCGTGGCCATTTTCAAAAATGGCGGCCGTGATTTCGTTATTCCAACGGATTTGTCCAATGCGCATTGTTTTGCCTAGTTCACTTTAATACTTCAGATAAATTGTTTTGTAGTCGCTATAAAAATCCATGGCGGCAGGACCTTGTTCCTTGGGACCGAAACTGGAATCCTTGGTACCACCGAATGGCAGTTGATATTCAACTCCGGCGCTGGGAAGGTTGACAGTCAACAGCCCTGCTTCCATTCCATAGATGAAATCGAAAGCACGGGAAAGATTCGTGGTTTGGATGGATGCGGAAAGCCCGAAGGGAATGTTGTTGGCAATGCGCATGGCATCGGCGAAATCCTTGGCCTTCATGATGGCAAGCACAGGTCCGAATACTTCTTCCTTAGCGAGCGTGTGTTCTTCTTTCACGTCGGCAAAGACGGTTGGTTCTACAAAGTAACCTTTATCGTAAGCTCCGCCGGTGAGTTGATTGCCGCCACACAACGGTGCGCCACATTCTTTTTTGCCGATTTCGATGTAATGCAGATTGGTCTTTAATTGACCGGCATCCACGGCTGGTCCAATATCAATGCCGGCTTCCATGCCGTTGCCCACTTTCAACTTCTTGGTGCGTTCCACCACGGCAGCCACGAACTTATCGTAAATTGGTTCTTCCACAATGGCGCGGCTGGTGGCGGTGCACTTTTGGCCAGTGGAGAACATGGAGGCATTCACTACGTTTTCCACAGCAGAAGCGAAATCGCAATCGGCCAGAACGATAGTAGGATTTTTACCGCCCATTTCCAGTTGAATGCGCAGGCGGCGCTTAGAAGCTTCTGTATGGATCCATTCGCCGACTTCGCAAGATCCAGTGAACGAGATGGCTTTCAAACCCTTGGCTTTTACCATGGCTTCGCCTAAGGTAGCGCCGGAACCGGCTACAAAATTGATGACGCCTTTGGGAATGCCCGCTTCGTGACAAGCCTCAACAATGCGCCATGCGCACAGCGGGGCAACGCTGGCAGGCTTGATAACAACGGTGTTGCCGCAAACCAGTGCGGGGGCCATTTTCCAGGCTGGAATGGCAATGGGAAAGTTCCAGGGAGTGATAAGCCCAACCACGCCGATGGGTTTGCGGATGGCAAACATGTGGACGCGGTCACGCTCTGACGGAACAAGATGGCCGGGGAGCCGAGAGCCTTCGCTGCCGAAATAGCGGAAGATGTTGATGGCTCGGCGAACTTCGCCTTTGGCTTCGGGAAGTGTCTTGCCCTCTTCACGAGTCATTTCAGCGGCGATGGATTCAAACTTGCGATCAAGGATATCAGCCACTTTGAAAAGCAGAGCGCCGCGTGCTGGGCCGGGCATGTTGGACCATGCCGGGAAAGCGGCATCGGCTGCGGCAACTGCTGCTTCCATATCTGCGGCCGACCCTTTCACAAACAGGCCGACTACTTCATCGGTATTCGCAGGATTGCGATTTTCAAAGGTGGGACCATCGGTCCATGCGCCGTTGATGTAATTACGAAACGTTTCGCTCATGAGTATCCTTAAAAAAATGTATCGTTACTTAGTGGTGAAATCCACTTTGGGGGCTTGGCGCGCGCCGGCGTCGGTTTTGAAGTACGCTTCCTCACGGGTGTAGCCGAAGAAACCTGCTGCCATGTTGTTGGGGAACAGCACAATGTTGGTGTTGTAGCGTTGCACAGCTTCGTTATACTTGCGGCGTTCCACACTGATGCGGTTTTCTGTACCGGCAAGTTCGTCCATCAAACGTGCGAACTGTTCGTTGGATTTCAGTTGCGGATAATTTTCCTGTACTACGAGTAAGCGGCTGAGAGCGCTATCAATTTGCGAGTTCGCTTGAATTTTTTCAGACGGCGTACGGGCACCAGCCATGGCTGCGCGGGCATTGGCAATATTGGTGAAAACTTCTTTTTCCTGATTTGCAATCCCTTTTACGGTATTGACCAGGTTGCCAATCAAATCGGAGCGGCGCTGCATGGCGACGTCCACCTGGGCGAAGGCTCCTGCAATGCCTTCTTTTTCTGTGGCCATGCTATTGCGGGCACCTACAACCTGGCCTCCAACTACGAATAGCAGCAGGGCGGCAACACCAAGCACGATTAATCCAACTTTCATAAATTTGCTCCTAGATTCCTTGAAATCATAAATTACTCTAAATGATCCACAGCTTCCACCAGGATCTGAATTTGCGCTAAATAGCGATCGAACAACTGCGAGGCGGCCACGGGGAGTTTCTTGGTTGCGCCCTCTCTTAGATCCAACAAAGTATAAAACGGTTCAGGGTCAATTCCGAACTTCGCCTTCAACTGGGTGATGGCATCGCGCTTCTTCCATTCTACCGGTTGACCGGACAGTGTAAGCGCATGGCGGGCCAGAACAACGAATGTGGCGGAGGAATCCACCATCAAACGGCCAAGCAATTCATCATCATCCCAAATACCGGCAGCCTTTTGGCGAAGCCTTAGCATTTTTGAGCGGAGTTCATGCTCAATTTGTGTTCGGTAATTGATGGTACTGACGGTGAGGCTGGCGATTACGTCTTTTCCGAACAATATTTTGCGGTTGGCCTGCATGTCTTTGAACTCGATGGGAAACGAGTCAGTGGACCGCTCCACTTCTTCCATACTCATTAGTAGAGGAGAGGGATTCCCTTTTTCGCGCCAGAAGCGAAAAACGCCGCCGACCACAGCCAGTTCAATGGAGGTTACTTGAGTAAGGACGCACAGGACATTCAGGTCGGAGTAGTCCTTGTGCACCTCTCCATCTGCACCGGAGCCATACAGGATTACGGAGACCACTTTGTCGCCAAAGGCTTTCTTGATCTTCTCAACCAGTTGTGTGAGTGACTTGTCCATAATTGCCTACCAATCGCGAGAAGCGCCGCCACCGCCGGAATCGCCGCCACCGAATCCGCCAAATCCACCACCATCGTAACCACCGAATCCGCCACCGTCACCACCGCCCCGCCGGCCACTGCCTCCGCCGCTCATCATACCGAGAATGGTTCCAATTAAAAAGCCGCTGCCTCCGCCGCCGCTGGAAAGCAGGATCAGCAGAAAAACAACGCCAATGATGATGAGAGGGAGCGGAATTCCTTCGCTGTCTGACCTTGGCCGCGAAGTGCGCGGAGCTTGAATGGTGACGCCTTTGGCTTTGGCAATTCTTTGGCCAATGATGCGCGTGCCTTGAATCAAGGCGTCTGAAAAGTTCTGTTCCTTAAAGGCTGGACGCATAGCGTCGAGCACGCTGCCCGCGAAACCATCGGGCATGATTGGTTCCAGGCCGTAGCCAACTTCCAGGCGAACGCGGCGATCTTTGACGGCGACCAGAAGCAGTGCGCCTTCATTTTCTTTCTTAGAACCAATGCCCCATTTGCGGAAAAGCAGATTGGCCACATCTTCAACCGGTTCACCTTCCAAAGTTTGAACGGTGACAATGGCAAGCTGTGCGCCAGTGGATTGTTCAATGGCGGTACAGTAACGCTCGAGTTGAACTTTGGTGTTGGGGTCCAGCACACGTGCGAAATCGCTGACGTACCCCTCAGGCTTGAGCGCTGAGAAGTCGAAGGAGAAGGCGAGTGTGGAGAGGGTGGTTAGGGCGAAGACCCTGGCCAGCCGGCCGAAAGTAGTCAAACCATGATTCTACTAGATTGGAGGGCGGGTGGAGGACAAAAAGCATCCACTTTTCAAAAACCAGCGTATCCTTATTGAATACGTGATTGAATACGTGATCTATGCAAAATCCTGAATCCGACATACAAGATCAACAGATGCACATGACCTGTATGGAAGTTTGGGGCGGGAGCCATATTACGGAGCAAAGTGTTGAACTTGGCGGTTTGGATGCCTGGATCTACAGTAAGCCATTTGGCGAAGCCCAATCAGGCGGGGACGTTTACTACGTTTCCAGTTGCGCCACCGGGCGGATTAGCCGAATTCTGTTGGCCGATGTTGCTGGGCATGGGCATTCGGTTGCGGAAACTGCAATGGGGTTACGCAACTTGATGCGGCGCTTTGTGAATCATTTGGACCAGACTGAATTCGTGCGGTTGTTGAATCAGCAATTCATTGAACTGCCCCGCGAATCGGTGTTTGCGACTGCTGTGGTGACAACATATTTTGCCCCAACCGGACTACTAAGCGTCTGCAATGCCGGCCACCCGCGACCTCTGCTATTCCGATCGGCACAACGTAAATGGGAGTTGGTGGGTGACCATGGGTCTGTCCCTCTAACGAACATTCCGCTGGGTATTTTGGATATTACGCAATATGAACAGTTTGAAATTCAGTTGGAACCGGGAGACTATTTCCTTAGTTATTCCGATGCCTTGATTGAATGCACCGATGATAATGACGAGATGCTGAAGGAGACGGGATTACTGCGAATGGCCCAAGGATTTGCAGATCTTCCACCGGCGCAAATGATTGCGGCACTGCTGAAGGAAATTGGGGAGCAATATCCAGACAAGCTTCACGATGACGACGTTACTTTATTGCTGCTTCAGGCCAATGGGAACCAACCGCGTGTTTCGATGAGCGAAAAGCTGAACGCTCTTGGTCGGTTTACGAAGAGTCTGGTGCAGGCGATTGATCCCAGTGCGGAGCGTCCACCATTTCCAGATGCAACTTTGGCAAATCTTGGAGGGGCGATTCTTCCGGCCCTGAATCGGCGATGGAGTGGAATTCCTAAACCTTAAAGTGACAATCGCTCAATGGTCCAGCAGACAGCCTGTGCACGCTATCAGCATAGATGTTGAGCCTCCAGTTCCAGCATTAAGGTTGGGGCTGATACCCATTTAGCCGCGTTTACTTTGGAGGTGCGCTTGACCTTATTTTGTGGAAGACTTTAATTGTATTCCGCCCCAAAGTTTTGCAGTTTTGTATCTCGGTGGCAGTTGCCGAAAAATTAGGACGAAACAAAACATTCTACCGGAAGGAGGTGATGGGCAGAAGCGCCAGAAGGATCAATTTATCACTCCTGAGAAAGAAGATGCAAGGGTATCAGGATCTCGACGGGTTCTAGGCAGAATGCTCTGCGTCAAGCGAGTTTGACAATTGCAAAGCAGTCAGCGAAACGAAATACACCGGTGAATCAATTAAGATCGCCAGCTTCTCGGATTGCCCGTTGGAGGAACCGCTTTACCAAGTCTGATTTTCGTCTAGCCTCTGTGGACAATGGAATCATTCAAAGCATTCACTACCCTGGAAATAAAGTCCCCGTCGTTACTCGATAGAGCCTTCGTTTCGCCGGACGCACTGCTCATTAATGATGAAAAGTCAGACTTTTTACTCATCCACCACCAAGCAGCCCACTATTTCGAGTCTTTGGGAAGTAGACACCTAAGATGGCATAAAGAACTATTAATTAATCGCTGAAGATCGAGCCTCAATGTTCACGACGGAATTGGAAGGAATTAGAAATCTAGTTCTCAGCGTACAATTGAAAGAGAAGGATTCAGATGCGCGAATTTAGTTATACTGTGCTTTTCGAACCGGC
>JAYTTF010000084.1:0-28731 GCA_043745195.1 Bryobacterales bacterium | reverse complement strand
TCATGGTGGCGGAGCAGGCGGCCGAGCATGGATGCTGAGGGCCAGTCGAGGCCCAGGGTTTCGATGCGGGTGAGGAGCCAGCCTCGGAATTGTTCGGAGTAGAGAGGGGCTGCGGTGCCGTTGAATTGTACGTAGGATTGGCGGTTTGGAGTGAGGAAAAAAGTGGCTCTATCGCATGCGAGGATCAGCTTATCGAAGGGGGAGAGCTTTCGCGGCTGGTGATGATTTCCTGGCATTCGCTTCTGGTTAAAAGTTACCAGCGAGTTTGGCGGACCGGTGGATGGTGGGGGATGCGGTTAGGGGAAGATGTTGATGGGTAGGGAGTTAGAGGGAATTAAAATACTTTGATGCTATGGGAACGCGATTTTTCGGGAGGCGATTTTTTGGGCATTTCTAAGCAAGGCGCCATTTACGACTCAGTTGGACCCACATGGAGCTTGGACTGGTAAATGGCATAAACTCAAGTGAAGAACATTTCTCATGACGATGAGGCTCTATATCAGTCACGCTTCGGAAGATCAAGCGTGTGTCAATCAACTACGGGATGATCTGAAAGCGAAAGGGTTTCAAGTCTTCCTGTGCGAGGATTTGCCACCCGGGTCAGATTGGCAAAAGGAGATAGACCGAGAACTAAAGCAGACCGATGCTTTTATTTATTGCTTTTCCTCAGCCTCCGTCGCTCGAACCGGACAATACAACGATGAACTGAAGGCTGCTCGTGCCAGGTATCGCGTGGAAGGGGAACAGGAAATTCTGATTGTGCCCTTGCGGTTGGACCAGTGCGTGATCCCACCCGAGGTTAAGGATTTGATGGCGCTGGATCTGTTCAATGACGGTGGGCTGGACCGCCTTCTAGGACTTCTTAGCAGCCGGGCGCAGACCGCCTCTCGCTACGTCTTTCTCTTACATGGCATCAAGACCAGAGGCAAGTGGGAAAAGGATGTTACCCCTTTGTTGAGCGCCCAAGGTCTCATTCCAATTCCTTTGGACTTCGGTAACTTTGGAGCCCGTCAACTGGTGTGGCCGCCTGCTCGCAAGAAGAAGCTCCAGTGGTTGCTGAACGAGTACGAGAGGGAGTGTGACAGGAACAAGTGCAAATCACCGTCAATTGTGGCTCACAGCTTTGGTTGCTATCTGGTGGCCAGTTTGCTTAAGAAGTATTCCCAGGTGCGCTTTGATCGCATTATATTTTGTGGTTCCATCGTGGACCCAGCTTACTGTTGGGCGGATTTCGCAGCGCGCGGCCAAGTAAACGCTGTTCTGAATCAGTATGGAGGAGAGGACTTCTGGGCATGGGTTGTCCAGTGGGGGGTGGAGGACGCTGGACCCTCCGGATATTCTGGATTCAGCCAGCCTTGTGCCGTGTTACAGCAGCAAAAGCACACAGAGTTTAAACATTCAGACTATTTCTTCGACCTGAATTACAACCAAAATTGGATACCCTTCTTATTGGGCAAACCACTTGCGGCCCTAGCGGCGAGCCCAGACGACATGCAGGTCCGCGTCAATTGGCGGTTTCGCTTCGTCTTGGCAGTCGGGTTGCTGCTAAGCGTGGCTGCTGTATCCTCATCGGTTGGGTACCTCTGGTCGTGGGGGACCGTGCCAACTGCTGTGCCGCAACCATTCAGCGGATTCGTCCAAGACGATCAAGGCAATCCTCTGCCTGGGGTCAAAATCACCGCACCCACGCTTAGTATTCCGTCTCAAGAAACCGACCGGAAAGGTGGATTCGCTTTCCAAGTCGATCTCCCCGCCGGGACGAATTTCCGCGTAATCATCCAAAAAACTGGGTTCAAGACCCACACCGCCGACCCGCCTGCCGGCGACACAACCTTCAATATCATCCTCGAGAAGGAAAGCCCATGACGCGTCTCGCCCTGCTCTGCTCATTAATCGCCTGCAACGCGGCGCTGTTCGCTCAACCGGCGACTCGTATGCTGCGTGGCAAGGTTGTCAGGACTCTTCGTGAAAACGTCCCCCAGGCGGTCCCCAACGTCAATATCACGCTGGAACAAACGGGCAAATCCGTTACCTCGAACTCGGCTGGCCTCTTCATTCTCCCCTTAGGATCTTTCTTGGAGGGTGAGGAAATTACCATAAACATCGGAGCACCTGGCTACGCGATATTTCAGCCTGTTGGAGGCCGTGCCCGTGTCCCGAAGCAATTTCAAAAGGAAATCGTAACTTTTGAGCTTCTTCCTCTCGGATCGCCGCGGTTCTTTTCGCATGATCACCTCGTCGCCCTCCTGAAGGGCGTTGCTGAGAAATCGGCCAGAGACGTTCGCGCCCCGGACAATAAGCAAAAAGATATTCCCGATCTAAGCCGCTACCTAAAGGATTGGGCCCAAAGCTACGGCTTCGGGCTTGATCAGGTGAAAGCGGAAGTCGAACGCTGGGCCAACGACGTGGAGAAGAAACAAGAGAACATCTACGAACTCGGCTTGGCGGCATTTGCCAAGAAGAATTTTGGCGAAGCAGGGGCGCATTTCGTCGATTCCGCGCGACAGAACGAACAGAAGTTGCAAGAGTTACGTGGGCGCGAACAGCAACTCATTGCCAACGCCATCCGCGATTACCGGCTTGCGGGTGACGCTTATGCGAACGACTACGACTTCGCCAAATCGGTAGAGACATATGAAAAGGCACTGTCCCTCGCAGATCGCCAGAGAGAGCCGCAGCTCTGGGCTGAACTTTCCGTAAGATGTGGCAATGCACGACGGAACCTTGGAATCAGAACTTCTGCGGAGCACGCTGTGCCAAACCTTAAAAAGGCGACGGCACATTATGATAGAGCGCTCGAAGTTTTTACCCGGGAACGGCTGCCTCAGGATTGGGCGATGGCGCAGAACAACTTAGGAAATGCGCTCAGTGGTCTGGCCGGGCGGAGCGAAGGTGCGGCTGGGGTGCAAGCGCTGAATGATGCCGTGAGCGCCTACCGTAGCGCGCTCCAAGTTTATACGCGCGAACAACTGCCTCAGGATTGGGCGATGGCGCAGAACAATTTAGGAAATGCGCTCCACGATCTGGCCAAGCGGAGCGAAGGGGAAGCTGGGGTGCAAGCGCTGAATGATGCCGTGAGCGCCTATCGCCGCGCGCTCGAAGTCAGGACCCGCGAAGAACGGCCGCAGGCTTGGGCGACGACGCAAAACAATTTAGGAACTGCGCTGATCTATCTGGCCGGGCGGAGCGAAGGTGCGGCTGAGGTGCAAGCGCTGAATGATGCCATGAGCGCCTTCCGTCGCGCGCTCGAAGTTTATACGCGTGAACAACTGCCTCAGGATTGGGCGATGACGCAGAACAATTTAGGAAATGCGCTGATCTATCTGGCCGGGCGGAGCGAAGGGGTGGCTGGGGTGCAAGCGCTGAATGATGCCGTGAGCGCCTTCCGCCGCGCGCTCGAAGTTTATACGCGTGAACAACTGCCGCAAGATTGGGCGAGGGCGCAGAACAATTTAGGAAATGCGCTGCGCGATCTGGCCGGGAGGAGCGAAGGTGCGGCTGGGGTGCAAGTGCTGAATGATTCCGTGAACGCCTATCGCCGCGCGCTCGAAGTTTTTACACGTGAACAACTGCCGCAGGATTGGGCGAGGGCGCAGAACAATTTAGGAACTGCGCTAAGCGATCTGGCCGGGCGGAGCGAAGGGGCGGCTGCGGTGCAAGCGCTGAATAATGCCGTGAGCGCCTTCCGCCGCGCGCTCGAAGTCAGGACTCGCGAACAACTGCCGCAGGATTGGGCGACGGCGCAGAACAATTTAGGAAATGCGCTAAGCGATCTGGCCGGGCGGAGCGAAGGTGCGGCTGCTTTGCAAGTTCTGAATGATGCCGTGAGCGCCTACCGCCGCGCGCTCGAAGTCAGGACCCGCGAAGAACGGCCGCAGGCTTGGGCTGCTACGCAGAACAATTTAGGAAATGCGCTGAGCGATCTGGCCGAGCGGAGCGAAGGAGCGGCTGCGGTGCAAGCGCTGAAGGATGCCGTGAGCGCCTACCGTGGCGCGCTGGAAGTTTATATCGAAAAAGAAATGCCATTCAATTGGGTTAGTGTGACACGAAACCTGGGAGACGCTTATGAGCAACAAAAAGAGTGGGGGAAAGCGCACGAAGTGTACCAGCAACTCCTGCGACACGATCCTAAAAATGACGGTTATCGGACCAAAGTGGAGGTACTGGGGCAAAAGCTTAAGTGAACTTTTGTGTGGTGGGAATGACGCATGGCAGGTAGTAGGTTAGTAAGCAGGTAGGGGTAAGGTTGTGCCTCCGCGTTGCCTGGTTGGCTCACTCGACGAACAGATTTTTTAGTCGCAACCTACTGCTTTTCGTAAATATAAACTTGTTCCACTTGCTGGCCGCGAATCAACAACACTCTTGAGATCTGGAGTTGCTTGCCGCTATTGGTGAGTGTCCAACTATCGGTCATATCAATGGGGCCTTGGGGGGTGGTGGCTTTTGAATTGGAAACTAATACTTTGCCGTTCCAGCTCACATTGGTTTTGTAGTCAATGGACCGGATTGTATTGGCTGAGGGATAGCCATCGGTCCACCAGCGATATTCAGACGCCTGTTCGCCTTGGGCTGTTGTGGTGCTTGATTGGACCATTAGCGCGGGTTCCTGATGGCGGACTTTCATGGTCATGGCTTTGGGCGGAGTGGCGGTGGCGAAGTTACTAAGTTGAGGCAGTAACTTCCAGGTGCCGGAAAAGTTGGGGTGCTGGGCTTCAGCCATGATTGGGACAAACACGCTGAGCAGAAAAATAGGGGCTAACACTGCGGCAAGCATCAGCCCCTTTGTAACATTCCCTACAGGATTTGTCACTACGCCAACCGCCTGAGTCCCAATCATCCAAGACCGTAGCGGCTTCGTAGCAATTTCCAACATCGGGTAACTTAGTGTGTCGAAGAAAATATAACAGTGGCTGGCGTGAAATGCCAGAAGATTAATGCCTTACATAGACCGTCAGGGAAATGCCTGCGGTGTTCATTTGCCTTGCTTCGATTCAAAATAGCGGGCACGGGATTCCATGATGGCGGTGCGTGCCTCTTTGGGTCCGCCCCATCCATCCATCTTTGGCGTGGAACCTTGCAGTTCCTTATAGATGGTGAAGAAGTGTTCGATTTCGCGGCGCACGTGGTTGAAAATCTGATCCATGGTGTGGATCTGATCGTAGCGGGGATTCTTTGTGGGCACTGCCAGCACTTTCTGGTCGCCTTCCTTATCGTCAACCATGTTCAGCACACCCACGGGGCGCACTTCGAGGAGGCATCCGGTGAAGCTGGGTTCTTGAACAAGAACGAGGACGTCAAGCGGGTCATTATCCTCGGCTAAAGTGCCGGGGATGAAGCCGTAATCGCCAGGGTAGTGCATTGGTGAATAAAGGGCGCGGTCTAACCGGAACATGCCCAGTTCTCCGTCATATTCGTATTTATTGGTGGATCCTTTGGGGATTTCCACAATCATCCGAACGATTTCAGGACATTCGGGGCCGGGATCAAGGTCGTAGAGCTTCATCTTATATAGTCAGAGTACTATACATCCTATCGGTCACCGCAGGCTTTTCGACTAGGGCGTCTGTTGTTTGACAAGGGGCTCGGAGCCGAAGCGGAGAACGTTGCCAGTCGGGATCTTGGACATGGAATTCCAGAGCCCAGGGGTAGTTTGTAGGGGCCATCTTGATTTTTAGTCCGCTGGCTTTGCATTCTTGGTGGAGTTTCGCCGCATCTTCTACCCCTATCCAGACCCAAGCACCGCCTTGACCCTGGCCTCCTTGGCAAAGATAGATGGCTGCGGAATCCCGGGAAACGCAGGTGAATTCGTCATTTCCCCAATCGGCGCACGTAAATCCTAGGAGTTTTCCGTAAAAATGAAGGCTGGTTTTCATATTTTCAACGCGCAGAATGGGCGCGCTGTTCTCAACGTGAACACGATTTGGGTTGGAACCCACTATATCAAGAGCCATATTGGGGATTCTACACCAGGGAAAGGGCCAAGTAAATTAGCTTCGCCTTGTGTTCGCCGTACAAGCCTAAATCCAGCATCGACTTAAAGAAAATTCCCCACAAAATACTTCTTGAAATCCTTGGGGCGCTGTGGCAAGATGAACTGGTCAGGATTGGAAGAAATTGGTTTCAACTGGCGCAAAACTGGGTTAAAGTGGTTAGGCGGAATTTAGTCTACCACGTGAATTGAGCAAAAGTAGATGACTGAAGAGCTTTCACGCCCGCATGCCCGGATCCCAGTCGGGATTAAGGAAACGCGTGTGGATGAAGCTGGAAGGTTGAAGCTGACCTCAGAATTCCAGGAGTTTCTGAATGCTGTTGGGGACAAGGAAGTATTTGTAACCACGGCGGACAGGAAGGCAGCGCGGGTTTATACATCCTCTGGATGGGCAGCCGCAGAAGCGTTGATGAACAGTGTTCGTGAGCAGGCGGCCAAGGACGTCTACCTGATCATGATGAAGTATGGCCAAATGGCTTCGGTGGATAAGCAAGGACGTTTATTGCTGAAGCAGGAACTACGCGAATTATTAGAGCTTGAAAACAAGCCGGCGTGGTTGTTAGGCAAGAAGGGCTACATCGAAGTATTTCCGAAGGCTTTCTACGATGCCAGGACGGCGAAAGCGGAAGAAAGCTTGGAAGAGAAGCTGCATCGGCTGGAAGAATTGGGCCTGGACTAACAGGCAGTATGCATATTCCGGTGTTATCGGAGGAAATGCTGGAAGGGTTGGCAATTGAACCTTCGGGCATTTACGTTGACGCCACAGCCGGTTTGGGTGGGCACAGCTTTGCGATTGCAAAGCGTCTGGAAAGCGGCAAGTTGTATAGCTGCGATAGAGATGCGGAATCGCTGGAGTTGGCTCGGGCGCATTGTGAAGAAGTTGCGGCGAGGATCCAGTTTATCCATGCCCCTTTTTCACGATTGCGAGAAGCGCTAAGCGGAGTAGAGCAAGCGCATGGATTTTTGGCGGATCTGGGTGTGAGCAGAATGCAGTTGACCACGCCAGACCGAGGTTTTTCGTTTATGTCCGACGGGCCGCTGGACATGCGGATGGATCGCAGTACAGGGGAAACGGCCGCAGATATTGTGAATTTTACGCCAGAGAAGGAACTCGCCGATTTGATCTACAAATATGGTGAGGAAAGGAGGAGCCGCCATATAGCTAGGGCCATTCTGAGGGCGCGGCCGATCCGGACCACTTTGCATTTGGCTGATGTGATCCGTTCCGCCGCTCCTCGGATGGGAAAAATCCATCCTGCGACTTTGACGTTTCAGGCCCTGCGAATAGTGGTGAATGGCGAGTTGGACGAGATTGAATCTCTCCTTGCTGCTGTGCCTGCTCTGATGAGAACGGGTGGAAGAGTGGCTATGATCAGCTTCCATTCTTTAGAAGACCGGCTTTTGAAGCGTCAATTTCAGCAGTGGGGGCGCGAAGGCAAGGTAAAGATTTTGACTAAGCACGTGGTGAAGCCGACGGCAGCGGAGATTAACTCAAACGCGGCGAGTCGTAGCGCAAAACTCCGGTTAGTGGAATTTGAGTAAGTTAGTTAGTTAAGTAAAAAGAGGGCGATATGGCAACACTGGGCGCACGATTTATCAAGTTATTCCAAACTGGTCACGATGCGAGTGATCAGCCCGGTAGTTTTCGCGCGACGGCGGATTGTTCTTTACGGGCGCTGCCCATGGAAGACATCTGGTTGTACCGCAAACCTTTGGACAACAGCCGCGTGGTGCGAGCTGTGAATCCTGATGACAATCTGGCAAGCCTGAAGGCGTTAGGGAGCGCGGCGGTGGGCATGGTGTTGCTGATCGGCCTGCTGCTGCCAAGCGCATATAACCTGATGGCGGGCTACAGGATTCATCAACTGCAGCAGGAAAAGCTGACGCTGAATACAGAAAAAGCTTCGCTGGAAACAGAGAAGGCGCGGTTGTTGAGCCCAGTGGAATTGGCCAAAGCCGCCAAGAAGCAAAGTTTTCAAGCTGCTCCGGACAGGGTGATCTTGTTAAACCCAAATTTGGATGCCAGTTTTGCAATGAACGTGAAAGACCGGAAATAACTTGTCGAATTTATGAAGCGCTTTGAGAGTGGAACGAGTCTGGCTGGACTCAAAATTTTATCAACGGTATCATCAGTATTCCTCCTTCGTTCCGTTCCCTTTATTTCCTCAGTTTTGAGGGAGTCCAGCCGGACTCGTTCCACTCTTAAGCGCGGCAATCTCTACACCTCCCCCAAAAACCGCACAAGTCAGAAGGCTTCGTGCGCCGGTGTTGGAGAAAGAAATGACAGAAATCAGGGTTGAACCCAAATCCCATCGCCGAATGGTGGTTTTGTTTTGCGGCCTACTTGTGTGGGCTGCGATCATCGCCGGGCGGCTAATCCAGTTACAAGTGTTCCAGCATGCTGAGTTACGCCGGCAAGCGGAAACACAACAAAAACAGAAAATTGAAGTAAGAGCAAAGCGCGGTGCTATTTTTGATCGCAGTGGCCAAACGTTGGCTATGAGTGTTCCCGGCACTTCGGTTTCCATCAACCCAATGCGCATTGCTGATGTTGGTATGGCCGCAGATCTTCTAAGTGGCGCACTCAGTATGGACCGGAAGTTACTGATGGAAAAAATCAGCAACTACCGCGCCGCCAAGAAAGGGTTCCTGCTTCTGAAGCGGCATTTGGAACCAGCCGAGTTGGCCAGGATTAAGGAATACTCCACCCGTCTGGATTACATCCACTTCGAACAAACCTCCGTGCGGCATTACCCCAAAGGGGCGTTGGCCTCCCATATATTGGGCGGAGTTAATTTTAAGGAAGAAGGCGACGGGGGCCTGGAATTAGCCTTGGACGAAGAGTTGGAAGGGCAATCCGGAAAAGTAGAATTACTGCATGATGTGAAGCAGCGCGGTGTTTCCTCCAAAATTTTCAGTGAGGCAATGGCGGGCAAAGATATCACACTTTCCATTGATCAACGAATTCAATTTGTAGCGGAGCAGGTTCTTGAAGCGCATGCCAAAAAGAACGGCACGCCAACGGGAAGCATTGTTGTAATTCGCCCATCCACAGGCGACATTCTGGCAATGGCCAGTTATCCGACTTTCAATCCGAACGATACGCTGGCCGATAACAAAGATTTGAAGACGATGATGAAGCGACGGCTGAATCAGGCTGTTGCGGTGCCTTTCGAGCCAGGCTCAGTCTTCAAAGTGATCACGATGGCGGCGGCTCTGCAACATACTAATTTGACTCCCGGAACCATGATTGGCTGCGGCGGCGGGAAGATCAATTTATTTGGACGCGTGATTCATGACCATGATCCTTACGGTTCACTGAGCATGACCGATGTACTGGCGAAATCGTCGAATATTGGTGCAATTCAAGTGGGTCTGCGGGTTGGCGACCGGATGATGTATGACACCATTCGCCAGTTCGGCTTTGGCACAAAAATTGGGCTTCCTCTTTTGGAGGAAAGCACTGGAAAAGTAAGAGCGCTGCGGAAATGGCAGAAGAGTTCCATTGGTTCCATTGCCATGGGGCACGAGTTGACTACGACTACTGTTCAGTTGGCGCAGGCTTGTGCGATTGTGGCCAATCATGGAAGGTTAGTAAAACCACGATTAGTGATTAAGGCACAACGGGAAGGACTGGCTCCTGAAGTGATGATGCCCGAACAATCGGGCAAAGTCTTGACTCCTGAAATTGCCATGACGCTTCGCAAGATGATGGAACAAGTTGTTTTGACTGGCACTGGAAAGCTGGCCAAAGTAAAGGGCTATAGTGTTGGCGGCAAAACGGGGTCAGCCCAAATTTTTGATTTTGAGCACAAGGTTTACACGCATCGCTACAACGCTTCTTTTATGGGATTTGCGCCGGTGGCCAATCCTGAAGTTGTCGTTGTAGTTACCTTGAATGGAGCTAGCCATTTGGCTGGAACCGTTGCAGCACCGGCGTTTCAGGAAGTAATGTCTTCCGTGTTGCGGATTTTGAATGTACCTAAAGACGTTCCAATGGGTGATCCGGAAGTGCAGCACGAAGTTGCCTCTTCGCACAATGATCTTTCCATTGCTGCGCTTGGGGGTACGGATGCTTTCAATGATGAAGAAGAATCGGAGTCGAATGTTGCGAACGAAAATCGTCCTGTGTCGGGGCCTGTTGCTCCGAACTTTCAAGGACTGACCAAGCGCGCGGTGCTGGAGCAATCAGCCGCGAAGGGCATTAAGGTAAGCGTGGAAGGAAGTGGACTTGCCCGCAAGCAGGTGCCTAGCGCTGGAAAAGTGTTGGTGGAAGGAGAATCCGTCCGGGTGGTCTTTTCCAGATGAGCGGACCCCGATTGGGAGAACTGCTGGAAAAGACAAAAGTAATAAGTGGGCTGGATGAAGCAACAGCAAAGTTGGTTGTTAGTGGATTGCAATACGACAATGGGCAAATCGCCGCTGGAGAGGTCTTCTGGGCGTTTTCAGGAGCTGTAACTGACGGACGTAAGTTCGCCAAGGCAGCAGTGGAACGTGGTGCGATTGCTGTTGTGAGTGAGTTGGAACCGCTGGAAGCCTTAACGGTACCGTGGATCAGAGTAGCTCATGGGCGTCAGTCGTTGGCGTTGGCAGCAGGGGCATTTTATGGACATCCAGATGAGCAGATCGCCATCACGGGAGTAACTGGAACCAATGGGAAAACTACGACCACCTGGATTCTGGATAACATCTTGCGCAGTTCGGGGCGGACAACGGCGTTAGTTGGAACGGTTGGATATCACGTAGCTGGGCAACAGCGTACAGCGGTGAATACTACTCCGGAATCGTTGGACTTGTTTCGTATTCTGGCTGAGCTTCGAGGTAAGGGTGGGACGAACGCAACTATGGAAGTGTCCTCACACGCGCTGGCGTTGGGGCGGGTGCATGGTGTGCATTTTCATACGGCTGTGTTCACGAATTTAACGCGCGATCATTTGGACTTCCATTTGACCATGGAAGAATATTTCGCGGCAAAGAGGATGCTGTTTGATGAGCCACCGGCGCCGCGATTTGCGGTGATCAATGCCGATGATGAGTACGGCAAGCAGTTACAGGCTAAGTCTGCTGGGGAAGTAATTCGATATGGAATTCGCGGCGGCGACATTCGCGCAGAGGCAATTGATAGCAGTTTTCACGGCTTACGATTCGATGTCCGGTTTGGTGAAGAAAGATATCCGGTGGAATCCTCCCTGGTGGGTGAAATAAACGTCTATAACCTGCTAGGGGCGATGGGCGCGGCTCGCACGCTTAATGTTGGCTGGGAAGCAATTCTGGAGGGCATCCGGCATTCGTCGGGTGTTCCTGGCCGGTTTGAGCGTGTTGAAGCCGGGCAACCATTTCTTGTGGTTGTGGATTATGCGCATACAGACGATGCGCTGCGCAATACGATTCGCGTGGCGCGGAAGTTACTCGCATCGTCCGGCAAAAAAGGCCGCGTACTTACTTTGTTTGGATGCGGCGGAGATAGGGACCGGGCCAAACGCCCTTTGATGGGAATGGCTGCGGGTGAATTCAGTGATTTTGTGGCACTAACTTCGGATAACCCTCGATCGGAGGATCCACTTGCGATCATGAATGACGCGCTGGTGGGGTTGCGGCGGTTTGACACCACCCATATTGTGGAGCCGGATCGAGCGAAGGCCATTACGAAAATTCTGAGCGAAGCGGAACCGGGAGATATCGTAATCCTGGCAGGCAAGGGCCACGAAACTTATCAGGTTTTGAAAGACGAAACAATTCCTTTCGATGATAGGGTAGTGGCGCGCAAAGCACTTATAGGGTTCGGATATGGATTGGGGAAAAAGGGCTCAGGATGAAAGTAACACTAGCTGACGCGGCGGCGGCGCTAGGAGTAGCTGTCCCAGGGCTGAACCCTACAATTTCCAATTGGAGTATTGATTCGCGCACCATCGAAGCGGGCGCGATGTACTTTGCCTTGCAAGGGGAGATTCATGATGGCCACGCATACCTTGATGCCGTAGCAGCCAAAGGCGCTGTGGCCGCTGTGGTGCGTCAACAGACACTTGACCTGGCCGTTGGGATTAAGCCTGGGTTAATCTTCTTGCGAGTAACAGACACCTTGAAGGCCTTAACTGAATTAGCCAAAACCGTTCGAGGCCGTTTTAGAGGGCCGGTAGTTGGAGTAACTGGCAGTGCAGGAAAAACCACAACTAAGGACACAATATGGTCCTTGCTTTCCGTAAGTGGATTAACTGGGCGGACTGACGGCAACTTCAATAATCACATTGGTGTGCCGTTGACGCTCCTGCGACAGCCGGAAGGGGCACGGGCTCATGTGATTGAGTTGGCAATGAACCATACCGGTGAGATTCGCGAACTTTGTGGGGTGGCCAAGCCGGAAATAGGCGTTGTAACTAACATAGGTTTTGCACATGTGGAAAACTTTGTGGATATTGAGGGAATCGCCGCAGCGAAAAGAGAACTAATCGAATCGCTTCCTATAAGTGGCGTGGCGGTGTTGAATGCGGATGATTCGCGAGTAACTACTTTTGGGGATATCCATCCAGGTCGTACTATCACTTATGGCATTACTCATAGTGCAGATATACGAGCAGAAGACGTAGAGCTTGTTGAAGGTGGAGTTAGATTCCGGGTTGGGCCCGTGAACTTTCAATCTAAAGTAACGGGACGTCATGCTGTACTGAATATTCTGGCGGGGGTGGCGGTGGCTGGAGTTCTGGGTGCGGCTCCAGAAACATTGAAGGATGCCATTGCTGAGCTAGCACCAGGGAAGATGCGCGGTGAACAGATTTCACACCATGGGATTCAGATAATCAACGATTCCTATAACTCGAACCCGGAGGCTGTCTGCGCCATGTTGGACGTTTTAGCGGCCAGACCGGAACAGCGGAAAATTGCGGTGTTGGGTGAGATGCGAGAGCTTGGCAAATGGGCTGGAGAGCTTCATCGCAAAGCCGGCGCGTATGCGGCCAGCTTAGGAATTGATGTGGTTATCGGCGTTTGTGGCTCTGGACGTTTATTGGTAGAGGAAGCACTTAAGAAAGGGATGCACGGAGATTCCGCACTTTTCTTTGAGACTCCGGAAGAGGCTGGTGACAAGTTGAAAGTATTAGCTCGAACTGGCGATGTGATTTTGTTTAAGGGATCTCGCGGAACCCGTGTGGAGCTGGCACTGGAAAGGTTTTTAGCATAAATGTTTTATTGGCTCCTTTACGAACAGTTATACCGTTACTTCACTCCGCTACGTCTATTCAGCTACGTGACGTTTAGGACGGCATTTGCCAGTTTGACCGCACTGTTTATTTCGGTTGTGCTGGGGCCATGGATGATTCGCAAACTTCGTGAATTTCAAATCGGGCAGCATATCCGCGAAGAGGGTCCTAAGTCCCATCAGAAAAAAGCAGGCACGCCAACTATGGGCGGGTTGCTGATCATCGTATCTATCACCATTCCCACACTTTTATGGGCGAATTTGACAAATCTGTACATTTGGATTGCCCTATTTGGCTTACTGGCGTTCGGTGCGATTGGGTTTTTGGATGACTATTCAAAGGTCATGAAAAAACAAAATCTGGGACTAACTGCAGGGCGCAAATTTCTATTGCAGGTGATTGTTGGTGCAATCGTGGGCGGCTTGTTACTGATCTTACGAGCTAGGGGATTGTACGATACTTCTATCAACATTCCATTCTTCAAACAGTTTAAACCTAACTTAATGATTGAGCCTTTCTTGGATAACCCGTGGACTTATCCTCTGGCATTTGTCTTCTTCTTCGGGTTTGTTGTCTTTGTCCAAGTCGGAGCTTCTAATGCCGTCAACGTTACGGACGGTTTGGACGGCCTGGCGATCGGATTGATGATCATTGCTGCCGGAGCTATGACCATGCTCTGCTACGTTAGTGGGCACCGGACATTTGCCACCTATCTTGATTTGGCCAGGTTAGCTGGGGCTAGTGAATTGACTGTCTTTTGTGGAGCGATGACCGGCGCGTCCCTGGGTTTCCTTTGGTACAACGCGCATCCTGCTGAAGTCTTTATGGGCGATGTTGGTTCGCTTGCTTTGGGCGGGGCCTTGGGAGTTGTGGCTGTTTTGATTAAGCAGGAAATTCTTCTGGTGTTTGTTGGAGGAGTGTTTGTAATTGAAGCTTTGTCGGTGATTCTGCAGGTGGGCAGCTTCAAATTACGCGGCAAGCGGATTTTCAAAATGGCTCCATTGCATCATCACTTTGAGGCTTTGGGATGGCATGAATCGAAGATCATTATCCGATTCTGGATTCTAGGTTTGGTGATGGCGTTGTTCGCGTTAACGACGCTGAAGTTGAGATAAGTGAAGTTTGAGTAAGTGGAGCAGGTTACGGATTTCAAAGGTAAACGCGTGTTAGTGGCCGGGGTAGGAAGGTCGGGTCGAGCTGCGGGCGAATTTTTGCGAGCCCGCGGTGCCCATGTAACTTTGGGGGACGAAAAGGAATTGCTGTCAATTCCAGAAGGATTCGAGTTTACTTTATTGGGACCGGAGACAGAACCGGACTTCGACCTGATTGTGCAGTCTCCGGGAGTTCCGCTTGAGAAACCGTACTTTGAAAAAGCAAAACAGGCGGGCGTGAAAGTAACTGGAGAGGTGGAACTGGCCGCACCTTACTTGCGAGGGCCAGTAATTGGTATCACTGGTGCAAATGGAAAAACCACAACCACTACTTGGACTGCGATGATGATGGAAGCCAGTGGCGTTGCGTGCCAAACCGGCGGGAACATTGGGCGCGCGGTAACGGATATGGTGGCGAGTTCGCGCGACGATCAGTGGAATATTCTGGAACTATCGAGCTTTCAATTGGAGACAGTGGAAACATTTTCGGCGCAAATTGCTGTGGTGCTTAACATCACGGCGAATCATCTGGATCGGCACCACACAATGGAAGCCTATGTGGCGGCAAAGGCGCGCCTGCTTGAAACGCAGCGTGGTGGAAGTTTTACGGTATTAAACGCGGCGGATGCGGTAACAGCAAAGCTTGCGGAAAAAGCTCGAGGTGAAGTGGTGTGGTTCAGCAGCGCGGGGGCATTGGAAAAAGGGTTTTGGATGGATGGCGATTGGATTGTCCGTGATGGGCAGCGCTTGATTCCGGTAAGTAGCTTGGGTGTTCCTGGGCGTCATAACGTGGAAAATTGTATGGCTGCAGCTGCGGCGGCGATGCTTGCAGGAGCTGGTCAAGAGGGTGTCTGCGCGGCAGCCAAAGCATTTCATGGTGTGGAACATCGCATTGAATTTGTGCGGCAGCGGCGCGGAGTGCGCTTCTACAACGATTCAAAATCGACTACAGCGGAAGCCACCGAAACCGCAGCAGGAGCCTTTCAAAGCGGCTTGTGGTTGATTTTGGGCGGGTCCGATAAAGGATTGAACTACCATAATCTTGTCTCAGTTCTGCGCCACAAAGTCAAAGGGGTGCTGTTGATTGGTAAGATAGCGAAATTGCTTTCCGATCAACTAAGTGCCGAGCTACCAACGGTAACCTGCGGAACATTGGCCGCCGCAGTGGAGCATGCTTCTGTGCGGGCAATTGCCGGCGACGTGGTGCTGCTATCGCCTGGCACTGCAAGTTACGACCAGTTTGCCAACTATGAGGAACGGGGCCGCGCATTTAAACAATTAGTAACTGCCCTTGAAGAGTAAACCTACATGACCCATCGACATACAGATCGCGTTTTGTTTTATACCATCCTGGCACTGGTTTTCTTCGGGGTGATCATGATCCTCAGTTCCTCCAGCGCCGTGGCTGAAACCAGGTATCGATTGGAAATGACCCATTTCCTAAAGCACCAACTGATGTGGTTGGTATTTGCGTCTATACCGGCGCTAATGATTTTCAAACGACTGGATTTTCGAAAAATGGAAACAGCGCAATGGGCTTTTGGAGCATTGGGTGTGGTGGTGATGCTGCAGGTGTTGGCGGCCGTGTTCGATCGTTCTACTCATCGATGGCTTAATTTGGCAGGCTTTCATTTACAACCTTCAGAGTTCGCGAAACCGGCCCTGGTATTGTTTCTGGCATATTTCGTTAGCGGCCGAGGGAGTACTATTAACAACGCCAGATACTCAATTGCACCAGCGGGGTTGGTGTTAACGCTGCTGTTCGTCTCCATTGGATTGGGAGATTTAGGAACAGCTCTTGTACTTGCAATCACAGCTGGAGTAATATTTTTCGTTGCCGGATTAAGCTGGCGCGCTGTGGCTATGGCCGGAGTGTTATTGGTTTTGGCGGGTTCAGTCTTTGTGGCTTCAAAGGGATATCGCGTTGGACGGTTGATCGGGTTTATGGATCCAGAATATGTAGTGTTGGATCGGATCGACGCCAACGGCCACATCAAAAATTACGTGCGGCAATCAGCAACCACGGGCGACTTTGGCTATCATGCACGCCAATCGAGAATCGCGGTCGGTTCAGGTGGAGTTCTGGGGTTGGGGTTGATGCAGAGCAATCAGAAGCTCTCTTTCCTACCGGAACCACAGACCGATTTTATCTTCGCAATCGTTGGCGAAGAGCTTGGCTTATGGGGCACGACGGGAGTGTTACTCGGCTTCCTTGTTATTTTTTGGCGAGGCACGCGTCTTTTCTTTGTCGCGCCAAATGACTTTGGTCGCTACCTTGCTTTGGGCGTCACTGTGAGCATTATTGTGCAGGCCTTTATCAACATGACCATGGTGCTAGACCTGATTCCGACTAAGGGGATCCCTTTGCCAATGATCAGTTATGGCGGCAACTCGCTTTTGAGCACAATGATTTCGCTTGGGATGTTACTAAGTGTGAGCGAACAGTCTGAATGATAGTAAGAACTTTTGTCATGGCCGGTGGCGGTACGGGCGGGCATATTGTTCCATCCCTAGCAGTAGCTGGAGAATTAAAGCGGCGTGGGCACAAGGCTGTTTTCATTGGCACTAAGAAGGGCTTGGAAGCAAAGTTAGTACCAGAAGCAGGATATCCATTGGAATGGATTGACATTGACGCCATGAAAGGTATGGGACTGCATGCAGCCCTCCATATGGCTTCCAAGATGCCCCGTGCTATTCGTGCCGCAAGAAAGGTTTTGCGGCGCGAGGGTGCCTCGGCCGTATTTAGCATGGGTGGCTTTGTGGCTGGTCCAACGGTTTTGGCTGCGGCGAGCTTAGGCGTTCCTGTTGTTGTGATGGAACCGAATGCCATGCCTGGACTAACTAACCGTAAGATGGCAAGCTTGGCCTATCGGGCGCTGGTGATGTTTGAGGAAGCCGGCCAATTCTTTCGCAAAGGTAAGTGGGAAGTTTGTGGGCTGCCGGTTCGCGAAGAATTTTTTCGGATTACTCAAAAAGTGCCTGGCGGTCCATTGACTGTGTTAGTAACTGGAGGCAGCAGGGGATCACGAACTTTGAACAATGCTGCCCGGCGAGCTTGGCAACTGGCGCGGGAGGCAGGCATGGCTGTGCGCTGGATTCATCAATGCGGAGTGGAAATGTTTGCCGAGTTGTCCGCCGAGTTCAGTAAAGGGAAATACGATGGCCGCGTTACGGCGTTTGTGGATAATATGCCGGAAGCATTTGCGGAGGCCGACTTGATCATTTGCCGCAGTGGAGCAGGCACGGTCAGCGAACTTGCAGCGTCGGGAAAGCCGTCGGTGCTGGTCCCCTACCCTTTTGCGGCGGATCAACATCAACTGAAAAATGCCGAAGCAATGCAAAAGGCGGGAGCGTCAAGATTGGTTCCGGATCAGGAAATGACCGGTGAAAGAATGCTGGCAGAAATTGAATCGCTGGCAGTGGATCCCTTGAAATTGGACCGTATGAGTGAGGCGGCGCGAAGTTTGGCAAAGCCAGATGCCTTGAAAAGGGCCACCGATGTGCTGGAAAGCGCGGTTGTAAATGCTTGACACAAAACGGGAAAGCCGAAACAATATAAGTTTGTAATGTTTTTTAAACCTCAGCACCTTCACTTCACAGGAATCGGCGGCATAGGCATGAGCGGCATTGCTGAAGTGCTTCTTACGCTTGGATATCAAGTAACCGGATCGGACCTGAAATTATCCCCTACAACGGAGCGATTAACGCGCCTGGGTGCAAGGGTGTATGAGGGGCATCAGGCGAGCAATCTTGGACAAGCTAAAGTTCTGGTAGTAACTTCCGCAGTGGACGAAAGGAATGCGGAGGTGCGCGAAGCGCGCAGGCAAGGCATTCCGGTGATACCTCGCGGAGAGTTACTGGCCGAGTTAATGCGCTTGAAGTTCGGCATTGCAATTGCCGGGAGCCACGGCAAGACAACTACCACTTCAATGACTGCCGCTATTTTAGATCACGCCGGCTTGGACCCAACTGTGGTTGTTGGAGGCAAGGTGGGCACGCTGGGTGGATCCAATGCGCGGCTTGGCAAAAGCGATTTTCTGGTTGTGGAATCCGATGAAAGCGACGGGTCGTTTCTGAAGCTGGCTCCAATTTTGGCGATTGTGACAAACATCGACAAAGAGCACATGGATCACTACTCTTCTATTGAGCAGATCCGGCAAGCCTTTCTTGATTTCGTGAACAAGGTGCCGTTTTATGGTGCTGCGATTCTTTGTTTGGACAACGAAAATATCCAGCAGATTCTGCCTAGCATTCGTCGCCGCACCATCACTTATGGTTTCAGTTCGCAAGCTGATTTGAGCATTGTAGAAGTGAATTGCCTGCCGTTCCGCAGTAACTTTCAGCTTCGTTTCAAAGGAACGGACCTGGGTCAGTTTGAGATTCAAGTGCCGGGCCGTCACAATGTTTGGAACGCCACGGCGGCTATTGCCGTTGCGTTGGAACTGGAAGTTCCCCTGGAAACGATTCGATCCGGGCTAAAGACCTACTCTGGTGTGGACCGGCGGTTTCAACTACGCGGCGAGGCTGCAGGCGTTAAAGTAATTGACGATTACGGCCACCATCCCACGGAAATCCGTGCCACTTTGGGAGCGGCGAAGCTTTGCCAATTCCGCAAGATTCATGTTCTGTTCCAACCCCACCGATATACAAGAACAGCTTCATTGATGGACGAATTCGCCCGCAGCTTTCATCAGGCGGATTCGGTATTTGTGCTGGATATTTATGCTGCTTCGGAAAAACCGATGGAGGGCGTATCGGCAGAGGTGCTGGTGGAAAACATCCGCAGATCCGGGCATCGCGGAGTTTCTTACGTGGGTGGAATGGAACAAGCAGTGAAAGCGGTGGTTGCAGTTGCTGAACCGGGTGACGCAGTAATCACGCTGGGCGCGGGTAGCATTTGGCAGGCAGGGGATAAGGTGCTTTCGTTATTGCGTGAAGAAAAAGCGAAGGGAGAGGACGCTCATGGCAGTTAAAGTTATTACAGCTCCGGTAGAACAATGGCGCGCCGCTGGACGTGTGGTTGGTTGGACGTTGGGTGTTTGTCTGGCTTTGTTACTTGGTTATTGGGCGTGGAGTGAAGCAACTCACTTTCTGCAACAGGATAGCCGCTTTCTGCTGGCCGTGCCAGATCTGGGTGAGAGTTCGAAGGGCATTATTGTGGAAGGTCTGAAACATGGCAGCCGGAGTAGTATTGCCAATATCTTTTCTGACGATTACGGTCGCAGCATCTATAGTATTCCCATTGCCGAAAGACGCCGGCGGTTACTGGCCGTCAATTGGATAAAGGAAGCGCGAGTAGCCCGGGTGTGGCCCAATCAATTGCGTGTTGACTTAGTGGAACGAACACCCGTGGCATTCATGCAAGTGCCAGCCAGCAATGAAACACCGGCGCATCCAGCATTGATTGACGCTGAGGGCAATATTCTGGAACAAGTGAAGGCTGAATCCTTCAACCTTCCCGTTTTGACGGGTATCGCTGCAAAGCACAAACGGGAAGACCGTGAACTTCGAGTCCGCCGCTTGTTGAAGCTGATGCAAGAAGCCGGCGAAGTTGGCGCAAGAATTTCCGAAGTAGATGCAGAAGATCCAGACAATCTACGAGCGATGTTACAGATGAAGGATCGCGCTGTAACATTGATTCTTGGTGACCGGCATTTCAAGCAGCGACTGACCAAATTCTTTCCTTATTTTGAGGATGTGAACCGCCGTGCACCGGATGCTACGACTTTTGACCTACGACTGGAAGATCGCATTACGGCCGTAGGGGTAGTATCATCAGTACAAAAGAAGATGGAGGATTCCGGTGGCCACTAAAGCACGTCTTGCCGTTGGGTTGGACGCTGGGAGTTCAAAAACCCGATGTGTAGTTTGTGTGGTGGAAGATTCACGGATCCGCTTTTTGGGAGCCGGCGAAGTAACTTCGCGTGGCTGGGTGAAGAGCAGGATAAAGGATCAGCAGCAAATGAGCGAGTCGATCCGATTAGCTGCGCGTGAAGCGGAACGTAACGCTCAGTTGAGCCTTGAAGCAGTTGTAGTAGGCATGGGGGGCACGGCGATTTCCGGCGCGAATGCCATGGGCCGCTATGAATTCGGTCGTCCGCGCGAAGTGGAACAGTCCGACATGGGTTACGCCGTGGAGCTTGCCTGCCGTGTGCAATTGGAAAACGACCGTACTTTGCTGCAGGTATTTCCGCAGGATTTCACTGTGGACGGGCGTGCTGGATTCCGCAATCCGAAGGGCATGAAATGTTCACGCCTGGAATCGAACGTACACGTGGTTACAACTTCAGCTTACGATCATCAAAGCCTGGTTTCTGCGGTGCATCAAGCTCACTTGGCAGTTGAAGAAACAGTTTATGAAGCGATGGCCGCATCCTATGCATCCATTTTGCCCGAGGACCGCAGCAAAGGCGTGGCGTTGATCGACATTGGAGCCGATTCCACGGACATGGTGATCTACGACGGCGAGGCGATGGTGCAGGCTTCCAGCCTTCCCATCAGCGCTGACCACTTTACTCGGGACGTTGCTTATGGATTCGCCATTGGTTATGAAGAGGCGTCTAAGTTAAAAGAAGAATACGGCTGCGCGATTTTAGGGCTGACTGCTGATAACACATTAATTGAAATTCCTTCTGCTGCAGGACGACCGCAACGCGAAGCTACGCGGCGTCAACTGAATGAAATTTTGGAAGCGCGGGCGGAGGAAATGTTCCTTTATGTTCGCAAGGAAATTGAACAGGCAGGCATGGAGCGGTCGCTGATGGAAGGCGTGATATTAGCCGGCGGCGGGGCCATGTTGAACGGCATGTGCGATATGGCAGAGCGTGTTTTGAATTGCCCCGCTCACAATGGCTTGGCGATTGGAATTCAGGATTGGCCGGAAGAATTAGACTCACCGTCGTGGACCACAGCGGCGGGTTTGGCAATGTATTCCGGACGGCTAAAACAACACAAAGATCAACGACGAAAATCGCCCGGCTTACTAAGTTTAGTGATGCGATAAACGGAGGAGTACCCCATGGCTTTTGGTGAATCAAATTTAGATAACTTGAAATTTTCCATTGACGAAGAACCCTTCACAATGGGAACAAAAATGAAAGTACTGGGCGTGGGTGGCGGTGGCTCCAATGCCGTGGCGCGCATGTTGACCGCTGGCTTGACCGGCGTGGAATTCTTCATCCTGAACACCGATCAACAAGCGCTGGATAATTCGCCTGTGCCCACGAAGTTGAGCCTGGGATCAAAGCTGACCAAAGGGCTGGGCGCCGGTTCCGATCCGGAAATCGGCAAGCAAGCGGCCCTGGAAGACACAGGAAAAATTGTGGAAGCGTTGGAAGGAGCAGACTTGGTTTTCGTCACTGCCTGCCTTGGCGGCGGAACGGGCACTGGGGCGGCTCCTATTGTTGCTTCACTGGCAAAGGAACTTGGTGCATTAACAGTTGCTGTAGTTACTAAGCCATTTTCGTTTGAAGGTCCTAAGCGGGCCAAGCAAGCTGAACGTGGCTTAGCGGAACTAGCAGCAACGGTAGACACAATCATTTCCATTCCCAACGATAAGCTGCTGGGGTTGGCACCAAAGGGGACATCGTTTCTGGCAGCGTTTCAAACCGCGGATGATGTACTACGTCAAGCAGTGCAGGGCATCGCCGATATCATAACAACGCCTGGTTTGGTGAACCGTGACTTCTCTGACATTCGTGCCATCATGCAGGGCATGGGGTACGCCATGATGGGAACTGCAACGGCGAAGGGCGAAAATGCAGTGATCGAAGCTGCGAAGAAAGCCATTAGCTGCGACCTGCTTGAAGAAGGCGGTGTGCGCGGGGCTAAGGGTATTTTGATCAACATCACGGCCACTCAGCATTTGGGTTTGCATGAAGTGAGCGAAGCCTGCAACCTGATTCGCGATGCGGCTGAAAATGAAGATGTGCAAATCAATTTTGGTGTTGTGCTGCGTGAGGGTTCGGAACAGGAAGCCAAGATTACGGTAATCGCTACGGGCTTTGAACGGTCGAATTTGCCTGTGGTGGATCGACGGGCGGCCGCCACTGTCACACGTGTTCAGCCGGTGAGTATTCCTGTTGTAGATAGAGTTGTTGAGCGGGTTGTGATTACGCGGCCTGCACTGGTGGAAGCAGCGCCTCCTGCTGTTGTGGTAGCTCCTATTGTTATTGAAGAGCCGGCACCTGCACATGTTCCAACGCCTGCACCTGTGGCTGAAGCGGAAGTAGAGATGCCAGACTGGATGCCGGAGGAACTATTGGCGGAACTGGTTTCAGAAACTCCACCAGCGGTTGAGACTCGCTATTCGCAACCTATGCCGCCTCCTTTGCCACCACCGCCAGCCCCTGCGACACCGGCCGCGCAATCGAAGGAAGACGAACTGGAAATGCCGGCATTTTTAAGGCGCGAACGAAGGTTGTTCCGGTAACGGCAATCTTTCTAAAGGCAGAAAGTAAGGTGTGCCTACTTCAGCAGGTTTCCTGGGCGAATCTCGTCGTTCGCCCGTTTCACGACACGGTCCCCTGCCTTCAATTCGCTGGAATATACTTCCACCAAATCTCCAGAAACCGAACCTTTTGAAACCGTCACATATTCCGCCTTGCCATCGGCATTGCGAATCACAAATACTCGCTCCATTGTGGAAACAACTGCCGTCGGCGGCACCATCAATGAAGGACGCGCGCGCCGCACGGGCCATATTGTTTCCGGATACATGCCAGGAGCAAAGTTCCCTGCCCCGTTATCCACATCCAACTCTACGGGCATGGTGCGAGTCTTTGCATCCAACACGCGAGGGATCCGCGCGATAATTCCGGTGCCTCCCACGCCTCCTGGAACAGAGAACGGTACGCGAGCACCCCGAACAATTCCAGCAACTTCTGATTCAGGAACAGCAACAATCAATCGCAAACGGGCGACGTTTTCCAGCCTCAGTACCGGCCCTGTGGACGGTCCAGCCAAAGCTCCAGGATGCGCGTAACGCTGTGTGATAACTCCGTTGAAGGGTGCAGTGATTTGCAAGAATTCTGTAATTTTCAAAATCGAACCCGATTGCGCTCGTTGCGCTTTAGC
The DNA here is from genome assembly GCA_043745195.1 of Bryobacterales bacterium. Lineage (GTDB taxonomy): Bacteria > Acidobacteriota > Terriglobia > Bryobacterales > Bryobacteraceae > JANXSF01. Next base: position 5,323 of record JAYTTF010000084.1, on the reverse strand, counting down.
GGAAGCTTCAATGGCGCGGATTACGGCACGCGCCGCATCCACTGACTTTTCCGCTTGTACTAATTCATTCCCCGCAATTACTCCTGGAGTCTTGCTGGCTTCTTTCAGTCGCCAATAGGTGGCTTCAGCGGCCAGCATTTTCGCCTCCGCTTCGGCCTTCTGACTTTCAATCGCCAATGCTTTGGCTTCGATTTCCAGGAGCTGCGCCTGAAGTTCCGGCGCCGAAAGTTGAACCAGTAGCTGACCCTTTTTCACCATGCTGCCGCGATCCACTTCCACGCGTTCCACAAAGCCATTAACGCGCGCGTGTAAGTCCACTTGCTCGTATGGCGCAAGTTCCCCGGGCAAGCGTAGCTTGCGTTCAACGGTCTTGGTGACAACCTCAACAGTCTCCTGCGCCAACAGCGCACTGGTTAGTAAAGCGAAAAGGAAATTAGCTGGCTTCATAAAAACGGCTCGTCGGATCGGTTGGGTCAAGGGAAGCTGAATGCACAGATTCCTGGGCAAGGATAGCGTAGAGAGCGGGCAATACAGTCAGGGTGCTGAGCGTGGCCAGCAAAAGACCACCAACTACGGCAATGCCTAGCGGTGCGGTCTGCTCTGCTCCTAACGCAATGGGAATCATGCCAGCGATCATCGCCAAGGCAGTCATCAAAATGGCACGCAGACGCCCAGTGCTGCCATGACGGGCAGCTTCAAGGGTGTTCGATCCGCCGCGACGTTCAGCCTCGGCGAAAGTAACCAACAAGATCGAATTCGCAACGGCAATTCCAATGGCCATGATGGCACCCATGAACGATTGAATATTCAAAGTGGTGCCAGTGATGGTCAGCGCCAGCACCACGCCTGCCAGCGTTGCGGGCACTCCCAACACAATGGCAACAGCCAGACGCATGGATTGAAAGTTAGCGGCCAGAAGCAGGAAAATTGAAGCAGCGGCCAGCAATAAACCATTTTGCAGACCAGCCAAAGTATTTTCCAGTGGCGGCACTTGGCCGCGCATATTTACGGTCATTCCTTTGGGTGGAACACCCGCCCGAGCAATGGCAGCGCGAATCTGCTTTGCGGCTTCGCCTAATGGAATGCCATGAATATTTGCTGTAAGACTGACCACCCGTTGCATGTTGTAACGCTCAACCAAGCCTGTGGCTTTGCCCAATTTGATTTCAGCTACGTCACCAAGCAGCGGCCTGGATTCCCCATTCTGCATCACCGGTAAATTCGCGACGTCGTCAATTGACTGCACTCGGTTCTGAGGAATTTCCACTTGAATTTGAAACGCGTTTCCCGATGCCGGATCGCGCCAATAGTTCGGTTCAATGAAGCGGCTGGAAGAGGTTGCCATCACCAGCGACCGCGCAACGTTTGACATTGTGAGCCCGAACTGCCCTGCACGTTCGCGATCAATTTGAACATCCAGCGTTGGGTAATCAAAGGGCTGAGCGTATTGCAAATCGCGTAAGGCATCAATCTTTTTCAACTCAGTTTCCACCTTGGCAGCAAACTCTCTGCTAGCTGGAAGCACCGGCCCCTGCACTGCAACTTCAACCGGCGTAGGTGAGCCAAACGCCATTACCTCGCTGACAATATCGCCCGCCTCAAAAGTAAACTTTGTGTCGGGAAGTGCCTTCTTCAGAGCATCGCGCAGACGTTCCCGCATGGGCTCGCCACGTAGTTTTGCAGATGGTTTCAGTGCCACTTGCATCACTGCTTCATGCGGCCCGCTGGTCCAAAGAAAAATTGTGTTGATGGGATAGCTGGCCGGTTGTACGCCGATAAACGTGCTGCTGATTTCCACGTTGTCCGCACCGATTTCCTGCTTGATCACGTCCAGTGCTTTCAGCGCTACCAGTTCCGTTCGTTCAATGCGGGTCCCGGTTGGCGCACGCAGACGGAGCTTGAATTGGCCCGCGTCCACCGTGGGAAAAAGTTCCGTTCCAAGACGCGGCAGCAAGGTCCAGATCAGCAAGCCTGAACCAGCAAGATAGAATCCAACCACTGGCCAGCGCAGTTTCAAGATCAAATCAAGGTACGATGCATAGGCGCGATGCAGCAGCCCCTGTTCATTCACCGCCGTTCCCTTGCGCAGCAGCCATGTGGCCAACACCGGAACCAGAGTGCTGGAAAGTATATAGGAACTGACCATGGCAGCAGCTACGGCCAATGCCAATGGAACAAACAATTGCCGGCCCACGCCCACCATAAAGAAGCTTGGCAGGAACACGGCCAGAATGGACAACATTGAAAGCAATCGAGCGGTTGCGGTTTTGCGGCAGGCTTCGATCACGCTAGCTGCGCGGCTTGCGCCACCGGCTAAATGAGCGTGTATATTTTCAATTTCAACAGTCGCCTCATCCACCAGCACACCAACCGCAAGCGCCAGTCCACCCAACGTCATAATGTTGATGGTCTGCCCAACGGCCCAGAGCCAACAGACAGCTGAGAGTAGTGAAATGGGAATGGTGAGGACCACAATCAAGCCGCTGCGCCAATCGCGGAGAAACAGCAGCACCATCAAAGCCGTGAGTAAAGCGCCGAGCGCCGCCTCGTTGATTAGACTCTTCAGGGAATCAGTGACAAAGCGTGATTGATCAAACTCCACACGCACATCCACACCTTCCGGGCACGCTGCTTTCATGGCGGGCAGTGCCTCACGGACGCGGCGGATCACGTCGAGCGTCGACGCATCGGAACGCTTGGTGATCTGCATGTAGACAGTTCGCTTGCCGTTCACATGCGCGTATGCAGTGGGAATATCGGTACTGCTTTCCACCGTTCCAATATCGCGGAGAAACACTGGCGGATACTGCCCTGGTCGCACTGGGGCTTCCATCAATTCGGGCAGGATTCCACCCAACGCGGCGTTGGTAGTGGCGAAGCGATTCAAATCTCCAATGCGCACATTTCCGGCAGGCATCACAGTGGAAGCCTTGGTAACAGCGGCTACTGCCTCTTCCGGTGAAATTCGGTATGATCGCAGTTTGTCAGGATTCAGCCGCACAACAATGGTCCGCTGGTTGCCACCAAACGGCGGCGGCGCGGATACTCCAGGCAAGGTGGCGAACAACGGGCGCACACGATTCAATGCGAAATCCTGCATCTCACTGGGGCTATGCGTGGGGCTGGAAAAAATCAATTGGCCGATGGGAACACTGCCACCATCGAAGCGAGTAATGAACGGACCAACAACTCCAGGTGGCATGAAAGCACGCGCTCGCGTGACGTATCCTACAACCTGCGCCATCGCTTGGTTCATGTCCGTGCCCGGATGGAAGAACAATTTCATTAACGCCGCGCCTTGAATATTCTTCGATTCCACGTGTTCAATTCCGCTTATGTAGAGGAAGTGATACTCGTAGTAGTAAGTCAGATAACCTTCCATCTGCGAAGGATCCATGCCGCCATAGGGCTGGGCCACGAAGATGGCTGGCTGACCAATTTCAGGGAAGATATCGGCGGGCATCCGTTGCGTGGCCAAATAGGCACCCAGCAAAACGGCGACCACTGCCACCAGGATGGTAACCGGCCTGCGCATTGCTGTTAGAACAAGCCACATGTTATTTCACCAAACTCAAAAAGGGCTGCAAGTCTCCAGCAGCAATCGCCAGGGAGAGTTGTGCCCGCCAGACGTTCAACCGCGCCATAGCATCATCCACTTCAGCTTGCGCAAGCATTCGCTGCGCATCAGCCACTTCGAGCAACGTGCCCAGTCCAGCACGATAGCGAGCAGTTACTTGTTCCAATGTCACCTTTACGGCCACAACATGCTGTGGCGTAATGGCTGCAATTTGACGCGCTCCGGCGATCATCGCCAGCGCCTTTTCCACGGCCCCATTCACTTCCACCGCCATCAACGACCGCCGGGCAATTTCTTTGCGTTCGGTCGCGGCTTCAATTTCTTTTTTGACTCGCTGCGTTTTGAACTCAAGCGCAGCCCAGGTCATGGAAAATCCCATCGCCCAGTTTCCAGTGTTCGGGCCAAGTCCGCTGGCCCAACCTTGATCTGGACCCACAACACTTGCTCCGGTGCCGCGGCCAAACAATGCGGCCTGTGCATTCAATTTTGGATATAAAGATCGGTCCAACACGAACTGGCGCGCTTTCACTTCTTCAATAGCCGCTTCCTGTTCAACCAATGCTGGATGATTGGCCGTGACCGGAGGTGCAGCGTGATCGGACGGCAGTTGGTCGAATTTCGCCGCAATAAGATCTACTTGAGCCATGCTGCGGCCTGTCATCTGTGTCAGTGCTGCGCGGGCGACTTGTTCTGATTGACGGGCTTGATACAGGAACACTTCGGCGACAGTCTGCTCTGCCGTCACGCGGGAAAGGTCGGCACCGGGACGAAGTTCAGCCTTGGTGAGCGCTCCTACAATCGTTCCCAATTGCTTGGTTCTTTCGATGGCGGCATTGGCTGAATCAATATTTTTCCGGGCAGCCAGTATCGTTAGATAAGCATCTGCAGTGGCTGCGGCCACTTCAAATTTCGTACGTTCCAGACCCAGCCCTGCACGGCGTTTGGAAGCAGTCGCGGCATCCACTCCAGCTTGGCGCAAACCGAAATCGTAGGGTTCCCAGGAAACCAGCACACCGGCAGCGGTTCCAAAGACGTTACGAAATCCAGATGCATCGATCACCGGACCGGAGATAGGCGGGATCACGGCATTAGGCAGCAACATTCCATAAACATTGTTATGGGTGGCCCGATTAGCTTGCAGCAGAAGATCGGCACGAGGGAGAAATGCAGTACGCGCCAAAGCTACAGAAGCAGAAGCGGCTGAAACCTGCTCCGTGGAAACTTGAATGGATGGGTAGTTGTTTGTGGCTAGAGTAACGGCCTCGTCCAATGTGAGTTGCTCTTGAGAAAAACTGTACTGGGCTAGAAAAAGAAAAATCAGAGGACGCATTTAGCTAGGAGACAATTATACAACCATCCTCACTGTTGTATCAAAAATCGATACGGATTCGCCAAGAAATCATCTGAAAAGCGGCTTGAGGAATCGGCTATGGTCCTTTCTGAAGTGATGGAGATCGCGGACAATGCCATCCCACAGGACCTCTTAGATCGCGCACAATGCATTGTGATCGTGCCAGGTTTGAAGAAAGGGGCATTCAATGTTGGTGGGAAATTTGGCCGCAGACTTTTCGCTTGCCGCAAATCAGACAAAGTTGGCTGGAGTGCAACTCCCGGCATCAAGGGGTTAACACTAGCAAAAAAGGTCCCTTTAGTTCAATGTGCCCGGTCTAAACCCCCCGCCTTTCAGGCGGGTCGCTTCGAGCCACAGTGCTGCAAAATAGAGAGATGGATGAGTACCGAAGAAGT
>JAYTTF010000083.1:0-28792 GCA_043745195.1 Bryobacterales bacterium | reverse complement strand
AAAGCCGAAGTTTATGTGTTGTCGAAAGAAGAAGGCGGCCGTCATACGCCGTTCTTTAACGGGTATCGTCCTCAGTTTTACTTCCGTACCACGGACGTAACGGGTGTGGCGCACCTGCCGGAAGGCACCGAAATGGTGATGCCTGGCGACAATGTGCAGATGACCATTGAACTGATTACCCCGATTGCCATGGATAAGGGTTTGCGCTTCGCAATTCGCGAAGGCGGCCGCACCGTGGGTGCCGGAACTGTGTCAGAGATCATTACAACATAGTAGTCAAGAGTAACAAAACATGTCTCTTAGAGAAAGTATTCGAATCCGGCTGAAAGCGTACGATCACCGCATCCTGGACCAGTCCACGCAGGACATCGTCGAAACAGCCAAACGGAGTGGAGCCCAGGTTGCTGGACCCATTCCGCTGCCAACGATCACTAATAAATATTGCGTGTTGCGTTCGCCGCACGTGGATAAAAAGTCTCGTGAGCAGTTTGAGATCCGCACGCATAAACGCTTGCTTGATATTTTAGCTCCGACCCAGGATACAGTAGACGCGCTGATGAAGCTCGATTTGCCGGCCGGGGTTGATGTTGAAATCAAGGCGTTTGGCGGGAAGAAGTAAGAATTTTTTAGAAGTTGTAACGTGCTAGCGAGTGTTGCGATAAGCGCAGCAACTGAGTCTGGAAACTGCGGTTGAGTTTCTAAGGCAAGTCGAGCCCGTTATGAATTAGTTAGAGGAAGATATGAGCCCAGGAATTCTAGGCAAGAAGATCGGCATGACCCAGGTTTTCCGTCCCGACGGACAGGTAGTCCCTGTAACGTTATTAAAGGCGGGCCCCTGTGTTGTCACCCAACGCAAGACGCCGAACTCGGATGGCTATGATGCTGTCCAATTGGGCTTGATGGAGTTCGTCAAGCCGTCGCGGATCAACAAGCCTATTGGCGGCCACCTGAAAAAGGCCAACGCCGAAGGTGTCAAGTTCTTCCGTGAGTTGCGTTTGCGTTCCGGAGATACGGACTTGAAACCAGGAGATCGCATTCTGGCGGACCAGTTCAAACCCAGAGATGTGGTTGACGTCATTGGCATCAGCAAGGGCAAAGGTTTTGCCGGTGTCATGAAGCGCCATAACTTTAAGGGCGGTCCGGAAGGTCACGGTTCGATGTTCAATCGCGCCCCTGGTTCGATTGGTGCATCCAGCTTTCCTTCCCGCGTTTTCAAAGGAACTCGCATGACCGGGCACATGGGTGTTGACCAGATAACTGTCAGGAATCTGGAAATCGTCCAAGTGGATACTGAGGATAACGTAATCATGGTGAAGGGTGCTGTTCCCGGCCCGAACGGTGGTTATGTGATTCTCCGGAGGGCTAAGCGCTAGGATAGCCTGGAGCTTTAAGGAAATTACGATGCCCAAAGTAGACGTTATTGATCTTAACAACACGAAAGTAGGCGAAGTGGAACTGAGCGACGCAGTATTTGCCGCGCCGGTGAACCAGGCCTTATTGTACGAAGCAGTCCGCAATTTCATGGCGAACAAGCGGCGTGGAACGGCGAAAACCAAAACCCGTCACGAAGTAGCCGGTTCGGGTAAGAAATTGTGGAAACAAAAAGGTACAGGCCGAGCCCGTACCGGTTCCGTCCGCAGTCCTCTGTGGCGGCATGGTGGCACCACCCACGGTCCTCAACCCCGCGATTATTCGTACTCTTTACCGAAGAAGATGTTGAAAGGTGCCATGTGTTCGGCCCTGACAGCAAAACTTCGCGACGGTGAGTTGGCCGTTGTGAAAGAATTCGTAATGGGCGATCACAAGTCTAAGACTATGCGCACGGTTCTTGATCGCTTGAACGCGAAGAAGACAGTGTTGTTGGTCGACAATGGTGAAAACAAAAATTTAACGCTCGGCTCCCGCAATCTGGAAGGCGTAACGCTGCTGGAAAGCAAGGATGTGAATCCTTATCACCTGCTGCGCGCTGCCCGGGTGCTGGTGAGTGAAACAGCCGCCAAGCGTTTGTCGGAGGGTCTGGCATGAGTTCGATGTTAGATGTTTTAGTTCGGCCGGTTGTCACCGAAAAGGCGATGACCAAGAAAGAGTCCGAAGCCACCCTATGTTTTGAAGTTACTCCAGCGGCCAACAAGATTCAGATCAAGAAAGCCGTTGAAAAAATGTTCAAAGTGAAAGTTGCTGCGGTTCGTACGCTAACAAATGAAGGCAAGTTGAAGCGCCGGGGCCGTTTTGCCGGCTACCGCTCCGACTGGAAGAAAGCGTACGTAACACTGCAGCCCGGGCAGAAAATGCCGGAGTACGCGGAGATTTAATATGGCGATAAAAACGTTTCGTCCCATAACCCCAAGCCGTCGTTACATGACGGTAGTAACCCGCGAAGTCATTACTAAGCAGACTCCTGAAAAGTCGTTGACTGCTGGTAAAGCGCGCACTGGTGGCCGTAACAATACCGGTCAAACAACTTCCCGGTTCATCGGTGGTGGCCATAAAAAGTCCTACCGTATCATCGATTTCAAGCGCGATAAAACTGGCGTTCCGGCAATTGTCGCTTCCATCGAGTACGACCCGAACCGCACTTGTCGTATTGCTCTTCTGAACTATGTTGACGGCGAAAAACGCTACATCATTGCTCCTGAGGGGATCGCAGTTGGTCAATCGATCTTGTCCGGCCCCACAGCCGACATTCTGGTTGGCAATGCACTCCCTTTGAAGAACATCCCTCCTGGCACCGTGATTCACAACATTGAAATGCGTCCTGGCAAGGGCGGCCAAATGGTGCGCACTGCCGGTGGATCCGCTCAATTAGTTTCTCGCGAAGCTGGACAGGCTCTTGTAAAGTTGCCGTCGGGCGAAATTCGCCGCATTTCAGTGGATTGTTATGCCACTGTTGGAACGGTTGGCAATGCAGAGCACGAAAACCAAAAATTAGGCAAAGCCGGCCGGACGCGCTGGTTGGGCAAGCGTCCGCATAATCGCGGCGTGACAATGAACCCTGTCGATCACCCGCATGGTGGTGGTGAAGGCCGAACATCAGGCGGCCGCCATCCGGTTACCCCCTGGGGCCAACCGACCCGCGGATTCAAAACCCGCAACAACAAGCGGACGGACCGGTTCATTGTGCAACGTAAGGGTAAGAAGAAGTAAGAGGCTAACGAAACCATATGGGGCGTTCATTAAAAAAAGGGCCATTCACCGACACGCACATTGCGGCGAAGATTAATACTGCTATCGCTAACAATGACAAAAAAGTGGTGAAGACTTGGTCCCGCCGTTCGACGATTACACCGACTTTTGTCGGCATGACGATCGCCGTACATAACGGCAAGAAGTTTATTCCGGTGTATGTGACTGAAAACATGGTGGGCCACAAGTTGGGTGAATTTTCCCCGACCCGCACCTTCAAAGGACACATAGGCAAGGCTGAAAAGGGCGGCAAGCCCTCCTAAGCTGGCAAAGTGGTCTTTTGAGTTGGCTGGATAAGTTGTTGGTTGCCTGGGAGTTTTGAAATGGAAGCAAGAGCCGAAGCAAGATATATCCGGATGTCCCCGCAGAAAGTGCGCCTGGTGATTGATCTGATTCGCGGCCGTAAGGCGGGCGAGGCGATCACAATCCTGCGTAGCACCAACAAGCGGATTGCACCGACAGTGGAAAAAGTTCTACGCAGCGCCATTGCGAATGCGGAGAACAAGTCCGAGCACGTGGATGTGGACAAACTCTACATCTCAGAAGCGTATGTTAATGAAGGCCCTCGCTCAAAGCGGATTCGGCCGGCTCCAATGGGCCGTGCGTATCGCTACCAGCGACGGATATCGCACATTATTGTGTCGGTAGCTGAGAAGGCATAAGGCAAAGCGGAGAAACGAGAATAGCATGGGGCAGAAAGTACATCCATATGGCTTCCGGTTAGGCGTCACCAAGACATGGCGTTCCCGTTGGTTCGCCAAGGCCGACTACGCCAAACTTTTGGAAGAAGATTTGAACCTGAAGGGTGCTTTGCACTCGCGGTTGAAGTCGGCAGGCGTAAGTTCGATTGAAGTTGATCGTCCAGGTAATAAGCTGCGAATCACCATTCGCACTTCCCGCCCAGGCATCATCATCGGCCGCAAGGGCGCGGAAATCGAAAAGCTGAAGAGCGACCTAAACAAAAAGACAGGCCGCGAAGTATTCATCGACATTCAAGAAGTGCACAAGCCGGAACTCGATGCCCAATTGGTGGCCGAGTCGATTGCCCTGCAGCTGGAAAAGCGGGTGGCATTCCGCCGGGCCATGCGCAAAGCCGTTGATTCGGCGCAGCGTTTTGGTTGCAAGGGTATTAAAGTGCGCGTATCAGGCCGCTTGAACGGTGCAGAAATTGCCCGTAGCGAATGGTATCTGCATGGTCAACTGCCACTGCATACTCTGCGTGCCGATATTGACTACGGTTTCGCCCAGGCTTACACAACCTACGGCGTAATCGGCATCAAGACTTGGGTTTATAAGGGTGAAGTGATTCCGGAAGGACCACGCCGTACTGGTGATCCGGAACCTCGCCGTCAACCCCGCCGGGAACAGCGTGAACCGCGTCCGGAACGAACAGGGGATCGTGGTGGAGATCGTCGCGGACCGCGGCCTGGATCTGACAGCCCAGTTGTAACCTCTGGTGCTCCGATCCAAGCAGCTCCTAGCGATATGCCGAAAGTAACTGCGGCGCCACCCGCATCGGCACCGCCGACAATGTTGCCGCCCATGGCGCAACCTCAGCCGGCCTGGAAACAAGAAGAGGCTCCCAAGCCCGTGGTAGAGGGAGGCGAGACACCCCAAAGCTAGGGGCTCTCGTTTTTAAGGAGAATATTACGTTATGTTGATGCCAAAGAAGGTCAAATTCCGTAAGCAGCAACGCGGCCGCATGAAGGGCAAGGCGTGGCGCGGCTCCACTCTTTCTTTCGGTGACTTCGGTCTGAAAGCTTTGAGTTGCGGTTGGGTCAGTTCACGGCAGATTGAAGCGGCCCGTATCGCCATGACTCGTCACATCAAGCGTGGCGGCAAGGTTTGGATCCGGTTGTTCCCCGATAAGCCGATTACGAAGAAGCCGGCCGAAACCCGTATGGGTAAAGGTAAAGGCGCTCCGGAAGAATGGGTTTGCGTAGTGCGCCCGGGCAAGATATTGTTCGAAATGGAAGGCGTTTCGCTGGAAATCGCAACGGAAGCATTCCGTTTGGCAACAGCAAAGCTTCCCATGCTCTGTAAAATAGTTTCGCGTGATCAACACGCTCAATAGGGTTTAAGGAATTCGTATGACTGCGGAAAAACTTCGCGAACAGGATGAAGCCGGACTGGAAAAAAGCCTGGCCGACATGTCCGAGCAAATGCATAACCTAAGGTTCCGTTTGACCATGGGTCAGACAGAGGGCCTGAAGAAGCTGCGGGAATTGAAACGGGATCGAGCCCGGGCGCTCACTATCTTGCAGGAAAGGAAGAAGAAATAAGATGGCAGAGTCAGCAGCAAAACCCAATAAGCAGGAAAAGGTTGGTGAAGTTGTATCAACCAAAATGGCGAAAACAATCGTCATTGAAGTGACTCGTCAGGTGCAGCACCCGCAATACCGGCGTGTTGTGAAGCATCGCAAAAAGTTTTACGCTCACGACGAGGAAGGCACGGCAAAGACGGGCGACATCGTCCGCATTGTGGAAAGCCGCCCGCTGAGCAAGTTGAAGCGCTGGACGCTGGCTGAAGTGGTTCGCAAAGCAGTTGTAGTAAACGTCGAACACCTGTAGAGCCGGCAATGTTTTTGATCGTTATTAGGAATCTTTTTAGGAAAGGGGAGCACCGGTCATGATTGGAATGAGAACCATCCTCGATGTGGCCGACAACAGCGGCGCCAAACGGCTGAGTTGCATATTGCCTCGCGGAGGCGACCTTGGTGCGCACGCTGGTCTCGGTGATATTGTAACGGCGGCAGTGAAAGAAGCATCGCCCGAGTCGTCTGTCAAGAAGGGTAAAGTGGTCCGTTGCGTGATTGTCCGCATGCGGAAAGAAACACGTCGCAAGGACGGCACTTATATCCGGTTTGATAACAACGCAGCGGTCCTGATCAATGAAGTTGGCGAGCCGATCGGAACCCGCGTCTTTGGACCGGTGGCCCGTGAACTGCGTGAGAAACGATACATGAAGATTGTGTCGTTGGCTCCGGAGGTAATCTAAATGGCCATTGTAAAGAAGGAAATGGGCAGAAAAGGGATGGTCGCAGTGAAAACGCGCATCCGGCTCAAGAAAAATGACATGGTGAAAGTGATTTCGGGCCGCGACAAGGGTAAAACCGGTCGGGTTCTGGAAATCGACCGTGAACGTGGGCGTATATTGGTTGAAGGAGTGATGCTGGTGAAGCGTCACACTAAGGCGAACCCACAAAAGCAAATCAAAGGTGGCATTGCCGAAAAGGAAGCAACCATTCACGTTTCAAACGTAATGATGCTCACCTCCGGCGGCGTTACCACTCGCATTGGAACAAAGGTTGAGGGCGAGGGTTCGGGGGCGCGGCGGGTTCGTGTGGCGCGCAAGACGGGCGAAGTACTCGACAAAAAGTAATCACAGGGAATTAAGCCGGATATGCCTGCAAGGTTGAAAGAGCATTACTCAAAAATCGTAGTACCCTCTCTGAGCAAAGAGTTTGGGTACGGTAACATCATGGCCGTTCCGAGGATCAACAAGATCACGTTGAACATTGGCCTTGGTGAAGCGACGCAGAACCCGAAAATGGTGGATTGCGCGGCTAACGAATTGGGCACCATTGCCGGCCAGAAGCCGGTGGTGACCAAAGCCAAGAAGTCCATCGCCGCTTTCAAACTGCGCGAAGGTATGTCGATCGGCGCAATGGTGACGTTGCGCGGGGATCGCATGTATGAGTTTTTTGATCGTCTGGTGAACGTGGCTCTGCCGCGTGTCCGCGATTTCCGCGGTATTTCAACCAAAGCCTTTGATGGCCGCGGTAATTTCACACTCGGCATCAAAGATCAATTGATCTTCCCGGAGATTGATTACAACAAGATTGAAAAGATTAAAGGGATGAACATTTGCATCACGACGACGGCTGAAACCGACGCCGAGGCGCTGGCTCTGTTGAGAGCAATGGGCATGCCGTTCACCAAGTAAGGAAAAGAGGAATTTAGCGAATGGCAACTACGGCAAAAATCGCCAAGGACGTAAAGCTCAAGGCGCTTAAAGATAAGGGTGTTCCGAAGTTCGGCGTCCGCCACCGCAATCGTTGTTTCCGCTGCGGACGGCCGCGCGGTTATATCGGCAAGTTCAATTTGTGCCGCATTTGTTTCCGTCAATTGGCGCTGGCTGGTGAGATCCCCGGCGTGACGAAATCCAGTTGGTAATAGGCCACCGGACGAAAAAGATTTTAGAGGCCATTGATAAGAGGCCACAAGAGGAAAGTGTATGACGAGCGATCCAATTGCTGACATGCTAACCCGGTTGCGAAATGCGATTGCCGCAAAGCATCCTAAGGTTGACGTCCCAGGTTCGAAATTAAAGACCGAAATCGCCCGAATTCTTAAGGATGAGGGTTACATCGCCAATTACAAGATTGCCGAAGAAGGAGCCAAACGTGTGATCAAGATCTACTTGAAATACACGCCAGGTAACGACCCGGTTATCTCGTACATTCAGCGGGTATCAAAACCAGGCTGCCGCGTTTACGTTGGTAGCAAGGACATCCCCAAAGTTTTGGGCGGATTAGGCATCAATATCCTCACCACTCCGAAAGGGGTGATGACGGGTAAGGCTGCGCGGAAATCTGGCGTTGGCGGAGAATTGCTCTGTCACGTCTATTAGGGAAATAAGGTAGAACAATGTCAAGAGTAGGGAAGAAACCGATTCCGCTGCCCGCCAACGTGAAGATCCAAGTTGGCGCGCAATTGCAGGTAGAGGGCCCCAAGGGTAAACTCACCGTTCCAATCCCAGCTGGGATTCGTATTCAGCAGGATGGGAACATATTGAACATTTTGCGCGATACTGACCAGTTCGCTGCCTTGCACGGGTTAACCCGGGCACTGGCTGCCAACGCCGTTACTGGTGTCTCGGCTGGTTTCACTCGCGAATTGGACATCGTTGGGATTGGCTATCGTTGTGATCAAAAAGATCCCCGCGTTTTAACCTTTACATTAGGTTATTCGCACCCCATCGAATATGTACTGCCAACCGGCGTAGACGCCAAAATCGACAAGCAGACGCACATTGTCCTGACCAGTTTCGACAAGCAGTTAATCGGTCAGGTGGCGGCCCACATGCGGTCCCTGCGTAAGCCCGATCCTTACAAAAATAAGGGTGTGCGCTACACTGGTGAAGTTCTTCGCAAGAAGGTCGGCAAGAGCGGCGCAACCGCTAAGAAGTAAGGTGATTCGTAACATGAGCGGAGCAAGCAATCATGATCGGTAAGTTAAACAAGGACGAAGTCCGGCGGAGAATTCATATCCGCATCCGCAAGAAAGTTAAGGGCGACGCCATTCGGCCGCGCTTGGCCGTCTTCCGCAGCCTGAAGCACATTTACGCTCAGATCATTGACGATCGGGCTGGTGTAACTCTGGTTGCAGCGTCTACCAATGAGAAAAGCGCAAATCCCGCCGCAAGCGGTGTTGGCGGCAACCTCGTTGGTGCCAAGCAAATCGGCCAACTGGTTGCCCAGCGGGCCATCGAAAAGGGTGTCAAGAAAGTAGTGTTCGACCGTGGCGGATTTCTGTATCACGGCCGAATCAAGGCGCTGGCTGATGCTGCGCGCGAAGCCGGACTGGAGTTTTAATGCCTACTATTATCAAACGTATCGACCCAAATCAACTCAGCTTGAAAGAGCAGGTGGTTGCCATCAACCGCGTCACCAAAGTCGTGAAGGGTGGTAAGAACCTGAGCTTTTCAGCCTTGGTTGTAGTTGGCGATCCAGCAGCTAAAGTCGTCGGTTTCGGAACAGGCAAAGCCAAGGAAGTTCCTTCGGCTATCAAGAAAGGGATTGAAGCTGCAAAGCGCAATCTTAGCCGCATCAATTTTCAGGAAGGCACCATTCCTCACCAGGTAATGGGCGTATTCGGAACAGGTATGGTGATGTTGAAGCCGGCACCGGCCGGAACCGGTGTGATCGCCGGCGGCGCGGTCCGTGCAGTTATCACGGCTGTGGGAATTCCCAATGTTCTGACTAAATCGCTGGGTTCGCGGAATCCGCACAATTCAGTAAAAGCAACCATCAATGGTTTGCAGCAATTGCGGGACAAGCAGACGGTTGCCGATCTGCGTGGCCTTGCGCTCGACAAAATGTAAAGAAGATTTGTTGTAAGTGTGAATAGGAATAAACGTGTTATGTCGCAGAAGATGATTAAGATCAAACTGGTCCGCAGCCCGATCTGCACTCCCGAAAAGCATAAGGTGATTGTGCGTTCCCTTGGACTGAAGACCCTCAATCGGACGGTTACGCGACCCGATACGCCGTCGTTCCGTGGCATGGTTGCAAAAATTCCGCACCTGCTTGCAATCGTTGAATAACTTGAGACACGCGGAGACACGAAAATGAATTTATCAAATATTAAGCCGCCCAAGGGTCAGAACCACAAGAAGCAACGTGTTGGCCAAGGTATGGGTACCGGGCGCGGCAAGTTTTCCGGACGCGGCGCAAAGGGCGCACGTTCCATCAGCGGCTATTCTAAAATGCGCGGTTTTGAAGGTGGCCAAATGCCCCTCCACCGCCGTTTGCCAAAGCGCGGATTTACCAACATTTTCAAAAAGCATTACGCGCTGGTCAATGTCGGCACCATGGAAAAATTGGAAGGGACCACCTTCACTCCAGAAAACCTTTTGGCGCTGGGTGTCATCCACAAGATGGGTGACGGCCTAAAGATTCTTGCCAACGGGGAACTCACCCGCGCACTGAATGTCTCCGGTCACTTGTTTTCCAAAGCGGCTGAAGAAAAAATTAAAGCAGCGGGTGGTACAGTCACGGTGATCGCACAGCGTATCCCGGCCCCCGTCAAGAATAGTAAGAAGAAGCAGAAGTAAGGACATGAAGTTCTTTGATGCAATCGCGAACGCATTCCGAATCCCGGATCTCCGGAGACGAATTCTGTTCACTCTGGCCATGCTGGCCATCTACCGGTTAGGCGGACATCTGCCTACTCCCGGCATCGATGCCAACAAACTGGAAGAATTCTTCCGGCAAAACCAGGGCACAGTGTTGGGAATGTTTGATTTGTTTTCCGGCGGCATGTTCCGCCGTCTCACCATTTTTGCGCTGGGCATTATGCCCTATATTACCTCGTCCATCATTCTCCAATTGATGACCCTGGTAGTGCCAACGCTCGAAAAACTCTCGAAGGAAGGCGAACTGGGCCGTCGTAAAATCACCCAGTGGACCCGTTACCTCACCGTCATCCTGGCCCTTGTGCAGTCGGCCACCATGGCCACCGCGCTCCAGGCTTCCGGCGGATTCGTACTCAACCCCGGTCCTTGGTTCGTATTCCTAACCATGATCACGCTTACCACTGGTACAGCCTTCATCATGTGGCTGGGCGAACAGATCTCCGAACGTGGAATAGGCAACGGCATGTCGTTGATCATTTTCACCGGTATCGTTGTTGGGCTGCCCTCGGCCATTCAGAACATCTACACCAACGTCGCTGTCACCCATGAATGGAATGCATTCCAGCTCATCATCATCCTTGCGATCATGGTCCTGGTTGTCGCCTTCATCGTGCTCGTCGAACGTGGTGAACGCCGCATCCCCGTGCAATATGCGCGCCGCGTCGTCGGTCGCAAAATGATGGGTGGTATGTCCACTCACTTGCCTCTCAAAGTAAACGCCGGTGGCGTGATTCCGGTCATCTTCGCTTCCAGCTTGTTGACCTTTCCGCAAACCGCCATGCAGCTGGCTTGGGTTCGCGACAACGCGTATCTCTCCGGCATGTTGCGCGCCATCAACCATGCGGAGCCGCTTTACATCATCCTGTTCATCCTGCTGATCGTGTTCTTCTGCTTCTTCTATGTAAGCTTGATCTTCAATCCGAATGAAGCAGCGGATAACATGCGTAAGTACGGTGGGTTCGTTCCCGGTATTCGTCCCGGCAAAAACACCGCTGATTACATGAACAACATTCTGACCAAAATCACAGTGGTGGGCGGCTTGTACCTTTCCATTCTGTGCCTGTTGCCGGAAATCATGATCTCCGGTATCAAACTGCAGCATCTGCCCTTGATGGGCAACTGGATTGACGCGCATTTCCCGCGCTTCCTGCTGGACGGTTTGAACGTCTCGTTTTACTTCGGTGGAACCTCATTGCTGATTGTTGTTGGTGTGGCAATGGATACCATCAATCAAATTGAAGCGCAGTTGATCATGCGCCATTACGAAGGATTCACCCCACGGGCGGGTAGGATTCGCGGTCGCCGCAGCGGTAGTTAGTTTGACAGCGCAAAGGGCCCGTGCTCCGTTTTGCGCGAGTTTTTAAGAAGCGAGTGCGTCGACACTCACATTGGCAATGATTATTCGCAAGAGTCCTTCGGAATTGCAAAAGATGCGGCGCAGCGGTTTGCTGGTCCATCAGATTCTGAATCGAATGCGCGAAATGGCGGTCGAAGGCATCACAACCTTCGAATTGGAACTGGTGGCGGAGAAAATGATCCGCGACGCTGGGGCCAAGCCGGCATTCAAAGGGTATTATTCGGCAGCGGCAGGGAATCGGTACCCATATGTTTTGTGTACCTCGGTGAACGAAGAGATTGTGCATGGAATGCCATCTCCGAAACGAGCCCTCAAAAAGGGCGACATCGTTTCCATCGACACGGGTGTCCAGTTGGACGGGTATTTTGGGGATTCGGCCATCACCGTAGCCATCGGGGAAATTTCCCCAGTGCTTACCAAGTTGATGGAAGTCACCAAAGAGTCTCTGGAACTGGCCATTGATAAGGTTCGGGTCGGGAACCGGCTTTTTGATGTTTGCGAGACGGTGCAAAAGTTCGTAGAAGCCAGCGGCTTCACCATCGTCCGGGAGTTTGTAGGGCACGGAATCGGGACGCAGTTGCACGAAGAGCCCCAGGTTCCCAATTATGTGGACCGTCGCGGAGAAAATCCCCGACTGAAAGAAGGAATGGTCCTGGCGATTGAGCCGATGGTGAATGCCGGCAAGCCAGCTTCAAGGGTTTTGGCTGACAAGTGGACGGCAGTAACAGTGGATGGTTCAGCCTCCGCGCATTTTGAACATTGCGTGGCCGTAACCGCCGATGGGCCCTGGGTTCTTACCAGACCCTAGTCGATGTTATAGTAGTAGATGGCAGAATCCATCGAAGCCACGGTTTTGGAGTTGATGCCCAACGGCATGGTTCGTTTGGAGCTTGCTTCACGGCAACAAGTTTTGGCCCATCCCGCAGGGGTAAGGGAAAAGAATTTCACCCGGCTCAGGCCCGGGGATCGGGTTCAGGTGCAAGTTTCGCCGCTCGATCCAGGTCGCGGTCGGATTACAGCTTTACTGAGGAAATTATGAAAGTTCGCGCAAGCGTAAAAAAACTCTGTGTTAATTGCAAGATCGTCAACCGCGAAGGTGTGGTTCGTGTGATCTGCGTCAATCCAAAACACAAGCAGCGTCAGGGTTAAGGTAGGAGCGTTTAAGAATGGCACGTATTGCAGGCGTCGATTTGCCAGCCAAGAAGAGAGCCGAGATCGGTCTCACGTATATTTACGGTATCGGCAAGACTCGTTCACAATCCATCTTGCATCGCAGCGGTGTGGATAAGAACAAGCGTGTTTCGGAATTGACCGAAGACGAAGTGAACAAGATCCGTACATTGATTGAAGCCGAAGGATCGGTGGAAGGCGATCTGCGTAAGGAAGTTTCGATGAACATTAAACGTCTCATTGAAATGGGTTCTTATCGTGGACTCCGCCATCGCCGTTCGTTGCCGGCTCGCGGCCAACGTACTCACACCAATGCCCGCACGCGCAAAGGTCCGCGCCGCGGCACAGTTACTGCTAAGAAGAAAGCAACTAAGTAAAGGTTTCCAAAAAGACACATGGCAAAAGCACCAGCTAAGACTAAGAATTCCGGCAAAAAATCCTTCAAAAAGAAGGAGAAAAAGAGCGTACCAATGGGCGTGTGCCACGTCCAGGCAACCTTTAACAACACCATCATCACTTTTGCTGACCCGCTCGGCAATGTGCTCTCCTGGTCCAGTTCTGGTTCTCTTGGTTTTCGTGGATCGCGCAAAGGTACCCCCTTTGCAGCGCAGCAGGCATCGCTAACCGCTGCTAATAAAGCGAAGGAATCTGGTCTTCGCGTGGTGGAAGTTCGCGTAGCTGGCCCCGGTGCCGGCCGCGAATCAGCCGTCCGTGTTCTTTCAACCATCGGCATTGAAGTTCGTAGCATCAAAGACGTCACGCCTATTCCTCACAATGGGTGCCGTCCTCCGAAAAAGCGCCGGGTTTGATTCCCTTGGCGCGGTTGCAATCGCCAAGCGCAAAGGCCGTCCGTTTTGCGCTTGTTTGTCAGAAGGGGCAAGGCCCAAAGCCTTCGCCCCGAATTTGCGTGTGGATTTGTTGTTGTATAATTTAATGATGTCCTGTGTGTACCTAATTGGGTATTTCAAGGGACAAGTTGGTAAGCAGGAAGAAAACCAAAGTGAAAGCACTGGTTGTAAACTGCACCTTTAGCTCCTAAGTTGCTAAATGGTTTTAAGGAGATTGAATGGCAAAGTATAATGGTCCCAAGTGTCGGCAATGCCGTCGCGAAGGGATGAAGCTGTTTCTGAAGGGTGAGCGCTGCCACACTGAAAAGTGTGCCATCGAAAAACGCAATTTCCCCCCAGGGCAGCATGGTAAAGATCGTAAGCCAAAGATTGTCGGCTACGGTTTGCAGCTTCGTGAAAAGCAGAAGGCCCGCCGTTATTACGGTGTTCTGGAAGGCCAGTTCCGCAACCTGTTTGAAAAGGCGAATAAGATGAAAGGCGTAACCGGCGAAGTGATGCTCGGTTTGCTCGAACGCCGCCTGGATAACGTGATCTACCGCATGGGTCTGGGCACCAGCCGTTCCGCTGCCCGTCAAGTGGTCCGTCACGGACACGTCAACGTCAATGGGAAAAGGGTCAATATCCCTTCTTATACCGTAGTACCCAACGATGTTGTGGACATTCGCGAAAGCGCCAAAAACAACGCAAATATTCTTTCAGCCCGGGACGCAACGGCCCATCAGCCCACTCCTCCCTGGCTCGAAATGGACCGTGAAGCGCTAAAGGGAAGAGTCATTGGAATTCCCAAGCGCGAAGATCTAGTTCAGATCCAATTGAACGAACAGCTCATTGTCGAGCTTTACTCCAAGTAGCGCGTTGGCATTAAACGCGCTGCCCGCGGCGGCTTGAGAAATCGGGTCGCCAAATCAGGAATTGTTAGACCTGTACGCAAGGAGATTGAATGTTCAAAGGTTTCCAAAAACCGAAGCGCCTGGTGGCGAATACCGATACTCTCACAGAACGTTTTGGTGGTTTTACCGCCCAACCGTTTGAGCGCGGCTTTGGCACCACCATCGGCACCTCGTTACGCCGCGTGTTGTTGAGCTCCATCGAAGGCGCGGCCATCACAGCCGTGCGCATTGAAGGGGTTGCTCATGAATTTAGCCCCATCCCTGGCGTGGTGGAAGATGCAACTGACATCATCCTGAACCTGAAACAGGTTCCGTTTAAGATGATGACTGACGTTGTTCATACCGTGCGTCTGGTTGTGGATACACCAGGCGAAGTATTGAGCGGTCAGATTGAAACCGATGCCGACGTGGAAGTGCTCGATCGCAACATGCACATCGCAACCGTAGGTGAAGGTGGCAAGCTGAATATCGAAATGCGTCTAAGAATCGGTCGCGGTTATGTTGCCGCCGATCGTAACTTCGACGAAGATCTTCCCCTCGGCTATATCCCCATCGATTCGGTTCACTCACCTGTTCGCAAAGTGAATTTTTCTGTCGAAGCCGCTCGCCTGGGCCAAATGACAGATTACGATAAATTGACCATTGAAGTGTGGACCAACGGGGCCATTGCTCCGCAGGATGCCATCGGCCAAGCCTCAAAGCTGGTGAAAGACCACATGAGCATCTTCATTAACTTTGAAGAAGTTAGCGAAGTCACCGAAGAGCCAGCCGAACGCGCAACGGGCCAATTAAACGAAGTGCTCAACCGCTCTGTGGAAGAGCTTGAACTCAGCGTCCGCTCCTACAACTGCTTGAAGAACGCCAATATTCAATCCATTGGTGACCTTGTACAGAAGACCGAAGCGGAAATGCTACGCACCAAGAATTTCGGACGCAAGTCACTCAACGAAATCAAGGAAATCCTCGGCGGCCTCAACATGTCGTTTGGGATGAAAATGGACGCTTCAGGCCGCTTGGTTGCCCCTGTCGGCGGACCTCCTCCAATGTCCGATGACGACACTGACGACGAAGATTTGGTTGAAGCGGAATAAGTTAAGAGTAAGTAGAAGAACGTCAAGGTAAGAAGAAATGAAAAACAAGATCTCCGGATACAAACTCCAGCGGAACGCCAGTGCCCGCAAAGCACTGCTTCGCGGTCTGGTAACCAGCGTAATTGTTGAGGAACGCATCACCACAACGGTAACCAAGGCCAAAGCCGCCGCTCCGTTGGTGGACAAAATGATCACGCTGGCAAAGAAAGGCGATCTGGCTGCACGTCGTAAGGCAGCTTCTTATTTAATGACGCCTGCTTCAGTCCAGAAACTGTTCGATAAGATGGGCTCCCGCTTCGGCCAACGCAACGGCGGCTATACCCGCGTCGTGAAACTGGCCTGGCGTCAGGGCGATGGTGCCGAAACTGCCATTCTGGAACTGGTGGGTTCAGAGTTGGTGAAGCGCTCAGCCGAGCGCGCCAAGCGCCGTGAAGATCGTCTTAAGGCTATGCGCGAAGGTCAGGAAGGCGGCGAAGCCGACTCGCAATCCTAGTGCTTTCCTAAGCAGATGTAACCAGCGGCGCAAGGGCTTGTTCCTTGCGCCGTTTGTTTTCTCAAATTGAAAAACCCATGGCAGATCCCATTGAAGACCAACAGCAACCGCAAGTCAAAAAGGCAACCATCATCCTGGTTTCGCGCAATCGCCAGGCCGAACTGGAAGCCGCCCTCGATGCCATTCAGGCCGCAAGCAACCGCGACGTTCTGGAAGTCATTGTGATGGATAACGGATCTTCCGACAACACAATCGCCCTTCGCGAAAAGTACAACGAGACGATCACCTTCCTGAAACTCCCCAAGAACTTCGGATGGGTGAAAGCAGTCAACATCGCCCTACGCAGCGCACGTGCCGAATTCATTCTTCTGGCTGATCCGGCGGTTCGCTTTGAAAAGGATGCCATCGCCAAATTGATCGCGACACTCGAATCCTCACCCGAAGCCAGTGCCGTTGTCCCGCAACTGCTGACCCCAGCCGGTGAACCTGCAAACTTCACCCGCGATCTGCCCGCCCCCGGAAACCTAAGGCCACAGTCGCGCCAACCGGCAGCATCGGAAACCACTTTGGCGTTCCCAGGATTCCAGGCATTCCTGGTTCGCATGACCTTTCTGAGAGGAATGAATTTCCTCGACCAGCGCTTTGGCGATAGCTGGGCTGATGCTGAAATCTGCTTTCAAATTAACCATGCAGGCAAGAAGATTTTGTGGGCAAAAGATGCGAAGGCCATAGTCGGCCCCGGTGTCCCACCGCTGGAAGCAGAGTCATTAGTGGAAGCCGATTTCATCCAAGGCGCAGCAACTTATCAGGCCAAACACTGGGGTTTTGCCAAAGGTTTGCTGTACAGAGTGGGCTCCATCCTCGCCGCGCTGGTTACTCTGAAATTCGGACTCTTCTTCGATCTCATTAACTTTCAAAAGATCGATGGATCCCACGCTTAAACGGTCGGACGCCGCGATTGAGGCTGTGTTGATGATCACGCCGCGAATCGCCGTCCGGTTTGTTCTTCTGTTAGATCGCCAATGCCGCCAGACACACCATTTTGAATCTTTTATTTAATATGGCTAACCGCATGAGTTGGGGATTTTTCGCGATGGTGGTCTTGGTGGTGCTGTTACCAATGGTGCTGCAAATTTCGGTCCCCTGAGGGTTCTCGACAGGCGGCTTATGAATGAAAGGTTGTTGAAAGCCTTGTTATCCATTCTTGAACTCGAACGCAGGGGCCATTCTATCCATCTCCGCTTTCCGCAATCCAATGTTTCCTGCCACAACCCTCCATTTAGAAACTGCGGTGCCAACCTCGGCGATGATCCCCCGTGCTTGGGGTACCGACAGGTTGAAATACCGGCAGACACTCATTACCAGATCAAGAGATGCCGTGCCATCTTGCGTGTCGATAAGCGTCGTTAAGACCCTGGGCTTAAACTCAAGCGGCGTCGGGTTCATGTCGTAGGCCGGGGAAAGCCGCCAACCTCGATTTCCTTCATATAGGAACGCATGATTCCGCAGATGATCATCGGTGTTAGCAATCATCACATTGAACACAATGCGCCGCCAAAGTTGCGCTAAATCTTCGATAGGCGTAGCGCCGCATTGGCGAATTGCGTCGGCGATTTCAAGGTAGCTGTGCTGTTCGTGATCAGCTGCTCCAATCATGCTCATAGCTGAAAGAAATGGAATGCGAGTCTCACCTTGGCGATCAAATCGGCGCAACACCAGCACTGATTTCTTGGCGATGGATTCTACTCTCCAAGTGGGCACGGTGATCCCCGCTTTATTCGCCAGTTGAAGCGCCACTGCTTCCCACAACACGGCATTCACTTCATCAGTCTTTTGCGGGAACTTGGCAATGGCCAGCGTGCCGTCCTTATCGCGGACCGACGCCTTTGGTCGAGCCCCACCTAGCGACGAACCGGGAGCTAACAACAGTCGAATGTCTTCCTCCGTATCCTTTTCTGTGGTCACGCGTTGACTAGCGGAAAGGAGGCGTGGCAGGTCGATAAACGGAGGGATTCGCATGGCTGGGCCGTGCTCGCGAAAGGGGCCACCTTCGGTTTCGGAGAAACGCAAGGCCCCCATTCGAGCTTCGTCATCCACCATCAAAAGGAAGTCTATTTCGGAAAGCGTTCGCGGGGTGCGCTTTTCGCTTTGGGCATTGCGGCGTTCTGCACGGCGCATTAGTACTCGACCCCAACGGTCTGGTGCGGAATCACCAAGCGCGCCAAATAGTGGCCGCCCCGCAGCAGTGTGATGGGGTCCTGGTCCCAGCGAAAGGGCGGGTTCAATTGAGAAGCAGCCTGGATTTGCCAGCCAGTCCCTATCGTATTCGAACGTGGCAGACTCCTGACCTCTGCGATGCCGAGCCCAAAGCCGTCCCATAAGTGTGGGCTTGTTCGAAATGTTGATGTATACGAAGAGTTGACGTTCCATCAGGTCACCTTCCTGGTTCGGATCCGCTTGGGCAGACGTTCCTCATCTAAGGACATACCCAATTCATCGAATCGAATATCGGCTACTTCGGCCAAGCGTTCGCTCATACCCAGGATGAACAGTACGGTGGCATAAGTGCCCATCGCAACATTTGGATCCCCACGTTCCAGCTTCGACAGAGTAATTCGGCCCACCAGTGCCCGTTGTGCCATGACAGCAACGGGAATGCGACGGCGCAGGCGGGCAACTCGAATGTCCGAACCAAGTTTTGATAGGGCGCTACGGACGGGAATGGGCAAGCGTTCCTTTTGGTTTGGTTCGTATTGTTCTATAGTGTCTCTCATACTATACCTATGATAGAATGAAGTATACTTTAAGATACCATAAATCAGAAACGAAAGGAAATCGCCCAACTCGCCCAATCCAAGATTTACTGAATAGAGCGGAGCTGAAATATCCATAAAGTTGCCCCAGAATTAGAAGATATGCTAATGTAAAGTTTCAGGGCCACCGCGAACTTTCGTTCTCAAAGCCTTCCTCTACAGTAAAAATGGACGCCACGCTTCAAGCGCTCGCTGGGATTCTGCTAAAAGGTCTACCCACCTTTATCCTCTTCCTGTTGTTGCACTTCTACCTTCGTCGGATGTTTTTTGCGCCGATGGCAAAAGTGCTCCACGAAAGGAAAGAAGCAACCATTGGTGCCACGCACGCTGCGGCCGATAGCCTGAAAACTGCCGAAGCGAAAGCCGTCGAATTTGAAAAAAAGATCGACGAGGTACGCACTCAACTGGCAAAAGAACGGGAAGCGACTCGCAAAAGTTGGCTGGATGATCAATCGGCCCGCATCGCCACTGCCAAAGTTGCTGCTGACGCGCAAATTGCGGATGGCAAGATTCAACTGACGAAACAAGTGGAATCGGCTCGTCAATCGCTGGCCGGGGAAACGGCTCGCCTGGCGGAACAAATTGCTGTTGCTGTGTTGCGGAGGAGCGCTTAAATGCCTCGCTCCATCCTGATCTTAATTTTCGCTGTATCTTCGCTGGCCTTTGCAGAAGGTGGCGAGCATGCCGCAGCAAATCCGAACGAAATCTATTGGAAGTGGGCCAATTTTGCATTATTAGTGCTTGGCCTAGGCTACATGATTGGCAAGCACGCTCCGGCATTCTTCAAGGGTCAGGATGAAGTGATCCAGCGCGACCTGCTGGAAGCGGCGGAGATGAAACGTTCTGCTGAAGCCAAGACTGCGGAAATCGAAAAGCGGTTGGCTACCTTGAATAACGAAATTGAAACGATTCGCGCCAGTGCCTCAAAGGAACTGGAAGCCGAACATGCCCGTGTGAATCGGGAAACGGAAGTTGCCATGGCCAAAATGCAGGCTCATGCGGCGCAGGAAATTGAATCGGCTACCAAGAGTGCAATGGCTGAGTTGAAATCGTATTCGGCGAAGCTGGCGTTGCAGCAGGCGGAGGCGAATATTCGCGGACAAGTAACTCCGGCTTCTGAAGCGCTTTTGATTGACGGATTTCTGAAGAGGCTGAACTAATATGTCTGCCGCTGTTGCCTCACGTTACGCTCGCGCTCTGGTGGATGTGCTGGTTGACCCAAAGTCAACTTCGGGCACAACTCCGGAACTGGCGCTGGAGCAGTTGAAAGGTTTTAGCAAGATGTTGGACGGGTCAACCGAACTGAGTGCGGTGCTGTTATCGCCTGCTGTTTCGCCGGCCCGGAAACGTGCGGTGGTGGCGCGCTTTGCGCAGATGTTGCCTCTGGCGACGACTATTAAGAATTTCCTTTTTGTTGTGATTGACCATCGGCGCACACCGCTGTTGCATGGGATTCTGGATGCGATTCAGGCGCAGCTTGACGAGCGGATGGGAATCGCCCGGGCTGAAATCAGCTCTGCCAGCGCGTTGAGTGAACAACAGAAGGCGCAGATTCAAGCCTCATTTTCAACCAAGACAGGCAAAACAATTCGTGGTCAATTTACGGTGAACCCTGACTTGATTGGCGGGGTGATGGTTCGGATCGGATCGACAATTTATGACGGCTCTGTGCGTGGATCCCTGGATGGGCTGCGCAAGAAACTGGTCTCTGAGTAACTAATCGGATAAGAAACTATGGCTCAAATTCGGGCAGATGAAATCGCTCGCGTACTGCGGGACGAGATTGAAAATTACGACAAGGCAGTAAACGTCTCCGAGACCGGATCAGTGATCTCGGTCGGTGACGGGATTGCCCGTATTCACGGTTTGGAACTGGTCATGGCCGGTGAACTGATTGAGTTCCCCCATGGCGTCACCGGCATTGCGTTGAACCTGGAAGAAGATCAGGTTGGCGCGGTGTTGATGGGCGATTTCCACCACGTTAAAGAAGGCGATGAAGTTAAGCGCACAGGCCGCATTATGTCGGTTCCTGTGGGCAATGGCTTCCTGGGCCGCGTTGTGGATGCGCTGGGTACTCCGATTGACGGCAAGGGACCGGTTCAGAACGATGGCTTCCTGGCCATTGAGCGTCTGGCACCTGGCGTTATTGATCGCAGCCCGGTGAAAGAGCCGATGCAGACCGGTATTAAAGCGATTGACGGTATGATTCCCATTGGCCGCGGCCAGCGTGAATTGATCATCGGCGACCGTCAGACCGGCAAGACCACCATTGCAATTGACACGATCATCAACCAGAAGGGTGGTGATGTGAAATGTATTTATGTGGCAATTGGCCAGAAACGTTCCACGGTAGCGCAAGTAGTCCAGACGCTGGAACGCAACGGCGCCATGGATTACACCATTGTCGTAGCCGCCACTGCTTCTGATCCGGCCCCCATGCAGTACATTGCACCGTATTCCGGCTGCGCCATGGGTGAGTATTTCCGCGACAAGAACGAACATGTTCTGGTTGTGTATGACGATCTTTCCAAGCACGCTGCGGCGTATCGTGAAATTTCGCTGTTGTTGCGCCGACCACCGGGTCGCGAAGCATTCCCTGGCGACGTGTTCTATCTTCACAGCCGCTTGCTGGAGCGTGCCGCTAAGTTGAAAACCGGTGGTTCGCTGACTGCCCTGCCCTTCATTGAAACACAAGCAGGCGACGTTTCGGCTTACATTCCAACCAACGTGATTTCGATCACCGACGGACAGATATTCCTGGAAGCCGATCTGTTTAACTCAAACATCCGTCCGGCAATTAACGTAGGTATTTCGGTTAGTCGCGTAGGCGGCAGCGCGCAGATTAAAGCCATGCGCCAAGTGGCTGGTTCCCTCCGTTTGAACCTGGCTCAGTATCGCGCCTTGGCGGCATTCGCGCAGTTTGGTTCCGACTTGGATCCGGCATCGCAAAAGCAGTTGTCACGTGGTCAACGGCTGGTGGAATTATTGAAGCAAGGCCAGTTCTCGCCGATGTCTGTTGAAAAGCAGGTTCTGAGTATATTCGCCGGCACCAACGGGTTGCTGGATGAATTGCCGGTGGAAAGCATCCGCAAGTTTGAAGAAGAATTGCACCGGTTTGTGGAAAATTCGTATCCGAATATTCTGCCGACCATTCGCGATAAGAAAAACATTGACGATGCCTTGAAGGCCGAAATGACCAAGGCTATCGGAGACGCTAAGAAGCGCTTCCTGGCGGAGAATAAGGCGTAAAGCTGCCATGCCCAGTTTGATCGATTTCCGGCGAAGAATCCGGTCGGTAAAAAACACGCAGCAGATCACCAAGGCCATGAAAATGGTCTCGGCGGCGAAGTTGCGGCGCGCGCAGGAAGCTGTGATTGCTGCCCGCCCGTATGCCAATTCGCTGAAGGATATGTTGGGGAACGTTGCCTCTGCTTCAAAGAGCATGGATGTAACGCATCCACTGTTGGCGCAGCGTCCGGAAAAACGCATTCAGGTGATTTTGATTACAGCGGACCGTGGTTTGGCGGGTGCGTTGAATACCAACCTGATTCGCGGCGCGCAGAAGTTTATGGACGAAAAGCCCGGCATTGGTTTGCAACTGGAAGCCATTGGCCGCAAGGGGCGCGACTATTTCAAAAAGCGCGGCGTCACCATTACAGGCGAGCACTACAACCTCACCAAAAAGTGCACCTACGAAGATACGAAGGCGATTGCCCAGTCCATTATTGCTCGCTACGCGAACGCGGAAGTGGATGCGGTTTACCTGATATTCAATGAGTTCAAAAGCGTGATGGCGCAGAAGCTGGATGTGCGCCGTCTGTTGCCCATTGTTCTTCCAGAAGGCACTGTTGCCAAGGATTATATTTACGAACAACCAGCGGAAAAGCTGCTGGGCACTTTACTGCCACGGTATGTGGAAGTGGAGTTGTATAAGGCGGTACTGGAATCGACGGCAGCCGAACATGCGGCGCGTATGACCGCCATGGATTCGGCCAGTTCCAATGCGGCCGATGTGATTGAACGGTTGACGTTGGTGATGAACCGCGTACGCCAGGCCAGTATTACTCGCGAAATTATCGAAGTTGTCAGCGGCGCATCGGCGCTCGAATAGCGCCCGCCCGATTCGAGGAGAAAGTTTTCTTATGTCAGAAGTCGTTGGTAAAGTAATTCAAATCGCCGGCCCTGCGGTGGACATTCAGTTCCCTGAGGGTCAGGTTCCCGTTATCTACACTGCTATTCGCATCACCAGCGAAGGCTTCAACGTCCCCACGCCGATCAATATTATTTGTGAAGTGGCGCAGCATATTGGAGAGAATCGTGTGCGCACGATCGCTCTGCAGCCCACCGACGGTATGGTGCGCGGCATGAAGTCGATTAGCCTGGGCAAGCCGGTTACAGTGCCTGTGGGTAAGCAGACATTGGGCCGCGTGTTGAACGTGATTGGCGAACCGGTGGACATGATGGGTCCGGTGAATGCCACTGTGCATTATCCGATTCATCGTTCCGCACCTGCATTTGACGAACAGGCAACCGGCCTGAACATGCTTGAGACCGGAATCAAAGTGATCGACTTGATTGAACCGTACCTAAAGGGCGGCAAGATCGGGTTGTTCGGCGGCGCAGGTGTGGGCAAGACGGTTATCATCATGGAGCTGATCAACAACATTGCGCAGCATCACGGTGGCGTTTCGGTGTTCACAGGTGTGGGCGAACGGACGCGTGAAGGCAACGATTTGTGGCTGGAAATGCAGGAATCGGGGATTGTGGATCCTTCCGATTACACGAAATCGAAAGTAGCTTTGATCTACGGCCAGATGACCGAGCCGCCAGGAGCGCGTTTGCGTGTGGGCCTAACCGGTTTGACCGTTGCTGAGTATTTCCGCGACGAAGAAAACCAGGACGTGCTGCTGTTCATCGACAACATTTTCCGCTTTACCCAAGCAGGTTCGGAAGTATCGGCACTGCTGGGTCGCATGCCTTCCGCCGTGGGATATCAGCCAAACCTGGCAACCGAAATGGGCGAATTGCAGGAACGCATTACTTCGACGAAGAAGGGTTCCATCACCTCCGTGCAAGCTATCTACGTGCCGGCTGACGATTACACCGATCCAGCTCCGGCAACGGCGTTTGCTCACTTGGATGCGACCACGAACCTATCGCGCGAAATCGCGGCGCTTGGAATCTACCCAGCCGTGGATCCGCTCGCTTCTACTTCACGCATTCTGGATCCGGCTGTGTTGGGCGCGGAGCATTACGATTGCGCTCAGCAAGTGAAACAGACCTTGCAACGTTATAAAGATCTGCAGGATATCATTGCTATTTTGGGTATCGACGAATTGTCCGATAACGACAAGCTGATTGTCGGCCGCGCTCGTAAGATTCAGAACTTCCTGTCGCAGCCTTTCCACGTGGCAGAACAGTTCACCGGCTTTAAGGGTAAGTATGTGAAGTTGGCTGATACCATCAAGGGCTTCCAAGGCGTTTGCGATGGCAAGTACGACGATATTCCTGAACAGGCTTTCTACATGCAGGGGACGATTGAAGACGTACTGGCTAAGGCCGAAGAAATGAAGAAGGTCAGCTAGTCTAGCTGGTTTATCATGGCTGAAACATTCGTACTCGAAATCACAACTCCGGAGCGGCTGATTGCGCGTGAGCCGGTGACTGAGGCGCAGATCCCAGGCCTGGATGGCTACCTGGGTGTGTTGCCGGGTCATGCGGCGTTGCTGGGGGAACTGGGTTTCGGCGAGTTAAGTTACAAGACCGGCGGGACGCTGCATAGTGTGGTGGTCCACGGCGGTTTTGTGGAGATCAACGGGGACATTACACGGGTGCTGTGCAGTTCAGCGGAAATGCCGGATCAGATTGATCTGGAACGTGCGAAGACGGCGTTGGAGCGGGCACGCAAAAGGCTGACGGCTTCTGGTGAGTTCGACATTGCACGGGCATTGAACGCATCGCGACGGGCAGAGGCTCGCGTGGCTGCGGCATCGAAGATGGCGAAGAAGTAATTCAATCTGCTTTGGTGCTGTCGCGCAGCCTGCCTAACCACGGTGTCTCAAAGCAAGTGCTTCGAGGAGCATCACTCTCACTCTAATTGCTAGCCGAGTGGATCACTCCACTGCCGTAGCTGAACGCTGTATCCACGTAAGTGATACCCAGGTCCAGTGCATGGTTCAAAGCTTCCAGTAGACTGAAGGTGAAGAATGCTTTCACTTATTCAGGGTCCAAGGCCAAGTCTCACTGATCCATTTCTGAAAACGGAACGGGCCAAAACGCATCTCGACGATCTACTGGGGGAGGTTGATGCGTGGAGCAACAGTCAACCCTGGTCCTTGAATAGGAACGACAACATAAGTGCTGGTATTTACCGACTTGAGATAGATTATAAGGATGTACCCGCTAAGATTTATCTGATTCTTGGTGATTTGCTTTATTGTCTCAGGGCGTCTCTGGACCAACTGGTGTATCAACTTGCGAGCTTGACGACATCACAACCAGAAAAAACTCAATTCCCGATATTTGACACCTTCAGCCCGAAGAAATTCAAAAAATGTACAAACGGTATTCCAGCTCGAGCTGCCGAAATAATTGACGCATTCCAACCATACAATCTGGGCGGCAAATCAAATTTACTATGGAAGCTCAACGAGTTGGGTAATCTTGATAAACACAGAAGAATTCCCTTGTTCGGTAAAGCTTCTACTATTAACTTTCCCGACGCACCGGAGAGCATACACGAACTCATAAAGTTTGCTGAAGAAGGTGGCGTGTTCGTCGTAACCGCACCTTTGTTTTGCCAAGGCTTTCTGACTCACGTCGAAGTTCGGGACTATAAGGTTGTCTTTGGGCATTTGGACAAGATTGAATGCGATGTGGATCAAATAAAACAGATTTATCATTTCGTAACGGAAAGAGTGATCCCGAGCTTCGTTCCACTTTTTGAGGATTATCCAGCAACAAATTCGCACAATACTCCGTAGCCAAAGGCGGTGCCTAGACTCCCGTACCAAAACTGATACTCTCACCTTATGGATTCGCTCAAGCGTCTAACCGTCCGCTTCTACCCGGTCCGATTCCGGCTGTGAACCTGTGCGTGAATGGCTCAGGCGACTACAGCCAGAGACCGCAAAGTAGTCTGTGAGGACATCAATGACTCGGAGTATTCTTGGCCGATTGGAATACCGTTGGTCCGCTCATTCGGCCGAAGCCTTTGGGAAGTACGAAACTCGCATGAGGGAAAATGATAAATGAAAAAGAAGAACATTGGGTCAACGTTCGACAGCTTCCTACGGGATGAGGGCATCTACGAAGAAGTGGCCTCTGCGGCGGTCAAACGCGTTCTCGCACGGCAATTGGAAGCGGCGATGAAGGAAAAAAATGTAACGCGGTCCGAGATGGCCAGGCAGATGCACACCAGCCGCGCTGCGCTAAATCGGCTCCTCGATCCAGAAAACGATTCGGTCACGCTTAATACCTTGCTCAAGGCCGCAACTGCAGTAGGAAGGGAGATCCGGCTGGAACTGGTGTAGGAAGGCCTTCAAACATCTCTGCTCAGTTGGCTTCGATCTCCTCGGCTGAGGGTGCTGTTCCATACTTGGTACGCAACCCATGCCCCTGTCTTGAACAGTGGGCCGTTAGGCTCATTCTTGATTCCAAGGGCGCGCTCAAGAACGCGATGAATTCACGCAGGTTTGAGTAATAATAGACATAGGGAGGCCACATGGCCATCGCCACAACTATCCACATGCCTGAATCCGAAATCGCTGAACTCTGCCGACGCTACCAAGTTAGCGAGTTGTCTTTGTTCGGCTCAGCGGCCCGTGGCGAGTTGCGCCCCGATAGCGACATCGATTTCCTTGTAGATTTCCTTCCTGGAGCAAGACCTGGACTCTTAGGCGTTTCCGCAATGACTCGCGAACTTACAACCCTGCTTGGGAGACCGGTTGATCTGGTTGTCAAACCCGCATTGAAGCCGCTCGTTCGCGCCGGTGTACTTGCAGATGCCCGACTGCTTTATGCGGCGTGACCAGCAGCGGTTGACCGACATTCTGGAGGCATTGGATTGGATTGCGAAGTCAACCTCCAATCTGACCGAGGCTGAATTCGTTGGAGACGAAACTCTTTGTTTCGCGGTTGCCCAGCGGTTGACAGTTGTGGGAGAAGCGGTTGCGCGACTTACTCCCGAACTTAAAGCAAACTACGCCTCAATCCCATGGACGGACATTGTTGGCTTGCGCAACATTCTTGTTCATGAATACTTCGGCATTCATTGGCCGCTTGTTTGGCAAACCAGCGCGGACCATGTGCCGATCCTGCTTACTAAAGTCAGCGAAATCTTGAAAGCTGAGTCACCAACATAAGCCTAAAAGCGGCAAGATCGGCCTGTTGTGGGCGAACGGACTCGTGAAGGCAATGATTTGTGGCTATAAATGCAGGAATCGGGGATTGTGGATTCGACATTGTAACCTCTATCCATTATCAACCAACCGTCATGGCCTCACGCTTAAGAGCCTCGTGAAGAAGCTCCTTTATATAGGTCTGATACGGCATTCCCTTCGCATTAGAAATCTGGCGGGCCATTTCAATGTCGGGCGCGCTTAACCGGATGGTCACAGGCCTCGTGACCGGACGGTAGAACATGCCATTCACGCCTCCCGCCAAGCTCTTGAGCTCCGGAATATCACTCATGTCGATCTTGTTATCTGGCAACTTCGCCAAAGCCTGAAGCTGTTTTTGTTGCGTTTTATTGAGTTTCTTTGACATAGAGTTTCCGTTCCGAAGGACTTGCTTTCCACCCAGACATGATTCGAATCACTTCTTCCTCTGCGTCATAGGATCGGGTGTGTGCCACCAGCAGGATGGAATCTTGAACCCAACCGACTGTGATCCACTGTTGCTCACCCTCCGTATCGCGATCCTGAACCGAGATTGAGGTAGGATCGTCAAACACAAGCATCGCAGCCTCAAAGCCGATTCGATGTTTAAGTTGGTTGGCCTTGTTTTTCTTTTCATCCCAAGCAAACCTCACTCGCATGTACGTACAGTATAGTAATACGGTGGGATAGCCGCTCGTGAATTAAGCCCGTACCACAAATGATACACTCGCCTTATATGGGTGTGTTGCTTGGTCATGTTGCTGGGGGAACTGGGTTTCGGCGAGTTAAGCTACAAGACAGGCGAACAGAGCATAATGTGGTGGTCACGGCGGTTGTGTGGAGATCAATGGAGATACTACACGCCTGCTGTGCAGTTCGGCGGAAATGCTGGATCAGATCGATCTGGAACGTGCGAAGAAGGCGTTGGAGCGGGCACGCAAGATGCTGACGGCTTCTGGTGAGTTCGACATTGCACGGCATTGAACGCATCGCGACAAGCCGAGGCTCGCGAAGCGGCAGCATCGAAGATGGCGAAGAATTAAACAAGCTGACTTTGGGGCTGAGGGCATCCTATTAACTATCCATATAATTGACAGGATCTGGAAGTGAAATCGCTGGTGCGATCTTTGCTTACCAGCTTGGATGTCTCAATGGCAGCTTTGTCAGAGGCGCTCGAAGATCAGCGATGCGCTGGCGCGGGTGCCCGAGACCGAACAACGGCTTCGTTCCGCCCAACGTAATGCACCCCGGAAAATCAGGGAAGCTGATACCATAGTCGGACTTTAGATCTTTGTGAAGGTAAGCGATGTACTCCATTTGATATTTCCTGAGATTAATACCAGCTAGCTTTTCTATACTTCGCAGTGTCCCGGCCGGAATATCTTTCTTCGGGGTACTGTCAACCGGCCACGTTTGGTGTCGTGTTTACGCCTAGAAACGGCAGTTGACTGTCGCGAAGATCTGGGTATCGCGAGCCAAACGAGGACATGGTTCCCTGGCCTGAAGCAACATAACTCTGAATGAAATCCTATAAAGCTCTAAGCGTAGCGGCCTGGGTACCGTGTCCCCTTTGGCGACCTTTTTTACGCACTTCAGTCTAACCCTTTGGGTGATGCTATTGCGCTGATCCTACGACGGCAAGTCCAATTG
>JAYTTF010000082.1:0-7854 GCA_043745195.1 Bryobacterales bacterium | reverse complement strand
TCGCGAATCTTCATCCAATTCCGGTCCAGCAACATCCTATCCATCTGCGCCAGCATCTCATCCGTCGTGCTCACCATCGGTGCCACAATTGCCCGCACTCCAAACACTGCCGAAAGTTGCCGAGCCACTCCCTCCGAACTTGTGAATGCGTAAATCGGCACCGGCGGCCTGTACTTTGCAATCAGCCGCGCCGTCGACCCCGTCAACGTGAACACTGCAATCGCCGAAACCCCCGCTATCCTCGCCGTATGATACGCCCCATCCGCAATCATTTCCGCCACCGATGGCGACGCCCGCAGCGGCAATCTTACAAACCCTCGATCCTTCAGCGAAACTTCTGCCTCCACCGCAATGCGCGCCATCATCTTCACGCTTTCCACTGGATACTTCCCCGCCCCGGTTTCCGCCGACAACATCACCGCATCCGTTCCATCGTAAATCGCGTTGGCAATATCGCTCACCTCCGCACGCGTCGGTACCGGATTTTCAATCATCGATTCCAACATCTGCGTCGCAGTAATCACAAATTTTCCATGCTGCCGCGCCCGTTCAATAATCGACTTCTGAATAAACGGCACCTTCTCCAGCGCCATCTCCACACCCAAATCCCCGCGAGCCACCATCACTCCATCTGTCTCTTCCAAAATCGCGTTCAACTGTTCCCATGCTTCGGGCTTTTCAATTTTCGCGATAATCGGAAACGTCTTTTCTTTTTCCTCAAGGTACAGCCGCAACCGCACCAGGTCCGCCGGCTTGCGAACAAAACTCAGCGCGATAAAATCGATGTCCTGCGTTATGAAAAACGCCAGGTCCGCCATATCTTTTTTGGTTAACGAAGGTGCACTCACAGCAACGCCAGGTAAGTTGATCCCTTTGTTGTTGCCAATCCAACCACCAATAACAACTTCGTGATGCGCACTCAATCCGTCTGATTTCAGAACGCGCAGTTCCACCGTGCCATCAGCCAGCAGCACCCGGTCGCCCGGCTGCACGTCGCTTGCGAATTGCGAATAGCCAGTGCAGGCCCTTTGCGCGTTGCCCACCACCGATGTATCCGTTGTAATTTCAAAAGGGTTCCCAGTTTCCAGAAGTACTTTTCCTTCTTCAAACTTTCCAAGGCGGATCTTCGGTCCCTGCAAATCCACCAGGATTCCTGCAGATCTGCCATACATTTTTGTCACTTCCCGAATCCGCGCAACCTGCCGCGCGTGATCGGCGTGTGTGCCGTGGGAAGCATTCAGACGAAACAGGTCAACGCCTGCGTCCAGTAGCTTTGTGACAATTTCATCAGTGTCGCTTGAAGGTCCAAGTGTTGCAACGATTTTAGTTGTTCTCATTATGTATTAAGGGGCAGTCGGCTCCCCCTATTATAATGTCCTCTGACCAGCCCCCCCATGATAATGATGATAATGGGGGGATCAAAACGAACCGCATCGATTATCTGACATAATAAAACTACCCTAGCTACGCGGCTATATTGCCCGTATGAAATTAATGACACCCACCGCAAGGCCCAGATTGAATGAGGTCATAGGCATCGTATTGTTCTTTGCCGCCCTCGCCATGCTGGTTGCATATGCCACCTACCAGCCTTGGGACCCGTCGTGGAACACCGCCACTCCGTTAAAAGCCCAAAACAAGATCGGCCGACCCGGAGCAATTTTCGCCGATTTCACGTTCACGCTCTTCGGACTATCTGCGCTGCTCATCCCCATCCTGGTCTTTGTCATCGCCTGGAAATGGTTCCGGTCCGATCCGGTCGAAGCCCCTTGGGCCCGTTTCATCGGTTGGGTCACACTCTTCCTTTGCGCCTCAACCTTGTTGGGTTTAGGTCCGGAATGGCGCGTCTTCTCTGGGAATGTTCTCGCCGGCGGGTTGCTCGGTTTAGCCACTTCCGGATACCTGGAGGAATCGCTCAACCTCACCGGATCGCTGCTAGCCGTTAGCCTCGCCACCATCATTTCCCTCTACCTGATTTCGACTTTCACATTGACGAAACTCGAAAGCTGGTTCGCTGGGCCCATTGCCTGGCTGCAATCTTTAGGAGCCCGCTGGACTGCATGGCGTCAGGAACGCCGTGAACTAAAGGCTGAACGTGCCGCCATAAAAGCTGCCGAAAAGGCCGAAGCCGTGAAGTTGGAAAAGGAAGAAAAGCGCAACAACCGCCGCCGCAAAAAGGAAGAACTATTTGTCGGCGCTGATGACGATTCCGAAGTTGTCCCCATGGCCCGCGCCGCAGCAGCAGCCGGAGGCGTTGACGATATTCCCATTCGCGAAACCCTCCCTTGGGAAACTCCAACATCGGTTGCGGCTGAAGATGTCGATCACGATATTCCAATCCGCGTGCTGGCCGACATGGATCCGCCCAGCCAACAAACTGTCCCTCCGCCGACCCCTTTGACTTCCGCCGAACCAGTCAAAAAGAAACGGGGAACCCCCACTTTTCTAATGCCGTCAACCCGCTTGCTCACTGAACCAGCAGAGCGCAGCCCTTATGACGAACAGGAATTGAAAGAGACAGCCGGCCGCATCAAGGCGAAGTTTGAAGAGTTCAACGTTCTTGGATCAGTAGTACAAATTAATCCCGGTCCGGTTGTCACTACGTTTGAGTACAAGCCCGAAGCCGGAATCAAGTACAGCCGGATTACCAATCTGAACGAAGATTTGTGCTTGGGCCTGCATGCCGAAAGTGTCCTGATTGAACGCATCCCCGGCAAACCAACCGTTGGAATTGAAGTCCCCAATACCAAACGCGAAGTCATCAGCCTTCGCCAGGTTTTGGAAAGTGACGAGTTCAACAACTCTCCCTCGAAGCTGACAATTTCGCTGGGCAAGGACATCAGCGGACGAATTAAAGTGGCGACGCTTGAAACCATGCCGCACTTGCTGATTGCTGGTTCCACCGGAGCCGGGAAAAGCGTGATGCTCAACAGCCTCATCATGTCCATCCTATATAAGGCGACTCCCGATGAAGTCCGCATGATCATGGTAGATCCCAAAAAATTGGAATTGGGCCTGTACGAAGGTATTCCGCATCTTCTAACTCCTGTAATCACAGACGCTAAAAAAGCCACCTATGCGTTGCGCAACGCCGTTTTGGAAATGGAGCGCCGCTTAAAGTTGCTTGCCGCGCAGCAGGTTCGCAATATCGACCAATACAATAAAAAGATCCGCCAAATCATCACCACCCCGCGAAGTTTGTTTGAGGAAGAACACAATGCTCCGGAGTTGGAAGAGTTGAAGCCACTTCCATACATCTTGATTTTGATCGATGAGTTGGCCGATCTAATGATGTTGGAACGCGCCGGTGTTGAAGAAAGCGTAACCCGACTCGCTCAAATGGCTCGCGCAGTTGGAATGCATTTGGTGCTGGCAACGCAGCGGCCTTCGGTGGACGTGATCACCGGCTTGATCAAAGCAAATTTTCCAGCCCGTATCAGTTTCCGCGTTGCAACTCGCGTGGATAGTCGGACTATTCTTGATGTAATGGGTGCCGATCATCTTTTGGGGAAAGGCGACATGCTGTTTCTGCCTCCTGGTTCATCGCGTTTGATTCGAGTCCACGGAGCGTATGTAAGCGAAGACGAAACCCAAAAGGTTGTGGAGTTTTGGAAATCGCAAGCTGAGCCCGATTACGATCAAAGCTTCCTGGTGGCTCCGCCCAGCGATGATATCGACGAACCAGCAGAAGTGGTGGATGGTCAGGAAGATCCCATGTATCACGATGCGGTACGCGTGATTCTGGAAGTGGGCAAAGCTTCCACATCGGTTCTACAACGGCGCTTAAAACTCGGCTATGGCCGAGCGGCAAGAATTCTGGACATGATGCAGCGCGAAGGTATCATCAGCCCACCAGATGGATCGAAAGCTCGCGAGGTCTTGAAAAAGCCCGATTGGTTATACGAGATTGAAGCACAATTGAAGTAGTGGTTAACGACCTGTGCTACCTCAACGCTCGGGAACAAGCAAGATTACTCCGGCTACGGAGCATTTCCGCTTTGGAATTGACCATGGCTCATTTGGATCAAATCGCCAAATGCAATCCGCAGTTGAACGCGATTGTTACTTTGACCGCTGATAAAGCGCTTCAGCGCGCGAAGCAGTTGGACGAATCAGCAGCGCGCGGCGAATTTGCTGGAGCCTTGCATGGGTTGCCGGTTGTTCATAAAGATCTGTTCGATACTGCCGGCATTCGAACAACATATGGGTCAAAGCTGTTTGAGCATCACATCCCTAAACAGGATTGCCTGATGGTGGAACGGATGGAAAATGCTGGGGCCATCTGTCTGGGAAAATCGAACACTCCCGAATTTGGAGCAGGTTCGCAAACGTTCAACGAAATTTTCGGAGTAACACGAAATCCATACGATTCTTCAAAAACCTGCGGCGGCAGCAGTGGTGGTTCCGCAGTAGCATTGGCCACCGGAATGGCGGCGCTGGCGAATGGAACGGATTTAGGTGGCTCACTGCGGAACCCCGCCAGCTTTTGTGGAGTGGTCGGGCTCCGGCCCTCTAGTTTGCCCTTAAACGTCGATGGACCAATGGGCAGGACCGTTGAAGATGTTGCGTTGCTGCTTTCGGTCATTACCAAGACCGAATTTACGCCGCTCGATTCAACTTTGAAAGGTCTGCGAGTAGCTTGGTTTAAACATTTTGGCGATGTTCCGTTTGAACCAGAAGTACTGCGGGTGGTGAATTCCCGACGAAAAACTTTTGAGGCCATGGGTTGTTTGGTGGAAGATGCTGAACCGGATTTTGAAGGGGCCGATGAATCCTTTCGAATCCTACGCGCCTGGAATTCAGCATCACAGCACGCTGACCGGGTGGCATTTCTTAAGGCTACTTTGGCGAAGGAAGTGGAGCGCGGATTGGCGTTAACTGAAGGCGAAGTGGAACATGCTAAAACTTTGCTATCTGAACTTCGGCATCGCGTGGGAGTTTTCTTTGAGCGATTCGACGCATTTGTTTTGCCCACTGTTCAGGTACTTCCATTTGCGGTGGAGTTGCCCTTTGTTCGAGAAATTAACGGCATCGCACTTGAAACTTATATTGACTGGATGAAGTCTTGCTATTACATTTCAGCAACCGGACACCCGGCAATTTCAGTACCTGCGGGTTTTTCGGAAAGCGGCTTGCCAATCGGATTGCAAATTGTAGGTAAACATAGAGGGGAACGGCGATTGCTGGAAATCGCTTACGGATTCGAACAGTATGGTAAATAACATGGACGGGGTAATCGTAGTCGATAAACCACAAGGGTGGACGTCGCACGATGTGGTTGGAAAGATGAGGCGGCTGGCGGGAACCAAACGCGTTGGGCATTTGGGGACGCTGGATCCGCTGGCCACCGGAGTGCTCCCATTGGTTTTGAATCAGGCAACTCGATTGAGCCAGTTTTTCGTGCGAGTGGAAAAAGTTTATCTGGCGACGGTGATTCTTGGGCAAGCCACAGATTCCTACGATGCAGAAGGGGAGCCGACCGGTCCATTCCAGGCCACCAATTTCTCAGCGGAACAAATTGAAGCAGCCCTGAGCAAATTTCGCGGAACCATGGATCAGATGCCGCCTCAAGTATCGGCGAAAAAAATCAACGGGGTTCCAGCCTATAAGCTGGCTCGCCGAAATGAGCCGGTGGAATTGAAAGCAGTCACTGTTACGATTGCTCGTTTGGAACTTGTGTCCCTGGTGGAAAACCGTTTGGAAATTCTGGTGGAATGCTCTGGTGGAACGTATATCCGAAGTATTGCCCACGATTTGGGAGTGGCGTTAAGTTGCGGTGCCCACATTGGGACACTGAGGCGAACTCGCTCTGGCAGCTTCGACATTTCGCAGGCTCGAACGTTGGAAGAACTTGCCAAACTGAGCGAGGATGGCAGGTTATCGGAAGCCCTGATTCCGAATGCTGATTTATTGCCGGACTATCCCCTGGAACAAGTTGACGATTCGGTGGCGCAACAGATTCGTCATGGCAGAGATTTTCATACTTCGCCGTTCCATGTTCCGCAAGGTTCGAAGTTTGTGAAAGCAGTTGGGACTGACGGCAAACTGATTGCGATTGGCGAAGCGAAGTTACCCAACCTGTATCACCCGATTGTGGTGTTGTAGCGGCGCTACTTTTTCTTCAAAGTCTCTCGCCGTGCTTTTGCCCAACCTTCTTTGTTGCTTTGCCGTCCGCGTCCGATTGCAAGGGAATCAGCGGGCACCTGGTCAGTGACCACAGAACCTGCGGCAACGTAACTACCAGCACCGATTTCGATTGGTGCAACCATGGTTGAGTTGCTACCGACAAAAGCGCCGTCTCCAACAATGGTGCGATGTTTGTTCACTCCATCGTAATTGCAAGTGATGGCGCCGGCACCCACATTCACTTTCGCGCCGATGGTGGCATCGCCCAGATACGCAAGATGGTTAGCTTTGGCACCGAGCCCCATTTGCGTGTTTTTCAGTTCTACAAAATTGCCGATGTGGACATTTTCGGCAACCACATTATTCATGCGCAGCCGGGCAAACGGCCCAACGTGCGTGCCCGAACCAACGCTGCTATCGGCGATTAGGCTGTATGGTTCCACCTTCAAGCCCGTGCCGAGATGAGCATTGTTTAGAATGCTGCCCGCGCCGATGTGGCAATCTTCGCCGATCTCGGTTTTCCCCAACAGGCGAACGTGCGATTCCAAAATTGTGTCGCGCCCAATGGTTACATCAGCATCAATGGTGACCGTATCGGGCCGTTCGATGGTGACGCCGTCCAACATCAATTGGTTGACTTTGTTGGTACGGAAAATTCGATCGACTTCGTCCAGTTCAACGCGGGTGTTGATTCCCAGCAGTTCGTCGGCAATGGGTAATTCCAGGGGCTTCACGACAAAACCCTTTTCGCGAAGGATGGCAACGATGTCAGTAAGGTAATACTCGCCAGCGGGATTGTTGGTGGAAATGGCAGCGATGTGGTTCCAAAGAAGGTCGGCACGGAAGCAGTAGATGCCGGAATTGATTTCGTCGATTTTCAGTTGCTCAGGCGTAGCGGCTTTTTGTTCGACGATGGCGACCACGTTGCCGTTGCTATCGCGCACGATGCGGCCGTAACCAGTGGGGTCAGGCACGCGGGCGGTAAGAACGGTTGCGGCAGCATCGCTGGAGGTTTGGGCGGCAATCAACTTGCGGACGGTGCCGACGGAAATTAATGGGGCATCGCCATAGAGCACCAGCAGATAGCCTTGCTTAGGCAATTCTGCTTCGGCGCAACGTACTGCGTGGCCGGTACCTTTCTGCTCCGTTTGCAGCGCGAACCTTATGCCGGAGGCGGATAGTGTCTGCTGTACTTTTTCAGCCTGATGGCCGGTGACCACCACAATATCGGAAGAATTGGCAACGGCTTGGCCGGTGCGAACTACATGCTCGACCAATGTTAGACCGCCGGCACGGTGCAACACTTTTGCCGTTTTCGATTTCATGCGCGTGCCAAGGCCGGCCGCGAGGATAACTACAGAGACACGAGGATCCATCACTCTTCTTTAAGTATCGCCTGTAGGCGGTGGATGCTTTAGGATCGGGATTTGAAAATGGGGAAAAATGGGGACGGGCCAGCTTGGCCGCTCGCTTAGGGTATTCGGCGGATAGGGATATTGCTGGTGCTTGGGCCAGACAAGCCAGTCCCCATTTTTTTGCGTTGTCTGGGGACAGTAGCTTTTTATTCGATTGTCAAAGAGCTTTTTATAAACTCGCGCAAAACGGAGCTCCAGCGGCAAGGAGCTTTCTTGTTGCTGGAATATTGGTGGCCCAGCCGCTGGGCCCTTTGCGCTTATCGCGCCCGGTGAGCGCTCCCGATTTTCGCCGGTGTAGTTTCTTAGGTGAAGG
>JAYTTF010000081.1:0-28864 GCA_043745195.1 Bryobacterales bacterium | reverse complement strand
AAATCATTGCCCTCCGATGCTGCTACCTCAACGGTCGGTTTGAAGATCACTGGGAGAATCGGCGGGCGGCGTAGTTTCCACTTTTATGTCGCGCACCCCTGCATATCATGTTAGATTCTGGCGCCGCTTAAGCCGCCTGTGCGACAAGAGCGACAAATGCCATAACTACTGCCGTTGCCGATGATATTTGCGCAACGGTTGGTAACGCTGGCTAATTCTTCGGGACTTAGAGTTCCAAAACGAAATGGAAGCTCCGATACAGCGTAGGGGGCTGAGATCACCGGGGTGGCGTGAATTGTTGTTCCCCAGGCAAGCCCTCCGCCAGACAGAGGTAGAGCGGCGGAGCCTGCAAGAGCGGCGCTGTTGGTGCAGCTTGTTCCGGTGTATGTAGGTAAACCGGCACTCGATCCCGTTGCAGTAGTTATCAGTTTGATAACTGTCGAGTTTGGACGAATACCCGTGAGGGTGTTGCTTACTAAGTCATTGGTTACTGAAATCGATGCCAACCCATTGGGAGTGATCAAGCAGGAACAGCAAGCAACTAACTGCTCATCGGGCGAAAACGCGTAGAGGTTGAAGCAAAGGTTTCCGGCCGCACCACCAAAT
Organism: Bryobacterales bacterium; assembly: GCA_043745195.1. Taxonomy (GTDB): domain Bacteria; phylum Acidobacteriota; class Terriglobia; order Bryobacterales; family Bryobacteraceae; genus JANXSF01. The sequence continues at coordinate 28,258 of JAYTTF010000081.1, read as the reverse complement.
CCAGGACCAGACAATGAAGCTCCATTCTCCCCAGTATTTGTCATGTTGATGACGGAGTCGCCTTTGTCGATGTTGGAAGCATAGAGGACTTGAAAACTCTGCGCGAAGGCAATTGTGTTCGCGAATAGTGCGGCGGAAATGATGAAAGCGGATTGAATCGTAAACACTGGGGGTATCCTCATCGTTTGATACTTAGTAGATATAAAGTACCAGTGAATTCGGTTCAGTACAATCACCTTTATGAACTAGTCCAATTGGTTAAAGAAAACCATGGTACTGGAATTCCCAGTAAGTTCACTTGAAACTAAGTTATGTTGACATACTTATTGGAAACAAACAAACTTCCTTCAGTAGTACCCTGAGGACTAGCTTTTTGAAGTTCCCGTTGTAATTGGACGGTGTTGATGGTGCTCTTCAAAAAGTTTCTGAAGAGGTTCGAAACCGTACGAATTTGAGATGGGGACTCGTGAACAAATTCTAAGCGGAAATGTTTGATACCTGCGAGCAGCCAGGATTCCATGTGTGCTCCGGCTTGTTGTGATTGGGCTCCGAAAACAGTGTTGCGACAGCCCACATCAGCCATTACAGGATGTTCTCTGCCACTTTCATCGCGGAGAGCAATGCGGTGGGTTTCGCACGGATGGCCGCAATCCTCGAAGGTTGTGCCGCTGGAAAGAAACCGGCAAAAAACGCAATGCTCCATGTGGAAGACCGGAAGATGTTGATATGCGATAACTTCCAGATTTCCTGCACCGGCGCTTGCAGCCAGACTAGCTACTTGCTGTGCATTTAGGTCATGTGATGGAGTAAGTCGGGCTAATCCCAAACGTAACAGCATCCCCGCAGTAAGGGCATTGGTTACGTTCAGACTGAAGTCTCCAATTAGTTGCGGATGTTCACCGGTTGTAAGTGTGTCTAACAAACCACCTGAACGCACAAGTATGGGACAGTCTAACTTGCGGAGAAAGTGAACCACACGCTCTTCACTAGGTTTCAAAATACGTGGGCTGGCAACACGCGCCTGAATACCTTGAGCTTGGATCTTTTCAACTGACGCCCGCAAACCATAAAGCTCCAGGTAGTCTAATGTGATGCTGGCCGGCCTTAGCTCGATGGCTACGTCTAGTTGGTCTGACGTTCTGATCAGGAGGTGGAGTTGAGGTGAGGTGGCCACAACTGTTGTGAGCAATGATTCCTGCAATGCGGATTCGACGCAATGGATGCAATCGGCGATGTTCATTTGAGGCAACGCAACTTGTTGGCGAGCCAATTCTTCGACCGCTTCCCGTCTTAATAGATTCAGCAGGGAGGCGGGTACAAATGGCGCGCCATCAATATCGGCATGGATCGACTCAAGTGTGTAAGGCGTGTTTCCGAGTCGTGAGAATTGTTGTCTGAGTGACTCTACGGTAAGGGACTGTTTCTGCGCAAAGGCAAGTGGTGTGGAGGAGGTAATTGTCACGACAAGATCACCCAACTGCCATTGCGATTCAAGGGGCTCTCCACTGACTGCTTTTACCATTACTTTCAGAGGTTGTTTGTGAAGTGGGGTTGATGCTTCGATGTAGGGTCGAACGATTTTGGCAAGGTCAGGATCATGAGTTCGCCAAACAAGATCTCCGGGTTGAATTCTGTCGAAATCAAGAGCATCATTTGCAAAACCTAAATCGACGATTCCGTCGTCACGCACTTCGACTGTATAAATTCGGCCCCCTTCTTCATTCTCCTGAGGACTCAATCTATCGGCACCATCGAAAACAATGCCATCGCCACGTTTGATTGGAGAAATCTGGTGAGCTGCTGACATTCGAATACTGATCGCGGAAGGTTTCGTTTGAACCACCTCGCCGATACGAACACCTCGATGGCGGGGGGCGCGACCATTCACAACTTTTTGGTGATTCGTGCCGGTGACAAAATGCGGGGCCAATCCCCGTGAATACACTTGCTCCAGTTGTAGATCCTCAAGCGGAGTAGCACTTAGCGGCAACCCTGACCATGCTTCATCGACAGCTTTGCGATAAGCGCGCGTTGTAAGGGCGACGTAATCTGAGTCCTTATATCGGCCTTCGATTTTCAACGAGGAAATTCCGATACTGACGATTTCAGGAACTTGGTACAGCGCGAAAAGATCGCCGGGCGAAAGCAAATAGCGGGCATCGCCAAGCGGCTTCAAAACATTGTCCACAATCAGTTCATAAGGCAGACGGCATGCTTGTGCGCACTGTCCACGGTTGGCACTGCGGCCGCCCCAGGCTTCCGATGAGAAGCATTGGCCGGAGTAGGAAACACACAGAGCGCCGTGAACAAACATTTCCAATTCGCAAGTCGTTTGTGTTCGGATGGTGCGTATATCCGTTAGTGACAACTCGCGAGCCATCACCACACGACTAACGCCGTGACGCATAGCCAATGCGATCCCTTCGGCGCTAGTGATGCTCATTTGGGTACTGCCGTGGACTGCCAGACCTGGGGCAATTGTCTGAGCCAGCTTCACCATTCCCAAGTCTTGAACGATAATGGAATCCGCACCAGCCTCGGCAATTGCGGCCAACGTTTTGGCGGCGGCATTCAGTTCAGAATCAAAGACGAGGGTGTTGAAAGTCACATAGCCACGAACGCCCCTGGCATGCAAAGTTCGCATTACTTCCGGAAGTTCGGTAAGTTGAAATCCAACTTTTGCACGAGCGCTGAAATGATCAAGTCCAAAGTAAACGGCATCCGCACCAGCTTCAATTGCAGCGTGCAGTTGTGGCCAATGTCCAGCCGGACTCATCACTTCCGGCTTCTTTAACTTTTGGGGATTGATCACTCCCTTTAGGATATCGTGCGGTTACCGCTTTGGAACGGAAATCGTCATGTTCCGGAAGCGCAAAAGGCCTTGGTGATCGCCTTGCAGGAAGAATGGTCCTGGCTCTTCTTCCGCCGAATCGAGCGCGCCGCCGGTGATTCCTTCCAGTTCCTGGTTATCGTGAATGGTTACGCCGTTGTGAATCACTGTGACGCGTCGGCCTATCAGCGTGACATCATACGTCTGCCATTCTCCTGGCCGTGGCGCTACTTCTTTCGCTGGTGCCTGGTAGCCGTAGATTGCTCCCATTTCGTGATTGGGTAGTTTTCCGCCTTCTGTGCCAATTTGGATTTCGTAGCGACCACGCAAGTAAAGACCGCTATTGCCGTGATCTGGGCAATTGAATTCGATGTGCAATTTGAAATCATCGAACTTGCGTGTGGTCTTCAGATTCGCCCCACTTTCTGTGTTAACCAGTTCTCCATCTTTCGCAATCCAACGGCTGGCGCGCCGACTGGCGATTGGCTCCCAACCTGTGAGATCTTTGCCGTTGATTAGTTTTTCTGGACGGTTCCAGGATTTTGGAATGGGACGGTCGAGCTTTGGCGCGCGCACTCCCGCGAGTTGAGCGTTGACCGTGCCGCCAGTCCGCTGAACACCATTGAAGGATTTCCCACCTTGGGCTGGCGTTAGCTCCCAAACAATGTCGGGCCGGTCGCCCACTTTCGGAACCAAAGTTACCAAGAGTCGATCGCTCTCCATCTTTGCATTCACCGCAGGGCGGATTGCACCGCCGCGAGGTTGAATGCGGATGGCAAAATCGCCGTCTTGTTTTACCTCCATCCACTGTGGGTAGGACTCAGTGGCGGTAGTAACCGTGATGTCCCATCGGCCCAGGAAAGGGTTTGATTGAGCCATTGTTGGAAGGCACAGGAGTGCGAAATGAAACAACAGGAAAAAAGAGGTTTTCATCGATTTTCCCAGTTTACATTGAAAGGCTAAACCTGCGGCGTGAATCCCATCACGATATAGAAGTGCGCTGATAATTCTCCGATTTGAAATTTTTCAAAGGCTCAAAAGGAATCATCTACCCCGTCGTGTTGATTGCCAGCATTTCCTTTGATGTAGGATTGCGTAGTGAATTTGTCGCGACCTTTCAACTTCACAGCAAAGTGAATATGAGGTGTCCGGCCAGGATAAGGCACGGGCTTCAGCGTTCGGAAGGGGTATTCGCCACTGCTCCCTGTTAGGAATCTGCCAAAGCCTTGAAAGTTGGTGTCGCGTTTCTCCTTGTTATTGGTTCGGCTATGGAGGTAAGCGCCGTTGTTATCCACCTGCCCGATTTCGACGAGGGCATTCGATATAGGTTCGCAAAGTTGTGTCTCCCACCGCTGGAGTGACGGTGTCATTGATTGTCAACAAATCGTTATCGCTATCTAATGGAAGTTTGTCTGGATAGAAAGGGCCTTGGGTCTGTTTGGGTGTCAATGTTAATTGTTCGGCGAAGGCCCCAGGAACTAGCCACAGTGCTGAACTCAATCCTAGCGTTCGCAAAACGTTGCGACGAGTATTGATGGACTCTTTAATTGAAATATTCATAGTTAAATTAGTAACGCCGAACCTGACATATTGTGACGGGGCAGCCACTTGGTTTTACAATCTTTTACTTTCCCGTGGGAAAAGCAAGCTATTAATTGCGATACCTTCAATTGTGGACAAGCAAAAACGTCAAACCGTATTCCTTTGGATATTCGTTGCCTTGTTGTCGGGCTCCACTTTGTTATTGGCTGGATTGCAATATCGTTGGATCAACGAAGTGAGCACCAGTGAGCGGGATCGCCGGCAACGGAGATTGCAGGCTGACATTGAAAGAGTAGCCACTGATTTCGATTCAGAAGTTACCGGCGTTGCCACAGCTCTTGCATTGAATAATTCCGACGGAAACGATGAATCCTCCATTGAAACCGCCTATGCAAGGAATTTCGAAACATGGCGCGAATCTGCCAAGCATGAACATTTGGTTAGCCGCATGATGCGATTGGTTCCCAATGGTATGGGTGTCACCTTGAGGGAGTTTGATCCAGGGCGTCGTGAATTTAAACCTGGGACTTGGCCCATGGGATGGGACAGTTTTCGGCAGCGGCTGGAGGCACGTTTGTTAGGAGAAGACGGAAGGCCAGGACCCCTGGACGGGGGCACACTAAACGTTTTGGAATTTCCAAGGTGGGGTCACCATGATCGATCGGATGGAGGCGCAGTTAGGGAGTGGCTTGCCGTGGAGCTAGACCTCTCTGTGGTGCAAAAAGAGTTGATTCCGGAACTACTACAACAGCATCTTGGTAGCAGCGGGCCGATGGAATACGAGGCTGAAATTACGAAGCGCGGTGAACCTGCGCTTGTTGTTTATTCATCGAGCTCAGAGGGGAAGCAAATTGGCAGCGCGGCAGACGCCACCACTCAAATGTTTCGATTGCGAATGCAACGCGGGGGTCCGCGTGGCTTTGAACGATCTGGTGCCAGGGGAGGTGGCCGTGGCAATGGCGAACTTGGCCGCTGGTTGTTGTCAGTACGGCACAAGCAAGGATCACTGGAAGCTGCGGTGGGCCGGGCGCGAACGCGCAACCTGGCATTGACTACGGGGATTTTGGCGCTGATGTTACTAACGATTGGAGCCTTGGTATGGCTCACTCAACGAGCGCAGCAATTGGCTTATTTACAGATGGAATTCGTGGCTGGAGTTTCGCATGAACTGAGAACGCCCCTGACGGTTATTGGCACTGCGGCATTTAATATGGGCAGTGGCATTGTAAAGTTTAACAATCAAGCGCAACTGGAACGCTACGGCACATTAATTCAGGATCAGACGAAAAAGCTTGGTGGGATTGTTGAACAGGTTCTTCGATTTGCAGGCTCGCGGTCTGAGCAAACTCAATGGAAAAAAGAAGTAGTGCTGGTGGAACAATTGATTGACGATGCTTTGAGCGCGTCGGCCCAAGTGATTGGGGAATCAGGCTGCAGGGTGGAAAGGGATCTTCCATCTGCGCCTTTTGCCGTACTTGGAGATGCCACTGCATTGCAGCATGTGCTGCAGAATCTGATTGCCAACGCGGCGAAGTATGGCGCTACCGGCGGATGGATTGGTATTTCTGCTGCACCATCGGCGGACAAGCCTGGGCAAGTGGAAATCTGCGTAGCGGATAAGGGGATGGGAATTTCCAAGTATGAAGCAGGCCAGATATTCGAACCTTTCTTTCGCGGGAAGAAGGCAGTGGAAGATCAAATTCACGGGACCGGACTTGGGTTAAGTTTGGCCAAGCGTATAGTGGAAGGGAACGCGGGGAACATTTTCGTCAAAAGTGAAATTGGGAAAGGCAGTCAGTTTATTGTGCGTTTACCTGCTGCTTCTAAGGAGTCCATGATTGAATTCGCGAATCCTATTGGTTGAAGATGAGCCTGGCTTGGCACTCACGCTTTCAGATTTACTGGCTTCCAGTGGTTACAATGTGGACACCGCTTCAGACGGCATCTCCGGTTTGGCGAAGGCGAAAAAAGATTCGTTTCATTTAATTCTTTTGGACGTGATGCTTCCAGGAAAAAGCGGAATTGAGGTGTGCCGCGAATTGCGACAGACGGGTTCTGATGTTGCGATTCTAATGCTCACGGCCCGTTCCCAGATCGCAGATAGGGTTGTTGGATTGCGCACTGGCGCGGACGATTACCTTACCAAGCCCTTTGATCCGATGGAATTATTGGCACGAGTGGAAGCTCTGCTGCGGAGAGTGCACAAGGAAAATCCGATCAGCGTTTTGCGTTTTGAATTCGGATCAATCCAAGTAGATTTTGAAAAGCCGGAAATTTTACGAGACGGCAAACCAGTGAGTTTGGCTGGCAAGGAAATTCAACTGCTGCGCTATTTGATTGAGCACCGCGACCAAATCCTTTCCCGAGACCAGATTTTGAGCGATGTTTGGGATTATCAAGCAAACACCACAACTCGTACCGTGGATGTTCATATTTCCTGGTTGCGTCAAAAGCTGGAGGAAAATGCCCAATTTCCGAAACACATCCTGACCGTTCGCGGTGTTGGTTACCGGTTTTTACCGTAATTTGACACTTTTAACAGTGTAATATTGATTGACACCGGGTTTATTCATGTAGCACTCTATGCGGAAAAAACAGTTTCAACTCAGGAAAGTGGTTCTACTTGCTTCGTTCGCCGGAACTATTTGGGCCCAAGGCGGAGGGAGAAATGGGAACGGAGCACTTGTTTCTTTGAAAACAATTAAGGTTCCTGACGCTCCGAATTTGGGTGACTACGTGAAAGATCGCTCTGCGCTGATCGCGCTGGGTAAGGCGATGTTCTGGGACGTTCAAGCTGGAAGTGACGGGCGTACTGCCTGCGCCACTTGCCATTTCCACGCTGGAGCCGATCATAGGGTTCAAAATCAATTATCCAGTCCGGCAGCGCTTTCTGCCGCGATACCTGCCAATTCGATACTTGCGTTGGGCAGCTTCCCGTTTCGGTTACTCTCCAATATCAACGATAACCGCTCCCCCGTGGTTAGAGAGGTTCGACAAGTGGCCGGTTCTGCAGGTGTGGTCCACCGGAACTTTTTCGGCATGATGAGCGGCGCTGCTGAAGAGGATGGAACGGACATTGGTGGCGAATCCGCTAATTCAATCAATGGCATTCGAACCAGACAAGTGACGGGCAGAAACACTCCATCTGTGATCAATGCTGTATTTAATGTCCGGAACTTCTGGGATGGCCGCGCGCAAAGTGTGTTCACCGGAGCAACTCCTTTTGGAGACTCCGACCCCGGGCTGAATGCTCTTGTTTGGAAAGACGGACAACTGACAAGAACTCAGGTGCGGCTGGAAAATAGCAGCCTTGCTTCCCAATCCGTTGGACCCGCCATGAACTCAACTGAGATGTCTTATGAAGGACGAAACTGGGGTGCATTTGCCCGAAAGATGCTGGGACTGACTCCGCTTGGACGTCAGAAAGTTTCTACAGACGACAGTGTGCTGGGATCAATGTCCAATCCCGATGGAAATGGTTTGTCTTCTGAATTTGGATATGCCGCACTGATTCGAGCTTCCTTTAAACTTGAATATTGGGCGGCTCCAACTCTTGAAAATGAAGCTACGCAAATGGAACAAAACTTTCCTTTGTTTTGGGGGCTTGCTATTCAAGCGTATGAATCCACTTTAATTTCTGATGACTCTCCTTTGGATCGATTTGCTGAAGGCAATCGCCAAGCCCTCAACGCTACGGAGCAGCAAGGAATGCAGGCATTTTTAGGTGGCGGTTCGCAGTGCACTCAATGTCATCAGGGGACGGAGTTTACAGCGGCTTCGTTCACAAACGTTCAACGACGCAATGCCAACACGAATAACCCAGATGATATGGGTTTCTTTCGCACAGGTGTGAGCCAGATCGCCGAAGACATTGGATTAGGCGGAAAAGATGGATTTGATCGGCTACTATTTACAGGAGCCAGGGCAGGCGCTACAGCGGGACGCTTCAAATCACCCGGATTGCGCAACGTTGAATTGACTGGACCTTACTTTCACGACGGCGGTCAGGCCACGCTGGAACAAGTGATGGACTTCTATGGCCGTAACGGCGACTTCACTGCGGGTGGAAATTTGGGACCAGGAATTGGACAAATTCGCTTATCGGCGCAAGAAAAAACTCAACTGGTTGCATTCATGAAAGCATTGACAGATGAGCGGGTGCGCTTTGAAAAGGCACCGTTCGACCATCCTGCTTTGTGTGTTCCGGTTGGTCATGCGGAGATCGCTCCCGGGGTGCTTCAGTTGGATAACGGAGATCCCAGATTCGCTTTAAGTGCTTTGGACAAGTGGGCACTCGTTCCTGCTGTAGGGAAGAATGGCGCGAGTGTTCCTCTACAAACATTTGAGGAATTACTAAAAGGCGTTGGCAAAGATGGCTCGAAGGCTCATGCACTCAACGAATCTTGCGAGCCGTAAGGTTTGATTCTGCGATAAAATGCGGTCAATGGATCGTCGCAAGTTTTTTCAATCCGCACTTTCAGCCGCGCCTTTGCTTTCTGCACAGCCGGGCAAGAAATATAAAACCGCTTTAATCGGCTCTGGTTGGTGGGGTATGAATATTCTGCGGGAAGCATTGGCTTCCGGGGAATGCTCTGCAGTTGCTTTGGCCGATCCTGATCCCAATCAAATGGACAAGGCTGCTTTGGAAATTTCCAAGCTTTCCTCTGACCAGCCGCGCCGCTATCGCGACTATCGTGAAATGCTGCGCAAAGAACGGCCGGACATTGCGATTGTTGCCACGCCCGATCATTGGCATGCGCTCCCTACCATCGATTCGGTGAAGTCTGGCGCGCACGTCTATGTGGAAAAGCCAATCAGCCATACGATTGATGAAGGCAAAGCGATGGTGAAGGCCGCACGGGAGTCCGATCGATTGGTTCAAGTGGGGCTGCATCGTCGCGTTTCGCCACATCCGATTTCGGGCATGGCTTTCTTGAAGTCGGGTAAGGTTGGCAAAATCGGTATGGTACGAACATTTGCTCATGCAGGGGGCGGTGCTGGAACTAAGACTCCGGACAGCGAGCCACCGCCTGGAATGGATTGGGATATGTGGCTGGGGCCTGCTCCGCAGCGGGCGTTCAACGCCGCTATTCATCCGCGCGGTTTCCGGCAATTTCTTGATTACGCAAATGGAACATTGGGTGATTGGGGAGTGCATTGGATGGATCAAGTGTTGTGGTGGACGGAGGAGACGCATCCCAAGTCTGTCTATTCCTCGGCTGGCCGTTTTGTGCGCGAGGATTCTACCGATGCGCCGGACACACAGATTGTTACCTATCAATTTGAAACGTTCACAGCCACTTGGGAACAGCGCCACTATGCGGCGAACAATGCTGAGCAGCATTTGATTGGTGCCTACTTCTATGGAACCGAGGGCACGTTTCATATGGGATGGCGCGATGGTTGGACTTTTTATCCAACGAAGAAAAGTGAAAAAGTGATCCATGTTGAGCCGCAACTGAATGATCCTGACGGCCAAAACATTAAAGAACTCTGGGCCGATTTTCTGCAGTCGATTAAGAAGAAAAGCAAACCTGTAAGAGATGTTGAAATCGGGTATCGGGCAACGAATGCTGCCCTATTAGGCATGGTGAGCTGGCGATTGGGACGCAGTGTTGCGTGGGATGGGAAGCAATGCTCTGGCGATGCTGCTGCCAATAAATTGCTACGCCGCGCCTATCGCGCTCCCTGGGTTTATCCGGAGGCATGATGCGTTGCGCGATCGTGTTGTTTTCATTGAGTGCATGTTGGAGCGCAACCGATTCTTTTGAATCCGCTCAGCAGTTTCTAACCACGCATTGCCAAAAATGTCATCAGGAAAATGCGGGTGCTGGTGGCTTTAAATTGCAGCGCATCGCTTCCAAAGATAGTCTGCACGCGGATGGGGAAAAGTGGAAGTCCCTAGCCATGCGCGTAAAAAATGGTGAGATGCCTCCGCGCGGGGCACCGGCTCCAACTCTTGATGAGCGAGAGAGCTTTACACAATGGGTTGAAAGCTCGGTTCGCGCGGAAGCCTGTGGTGCAGGCATCAGTGCCGGGCCATCTCCAATCCGCCGTTTGAACCGTGACGAGTATTCGGCTACGTTGCGCGACTTGTTGGATATGCATCTGGACATTGGCCACGCATTGCCAGCCGATGGTGCCGGTGGTGAGGGATTTGACAACGCTGCAGAAACATTATTTTTGTCTCCAATACATTCTGAAAAATATATGGAGGCTGCAAAGTTCGCAACCGATTTTGCGGCCAAGGAATATAAATCTCGCGGTATGATTTTTGGTACAAAGAACTCCCTGCCTGATCAAGTTTTAGGGCGTTTTTTGTACAGGATATTTCGGCGTCCCGTTACGAATTTGGAGGTAGCTCCCTATTTGGCTTTGTTTCACAATGCTCAGAAACAAGGCGAGACATTTGAAGCTTCCATGCTATTCGCATTGAGAGGGGCATTGGTATCGCCGTTGTTCTTGTACCGTTTTGAACCAGCAAATCCTGGAAGCGAGGCCAGGCTTTTGGACCACTATTCAATGGCCTCGCGGTTGTCCTATTTCCTCTGGGGCAGCATGCCGGATGAATTTCTTTTCGACATAGCAGCGGCTGGCAAATTGCAGGACTCCGAAGTGTTGGAGCAATTAATTCCGCGGATGATTAAGAACGACCGGTCGCTTGGATTCGCCCAGAGATTTGCAGAGCAGTGGCTTCGTACCAGGGAACTAACAACGGATAAAGTGCCGGATGCAAAATTGTTTCCAGGCTACGCAGCAAGTGAAGACTTACGCTCCGACATCCGCCTGCAACCGGTTCTATTTTTACGCGAAGTGTTTTTGCGTAATCTATCGCTGCTGAATCTGATTGATTCCACCCACACCATTGGCACCAGACTTTTAGAAAAGCACATGGATGAGAAACTGCCGCTAAATCAGGCTGCAACTTCTCAACCGCAATGGGTTGAATTGGCCAAAGGCAGCAGGCGCGGCGGATTGTTGGGGATGCCGGCTGTGCTCACTGTTTCTTCCTATCCTTATCGAACCAGCCCAGTCTTAAGAGGGGCTTGGATTTTGGAAGCAATGTTGGGAACTCCGCCACCGCCGCCACCACCGAACGTCCCAGCTTTGGAGGAACCCAAGGAAGGTTCAGCCAAAATGACGGTGCGCGAACGGTTGGCCCAGCATCGCGAAAATCCGAATTGTGCAGGTTGCCACAGCCGCATTGATCCTATGGGATTTGCTTTAGAAAATTACGATGCCATTGGACGTTGGCGCGATGAAGACGGCGGGAAGCCTGTGGACAATTCCGGCGAGTTGTTGGACGGAACCAAGTTCAATGGCCCGCTGGAATTGAAGAAAGTCCTAATGGACCGGAAGGATTTGTTCATCCGTAATCTTGCCAGCAAAATGTTAGGATACGCGCTTGGCCGGGGACTGACGTTGAAAGACGGGTGCGCGGTTGATAGCATAGTTGCACAGGTGAAGAGCAAGGATTACAAAGCGCAAGCTCTGCTTGAAGCTGTTGTTCTGAGTGTGCCGTTCCGGTATCAGGCCGGGGTAGTTGATAAAGTAGTAATGAAGAAAGAGGTCCTAAAGCCATGAGCATGAAAATCAATGGAATATCGCGCCGCACATTGTTGCGTGGCGCAGGCGTGGGTTTGGGGCTCCCGTGGTTAGAGACAATGGCCGGTGCCGCGGCCTCACCCGTTGGCGGTCCCAGCCCGAACCGTCTAGCTGTGCTTTACATGCCCAATGGAGTGAACACTGCTGCATGGACTCCAGAAGGAACGGGTCGTGATTTTAAACTTTCCCCAACGCTAGCGCCGCTTGAAGATTTGAAAGATCGGGTAACAGTGGTGAGCAATCTGTGGAATGCCAATTCCAAAGGCGGGGATGGCCACTACGTTAAAGAGGCTGCCATCCTGACTTGTTCCACAATCAAGAAAACTCAGGGCGCGGATCTGGCCAATGCAACTTCAATGGATCAAATGGCCGCGCAGTTGGTGGCGCGGGAGACCCCGTTAGCTTCGCTTGAACTTGGAGTCACACCTGTTGCGATTGGCGTGGACGCTGTGGTTGGCTATACGCGTGTTTATGGATCGCACATCGCTTGGAGCAACGCGAACACTCCCTTGGCGCGGGAGATCAATCCCAAGTCCGTTTATGAACGTTTGTTCCGGGCAGCCAATGGAGGGAAGGGAATCGCCGCAAAAGAAGATGCGCTTTTGCTGGATCGTGTTTTGGGCGATGCCAAGAGACTTCGCAGTCAGGTGAGTTCCGCTGATAAGTTGCGGATCGATGAGTACATGTCGGTTATGCGTTCCCTGGAAGAACGTGTGATTCGTGCCAACACTGGTGGGCAGAAAAGTTGGAAGCCCAAAGCTGTGTTGTCGTTGAAGGATGCACCAACTGATCGCCCCATGGATCATGCCGAGCACGTCCGGTTGATGATGGACATGATCGCTGTTGCTTTCCAAAGCGATACAACGCGCGTGGCTACCTTCATGTTTGGCAACGCGGTGAGCAATGTAAGTTTCCGGTTCCTGGAAGGTGTTACGGCTGGGCACCATGATGTATCGCATCATCAAAAGGAAGCCGACAAGCTGCGGCAGTACCAGTTGATCAATCGCTGGCACATTGAACAATATGCTTACTTGTGCCGGAAATTAGCGGCCATGAAAGAAGGCGAGACCAACGTACTGGATAGCTCCATGATTTTGTTCGCTTCAGCGTTAAGTGATGGAAACAGTCATAACCCACATAAACTTCCTTTGGTTGTGACGGGACGCGGTGGCGGACGTATTGATGCCGGGCAACACTTGATTTATACAGAAGACACTCCCGTGGCGAATTTATACTTGGGGATGTTGAATGCTTTTGGTGTACCGTTGGAACGGTTTGCCGATAGCACCGCTGTCTTACCAGGCTTTTTGCGAGGATAGGCTTATGAAGTTCGCAGTATTTCTAATCATTGCCAGTGCCCTGAATGCTGAGGATTTCTCTGGTATTTGGGTGGGGCAGATTCCTACGCGCAATGGAGAAACCCAGGAAATTGCTTTTCAGTTTTCCCAGGAAGGTGCCAAGCTCAGTGGCAAGCTCTATGGTGATTATCGCAGCACGGTGCTGGTGGAAGGCAAGATATCAGGGAACGTTGTGGCGTTCGCGATTGCCTCTCAGGAGCAAGCCGGCAATCAGATTAACGAGACTCGATTCCGCTTTAGCGGCAGAATGACCGATGGTCAAATTGAACTCACACGCGAAAGGGAATCGGCGAAGAATGCGGGGAATGGCGGAAACGTACAATTCAAGGGAAGCACTCGCACAACTTTCAAGTTGAAAAAACTGGTTTAGCTTTAAAGCTTTTGATGTTCTTTAAGAATGCACAGGTCCATCACAACGGCTAACCCCGCTGCCTTTGCTTTCTCGGCAGCTTGCTCGTTGACTACGCCTTCCTGCATCCAAACACATTTGGCACCGATAGCTATGGCCTCGTCTACAATCTCGGGAACAAACTCAGACCGGCGGAAGACATTCACTATGTCCACTGGTTCCGGTATGTCCTTTAGTGTGCCGTAGCACTTCTCGCCCAGCACTTCGGTTTCCTGCGGGTTCACTGGAAGGATGCGATAGCCATGCTGCTGCATGTATTGTGAAACGCCAAAGCTTGGCCTGAATTTGTTGGACGAAAGCCCCGCCACCGCGATTGTTTTGGAACTCTTCAAAATCTCATCAATCGTCATGGCTTGGCGGCTCCATCTTCAACATCTTACGAAACCGTTCCATCTCCCGTTGCGACAGGTGGCGGAATTGACCGGGGGGAATGCCCTCCAGCCCAATGAATCCAATACGGACGCGCCGTAATTTTTCCACCAGGCGACCGAAATGATTGAACATCAATTTGATTTGATTCGTGCGGCCTTCAATCAGCTTGACTTCATACCAGGGATTATCTTGAGGCCGGATCAACTTGATACCTGCCGGAGCCGTTCGCTTGCCGTGAATCGGTAGTCCCCTGCGGAATTGTTCACATTGATCATCGCTTAACAGGCCGGTGACTTTGACCACATACACTTTTTCGATTTTCGACTTCGCCGATGTCAATCGATTTGCAAAATCACCATCGTTGGTGAAAAACAGCAGGCCCTCAGTGTTGTAATCCAAGCGGCCGACCGGAACAACGCGCTCCTTCAACCCTCGCACTAGCTTCATTACAGTTGGGCGGCCCTCTGGATCGTCTGTGGTGGTGACATAACCCTTCGGCTTATTCAATGCAATGTAGACAATGTTTTTTGGGGCATGCAACAGCTTGCCGTCAACTTTAATGTGGTCCTGGTCCAGATCCGCTTTGGATCCCATTTCCATCACAACTTTGCCGTTAACCGTCACCAAGCCCTGAGCAATTAGTTCTTCAGCTTTGCGTCGGCTGGCGAATCCGGCTCTCGATATGATTTTTTGTAAACGTTCTGCGGGCATAAAAAAAGCAGTTCCTTACTGCCCGTTACCTTCGGATGCTGCTTTTGCCTGTTCTTCTTCGGCTGCCTTGTCTGTGTCTTCTTCCAACACCGGTCCAACGCTGGTCCCTGCTGCATGAACTTCCGCTGCTGTTGGCTCAGCCAAAGTCAACTGCTCGGCAGGATTATCCAAAGCCTCTTCGTCGAAGGATAGCCGTCGAAGTTCTTCAAACTCTTTCAGTGTAGGCAGTTCGTTAATGCCGCTGAGGCCAAACTGCACAAGGAATTCGCGTGTAGTCTTGTAGAGAATCGGCTTACCCACAACATTCTTACGTCCCGATGTTGCGATCAGTTTCCGTTCCAACAAAGTTTTTAGAACACCGGCACCCTGCACTCCGCGAATCTCCATGATTTCTGGAGCGGTGATTGGTTGCTTGTAGGCGATCACGGCAAGAGTTTCTAAGGCGGCCAAAGACAACTTCAACGGCTGCTTCAGGTTTTTCACAAACTGTCGAATCACGTCGTGGTGTTCCGGTTTGGTCCCCATCTTAAAGCCACCCGCCACTTCCTTGATGATCAAGCCTCGTTCCGGCTTGTTGCAATCTTCTGTCAGGGAAGCAATGACAACTTCAACGCGGGCCTTGTCCTGTTGTAAGGCTGTAGCAATCATTTCTAACGATAGCGGCTCTTCGGTGATGTAGATCACTGCTTCCACCACAGCACGCAGGTCCGCGTCACTCATTTGAATTGGAAGCAATTCCTGATTCGGTTCGGCTGGCACCTCGACTTCGGGTGCCGCGTTTGCCATTTCCGGGATTACTGCACTGGGTTGCTGCTCGTTTTGCTCTTGCATCACTATTAACTGTAGTCCCCTTCCAATTGAGAGATCGCCTGTTCGTCTTCTGAAACTTCTTCAAACTTTCCGCCCCGCTTCAGCGTTATGTCACCGAAGGCGTCTTTCTGGCCCAGGCTCACGGCCTGTAATTTTACCAATTCCAAAATGGCGAGAAATAGGCAGATCATGGCGCGAGTACTTCGTTGCCGTTCAAATAAATCTGTTGCTGATACTGATTCGTTCTTACGTGCCGAACCTAATATATTTCTTAAGAAATGAATCATGTCCGGAACGCTGACATCTTCCTTGGTAACTTCAAACATCGGTCTAGCCCGAGTTCGCTCCAAGATTTTCTGCAGCGTCTGAACCAAGTCGAACAAGGTTACGTCCAAACCGGGATCATCATCTTCGTGGATGAACTCTTTCAAATGAGGATGAGACCAGATAGCTTCTTCCACAAGCCGTTTTTGTTGGAGCATTTCTGCGGCATTCTTGAACCGTTCGTGCTCAATTAACTGATCCACTAACTCTTTGCGTGGATCCTCTTCCGGGTCCATCTTCTGCAGTTCCGGATCCCGCGGCAAAAGAGTTTTGGACTTGATATGGATCAGCGTGGCGGCCATGTAAACGAACTCGCTGGACAACTCAAAATCGAGTTGCAAAGCGTGCTCCATGTACTCCAGGTACTGAGCCGTTATTTTTGAGATGGGGATATCGTAGATATCAATCTGCTGCTTTCGAATCAGATCCAGCAACAGATCCAAAGGCCCATCGTACTGCTCTAAATGAAAGTTAAGAGGAGATGACGACACTACTTCAATAGGGTAACATTGACGCTTGTGGAAAACCCCAAAATCGCCTTATTTACCCTGCTCCTTTGGCTTTTCTTTGGTCCATTCTTCAATCCACTCAAGAAAAGTGCGATACCACAGCTCGCTGTTCTGGGGCTTCCCGATCCAATGGCCTTCATCAGGGTATACCAGCAGTTTGGATGGCACCTTTTTCAATTGCAGCGCCGTATAGAGTTGCAAACCTTGTCCATACGGCACTCGATAATCTTTTTCCCCGTGGATTACTAATGTGGGCGTTTTAAAGTCGCTAACATAATGACTGGGTGACATGCGGGCGTACAGTTCAGGGTTATCCCAAGGCATCCCTTTAAACTCCCATAATGGAAACCAAAGCTCTTCGGTTTCACCAGCCATACTGCGCATGTCGAATACTCCAGCATGGGATACAAAAGCCTTGAAACGTTGGGTGTGGCCTAGCATCCAGTTCACCATGTAGCCGCCATACGATCCGCCCGCTGCTGCGAAACGGTCAGGATCGGCCCATTCTTTCAGCGAAATGGAATCGACTGAGCTCATAATGTCTTCATAGACTTTGCCATTCCAATCGCTATTAATTTCATCGGTAAACTTCTGGCCATAGCCCGTGGAGCCTCGTGGATTCGGCATTACAACCACAAATCCAGCTCCGGCAAATACTTGTGGATTCCAACGGTAGCCCCAATTTTCATGCCATGCGCCTTGAGGCCCACCATGAATCAAAAACAGCACTGGATACTTTTTCTTGACATTGAATCCCGCAGGTTTTAGCACAAAGCTATGAACTTTGGCTCCTTCGGCTCCAGTGGTGTACATTTCTTCCATCTGAGGCAAATTGTATTCGGCAAGCAGTGAGTCGTTCAGTCTGGTAAGTTGAACAGGTGCTCCACCGGCGGAAGATACTTTGAATAGCTCAGGCGGGTGCGATCCACTCTGCTCGCTGTAGATCATCGTTTTGGCGTCAGGCGCTAAACGCACATCGTCAAAAGTGCTATTTCCAGTCACGATTGAGCGGGCTGCGCCGCCATTGGCGTTGATCATTTGAACTGATTGTCGTCCACGATCTTCCACCGTGAAAAACAACCGGGCCGAATCGGGACTCCAAATCATGCTGCCTACGTTGCGATCCAACGTTTCTGTAACTTCGCGAGTTCGCCCTGAGGAACGGTCCAATACCATCAGTCGCCAACGATCACTTTCATAACCGGCTGTCCGTTGCGCCAACCAGGCGAGGCTCTTGCCGTCCGGTGAATATACAGGACCAGTGTCGGCTCCAAAGCCAGAGGTCACTCGTTGAGGTTCGCCACCAGTGGCCAGTACAGTATACAAATCCGAATTCGTACTGGTGGATTGATCTGCTTCGTTATTCATTACGTAGCAAACTTCCTGGGAATCAGGAGAGACAGCGTAGCCCTCGGGACCTCCTAACGAAAAACTGGGAACGTCGCGATTTCCGGGGGTAATGTCTTTGGCAGGCCCGCCGTCCAAACTTGCAACGAAAAGATGCTTGCGGCGTTTTGATTGCCATTGATCCCAATGCCGGTACAAAAGCCCCGTATAGGTTCGGGCTTTCACCTTGTCGGCTTTTTCTTTGTCTAATTTGCTCTTGTTGCATTCATCCGATTGGCAGTCCGGGAACACTTCGCTGATAAATAGAATTCGTTTGCCATCAGGGAAGAAAAGGACGCTGTCTGCCTCCGTCGCGATCTTCGTTACGGCCTTTGCATTTGCTCCGTCGGCATCCATTAGCCACACTTGGGTTGATTCAGAGCGATCAGAAAGGAAGGCTATCTGCTTAGAATCAGGCGACCACCTGGGCCTTTCATTGTTGCCCTGAGTGGTAATTTGCCGCGGTGTGCCCCCAGTCAAATCTACAATCCAGATTTGTCTGGGTTTGGTGTTCTTTTCCATGTCCACAGTTTGGACCGTAAATGCAACACGCTTGCCATCTGAAGACACTTGCGGATCGCTAATCCGTTGGACTCTCATCAGGGCATCGAAGGTAAAATTCTTTTGCGCGAGTGCTGCCCAAGGGCAGGCCGCCAAAGCGAATAGGCACAGAAACCGCGTCATAGCCTTCCTATTGTAGGGTTTCCCGAGGAGTTTCGGAACGAAGGGGAGGTAATTTCTTACAGCCAAATAGGCATCTTGTTCAGAAGAAAGAAGAACGCCTTATTCCCATGGACGAGCGGGAACGCCCTTGTCACGATCCTTTACCCGGTCGTAAAGGTGATCCTTACAAACCGAACCGAGGGAAGTATTGTAAAGGCTGGTCAAACCAAGTGCCTCGCAAAGATCTTCTTGAAAGGCATGAATTGCTTTCAAGTGTTCGGCCAAAGCCGGGATCTTGTGGTTATCGTGGGTTAAAAAGAATTTCTGGTACCCACCATCTACTAAACCAGCAATGTGTTCACCCACCAAAAGACCGGGTTCACCAAGTTTCGGAAGTGCGCCAAGGCCTTCCTTCACCCATGCTCCGAACCCTTTGCGGCTAATGCGCACTCCACCAGGAGATTTCGCAGCCTCAAAGCCGTAGCTTTTAGTGGCCGTAATTTTTTCGTCAAAGGAGAGTTGGCGTGGGCTTTCTCGGCGGAAGAACATAGTTGTCTTAATTATAGCCGCATAGACATGTCCAAGTGTTAATTCGGTCACTGGAACGTATTCTTGGCAAATAAATGGTGTAAAGTTATGAACGGAGATTCCAAATATGAAAAAAGTTCTAGGCCTACTAAGCCTTTTCGTTACAAGCGTTTTTGCCCAAACAGCGGAAACAATCGCTTTCATTGCCCCCATGTCCCCGGCTAGCGAAGTCCCGGCCGTCAATATTCAGGCAAGCGGCACGGGTGTCATGTGGTTTCACGTGATGCGCGACGCGTCTGGAGAAGTTACTTCAGCTTCAGTCGATTTCGTTGTTCACTACAACATGCCAACCGCCGTCACATTTACTGGATTGCATATTCATGACGGCGCTGCCGGCATCAACGGACCGGTTGTTATAAATACGGGTATTGCCGCTGGCGCCGCATCTGTGGCTGCTAATGCAAATGGACGCGGTGTGATCACGCGACAAGCACAGGTGATTGGATCGAATGCCACCGCAGTAGCCCTAGTAAAAACCATTTTGGCGGACCCTTCTAAGGCATACGTGAATTTGCATACTACAGACAACCCTGGTGGTGTAATTCGCGGCCAATTGCGGCGCGCTGAAATTACCTACCTGATGGGCACGATGAACGCCAGAAAAGAAGTCCCTGCAATTGATTCCACCGCAACAGGTGTTGGAAGCATTATCGGCCTCCGCGCTTACGATCCTACTGGCTTCGCCGTGGGTTGGGTTGGCTTTGAGATTGATTATAACCTTGGCGTTCAATCTACAATCACCGGCCTGCACATCCACACTGGAGGAGCAACCATTGCCGGACCAGTGACAATTAACTCTGGCATCGCCGCCGGAGCGGCTTCGGTTGCTTCACCTGCCTCGGGTGCGGGAAACATTACCATTGGCGTAGAAGTTCCTGCTGATAGTGCTGCCGCTACTTTGGGCGCTTTGAATGGCATTTTTGATTCTCCTGGTGATTATTACGTCAACATGCACACAACCGTGAATGCCGGCGGTATTATCCGGTCTCAATTGCTGAGGACGGAAAATGTCCGTTTTCCATTTATCGCTTCTCCTGCCAATGAAGTCCCTGCCATCACAGGTCTAAACGCCACAGGTGTAGGTGCCGTTGATATTCGAGCACTGCGCGACCGTACGGGAAGTATTACTGCCGCTCGCGTTACCTTTGATATGAACCACCGCTTCCCAGATGCAGCTGAATTTACCGGAATGCACATTCACGACGGCATCTCAACCGTTTCTGCAGGAGTCACAATCAACACTGGTCTTAGTGCTGCAAATTCCATCAAATCGGATACCGGTTTCGGAAACATTTACCGAACATTAAATGTTACTGGGGGCCAGGCGCTAACTTCACTGAACTCGATGGTGACAAATCCAGAGAAGCATTACGTCAACCTTCATACTACTGTGAACGCAGGCGGCGCCGTCCGTGCCCAGCTTGGCGTTGACAATACGCGCACCCCGGTGATTCGCGCCATCATAAACGCCGTCAGCGATGTATCTCTAAGGACCGTTGGTCAAGGCGGACTAATGACCATTTTCGGAAATGACTTGGTGAAAGTATCCTCACTTCTGGAAGGTGTGGACGATACGCGTCTTCCAATTTCAGCAAATGGCACAAGCGTGAAGATCGGTGGAATGGATGCTCCAATCATGTGGGTAGCAAATGATCTGACCAAGAGCACGCCTGCTTATATTGTGGCTCAGGTACCTTTTGAAACACCCATTGGTTCTCAGCCAGTTGTAGTTACATCCGCCAACGGTACTTCGGCTGCTATGAGCGTCACTGTGGCCGCCGTGGCTCCGGCTGTCTTCTTCGACGAAGAAGGCACCATTGCCATCAAGACTGCTGATTTCAGCCTTGTGCGGGGTAACAATACCGCCCAAGCTGGAAATATTTTGGCCATAATTTGTACCGGTCTTGGGCAGTTTGCCCCACCCCTGGCAACGGGCCAAATTCCGCTGACAGCTGCCGCAGTGGCAGGCACCGTTACCGCTCAAATTGGCGGCGTCGATGCTCGTGTAATGTCTGCTACGGCGTTGGTTGGTCAACCTGGATATTACATGGTTATGGTGATGATGCCCACGGGCGTTGCCGCCGGAAGAGCCAATGTAGTGGTTCGCGTTGGTGGATCGGCGTCCAACACAACAACAATGTCCGTTCGATAGGGCTATCTTCCTGCATCCGACTGCGGCTACAATCATCTATTGATGATGCGTAACGCAGTCGGCGCAGGAGCCCTCCTCCTTATTCTTTCCGCTTCTCAGGCGGGTCCTTCCATTCCTGAAAGATTAGCTACTCATCGTAACTTGGGCAAAGCTTTCTACGAAAATCCAACCACCCAAAAACAGGCTGTATCGGAGTTCAAGAAAGCCTTCGATCTAATGCCGAACTCTGCCCGCGAGCGTCTAAACTATGCTCTGGCACTTCTTCGAGCCGGACAAACCGAGGAAGGAATTGCGGAACTTGAGAAAACGCAGAAGCAGGATCCGGCCATTCCCCATCCCTGGTTCAACCTGGGGATTCAATACAAACGCCGAGGCGATGCTGACAAGGCTTTAGTGCAATTGCAGAAAATGATCCAGTTAGAACCATCCGACGCCATCACGCTTTACAACATTGGCGTTTTGGAAAAAATCGCAGGAAGGATGGAATTGGCGGCAGCAGCTTTTGAAAAAAGCTCAGCGATTGACGGGACTTTGGCTGCTCCGCATTTTCAACTTTATAACTTATATCGCCAAGCTGACCGCACTGCTGATGCTCAAAAACATCTGGCAGAATTTCAACGGCTGAAAAAAGAGCAGGAAGGGGCAGCCATTCCTGAAGACATGGAATGGAATCGATTTGCCGAGGTTCTGGATGAGGTTGAGTCCGTTGCAATAACTGAAACTCGCAGCGTTCCTCGGTGGGAGGACCGCCTAGTCAAAATGCCGGTCGGAGTTGAGCTGGATTCCCTTACTCAGTTTGGGCAAGGCGTCATTGGTTTGAATGGTAAGCGCGCATGGTTGCTGCAATTGGATCAAGCCCCTAAGGAACTGCCAGGTTTGGCTGGTGCGATTTCAGTAGCCGTTGGCGATTACGATAACGACGGCGTGTTGGATTTGTGCGTCCTAACAGCAAGCGAAGCCTTCTTATCTAAAAACTTCGCCCGTGGTCCAATTGTTGCGAAGGGTAGTTTCCGGAAAGCGGTTTGGTTGGATTACGACCACGACTACGATCTGGATCTAGTCCTTCTCGGTGAGGACAACCGGCTAATGCGCAATCAGGGTCCGGCCGGCTTTCTCGACAAAACGGCTGTCTTTCCATTAGTGAAAGGCATTCCGGTAGATGCCGTAGCGTTTCGTCTTGAAGCTGAAACCAAAGGCTGGGATTTGGCAGTGACGTATTCCGATCAAGAGAGCGTGATTTACCGTGATCTGTTAGGTGGCAATTTCAAAGCTGAGTCCTGGCCTTTGCTTCGTGGAAAATCAGGATTGCTGGCGGAAGATGTAGATCGCGATGGAGAGGTTGATCTTCGTTCCGGCGAAAACGTGGCGTTCAACAGGCTATCGCGAGGCAAGCGTACTTGGGTGGACGGAACGGCGGTGGTGAATAAACCGATTGCCTATTTAGATGCCCGAAAGCAGCCTCACTTCTGGATCAACCGGGCGACAGCCGGTAACAATTTACGCGTTCAATTAAACGGTGTGAAGAATCTTAAATTGGCCCAAGGTAGCGAAGTGGAGGTGAAGTACGGACGCTATTACCAAAAGAAACTTTACGACGGGGGTCCCATTTCCTTCGATTTAGGGGCTTACAAGAAAGCCGATGTGGTACGCATCACTTGGCCCAATGGTTTGATTCAAAATGAAATGAATCCGCCCACTTCCACTGTTTTGCGAGTCAAGGAAGCGCAGCGTTTGTCAGGTTCATGCCCCATGATCTGGACATGGAATGGACATGAATTTCAGTTCATTACCGATGTCTTAGGCGTTGCTCCATTGGGGGCCTCATCTGGAGACGGTGAGTATTTCCCAGTTGATCATGACGAATATATTCAGATTCCAGCAAACGCGCTGAAAGCTCAAGAAGGCCGATATCAAATTCGCATCACTGAAGAACTCAGCGAAGTCGCCTACCTGGATGAAGTGGCACTGGTGGCGGTGGATCATCCTACGACGCAGGAAATTTTCATTGCGGACAAATTTCAAGCACCTCCCTTTCCCGATTTCAAAGTTTATGGAGTCAGCAGTCCGCATCCAGTTCATGGCGCACGCGAAGACGGCATTCGGGATGTAACGTCGGACGTTGCCAAGCGAGATAAAATCTATCCAAGAGGATTCCGCCGGAACCTGTCAGGAGTTGCAGAAATGCATACCTTAGAATTGGATCTGGCGGCTGGTTCGGATCTGCTCATCCTTAACGGTTGGGTGGACTGGGCCGATGGCAGCACATTCCTTGGTGCAGCTCAGGAATCCAAAGACGGACTTGTATTTCCGCGCTTGGAGGTGAAGGACGGGCAAGGACAATGGAAGGTTGCTGTGGCGGACATGGGTATTCCAGCCGGAAAACCCAAAACCATTGTGGTGGAACTTCCTGATTCGATTTCACGCCAAGGTGCTACCGTCCGCATTGTGACGAATTTGAGTCTCTACTGGGATCAAATTTTCACGGCAGGCCAGCAACAATTCAATGGCCGCATCACGCCGATTCACCCGACCACAGCAACTACCAACTTCCGTGGATTTTCCAAAGCCATTATCCATCCAGCACGTTTGCAGCCAGAGAAGTTCCTCTATTTCCCCAGCAGCCCAAGTTCGATGTGGAACCAGACCCCAGGGCTATACACGAAGTACGGAGACGTCAAAGAATTGTTGACCAGCCCTGACGACCGGTTTATAATTATGGGATCGGGTGATGAACTTAGCTTGGAATTCAATTCCACCGCGTTGCCTCCAATTGCTCCAGGTTTCACCAGAAGTTTTCTTTTGAAGGTGGACGGATGGGCGAAAGATCGTGATGCCAATACAGCTTATTCCCAATCCGTAGAACCGCTGCCTTTCCATTCCATGAGCCGTTATCCCTATCCTGCCGCAGAGAAGTTTCCTGGCGGTAAAGCCCAAGATTCATGGCGCAAGATCTTCAACACGCGGCCAGCAATTCGGACTATCCGGCCCTTGGCGGTGACCCGATGAGCCTTCTAAAAGCAGCCGGAATCGCCCTGGTCATCTTCCTTGTCAGTACCGGTTATGTGGCCGGGTTTGCATCAGCGACGATTTTTTACATGGCCAATGTGCTGCTGCATCTACTTTTAGGATCGTCGCTCTTTGTAGTTACGGTCAGGATGCTCCCCACAATTCCGCGCCTTCTTCTAGGCACTGCTTTTGCCACCGGTATTTATCTTGCATGGCAAGGGTCGTTGTACTCCAATCGTCCAATCTGGATTTCCCATATCGCAGTTGCGGCCGCAGGACTGCTGTTTCTTTCTTTTTGGATTTTTAAGCATCACCGCACGTTCGCGCCGTGGTTTTTCAGCGGCGTTGCAATGTTGATCCTTATTCCATTAGCGTCCAAGATACTCGGTACCCCGCCTATTAAGATTGCGAATTCGCTAATCATCCCCACTTCCATGGAAGAGGAAGGGGGTGGGCCGCAATCTCCCTTCTGGCCATCTGCTTCAAAGACCAACGTTGGCGGGACCATTCCATCCAATTTCTTTATGGACTCTAAATTGTGCGGTGAATGCCACAAAGAAATTTATCAACAGTGGGAAAGTTCCATGCATCATTTTGCGTCTTTCAACAACCAGTTCTATCGCAAGTCTATTGAACAGATGCAAGAGTTGAGCGGCACTAAAGGAAGCAAGTGGTGCGCCGGTTGCCATGACCATGCGCTGTTTTTCAATGGAAGATTCGATACTCCAGTGAAAGATCAGATCGACACGCCGGAAGCTCAAAATGGGCTTGGATGCGTATCCTGTCATTCCATTACTCATGTGGAAGGTTCCGTGGGGAATGGAGCGTTCACTATCGCCTATCCGCCTCTGCATGAACTTGCTTCCAGTCGCAACCCGGTGATTCACCAGATGGATCGATTTCTGACTTTCTTGAACCCAGAACCGCATCGACGCACTTTCTTGAAGCCCTTCATGAAGGAATCAGAATTCTGTGCCACCTGTCACAAAGTCCATTTAGATGTCCCAGTGAACAACTACCGTTGGGTGCGCGGCTTCAATGATTACGACAACTGGCAAGCAAGCGGAGTCAGCGGACAAGGGGCTCGCAGTTTCTACTATCCGGCCAAGTCTTCCACGTGTTCCGATTGCCACATGGCTTTAGTTGATTCCAAAGACCCTGGGAATCGGTATGGCAAAATCCATTCGCATCGGTTCAGCGCAGCAAACACTGCCGTTGCCAATGCAAATCAGGATAAAGATCAGTTAGCAGAAACTGAGAAGTTTTTGAAATCGGGTTTCGTCACTGTAGATATTTTTGCCTTGTCGCCTGTTAATGCTAATTCCGGTTTGGAGATGCAACGCCGGAGTGGTGAAGCCCCTCAACAACTAATGTCGTTCAACGCTGTTGGTGAAGAATCTGAACAGGCCGGGCAAACAGTAATTAGGGAAGTGGGCAAGGTTGCTGCCCCCATTGAAAAAGCCGGAGTAGCAGTGAAGCCAGGGGACACTGTTCGCGTTGATGTTGTGGTTCGTACCCGGAAAATCGGCCACTTCTTCCCGGGTGGCACCGTCGATTCCTTCGACGTCTGGTTGGAACTGGCGGCAAAAGATGCTGATGGCAAAGTCGTCTTTTGGAGTGGCGCTTTGGATGACGGCGGCCCAGTGGAAAAAGGTGCTCATTTCTACCGTGCTTTTGGATTAGACGGACAGGGTAACCCAATCAATAAGCGAAATGCTTGGCAGCTTCGTAGCGTCTTGTATGCTCGCCTAATTCCTCCAGGCGCGGCTGATGTTGGTCACTTCCGCATGAAAATCCCTGAGGGAGTTCGCGGCCCGTTGCAGCTTGAAGCAAAGTTGAATTACCGGAAATTTTCACACTACTACACTGAGTACGCTTACGCCGGGAAACCTGGCAAGGGCAGCAGTGGCCTGGATCACGATAGCCGCGAATACAGTTTTGTGAACGCGAATATTCCTAAGAATGTTTCCGGCGCAATCAAAGACAGAATTCCCCAAGCGCCAGTAGTAGTGCTAGCCACCGCCAAATCGCAACTTGCGATTGGTAACAACAGTGTGCAGTGGCAACCCAAAGTGGAGTTGAAGGATCGCGAACGTTGGAACGATTGGGGTATCGGAATGCTTTTGCAAGGGGACTTGAAAGGTGCCGAATATGCCTTCAAAAAAGTGACCGAAGCGGAGCCCGGTTATGCCGATGGATGGTTGAATGTAGCTCGTGTGCTGATTCAAGAAGGCGAAACCGAAGCGGCCAAACCCTTTCTGGCCAAGGCAATTTCGTTAGATCGTAGCTTGAGCAGAATTCATTTCTTTCAGGCGATGGTTGAAAAGGCGGATGGCAACTATGATGCTGCCGTTGCCAGCCTGGAAACGGTTTTGGCGAAGTATCCGAAAGATCGCGTAGTTCTGAACCAACTGGCCAGAGTGCGCTTTCTACAGCGAAAATACGAAGATGCTGTGCATGCTGGAAAAGCAGTCCTGAACGTGGACACCGAAGACGTGCAGGCCCACTACACATTAATGCTGTCCTACAGAGGATTAGGAAAAATGGATGATGCAGCGCGGGAAGAAAAACTATTCCGGCGATTCAAAGCAGATGAACCTTCGCAGGAAATCACACAAGGCCGCAGGCAAGCAAGCGCTGAAGATAACAACGAACGGCAGATGATTCACGATCATGGGAGTGTTAAGCTTCGATGAGCAAACTGTTAGCCTGCCTGTTGCTTGCCAGCATGTGCTTCAGCCAAGTGCAATTTACAGATGCCACAAAATTTGCAGGCATTTCATTCAGCCACAACAGTGGTAGGGCAGGGAAGCACTGGCTACCGGAAACAATGGGCGCTGGTTGCGTCTTCTTCGATTACGACGGGGATGGTTGGCCGGATATTTTCCTGGTGAATTCCAAAGACTGGACGCCGAAAGGCCGTAAGTCAATCGGAGCGCTTTATCACAACAACCGCAATGGCACTTTCACGAATGTTACGGCTTCCAGCGGACTCGACATCGAAATATATGGTCTGGGCGTTGCAGCGGCTGATTACGATAACGACGGCCGTGAAGATCTCTACATAACAGCATTGGAAGGGGACCGTCTGTTCCACAACGAAGGTAATGGCAAATTTCGCGACGCAACAGCAGCTAGCGGAATTCGTAATGCCGGCTTTCCGGCCAGTGCGGTTTTCTTTGATTATGACCGCGACGGTAAGGTGGATCTGTTCGTTGCCAACTACGTTCAATGGACTGCAAAGGGTGACCTATGGTGTTCCATTGACGGAAGCACCAAGTCGTATTGCACTCCAGAATCCTACAAGAGCTTGCCCTCCAAGTTGTACCGCAATTTGGGCAACGGCAAATTTGCAGATGTGAGTCAGGCAGCGGGTCTAGTGGACAAAGGCAGCAAAGCTTTGGGCGCTGCTGTGATTGATTTCGATTCCGATGGTTGGCCTGACCTTTTTGTTGCCAATGATACTCAGCCCAACAAACTCTATCGCAATAACCGCAATGGCACATTCAAAGAAATTGGCTTAAGCGCTGGCGTTGCATTTGGAGAGGACGGTACCGCGCGGGGAGCCATGGGTGCTGATTCCGGTGATTACGACCGCTCCGGCCGCCCTCACCTGCTGGTAGGCAACTTTTCCAACCAAATGCTTGGCCTGTATCACAACGAAGGCAATGGGCTCTTTGTGGATGAAGCACCGCGTTCCACAGTTGGTAGAGCCAGTCTTCTATCGCTGACTTTCGGGACCTTCTTCTTTGATTTCGATCTCGACGGCTGGTTGGATATCCTCACTGCCAACGGCCACATTGAAGAAGAAATTGGCCGCGTGCAGCCCAAAGTCCAATTCCGCCAGCCTCCATTGCTATTCCGCAATTTAGGCAAAGGAAAATTTGCGGACGTTTCAAAATCGGTTGGTCCCGATTTTCAAAAAGCGATTGTCGCCCGTGGTGCAGCCTATGCAGATTACGATCACGATGGCGACCTGGACGTGCTGATTTC
>JAYTTF010000080.1:0-7899 GCA_043745195.1 Bryobacterales bacterium | reverse complement strand
TAAACTACACACGCTTGAATGTCTTCAGAGTCGAGAAATGGATAGTGGTTCAGAATGTCGGAGGGAGAGTCACCGGCGGCAAGCATTGAAAGAATGTGTTCCACCGCAATCCGCCGTCCTCGGATGATCGGCTTGCCCCCCAGGACCCCAGGATTCGCCTCTATTCTCCGCAGTAATTCTTGTCCTTGCATGGTATTGAGTATAAACCCGCTGAACTGGCCACCGCATCTCCATAGGTATTTCGTTTCGGGCGGCGAATACCGTCGTCATGAGCAACGCGAGTTCGAATCCACACTGGGCGCCCAGCCAGGACTGCTATCACTTTCCTCAGAGATGTTTTTCGCAATGAGTAGCTTGCAACGGTTCGAGCTGACTCGGTTTTATGCCGCAAGAGTTCTAAATGCGTCCAGTGGTGGGGAGCCAAACTTAGTCGGCGTCCGCAAATAACCCATACCCATAAACCATCCAATTGCAGGCGACGCATGAATCCCGGCGGTGACCCTTGACTTCCGACCGCTAGCCTCTCGCTTATAGCAACTCTCTAATTTCATGCAGAGTACAATAGCTTGGGCCAGGCATTTGAATCCCTTTATCCATTTCGGGGGGCTCACGGCTCTTCCGCTGCTCCTGCCCTGCCACCCACGGGACATGCGGGTCCTCATCCGGCGGTTTCTTGTTGGATGAAAGTCGGGCTAGTCCTGATCTCTACCGAACTCTGAGGAGCCGGACGAGGGCGTCCGGCTGCAGGCCAGGGGGCCTGCCCCACGAAGACCTAACTTGATAATTGGCATCAGATTCTGCCGCGACCCTGCCAAGTTAGCTCTTTTAGCAATGAAGGCTAGCAGTGTAAAAAATGGCTGGCAGCAACAAGTCTGTGCATTTTCGGTCACTCCTCATTTAAGATTAAATGGATGGAAACGGAATCAAGCAGAAGACGTTGGCTGAAATATAGTGCGGCTCTTGGTGGGTTGCTAACCGGTTGTTCGACCGATGCAACCAAGGTGGCTGAGGAAGAGGAAGGGCCGAACAATTTGGGTCGTCCAGTAGGTCAATATGGGGAGCGTTCCACGGAGCAGAAAATTGCTCGTCTTCCTGGAACCAACAAGCATCTGGAAGCCAGTTCCAGCCTGACACCCTTGGCGCAAACGATGGGGATTATCACACCTTCCTCGCTGCACTTTGAACGGCATCATTCCGGTATTCCGCCCTTGGTGGAGGCGACGCACGAGTTACTGCTGCATGGACTGGTTAACGATCCTTTGTCGTTTACGCTGGAAGATTTGCGCCGATTCCCTTCGGCTTCGCAAATCAACTTCGTGGAATGTTCCGGCAATAGCGGGCGTGAATGGTCGGGCAAAGTTGCGGTGGATGTGCAGACCGGATTTGGCTTAGCCAGTTGCAGTGAATGGACGGGAGTGAAGCTATCGACATTGCTGCAGGAAGCCGGGTTGAAGCCGAATGCAAAATGGATCATCGCGGAGGGAGCGGATGCTTGCCGGATGCATCGCAGTATTCCAATTGAAAAGGCGCTGAAAGACATTTTGGTTGCTTATGGACAAAACGGAGAAGCGTTGCGACCGGAACAGGGCTATCCACTGCGTCTGATCGTTCCTGGTTGGGAAGGGAACGTTTGTGTGAAATGGCTTCGTCAATTGAAGGTGACTGAGGAACCACTGGCGAGTCGTGAGGAGACGTCGAAGTATACGGATATGATGGCGGATGGGAAGGCTCGGCAATATACGTTTGATATGGAAGCGAAATCGGTGATTACTACTCCGTCGGGAGGTCAACGCTTGCATAAGCGCGGATATCAGGAAATCACTGGCTTGGCATGGACGGGGAAAGGCCGCATTGAAGCGGTTGAGGTCACCACTGACGGAGGCAAGACATGGCGCAAGGCCAAATTGCAGGAGCCGCGCTTGCCGATGGCATTTACGAGGTTTCGCATGGATTGGAGTTGGGATGGAGAGCCAGCCAACATTGCTTCGCGCGCCATTGATGAGAGTGGTTACGTGCAGCCGACGCGGGATGCGCTGCTGGCGGTTCGTGGAGCAAATTCGCACTATCACTTCAATGGCATTAAATTCTGGCAGATCAATGCTGAGGGGAAGGTGGCTCATGTTGAGGCTTCATAGTGTGCTTTTTATGAACTCGCGCAAAACGGACTCGCTCCGGCTATTGGAATTAACGAGTCTGTTCAAATATTGGTGCCGCGCCGGAGCGGCCTTTGCGCTAACAGGGCTCTTCATTTTCACTCTGTCGGCTCAAACGCCCAGCAAATTGAACATTGGTCGAATTGCGGTGGAAAAAGATATTGCGGCAAGAGATAAGTTCATCACTCCCGAAGGGAATGGTTTGCCTGCGGGACGCGGAACGGCACTTGAGGGTAAGTTGATTTTTGAGCGCCGCTGCGCAAAGTGTCATGGACAGAAAGGGGAGGGGGCGGATGATCCGGCATTGGCTGGAGGCGTTGGTTCTTTAGGACAGCCAAAGGAACTACGGACGGTGGGAAGCTATTGGCCGCACGCACCGGGAATTTGGGATTACGTGAATCGGGCGATGCCGTTTAAGGATCCAGGGAGTCTTACGGCAGACCAGACTTATGCGGTGGTTGCCTATGTTTTGTATCTGAATAAGTTATTCGATGAGGGTGAAGAGTTGAACGCGAAATCATTGGTAAAGGTCAAAATGCCCAATAAAGACGGATTCATTAAGGATCCGAGGCCCGACGTGAAACGCCCCGCCAAATGAGCGGGGCATTTCCGCGTCGGCATTGAGTTATGCGAGGGCAGCCTTCATGAAAGCCACGCACTTCTTTACTTCGGTGGTGGGATCGCTTGCACCCTGATATTCATATTCGATGTCTGCTGGAATTGGATATTTTTCCTTCTTCAGTAACTGCAGCACGGCTTTAATTTGGGTATCTCCTTCGCCCCAAATAGTATTTGCGCCGTCATCCTTTTTGCGATCTTTAATGTGAAGGTTGGTGATCCGTTTGTGATGTTCCTTAATGTAGGGGATGGGATCGTAACCAGCTGCAGTGAAGTGACCAATGTCCAGGTTCACGTGGAAGTTTTTTGACATTGCCATAACTGCGGCAAAGGCTTCGGGCTTGGCGAATTCGTTGGGGTCCTTCAAGTTGGAATGATTGTGCATAGCGACGATCATCTTGTGCTTATCGGCAAATGGGGCAAGCTTCTTGGCCGCGCTTACGGTGGAAGATGCTGTGATTACTTTCACGCCTAAAGCCTTGGCCATTTCAAACCCGCGATCAATTTCTTCGTCGGTGAAATCTTCGCGGAAGCTCAAGTTGTAGGCGTGCAGCATGATGCCAGCAGTATCAAATTTCTTGCGGACGTCTTTGAAGGCATCCATAGAAACGGATAAGCGCCACTTGCGCATGTTTTCGCGGGCTTCGGGATTGGGACGGAATCCGCCGCCTTTCTTCTTTTGCTCACCACCTGCAGCAGCAGGAGAAGGAGCAGCGCCACTAGTCGCAGCTTGTGGCGGACGGGGTCCGCCAGGTCCGGGACCGCCAGCAGGCGCACCGGCAGCGCGTTCGGCATGCTGGGCGAACAGTTCGCATTCATGCAGATCGCAATCGACCATGGCCTTAATAGCATCGTCCAACTGCATTTGGCGAAAACTATAGGACTGCACGCCGATGCGCACTCCGTTGATCTTGCTGTTGACGGCAGCCATGGCGTTAATGGCCGGCAACGCGCCTAAAGTTATTTTTGAAAAGTCTCTTCTGGTAAACATGTCCCACTCCTTATAAAACAAAAATGCTGCCTGCGGCCTCTTTGAGAAACTCGCGCAAAACGGACTCGCTCCGGCTGATGGAATCAGCGCGTTTCTCGTATTAGGAGAAACGCCGGAGCGACCTTTGCGCTTTTGAGGCAACGGGCAGCACCTGGTTGGTTTTAGCTAAATCAGCTTAGAATTGGAATCTGGCTGAAATTTGCATATTGCGAGGCGGCCGCACTGAAGTGACTGCCCCGAAGCCTGCTCTATTGGTTAACTCGTTAGCCAAGTTGGTAGGCGTGTAATTAGTGGCACTGGTTACATTGAGCGTGGTGTTGATACCGTCAAACTGCGTGTGGTTGAGCAGGTTGAAGGTGTCCAGCCGAAGTTCCAGCTTCATTCGTTCCTTCCAACTAAACGACTTCGATAATGTTGCGTCGATGGCGTTGATGGGGGAACGATACAAAAAGTTGCGCCCTGATTCGAGTCCAAGACTACCGACTAGATTCGGCGGTGTGAAGGCAGCGGTATTAAACTGCTTGTAAGGATCGCTACTGGTTCCCGGACCAGTGGGTCCGACAATGGCAATGCGTCCACCTTCTATTTGTTGGCTTCCTGTGACGCCGTAGCCGGAAAGGCCAGGAATATTGAAGCCAATGTTATAAGGTGCGCCTGTCTGGTAGCGGTAGATACCAGAAATTTGCCAGCCGTTGGTGACATAGCCCAAAGCGCGGTTATTGGTAATTTTGGGCAGTTCATAAACCCAGTTGATATTGAAGTTATGCCGACGGTCGAAATCCTGGGGAGCGTAATTGGCTTTGCGCTGATTCAAGTCAACTCGAGGTGCTCCGAATCCGTTGACACCGGGAAGATCATTAGCCTGAGTCCCCATGGCCTTGCTCCAGGTGTGAGTGACACCCAGCAGCAAACCTTTCTTAAATCGGCGATTCAGTGACATCTGCAATGAATGATAGTTTGAGCTGGAAGCCGGCTCAATGTAGGAGATGTTTCCGAAGCCCTGGTAGGGGCGGAGGAAATCGACGGGCAATGCTGTTGCGCCAGGAATGGCGCTAGCTGCCAGCGTTTGGTCCTGACTGCCGGCTTGATATGCAGCGCCATACTGCGGGGCATTCAAGTTGCGGCGTTGCAGCAGATGTTGGCCCAGACTGCCGACATAGGAAACGTCAAGTACGGATTCAAAAGGTAAGCGTTTCTGAACGCCCATATTGAAGGAATACGACGTTGGCGAATTGCCTGCACGATCGTAAGCAACCAAGGCAGGAGGCGCTAACAGCACCTGTCCACTATTGATTGTTTGAATTTGGCCGAAGTTGAAAGTGGGCTCCAGTGTGGTTGGTGGATTACGAAGCAAGTCAAAAACAACGTTGCCTTGGGGACGATCATAAAAAATGCCGCCGCCGCCGCGTAGAACAATGCTGCCATTTCCCCTCAAATCATAAGCAAAGCCGAACCGCGGAGCGATTTGGAGGCCACGATTTTTGTAGAGTCCAGGTTCGATACCGGCACCAGCCTGCACAACCCCGTTCAGCAACTTTCCAGTGTTAGGCACGATGCGGCCGATGAAAACGCTATCGATTGTATTGGCGGACGAGGGAACGAAGCCTGGTGCCAAGGTTTGGGGATCTACTGCGCGTCGATTGGTTCCTGAACATGGGTTTGCGCCAATGCACACAGGACGGAAAAGACGCGGAGCATCCGAGGAATTGAAACGGGCAGGTAGGAAGTTGGCGGTGGCTAAGTCCTCATCATATTGTGGTTGAATCCAATAGAGGCGAATACCGTAATCGAGTGTCAAGCGACTTGATACCTTAAAGTTATCCTGCGCGAAAAACTCAACGTTGTTATACCGGTACTTGCCAATGTAATAACCCGATGCTTGGGTGAAGCTGTTGTAAACGCCAAGGGCAGCGTTGGCAAAGCCGAAGCCAGAATCCAGGGGATTGGATGCATTGTCTGAAAAATTGTAGACCCCATTATTATTAGCGAAGCTGCTTTGTGGTTTGAAGCTGTTCTGCCAGAATGCTCCTGCTTTCAAGTTATGCTTTTCGATAACTTTGGAAATACTTGCTGACCAATCGCGAGTGGTATTGAAGTTGTAGAACGGCGCATTGTTGGAACCAATGTTTGGAGCATTTGCGATGCGTCCGCCAAAGACGAATTGGGGCGGAGAATCGATTTGAACTGCATTGGGGAATAGGACGGGGAAGCCGGAAAGCCCCAGGCCGGTTTTGTTGAACTTCGTGTTTGCAGGATTGATATCAATTGAATTGTGGCTACCGCCGACAGTGGCTTCAAAAACCACGGTTGGGGTTATGGATCCGGTTACAGTCATTGCATAGCTATTGCGCGGATTAGGCAGCAGGACGTTGAAATCCGGCATATTTGTTCCCAGCACGAAAGAACCGTACGGAAGCACTTGATTGTTCTTCACTTTGACATAGCGCCCGGATACACGCCAGGAACTAGACAGGTTGTAATCAATGCGTACAAGATCCTGAATCTGAGGTTGGCTGGATGGTTGTTCTGTACTGTAATTGAATCCCACACCGGTGGTATTGGGTTGAGGGTAAATCTTCAGCAGGTTCAGACCAAGACCATAGAGCCGACTTGGTGGAATTCTACCAATCACGCCGCCATCCTGGAAGCAGCCGAGTGTGACCGCAGCACTGCAAGCCTGACCAGTGGTGGTGTCCCTGATGTAGGGGAATGGATTGCTGGAGTTGTCAACTGTCTTCGAAAAGTCGCCGGTACGTTCCAGAGCAGTAGGTACGGTAACGCGGGTGGGGCCAGTTGGTGGAATAAAACGCTTTTGATCTTCGTGGCTATAAAAGAAGAACAGCTTCTGGCGGTCAGCGTTGAATTTTTTCGGGATAAAAATGGGTCCGCCGATGGTGAAGCCCAGATCGCGTTGGTCAAGACGAGGCTTATTGATCCTGGTATTGGTTGCGCCGCTATCGCGATTGTTAAGCCAAGTGTTTGCGTTCATGCCGTCATGGCGGCGGAAGCCGTAAACAGATCCATGAAAGTCTTTGGTTCCGCCACGTGTCACAGCACTGATTTGCGCACCAGCTGACCGGCCATATTCTGCCTGATAGTTGGAGGTGAGCACTTTGAATTCAGAAACCGAATCCAAGTTTAAGCTGAGGAGTGTGCCATTGTTTCCGGTGTCGACAATTGCCACGCCGTCAAGCGTTAGATTGTTGGCACTGCTGCGAAGCCCGTTTGCAAAAATGTTGGTGATGGCATCGCTGGAGCCATTATTCGTGTTAAAAATAATACCAGGAACGATGGAGGCAAGGGGTGTAAAACCGCGGCCATTCACGGCAATGCTGCGAAGGATCTCACCTTGAATTGCAAGGGAGCGTTCTGCACTTTCGGACTGCACCAAGGTCGCCTCGGCGGTAATGGTGACGGTATCCGTTGTAGCACCGACTTCTACCATGATGTTCCCTAAGGCAAGCTTGTCGTTGGCAACCAGTTGAAGACCAGTTCGTTCTGCTTTCTTGAAACCTTTGGCTTCAATGGATAGTACGTAGTTTCCAGGAATTAAGGTTGGGAAAACGAATCGGCCTTCCCGATCGGTAGTTACTGTTTGGATGACGCCTTTTGCTTCATCCTTGATTGTGACTGTGGCGCCAGAGATAGCCGCCTGTTGTTGATCCGTTACGCCGCCGGCAACAGAACCGCTAGTGGTTTGCGCAAAGCTGGCGAAAGCACCCATTAGGACAAGGAATCCGCACATCAGCATATTGCCGAAACATGGCGGAGCTTGAAGTTTTCTCATATTAGATCCCCTCTAAAATCGATCTGTGAATTTTTGTAACATTTGATCGTGGGTGAATTATATCACCACCATAGATTCAACAGTGGCTTGAAAAATCTTTCTCAGACTGAATTAACTAAGTAAACGTTACTTTTAATCTTTCTTAATTGGACTCACTCAATTCCCACCTAAGGCCGTGCGGATGCCTTGAATAGAAAATGGATCAGCCATCAGGACGCTGTGAGGAAACCAGAAGGCATCGGAGACATATGCTTCCGCGTTTGGGCATTTTTCAACGCGGCAACCACCGCCGAGATAAAGGGGATTTTGGTAAAGAGTGTGCGGGTAAAACGGGGTGCAGGGAATGCCCA
>JAYTTF010000079.1:0-7902 GCA_043745195.1 Bryobacterales bacterium | reverse complement strand
TCAATCAAGCCTAAACAAAGCTGGCGTGTAACATTGCGTAACATCATGTTAAGTGAGCCTTTCTCAAAAAGGGAATTTTGCGCCGGAAAGTAGCTAGCCGCGCAGCGTTGTTTACGGTCACCTTCACCGCACCGTTATACCGCCCTACGCTTAATACCGAATTCCAATCCACTAAATATTGATTCAGTACCAACTCAAAGAACCCCACCACTTGCTTTACTCCTTCAATTCCCAGCGCACGTCCGCCGCAAGCTCCCGCTAGGAGGAAAAAATTTGATCCAAATGATGTTTCATGTGCGTCACATAATCCTCTGCCAGGAATTGCAAAATCACCGGAGGGTTCTCAGCAATCAGGCAGACCGCAGAGGCCTTTTCCGGCGGCAAATTCTCCAGAACATGCGCCAACAGTAAGTTGTAGCTTGTCCAAAGTGTCAACAAGGTGCTCCAGCGAAACGTCTGATAGCAGTTGGCGGCATTCCAATCTTCCTGCTGATAGCCCGGTCCGGAATATTTGCCATCAATGGTGGCGCGCACAAAGCGTTGATGATTGTTCGCTGCTGAATCCACCAGATGGCCCAAAATTTCCTTACGCGACCATGTACCTGGTCCGCGCCACCTCTCTGTTGCGTGCGCATCGGTCCAGGTAGCCATGCGTGCCCTGGCTGCATCAAGTGTGGCGCGAAGGGTGTTGGCGGTTTCTGCAGTGGAAGACATTTATTATTTGTAGCAGGAAATCAGCGCGTGGGGCTAACATAATATCGCTTCAGAATTTCCATCGCCGGCTTTCGCCATGGAGTCATGGAATTGTTTTGCGGACCTCCATAGCCATTGGTTCCCACCTTCCACCAGTAAAATCCATGAAACCAAGGCTTTGCATAAAAGGTTTTGAGTAAGGCTTCGTAACAACGCTCCTGAACCTCAAGCGACAGTGGATAGTTCGTCTCGTCTGCCCAAGGTTCTTTATGTGCACCCACTGCGGCTGAAAATCCAGCCTCCGTAAACACCACAGGTTTTTGAAAACGGCTTTGCACTTTTTCAACGCTCTCTAAAACCTTGGCCGTCGAGTAATCATCACCAAGCGGATAGTAGTTGTCGATGCCGATGTAATCCAGTGCATCCCAAAACTGCACGTTCTCAAACTCTGGACCATGATTGGGAGCATACACCAGCGGCCCGCGGTAAACCTTGCGCACTTCGCCAATTAAAGAGCGCCACTCGGATTCGTACCGCGACAGCCATCCAAACTCAGTCCCCACGCAGAACAGATCTGCGTGCGTCCGCTCAGCGAACTTTGCGTACTCAAGAATAAACGCCAGATGATTTCTAAACCAGGCGGCAACATCTTCCGGTTTGGGTAAATCCTGCTCACTAGGCTTGCGGCTATGCGGCTTCAATAGTACGCGCATTCCTTGCTGATGAGCCTGCCTGGTAAGGATCTCCAAACCAATGTCACTTTCAAGGCTCCGATCGCGCCGAAGACGTCCATAGGGGATCAAAGCGATGGCATTGACGCCGAACCGCGGCAATGCTTCCAGCATTCGTCGTGATGTCGGTTCGCCATAGGGAACGGGGAACTCGGCTGTAAAACTGACGCCTTTCTGGAAGAAGGCTGTCTCGTAAGGTGCCCCTGATTTAGGTGCAGGAAAAGCCGCCAATTGACTTTCCCGCTTCGGTTCTTTGGCCGCTGCCTGCAACTTCCCAACATAATCGGCTCCACCCCATAAGATAGCGCTTATCCCCAAGCCGAAAAGAATCTTCTCGAACCCAGGATGAGGTCGCGCGGCATGCTGGACCAAACTTGCCAGGATAGCCGCAAATAGCGGCAGAGCCAACTCCATAGCAAAGTAACGCCAGGTAGTTCTACGTGGACCCCGGGCGAATTGGCTTGCCACCAACGCTACCGGAAGCAGCAAGCCAAGTGCAAGCCAACCGAATCGCCCCAGCTTGTTCAATGGGAATCCACCTGATAGCCAGATGAGCCCAACAGTCAGGCAGCCAAAACCGAGCAATGCTCCAGCGGCCTGGTCAAACGTGGTTTTCCGGTTCATCAGTAATGTGTTCACAATGAAACTCTGGCTTAATGCAAAGCCGTAAAAAGCCGCCGCCATTCCGGCCATCGCTGGATTGAATCGCCGCAGGAAAAAGGCGATGAGCATCACCACAATTGCGGCAAAGACGACAATCCCAAACGATGGGGCATCCGCTGGAGTAACCACGTTGGCCGCCATCGAACCAGTCATCCACCCGAACCTCGAAATTTCTGAGCGGGTCAGTTCCATACCAGGCAGTAGTGAAATTAGAAATTGCGGCAATCCAAATGCTGCTGAGACAGCAAGGAATACAGCAGGATAGAACCAGGCAACTTGTTCCAACCATCGTTTTGCAAAAGGCCACATGCATTTAGCATAAGATAGGCGGGTGCTGAAAAACATTTCCCTAACCAACTGGATGCTAATCAG
The DNA here is from genome assembly GCA_043745195.1 of Bryobacterales bacterium. GTDB lineage: Bacteria > Acidobacteriota > Terriglobia > Bryobacterales > Bryobacteraceae > JANXSF01. Next base: position 5,443 of record JAYTTF010000079.1, on the reverse strand, counting down.
CATGGTGCTTGGCATCGGCATGGGCGTCGCCGCGCCGCAAATTTCACTCGAATTAGCGGTGGTCAGCAACATTTTTCTGCGCCTGATTAAATCGATCATTGCACCAATTTTGTTCGGCCTTTTGGTAAGCGCTTTCGGAAGCACCGGCAGCTTGAAACAGTTGGGCCGCGTTGGCTGGAAAGCCATCCTCTATTTCGAGGTGATGACCACAATTGCATTGCTACTTGGTTGGGGCTCTGTGATGCTCATCAGGCCCGGTGACGGGGTTTCCCTTGGTTCGAACACCGCCGCATCTGTGACGGCCCCGTCATTTTCCGAGGTGCTGGAAAAGTCATTTCCAAGCAGTATTTTCGATGCCATGGCTCGCGGGGACGTACTGCAGATTGTAGTTTTTTGTCTGTTATTCGGCATCGCCGCAAACGCCATTGGCGAAAAGGCGCGGCCCATTTTGGACTTTGCGGAAGCATTGGCGGCTATCGCTTTTCGATATACGGGATTTGTGATGTACCTTGCCCCCTTCGCAGTATTTGCCGCAATGGCATCCACTGTGGCTGGGAATGGATTCGGTGTTTTGTTCGGATTAGGCAAACTGATTTTCACTGCCTATATGGCTCAGCTTTTATACGCTGGAGTGTTTCTAGGTGGAGCATTAGTGCTGTTCCGCGTTCCGCTTCGCCGCTTCATTGAAGCTGCAAGGGAACCGTTTGTGATCGCCTTCGCGACAACCTCCAGCGCCGCCGCGTTGCCGAAAGCGTTGGAGAACATGGAACGCTTCGGGATACCGAAACCGATACTCGGTTTGGTGATGCCGCTTGGTTTAAGCTTCAACCTGGCGGGCAGCACTCTGCATTTAGCGATGGCTTCGTTTTTCGTGGCGCAGGCCGCTGGTATGCATTTAAGTGCCGCAACTCAGTTCATGATTCTGCTAACTCTGAAGCTAACCAGTAAAGGAGTGGCGGGAATTCCCAGAGCTAATTTCGTAATTCTATCGGCGCTTTTCGTTAGTTTTGGCCTGCCCATGGAAGGGTTGCCAGTGTTGTTAGGAGTGGATGCTGTCATCGACATGATCCGCACTGGCGTGAACATTCTGGGCCATTGCGTTGCGCCGGCAGTGATCAGCCGGTGGGAAGGAGTAATGCTTCCTGAAGGGCCTCTTGAACCCGTTTCCACGTAGTGGCCATGTCTTCAATATGGACTCGAGTTTCTCCAATGACTGTCATGAAATTGGAATCGCCAAACCAGCGTGGCAACACGTGCATATGAATATGGCCAGCCACACCAGCGCCGGCGCATTCCCCAACATTCATGCCGAGGTTGACACCTTGCGGATTGTAAACCTTGCGCAGAGCGATTTCAGCGCAGCGGGTTAATTCCATCATTTCCGTTAACACTTCGGGAGGCGCATCCACCAGAGTGGCCACATGATTGTAAGGCACAATCATCAGGTGGCCGTTGGTGTAGGGATACAAATTCAGGACTCCGAAATTATGTTTCGCTCTTACCAGAATGAGGTTTGTTTCGTCTTCCTGCTCCTCTACCATTCGGCAGAAAATGCAGGTTGCGGGCGGGTTGCTCTTGGTTACGTAGCCGTAACGCCAAGGGTTCCATAAGTGATCCATCAAACTTACGCTGCAGTGATTGCTACCGGCTCGCCGTTTACAAGATCCTTCAATTCCTTGCTCGGCTTAAAGTAGGGGATCCGCTTGGCAGGCACTTCCACGCGAGCTCCGGTTTTAGGATTGCGTCCAATCCGAGGCTGGCGTTGGCGGGTACGGAAACTTCCGTAGCCGCGGATCTCAATCTTATCGCCAGAGCGAAGGCTCTTCACCACGCTGTCAAAAATCGCCTCTACAATAACTTCGGAATCTTTCCGGGTCATTTCCACCACTCGCGCTACTTCTTCGATAAGATCTGCCTTGGTCATATTTAATTGTCCTTACTTTTCATTGCTTCTTCAACTGTGGAGGTGGCATCATCGGCCTGTTTCTGATAATTATTCAGCCGGCTTTTTTCCTCATCGTCGGAAATTGCCTTCAAACTTAATCCAATTTTTTTATCCGCCGGGTTGAGGCGAATCACCTTGAAATCAAATTCTTCATTTAGCGTCAACCCGCCTTCCCTCCCTGCTAATTGCAGTTCGGAATTATGGCACAAACCTTCAACACCAGGTCCAACTTCAATGAAGACGCCAAAATTGGCTATCCTGCAAACTTTACCATTAACCACATCACCCACCGAATACGTCTGGAAGAACGATTCCCAGGCGTCGGGCTGTAACTGCTTTACCCCTAACGACAATCGTCGCGAAGGGGCATCAATATTAATAATAACAGCTTGAACCAGCTGGCCCTTTTTCAAAAGTTCTGAGGGATGCTTTACGCGCTTGGTCCAGGAGAGATCGGAAATGTGTACCAATCCGTCGATGCCTTCTTCAATTTCGATAAAAGCACCGAAATCGGTCAGCTTGCGGACGCGTCCTTCAACCACACTTCCTACTGAATAGCGGGAAGCAACTGTGGTCCACGGATCTGCTTCCAACTGTTTGATGCCCAGGGAAATGCGGCGGTCTTTAGGCTTGATGTCGAGGACTACGGCTTCTACGGAATCGCCAACCTTGACTACTTTGCCGGGATGCTTCATGCGGCGCGACCAGGTCATTTCAGAAATGTGAATCAACCCTTCAACGCCGGGTTCAATTTCCACAAATGCGCCGTAGTCGGTAATGGAAACGATGTTGCCAACAACGGCTTGCCCTTTGGGGAAACGCTCGATGACAGTGGACCAGGGGTCTGCCGCCATCTGCTTGAGGCCGAGGGAAATTCGTTCCTTGGCAGGATCGAACTTCATCACTTTCAAAGTAAGTTCATCGCCAACGTGGATGATTTCTGAAGGATGCCCGACGCGGCCGTAGCTCATGTCGCTGACATGTAGCAAACCATCAATGCCGCCCAAATCGATGAAGGCGCCGTAGTCAGTGAGATTTTTGACAACGCCTCTTACTTCAGAACCTTCGTGTACATTTTCAAGAACGCCAGTTTTGCGATCAGCAATTTCTGTTTCCACTGCCATCTTGCGGGAAACGACAACATTACCGCGACGGCGGTTTAGCTTGACGATGCGAACTGGAATGTCGGTGCCTAAGAGAGGCTCAACATTGTAGACCGGGCGGACGTCGATTTGCGACCCAGGAAGGAACGCTTCCACGCCGACATCCACAATGAGACCGCCCTTGGTGCGCGAAAGACAACGGGCAGAGACGATCAGATTTTCTTTCATTGCCTGATCGAGGGTATCCCAGGCGCGCAATTTTTGTGCACGCTTATGGGAAAGAACGGTGTACCCTTCGGGGCTGGATGCGTGACGGTCCACCATCACTTCAATGACGTCGCCAGGACTTACGGCAGGCTTGCCATCGATCATCGGAAATTCGTCTAGCGGGACAATGCCTTCGGACTTGTAGCCGAAGTCAACAATGGCGTCTTTTTCCCCTAATTTGAGGACTGTTGCCATTAATACTTCGCCGTCAGAGGGAGGAGAGAAATTGCTGTAGTCGTCGAGCATCTGCTCGTAGGCGACGTCATCTGTACCGAAATCAGAGGCTCCGATTTGTTCCGGATCCAATTCGGTTGAACCCGCTGGTGCTCCTGGAATCGGTGGGCCCGGAGTTCCAGGAATCGGGTGGTTCTCGTCGCTAGACATGTAAGTTTCTCCGCCACCCCTGGCCTGTGAAAGTACCAAGGGAAAAAATTGCCCCAAAAAATCCGATAAGCCGTTGGGGATCAGTTATTTCTGAAATATAGCGGAAGGTGGAAGCGAAGTCAACCCACAGGGGGTGGAGCGTTATCACTAAACTGACCATTTGGATCATTAGTTTACACTTCGCCTAGCGTTTAATGGCCGCCAGATTCACTACAACTTCCCAATTGAATTGAACAAATTTATGAAGAGCATCTTCGGAGATTCGTTCCTGATCGGAATGCGCACCGAAACCTTTGGGCGCATCTTCTTCATCGACGATTGGCCCAATGCCATAGCACTTCACGCCATTTGCGCGAAGGTGAGCCATATCGGTGGCCCCGGTGGCCATTACTGGAACTGTGATTGTGTTGTAGATTTTCCTGTTTGCGGCTTCAATTGTTTTGAATGCCTCGGAATCAAGTGGTGAAGGCGCAGCAGCAGGGCGGGCGTTGCGGGAATTGGGCACAATTTCAATAGAAGGATCGTTGATTACGTTCTTCATCAGCGCATAGAAAGAATCCATATTTTCATCGGGAAGTGAGCGGATGTCCAAAGTTGCCTCGGCGCTGGAGGGAATAACGTTTATTTGATAGCCGCCCTGAATCATGTTTGGAGAAATTGAGGTATGGAGCATGGAATAATGCCCCGGTTCATTTTCCGCCAGATATTCGCGGACGGCGGCGGACTTTTGGGGATTGAGAAGCGCGGCGTAGCGTGCTGCCTCTTCGGGAGTGGAAACGGTGCCGATTTTTTCAAAGTAGTAACGAGTAGTGTCGTTGAACCTCATGGGTGGATCCCACATGGCCACTTTTTCAACGGCACGGGTTAAGTGGAGAATGGCGCTGTTGCGCAGCGGTCGCGAACCATGCCCGGCGGGTCCTTTGGCGACCAGCTTCGCGCCTTGTGGCTGCTTTTCCGCAGTCTGCACCATGGCGTAACGAATTTGACCGGCGCGGCGGGAGACTGACGCTCCTTCAGCCAGGCAATATTCGGCATCAATTTTTGGCATGTGCTCGGTTACCAAAAATTCGATGCCTGGACCGGTGGCGGCTTCTTCGCCGGCCTCAGTCATGAAGATGACGTCGCGATCAAGAGGCACTTTCAAACGCTTCAACAGAATGATTGTCATCATTGCTGCGGTGAGATTATCTTTATCGTCGAGAGTGCCGCGGCCGTAGATGTAGCCGTCCTTGCGGGTGGCGGAAAACGGCGGGTAGGTCCACTTGGTTGGATCGACCTTCACGGTGTCGGAATGGCCGACGATGAGAATGGGCCTCTTTGATCCGTTGCCTTTCAAGCGGGCTACCAGATTTGCGCGAGACGGTTCCTTGGCGAGCACTTGGTAAGGAATGCCTTCAACGTCGAAGACCTTCTTTATATAATCGACGACGCGTGTTTCATTGCCAGGAGGATCCGTTGTATCCAACTGGATAAGGGCCGTGAAGTGGCGCAGAGTTTCTTCCTGAACGGCAGCCCAATTGGGAGTTTGCGCGTTGAGATTTACAGCGAAGCATAAAATGAGGACGGTGCGGAGCATTTCCTATTTTAACCGTAGGATTGCATGGGTGGTGGCGCCAATATATGAGGAGACGGAAGACTGGCGAAGGGGAATAAACTGTGCAAACAAATTGGGACTGGCTGGTGCAGCACCTCCCGTAGGACTCTGTATTGTTTAGTATCGGTATCCTGTTGCTTAGGCTGGAGC
>JAYTTF010000078.1:0-7937 GCA_043745195.1 Bryobacterales bacterium | reverse complement strand
CATGGCTGGTTCTCCTTTTGCACCTAGAGTGCGTTGTGGAAGTTTACTACTTTCCACTGAACCAGCCGTCTCATCCTATCTGTCCCCATATTAAATGTCCCCACATTAAATTGGCAGAAGTAAACGGTGAGTAAGGCCCTAATTGCGGTATCATGAAGTCGGTGGTAGCCCGTCTCGGCACTTTGCTGGTGATGTTTGTTTCTTGCGGTGCGAGCCTCATGGCGCAGGCTCAGGACTACGAAACAAAGCCCATTGCGGCAATCCGGTTCTTCCCGGAAAAGCAACCCTTCCCTCAGTCTTATCTTGAAAAAGTTGTCCGGCTGGAGCCGGGCGGAATCGTGCGTCTGTCTGAAGTTTCCGCTGCTATCCAACGCCTTTACGAAACTGGCCGATTCCTTGATGTTGAGGTGGATGCGCAGAAGATTGGAGATGGTGTGGTTCTGGAATTTCGGACAACTCCAACCTGGTTTGCTGGAACAATTGCGGTGAATGGGGTGCCGGACCCTCCTAATGCGGCGCAGTTAATTTCCTCAACACGGCTACAACCTGGTGAAGATTTCAACCAGGATTACTTACTGCAATCAATTATGAATCTGGATGCTGTGCTGCGGCGCAATGGATTTCTTACAGCCAATATTGAACCAAAGCTTACTTACGATCCTGTGTTGCAGCAGGTGGATGTGAGGTTCATTATTGTTCCGGGGAAGCGGGCTAAACTGACGGATCCTGTATTTAGCGGCGAAAGTAAACGGACTGAGCAGCAACTGTTGGGATCGACCCATTGGCGGCGTTTCGGTGGCTTATCAGGATACAAGCCGGCCACGGAATCAAGAATTCAAAATGGGTTGGAACGAATTCGTGATTATTACCGCAAGAAGGAATTTTTGATGGCGCGGGCGACGTTGGAGCGGACGGAGTCAGATGAAAAAGCAAATACAATTAAGCCACTATTGCGGATTGAGGCTGGGCCTAAAGTAAAGGTACGGGCGGATGGTTTTTCGCAAGGCGCATTGCGACGGCTGGTGCCCGTGTTTGAAGAAAGGTCGGTGGATCGGGATTTGCTGCATGAAGGGCTGCGCAACATTCGGCAGAACTTGCAATCCGACGGTTTCTTTGACGCGGAAGTTGATTTTGACATGGAGCAGCAGGTAAACGGCGAACAGTTGATTCAGTATGACGTGCAGAGGGGGTTGCGGTATAAGTTGGTGTATCTGGAAATTAGCGGCAACCAGTTTTTCAATACACAAACCATTCGCGAGAGACTGGCAACACAACCTGCTTCGTCGATCCGCTACCGGTATGGGCGCTATGGCAAGGAACTGCTGAATCAGGATGCGCAGGCAATTACGGATCTATACAAATCCAACGGATTTATCAACGCGAAGGTAACAACGGAGGTCCGCAAGAACTGGCAAGGGAAAGCGCAGACTGTTGCGGCGTTTGTAAATATTGAGGAGGGCCTCCAGCATTTGGTTGGTTCGATGGAACTGGATGGAGTGAATCCGAAGGATTTGGATTCGCTGAAGGCATCGCTACAAACCGTGGCGGGGCAAGCTTACAGTCCCAACGCCATATTGGCGGATCGGGATGCGATTTTGAACTTCTATTTCAACGAAGGGTTTTCAGGAGCATCGGTAGAATACGATGTGAAAGCCATGGAAGATCCCTTGAAGATTGCGGTGCATTTCCAGGTAACGGAGTCGCGACGGAATTTTGTGCGGGCAGTGGTTATCAGCGGGCTGAAGACTACGGATCCAAAAATTGTGGAGAGTCGGATTAGCTTAAAGGCTGGCGATGTACTTTCGCAAACCGAGATGACGGAAAGCCAGAGGCGGCTTTACGATCTTGGCATCTTTGCGAGGGTTGGTGTTGTGGTGCAAAATCCAGATGGACTGGAACGGGAAAAGTATGTGCTGTACCAGTTGGAAGAGGCTCGCAAGGTTTCCATCACCACTGGTTTCGGGGCGCAAATCGCTCGCATTGGTGGAGGGACAACCAGCCTTAGTTCACCTGCGGGGTCGGCGGGTTTCAGTCCGAGAGTTTCTTTGGGAATTAACCGTTCCAACTTTCTGGGATTGGCGCACACCATCAGTTTACGGGGACAAGTATCCAGTTTTCAGCAAAAGGTTGCGATCACTTATTTGGCCCCGCAATTCAAGGGGCGCGACAGTTTGAATCTGACGCTTTTGAGTTTGTTTGATGATTCGCGGGACGTGCGGACGTTTGCAGCCCGGCGGTGGGAAGCCTCGGTGCAGTTGGGGCAGAAGTTGTCCAAGGCGAATTCGATTCAGTACCGGTATTCGTTCAGGCGAGTTAATATTGACGCAAATACTTTGAAGATCAACCCGCAGTTGATTCCATTTTTATCGCAACCAGTGCGCATCGGAAGTTTTTCGGGTACGTTCATTCAAGATCGGCGTGACGATCCGATTGATTCGCATCGCGGCGTATATAATTCTGTAGATTTTGCCACTGCGGTTGGTGCGTTTGGATCGGAAACGAATTTCACGCGGTTGCTGTACCGCAATTCCAGCTATTACCGGATCAAGAGGGATCTGGTGCTGGCTCGCACGTTTTTGTTCGGCGGGATGAACCGCATTCTGGACACGGCTACGGCGAAAGACATTCCTTTGCCGGAGAGATTCTTTGCTGGTGGGGCGGCATCGCATCGAGCGTTTTCCGATAACCAAGCTGGCCCGCGCGACCCCATAACTGGATTTCCACTTGGCGGCAAAGCAGTGTTGATCAATGGTGTTGAACTGCGCTTTCCGTTGCTAGGCGATTCGATTGGCGGCGTATTGTTTCACGATGCGGGCAACGTGTACACGGACCTTTCGACAATTTCATTCCGGTACAAGCAGAAAGACAATAAAGATTTCGATTACCTGGTGCATTCGATGGGGTTTGGGATTCGCTACAAGACACCGGTTGGCCCGATACGTGTGGACATTTCCTATGGTCCAAATTCGCCGCGCTTCGTTGGATTTCGGGGTACTCGGGATGAGCTGTTGTTTGGTGGTGGAACACGCGTTGCGCAAAAAATTAATTCCTTACAGTTTCATTTCTCGCTGGGGCAAACATTTTGACGAAGGCCTCAATGTTCGTCGTTTTGTTATTCAGCGCTTTGACGGTGAAGGCTGAAATCATTGACCGGATCGCCATCACAGTGGATCGTTTGGTTATCACTGAAAGCGAGTTGCGGCGGCAAATTTCACTTACTGCATTCATGAACTCGCAAACGGCCGAGTTCACTCCGAAGGTGCGGCGAGCAATGGCGGAAAAATTGATTGAGCAAGCGCTGATTCGCACTGAGATGAAGCTAACGCATTATCCGCAAGCTGAGGCGTATGAGGCGGACGCTTCGCTGGAAGAGATTCGCCGAGAGTATTTGGTGGAAGGCGATTACCGGATGGCATTGCAGGAATACCGGTTGGAGGAGCGGGATTTGCGTGACTATCTTCTGTGGCAGATCACGTTGTTGCGGTTTAGTAACTCGCGATTCCGGATAGGATTGCAGGTGGCTCCGGCTGAGATAGAGGATTACTACGCCAAAAATCTGGCAGGTAAAATGAAACTTACGTTGGAACAGGCGCGGCCCCAAATTGAAGAGGCGTTGATTGGCGAGCGGTTGAATAAATCTCTTTATGGTTGGCTGGATGAAGTAAGGACGCGGACCCGCGTTGAAATCCGGGAAGAGAGTTTTAAATGAGGCGCACCCGCAAAGTATTGCTGTGGATGCTAGGGCTGCTGCTGTTGCTGATCCTGATTGCTATTCCGACCGCATATTTTGTTGTGAAATCACAATGGTTTCGTGATTCGATTCACCAGCGTGTGATTACCGAAGTGGAAAAGGCAACGGGCGGCAAGACAGAGTTTGAACATTTGAACTTCGATTGGAAAACCCAAGTTGCCACTATCAGCGGCTTTACTCTGCACGGGACGGAAGCAGCGGATGTTCCCGCTTTGTTAAAGGCTGACCTGATTGAGATTGGTTTGCGGTTTGATTCGGGGATTCGCACCAGCATTAGGCTGGCTTCACTGGTGGTTCGAAAGCCCCGCATCCGTATTGAGGTAAGGCCTGATGGAACAAACAATCTTCCTAAGCCAGCGGTGGCGAGGAAAAACACGAAGTCGCTGCTGGAAGAAGTAGTTGATTTGGCGGTGCGCCGCGTGGAAGTGGAGCAAGGCATAGTAGATTATGCTGATCGACGGCTTCCTTTCAGCGCCCATGGGGATAACGTGGAATTGCGTTTTTCCTACGAAGTGTCATCGAAGAAATACCTGGGGACTTTTTCATCCAGAAAGCTGCGTTTGACCGCTCCCGATTTTCCGAAGATGTTATTCAATACTGATGTGTCTTTGTCGGTGGATAAAGATGGAACGGATATCCGTTCGTTGATTGTGGATACCGGCCAAACGACAGCGGTGGCATCGGGTAGAGTTACTAATCTGGAGTCATTGACTACTAAGTTGAAAGTTTCTGCGCATGTAGACTCTGGGGAAATGTGGCCTCCAGCAATTCCCGGCAAGAGTTCAGGCAAAGTGCATTTTGATGGAACATTCGCGGCGACTGATTGGAAGAAGTATCGGCTTGTAGGAGCTGTTTGGGGAACTGGTTTGAGTTACACATTTGACCAATACCAAGCCACGAAGGCTGCGGTGCAAGGGCAATTGGATTTGAATCATGAAGGGATGAGTCTTGAGAGCCTTCAGGTGTCGGCGGCGGAGGGTCAGTTTGCCGGCAAGGCGAAACTGGCGACTTGGCATAGTTTGGCGTTGGAAGGCGAAGTGAAAGGAGTGGAGATTCAGCCGCTGTTGGCTAAGCAATCACAACTTAAAGCCAAGATGACCGATATTCCGTGGAATGGAATTATAGCTGGACCACTAACATTGGATTGCCAGTTGGGTCCATCAACAGTCTGTAATGGAAACGTACAAGCAACAGTTTCGCCGGTAGCCGGGCAACCGCCTATTACAGGGTTTGTGGGTGTGGACTTTAATCAGAAAGCTAAGGAATTGAAATTTTCAAATTCCTATCTTGCGACTGAGGCATCTCGTGTTGAATTCGGTGGAGAGCTGAATCGCAATGCAACAGTCCATGCGGTTACTACTGACTTAGAAGATTTGAAGCCTGTAATGAAGCTGCTTGGATTAAGCGGTCCGCTTCAGGTGCAACTGGATGACGGCAAAGCGGAATTTGAAGGCACCATAGACGGTGACTTAGCCAACCCGCGTATCAACGGCGTAATTAACCTTACTTCGTTCATTTACGATAATAGTAACTATGACAAACTGCATACCACCGTCGCTGTATCAAGCAGCGACTTGAAGTTGACGGGACTTCAGTTAGAGCAGGGTTCGCTGAAAGCATCGGGTAACATTGCAATTTCACTTACAGATTGGAAAGCCACTCGGGCGACGCCAATCACAGCTTCAGGGCAATTTTCTAATGTCCCGATTGGCCGATTCCTGCCTGACGTTTCAAAAACAGGTACAGCTTCCGGCACGGTGCAGATCAACGGTTCCATGGATAATCCACGAGTGGCTGGGAAAGTGGAAGCGATTGGACTCAATGTAAACGGTCAGGCGGTTGAAAGACTGACGGGCAGTGTGGACTTGCGCGATGGGAAGTTAAGAGTACTGGAGTCGGCGGTCTCGGTAGGCGCTCTGCGGATGGACGCGAAGGGCGAGTTCACACCCAAAGGACCGATAAGCGAGCCGGCATCGTGGAAGACGGGGGCAGGTGTTGTAGATCTTGTTTACCCGCCGGCGTTGTTATCGCAATGGAAGCAGTTTCGCGACTTAAAGTTGCCCATTGATGGAAGACTGGGGTGGAAAGGCAGTACTGGTTTTCAGCTTGTGAACAATACATTGCAACTGGAAAGTTTGAATGGCCAAGCGGTGGTGGATCAACTAGTGTTTGATGGCGTAGATGTGGGAACCCTAACTGCGACCACTGTTACGCGGGGCAATCAATTGACTTTCTCTGGTGCCGGGAAACTTCGCGGTTCGGATGTGAAAATCGATGGGCAAAGTCAGCTTAAAGGGGACTATCCATCGCAATGGACGGTGAAGTTGGCGGCTCTGCCATTGGGAAATTTGCAGGAGTTCTTCAAAGGTTCCCGCAGCCCTTTCTGGCAGATTGATGGTGCCATTGCCGGAGAAGCGCAGATCACCGGACCGGCGTTTGATCCTGATAAATGGAAGGGGCAGATCCAGATTCCGGCTTTTGAAATTAAGCCGAGCAGGAAGCAGGTTAACGCAAAGATTCCTGAATTGGTTTTCCGCAGCAAAGGGCCTATTTCGATGGCGATCGATGGGAAGATTTTGCGTCTGGAACAAGCGAAGTTCGAAGGGAAGAACACTGAATTGGAAGCATCGGGTTCTTTCTCATTGGCAAGTAAGAATCCGTGGGACGTAAAGATAAAAGGGAGCCTAGAGTTAGGACTGGCTCGAACTTTCAATCCAGATGTAATTGCAGCCGGCATGGCTGTAGTGGATGCTTCGGTGCGCGGGTCACTGGAAAATCCGCAAGTGTACGGCAAATTGGAATTAAAAAATGCGTCGCTGTTTTTTGAAGGCTTGCCCACCGGCCTGGACAAGGTGAATGGGGCCCTGCTGTTTGATAACAAGCGGGCCACCATTGAGAATAAGTTACAGGCGCAAGCTGGTGGTGGGGATCTTACTTTGGTCGGTTTTATTGAAGATGCCGGAAAGGAAATCTATTACAGATTGCAGGCAACGGCGAATCGGGTAAGGCTTCGGTATCCGGAAGGAGTTAGTACGGTGGCCGATGCCAATCTTACTTTAACAGGATCCAGTTCGGTGAGCTTGTTAGCAGGTAAAATTGAAATTCTTCGATCTGGTTTCACTCCGAAAAGCGATTTGGGAAGCATACTGGCACAGGCATCAAAGGCCACTACTCCAGCGCCCTCAGCCCAAAGCGATCTGCTGAAGGGAATGCAGTTCGATGTGCGTATTTTGACAGCGGCGAATGCAACGCTTGAAAGCACACTAACCAGTGAGTTACAGGCTGATGCAGATCTTCGTTTGCGTGGTTCCGCGCTGCGGCCCAGTTTGTTGGGAAGGATTCAAGTGAACCAGGGGGACATTAATTTCTTTGGAAACAAGTATGTGATTCAGCACGGTGAAATCGGTTTTTATAACTCAGCAAAAATTGAACCAACGGTGAACATGGATTTGGAAACGCGCGTGCGTGGCGTTACGGTTACTGTGAGCTTTACAGGGCCGATTAACAAGTTAAACATCAGCTACCGTTCCGATCCTCCTCGGCAATCGCAGGAAATCATCGGCCTGCTTACAGTTGGCCGCGATCCGGATACTGCATCGAGCGTTGCCAGTGCGCAGACTACGCAGAATGATCTGGTACAAAACAGTGCCAATTCGTTACTTGGTCAAGCCTTGGCAGCACCAGTTTCTGGCCGTTTGGAGCGGCTGTTCGGAGTAAGTCGTTTGAAGATTGATCCGCAATTGAGCAGTCTGGAAGGCACGCCACAAGCGCGGGTGACCATTGAGCAGCAGATTTCTCGTGACGTGACGATGACGTTTGTCACTAACCTTGCGCGTACGCAACAGCAAATTGTTCGTATGGAATGGGATCTGAACAAGCAGTGGTCAATGGTTGTGGTGCGCGATGAAAACGGATCCTTTGGAATGGATTTCCAGTTCAAGAAACGCTTCAAGTGACGCAAGCGATTGCCCTATTGCCCGGGCCGCGGCCGCGCACACTTCTGCCTGGGTTTGCAGCCACCATAACTGCAATGGATGGAAATTACCACCACACCTCTTCCAGTTCCCCAACCGGAGGAAGTGCCCAAGGTTATTCATGTTTTGCGACCGGCGATCCGAACGATTACGCAAAGCTCTGCGTGCCGCCGGCGGGCATTGCTACCCACTTACGGACTTTGTTTTGGGAA
>JAYTTF010000077.1:0-75680 GCA_043745195.1 Bryobacterales bacterium | reverse complement strand
ACTGCGCCGTTGGCGCAAACTTCGATGGTCGTTGATGGTTGTCGTCGATAGGGAATTTTAATTGTCGTTGGCAGGGAGTTCTAATTGTCGCCAATCAGTCCTCTCAAAATGACATAAGGGCTCATCATGGGATGAACGAAGCGATACTGCTTCCCTAGCTTTTCCAGGGATGTTGAACGCGCCAATCTGACAATGCGGATGGGAATACGCAGGTTCACTCGCTTGACCAATGCGTTTTCAAAGAAGGTTGAGAACCACGTAGCCGCGCTAGCGTTGCACTTTATGTATTACAACTTCATGTATTACAACTTCGTCCGCATTCATCAGACGTTGCGCGTTACCCCTGCGATGGCCGCTGGCGTGACAACAAAATTGTGGGAGATTAAAGATATAGTGATGCGTCTTGATTCTTGAAAAGTATTTATAATACCCCCTTCCAAAATGATAAAATCATCCGATAATAAGAAGAGGAGATGTGCGATGCCAAGCGTTTATGATGTAGCTCAATACTTACTGGAAACCTATGGCGCAATGAGCGCCATGAAGTTGCAGAAACTAGTTTACTACTGCCAAGCTTGGTCTCTTGTTTGGGATGACCGTCCAATGTTTGACGAGCCAATTCAAGCTTGGGCTAATGGCCCAGTCCTATACGAACTCTATCAGACCCATCGCGGCCAATTCACCGTTAAAGAATGTCAAGGCGGCGATACTCTGAAACTAGACGCAACAGCCAAAGAAACAATTGATGCCGTGTGGAAGTTTTATGGGGACAAGTCAGCCCAATACTTAAGCGACCTCACCCATAACGAATCTCCTTGGAAAAACGCACGAACTGGACTCGCTCCTGGGGAGATATCTAGCAAGGAAATACCAATATCTGACATTGCGGAGTACTATGGCAGCTTGTAGCCTCTCAGTATGTCAAAGAACCCTAAGGCCACATACAAGCCTGTAACCAGCAAGCTTCCTAGGTTACAAACTGATCCGAAGAGCTATCATAGCCATTATCCGTCCTGGAGAATTAAGCAGCTGGAAATGGTGGACCCATTCGGTTGGCATGTTGTCGATAAAGAAACCGTTAATTACATCATAGAAAAATTAGCCAATGTCGAATCTATGACCTGGGCAGAGATTTTTAATACACGGCAATACCACAATGTCTCAGTGGACAAATTATGCACTCAGGCGAGGGATCGACTCCGGGAATTGAGGCAAGATGATCTCGAAGAGATTTTATCTATTCGCTTGTCTGGCAAACAGCGCATTTGGGGTATCCTTCCTGAAGGCGTTTGCTCGCTTTTGTGGTGGGACCCCAACCATGATATTTGCCCATCTCAACTAAGTCACTCCTGATTACCAAACTGACCCACTACCCATTTTTCCAATCTTCACCGGATCATTAATTCCTGCCGTTACATTTATCAAAGTGCATAATTTGGGGAGATTTTACCGGTTGCCGTAAGTTTTACAGTCCTAGACCCTATAGAGCCGACGTAAGTTATTGAGGATAAAAGAAACTCAGTTTGGCCTCTGCCTTGCAATGATGGAAGCGTAGAGGAGAGGTCACCCTTATGAATCAAACCCTGTTAGCCGTTTTCGCTGGAACAGCACTCACGCTTGCCACCACCGGATGCGCAACCAAGAAACACGTTCTCGCCAAAATCGCGCCCTTGGAAGGCCGCATCGGCGGCGTTGAACAAAAGACGAAGGAAAATGGTGCCGACATCGATCAGCTCCAAGCTCAAACTTCCAAAACTGACGAAAAGCTTACCGATGTTGAAAAGCAGGCTCGCGCCGCTGGTCAATTAGCCGCAGACGCCAAAGGCGCTGCAGGCACCGCTCAAAGCCGTGCCGATGCGGCCCACGGCTTGGCTAACGATGGCTTGGCGAAGACCGATCGGCTTTCAGTTAATGTCAACGAATCAATGGATAAGCTTTATGCCAACCTTGATAACTATCAAAAGATGAACGAAACTGCTGTGCAGTTCGCATCCAACGTTACAGAACTTTCTAAAGATGCTAAGGCGCAGCTCGATGCATTAGCTTCGCCCCTTGGTTCCAAATCAAAGTATGTTTTGGAAGTGCGCGGATTTGCCGATTCCACCGGCCCGGCAGCATTCAATCTGGCAGTGAGCAAGCAGCGCGCGGAAGCTGTTGTTCGCTACCTTAACATCACTCATCAAATTCCTTTACGCAGAATCCAGGTGTTAGGAGCGGGCGTCGAAGCTCCTGCTGCCGACAACAACACTCGCACTGGAAGGCAACAAAATCGCCGCGTAGAAGTTAAAGTCTTTGCTCTGCCGGAAGGTAGAACAGAGAAGCCCGCATCGGCGTCATAACTGACTCGGGCTGTATTCTGCAGTGTGCTATCTGCTTCCTCGAACAATGTCCTAATGGACAACTCCGGATCTCTACCAAGGTCCGGAGTATTTTCATTTTACAAGCAAACTAAACAGCCGCGCCTTTGCGCGTTACCAAAGCATCTCGAATCTCGGTCAGCAACATCTGTTCTTTCGTCGGAGCCGCGGGGGGAGGAGCGGGGGCCTCGGCTTTCATACGATTCACAGCTTTCACCAACATAAACAACACAGCAGCCACAATCAGGAAATCAATAACATTGGAAAGCAATACACCAGTAGTCATCACTGGAATGCCTGCCGCCTTGGCTTCAGCCAACGTCTTTACTTCCTTGTCACCAAGATTTACAAGAACGTTATTGAAATCAATTCCGCCCAACATTTTCCCAATCGGTGGCATGATAATACCGTCGGTAAAAGTTCCGACGATTTTTCCAAAGGAAGCACCCATGATGATGCCAACAGCCATATCAAGAACATTACCGCCTATCGCAAACTTTTTGAAATCTTCAAACATAGTTCATCTCCTCCTTTAGAGATACTTGGATAAAGGATACAACAAATGTTGAGAATACAATAGCAGATGGGCCATTTAGTTTTGGAACTAAAATTATGATGCTGCGCACCAGACAACCAGTCCACGTCCTCTACGGTGGTGGCCACCTCTTCCAGTCCAACGTATCCCAAAAAATGGGACAAATCGCGTTGCGATTCCTCGAAAGGCACTTGCCCGATTCCAGATCGTTAGCTGCGATTTTCGGCATTTCAAATTCGCTTGCTGCAACTGTTCATCCCCGCCTGCGGCAGAAATTGGAAACAGAACCGGTGGAGGAAGTGCGCATCGATTTTGAAGACGGCTATGGTTCCCGGTCTGATTCCGAAGAAGATGCCCACGCCCAAGCCGCCGCGAAATGTTTAAACTCGGACAGTCTTCCTCCCTTTCTAGGGTTGAGAATCAAAGCCCTGCGGGGCGGCACTGAACGACGAGGTCTCCGCACTTTGGAACGCTTCTTTGCTGCCGCCCCCAAACTGCCGTCAGGCTTTGTCGTCACGCTCCCTAAGGTCGTATCCCCCCTCGAAGTCGAGCGGCTGTTGAACCACGTTCCACCTGAGGTTGGTGTGGAACTGATGATTGAAACCACCGAAGCATTGGATTGCCTTCATGAGTTGTATCAAGCAGGCCGGGGGCGTGTTACCGCTGCTCACTTTGGCCCCTATGACTTTCTCTCCAGTTGCGGAATCGCCGTCGTTCGGGAGTCTCTACAACACCCGGTTTGCGTTGCTGCCCGAACCAAAATGCTTTTCGCTTATGCCCGCACCGGCATTCATTTGTCGGATGGCCCAACTCGAGACTTACCATTAGGAGATTTTCCAGACCGCGCCCTGGCCCTGCACTTCCAGAATGTGCAGCAGGCAATGAATACGGGATTTTACCAGGGCTGGGATCTGCATCCTGCTCAAATACCGGCTCGACACGCGGCGGTGATTGCCTTCTTTCTCGATGGACTTCCGGAACATCGTGCAAGGCTGTTAAACTTTTTGGAATCCTCCGCCCAGGCAACACGTCTTGGTAAGGAGTTCGACGATGCAGCCACCGCTTTGGGATTGCTGAAATTCTTCCGGAGGGCCGTAGATTGCGGTGCAATCGATACAAAAGAAGTAGGCGTCTCGCTATCGGAAGCAGAGGCGATTCTGCGAGTTTGATTACAATGAAAAGGCTACTACCATGAAATTCATAACCGTATTGATTACTGTTTCACTTCCTTTTGCTTTTGCACAATCCTGGGAAATTGATCCCGCTCATGCCAGTGCTCAGTTCTCTGTCAGGCACATGATGATCTCAAACGTGAAGGGTGAGTTCACCAAGGTCACCGGCAAGGTTGTCTATGACCCCAAGAACATTGCTGGGGCGTCAATTGAAGCTTTCATCGACACGAATTCCATCACAACCAGGGAACCCCGTCGGGATACTCATCTTAAAAGCGCCGATTTTCTGGACGTTGCCAAATTTCCCACCATTCAGTTCAAGAGCACTAAATTCGTCAAGGCCGCATCTGGACTAACCATTTTGGGTGATCTGACAATCCATGGCGTAACGAAGCCCGTCACTTTAGTAGTAGATGGCCCCAGTGCAGAAGTAATCGATCCGCGAAGCGGTCCTAAGATTGGTGCCTCTGCAACCACTAAGATCAACCGCAAAGATTTCGGGATGACTTACAACGCACTGGTGGAAGCAGGCGGTATGGTGGTTGGCGAGGAAGTTACCATCTCCATTGACGTTGAATTGGTTAAGAAAAAGTAGTTTTACGATGCACTTAAGTACTGCTTTTTCAGCAATGCAAAATAAAGTACGCAATTGTGTGACAGAGTAGGGCAAAATTCGCTATAACTTATAGTAAGTAAAACTGCCGTGTCCCGCCGCATCTTGTTGTTCCCCATCTTATTGGCTACCCTTCTCCTCTCCTGTGGGGGACAGAAGACTGCTGCCGCTCCTCCTAAGCCGGAAGAGGATGCCCTAGTTGTCCCGGCCGATAGAATGGCCGATGATGTTGCCCGTTACCTTGCCGGAGTTCCCGCCAAGCCCGGAAGCAAACTAGCGGATTTGCACGAAACGCCTGCACACAAAGCCCATTCGCAAGATTTCGATCTCAAGTTCGCAAAATTTGAGCAGGGCCGTCGTGGTGCCATGGAAAAATTCCAGAAAACGGAATTATCGACGCCGGTAATTTCAGGTTCCACTTTGTTGTATGCATTCGGCGGACCGGATGTGCTTACTGCTCACACCTTTTTTCCGCATAACAAAATGTACGTCATGATGGGCCTGGAACCCACTGGGGATTTACCCAGCGAAACTTATTTGCGTAGCAAGTTGGGTTCTGATTATCTCCCTAAAATCCGCGGCAGCATGAACTCGCTGATCGATAAGAGTTTTTTCATTACGTTGTTAATGGACCAAATGTACCGCGGCCAAATAACCGACGGCTTGATGCCGATCATGCTGACGCAACTTGCCAGAACGAAATACACCATCAACGGATATTTACTGGTGAACTTGAACGAGGAAGGCAAATGGGTTCCCCGATCTGCGGAAGCAAAAACCACCAAGGGCCTGATCATTGATGTTCAAAATGACGCTGGGGAAAAGAAAAGACTAGTCTACATTTCAGCCAATCTGCAGGATGAAAAACTGGCGGCCAACCAGCCGTTATTGCTGTTTCTTCAATCTTTGAAGCCCACCGTTGCTTACTTTAAGGCCGCATCCTACTTGCCGCATCACGATGATTTCAAGCTGATCCGCGATACCATTCTGGATGTTTCCGCTGCAGTTCTGGAAGATGATTCCGGCATTCCGTATAAGTACTTCGACAAAGCTAAATGGGATTTTCAGTTATTTGGAAAGTACGATCATCCCTACGGTGGCTTCCACAAAATGGTACAGCCAACTCTGAAGGCAGACATCTTGAAACCCGAAGCAAAACCCTTGGATTTCCCAATCGGTTACGGCTATCGGGCGATCCCTTCGAATCTAATTCTGGCAATCAAAAAGCCAGCTGCGGTTTCCGATCCAACTCCAACGAAAACCGCAGCTAACTAAAAGTTAGTTACCACCAGCAAAGCAGTACAGCAAACCAGCACCGCCTGTGGCTACCAGATTTTCCTGGCTGCAACCGCGCGAAGGATGAATCGAATTCCAGGAAACGCCAGGGCCGCCGGTGCGGTCAAAGTGGCCTAATTGGGCAATGCCTTCTCCATTGCTGGTCCAATTCTTGCAAGTATGGTCAGCGGAATCGGTGTATGCCCGACCATCGAGTTGGCTTCCGGTAAGAATGTCATGCTGGTTGGGCGTATCGCCAACGCCTTTCACTGGTTCGCCTTTTTCGGAGAGAGCGGTGACTCTGGTCAGTGTATTCCCCATCCGTGCCTGATCCAACGTATCGCCATGAAGGTCGCCTAAATTCTGGGCTACTCGTGCGCCTTTGGCGTTATACCAAGGGCCCTGGCCAATGCGATCCCGAGCATTCACGGCGTTCGGTCCGCTGGTGCTTAAGTAGGCGTGCCAAGTTTTGTTGCCGGATCCAGCAGCGGCAGCAAGTTGTTGGCAATGCTTATCGGCTCCAGCCAAACCACCAAGGTTCGCGCCGTTTCCGACGCCAACACTGGTAATGAAAAAGGACATTGGTTGCCGCGCAGGTGCGGGTGGTTGCTGAGCCGCCAAAGGCAGCCCCAATAAAACAAGAAAAGTGAATAGTGTTTTCATAATCGCTTGCAAGCATAACACATCAAAGCGTACGATTAGTGCTGGGCAAACGATGAAGTTCGGTATTCTTTTTCGATCTCGCTACCAGGAACCAGCCGACGCAAGATTGGCGCTGTCATATAGGTTGTGATAACGGCCATAAACACCAGCATGAAGAAGACACTTTTTGGAATGATGCCCAGGTCATAACCAATGTTGATCACAATCAATTCCATCAGGCCTCTGGTGTTCATCAACACACCCATGATGGACGATTCGCGCCAGGGAAAACCATTGGCCCGGGCAGCAATCAGACAGCCCCCAAACTTGCCAACAGTAGCCGCTAGCAACACCAAGCCGCACATCATCCACAACTCGCTGCCTTCCATTGAGCCAATGTCGGTTCGCAATCCGGTGTAAGTGAAAAATATGGGCAGGAAGAACACTGTTACAAAGTCACTTAACCGCCTGCGAATTGCGGCCACTAACTCGATTTGATCATACAGCACTGCACCTAGGAAAAAGGCACCGAAGATTGAGAAAATTCCAATTATGTTTGTAGCTGCACCACTTAGGAAGATTAAAATTAACAGAATCGCTAGTGAATCAAGAGTCAGCGAACCCGCCGATTTCGCTTGCATCCTTCGGCTCCATTGAATAATCATGGGCCTTACGGCGAACATCATGATGAGTGCAAAGGCTAATACTTCGGCAATCATAAGGCCGAACTTTGATGGATCGAATGTAGACCTGGCAATCGCTGTAATCAAAGCGACGATGATCCAGCCTACGGCATCGCCAACTGCAGCAGCGGAGATTGTGAGCGAGCCGATCCGTGTCCGCTGAATATTCATCTCAATCATGATGCGGCCCAAAGTCGGAATGGCGGTAATGGACATGGCGGCGGCCATGAACAGGGAAAAAGTGAAAGTGCTTCCATCGAGGTGCAGCCGGGGATGCATGAACTCGCCCAGTGCAAAACCAAGAGCAAACGGAACAACAATTCCTGCGATGGAGATGGACAGTGCTGCGCGGCGGTGTTCCTTGACATGACTAAAATCGAACTCCAGGCCGATGAGGAACATCATCAACACCAGACCAAGTTGGCTCATGACGTTGAAAATGGAACTTACCGAAGGGTCGAAGATGGACTTGAAAAGAGATGGAAACATTCCACCGAAAAGCGAAGGCCCAAGCATTAGACCGGCAGCAATTTCACCACACACTTGAGGTTGACCGAGATTGCGAAAGACTGTCCCGAAGAGGCGTGAAGCACCAATGATCACAATCAACTGAACTAAGACAGTAAGCAGTGCACTTTCAGAATTCATTCGCTAAACTCTAACCCAGCGTTTGGCCTTCATCTCAAAACGAGGAAGGCTGCCGGGCGTGGCAATCGTCACTGGAATTCGGAGAGAAAGCGCATCGCGCAAAGCAGCTTCAATGCGATGGGCCAGCCCATGATCATTTCCATTTTCAGGTTCGATTTTCAAGTGCAACTCGGTTAACGAACGGCTCTCAGAAATTTCCACTCTGTATTCGGTAACGCCGCCGGCTGACCTCAAAATATGTTCCACAGCGCTAGGGTAGACGTTGACGCCGCGCACCACCACCATGTCGTCCGTGCGGCCTAAGATGCCGCCTTCCAAAGCAAGATCCACCGTGCCGCAGGTGCACTGTTCCGCTGCGGAAGTTTTCACCAGATCGCCAGTGCGATAGCGCAACAACGGAGAGCCCAAGCGGCCAAGGTTGGTTAGTACAAGCTCACCAGTTGACCCACGCTGCAGTCTTTTTCCTGATTCGGGTTCGATAACTTCCGGCAGGAAAAATTGCTCTAAAATGTGGAGAACGCCGGGAGACTTGGGACATCCATAACTGGCCGGGCCGATCTCCGTCATGCCGTGATGGTCTACCACATTCGCCCCGCCCCAAAGTTTTTCCAAATGGCTTCTCGTTCCCGGAATGCTGCCGCCCGGTTCACCGGCAACGATGATGGTGCGGACGCCGATGCCTGCCAGATCAAATGCACTTTCCGAAGCGATTTCAGCCAGGTGCAACGCATAAGTGGGCGTGCAACAAAGCACTGTGGCTTTGGCTCCGGCCATAGCCTGCAAGCGGGCTTCGCTGCGCATTCCACCGCCCGGAATCGCCAAGCAGCCCATACGAATCGCCGCTTCAAAACCGGTCCAAAATCCAAGGAAAGGGCCAAAGGAGAAGGCGAAGAATATACGATCTCCTGATTTCACGCCGGCTGTTTCCAAAACACGGGTCCAGCAATCCAGCATCCAGTTCCAGCTTTGCGGAGTATCCAGCCAACGCATGGGATTGCCGGTTGTACCGCTGGTTTGGCAAAAGCGTGTGTAACTATCCACCGAGTAAGTGAGATTGGTTCCAAAGGGAGGATGAGTCAGTTGATCCTCCACTATTTCCCGCTTCCAAGTAAATGGAATGCTGCTATAAAACTCATCCAGAGTTGAGACGCCGGCAGGAGCGCGAGAGGCGTAAAATTTGTTGGTTCGCAGTTCGCCCAGCAGCTTGTTGACAGCAGCCAGTTGAGCGGCCTCTAGTTCATTTCGGCCTGGAGGCATACTCAAACTTTGCGCGCTACACGATGTTCGGGTTTGAAGAACCCATGAAGTAACCGGTCCACTTGCAGCAATCCATCGCGATTCAACCGTGGGCCTGTTTCTGTGACGGTCAGCAGTCCCTCGGCATGAATCAGTTCCAATTCCTGAGCGAATCGGGTATTCACGTCCACTCCGAACTTGGTTTGAAAATACGATCGTTCCACGTGCCCCAGTTTCATCTGCAAGACAAATTCGCGAATCATGCGTTCTTCATCAGTAGGAGTAAGAGCGCGATAAATGGGCAACTTACCGCTCTTCAAAGTTTCGCGGTAGGAATCGAAATCGTGATCATTCTGGAAGTGCGTGCCTTGGACGTGGGAGAACGATGCTACGCCCAGGCCCACCATATCAGCACCCTGCCATAGCAAATCGCGATAAAGGAAACGCGTCTTTGCTCCGTCCTTCACCGCGGTGTATGCGCTGGCTACTGTGTATCCGGCATTTTCCAATTCCGCAAAGGCATCGGCCACCCATTGTCGTTTCGTTTTCCAACTGGCAACACCGGGAGCGGTGTTTTGCCCGAACACTTTCATCTCCTTAAAGATGGTTGTATTATATGGAACTTCCATTTGATATATGGTGACGCTTTCCGGTGACATGGCGATGGTTTTGGCAATGCAATCTTTCCAATTCTCGGGAGTTTCTCCAACCATTCCGGCGATCAGGTCAATGTTAATTTGCGAAAAGCCCAAGGAACGGGCGTTTTCGTAAGCCACGCCAATTTCTTTCGACGCGTGTGCGCGACCGTTGGTCTTCAAAATATCGTCGTTGAAATTTTCAATTCCCAGGCTGAGGCGTGTAATGCCCAGATCCTTAATTACGGCCAGCTTTTCCCGAGTGATGGTTCCAGGCTCACATTCAAAAGCAACTTCCTGTGCTTCATCCCAAGGAAGGATCGCCTTCATGCGGGTGACCAAGCTGGTTAATTGGCGGGAGGAAATGTAGGAGGGAGTTCCTCCACCAAAATAGATGAAAGTGGGCTTGCGGCCTCCGATGAAAGGTTTGGCGGCGTAGAGTTTCAGTTCATCGATTGCAGCATCCAGATAACCTTCCACTTCACTGGAGTTCTTGTCGGTGTAAACTTTGAAGTAGCAAAAATGGCAACGTTTGCGGCAGAACGGAATGTGTATGTAAATGCCGAGAGGACTTTGTTGTGAAGGAGGGCGGTTCAGTGCGGCATGCGCTTCGGTTGCCCGATCCTCAGTCCAAAGCGAGTAAGGCGGGTAGTTGGAGACGAAATAATTGCCGGCTTTGGTTTCGTCCAGCAGCTCCGGATTCTCTATAATTGTGGCCATAAATCGATACTTATCCTAGTTGGGAGCCACCGGCTTTGCGGCAGGAGGCGTGTACAGTTCAAGTATATCAGCGTGGAGCTTCTGGCAGAATTAGAAGCATATGAGTGTGAATGTTCAGATTTTCGGTGTGAAAAATTCGCAGGAAACTCGGGCGGCTGAACGGTTTTTCAAGGAGCGTCGAGCAGAGATTCATCTTGTGGATCTGAAGCAGAAGGCAATGGCCGCAGGGGAAATCAAGCGATTCATTGACCGCTTTACTATGGCTGGACTGCTGGATACTGAGGGCAAGGCTTACCTTGATTCTGGGCTGAAGTATTTGAAAGTTTCTGATGCGGAATTGCTGCGAAAAATTGAAGTGGAACCGAAGCTGTTGCGGCTGCCGTTGATTCGATCTGGAAATTTGCTGAGTGTTGGGCAGAATGACATGGCGTGGAAGGGGATGATGGGGTAGCGCTAGACCCTGTCTTTCGATATTTAGTTGTGTTAACATTTTGGCCTATGTCGAAAATATTCATCACAGCTGCATTGTTGATCCCCTCGTTATTTTCACAGAGCATGGCTTCCCTCTCTCTGGAACAAAAAGAGGCATTCCTGAAGGAAGCGAAAATCAAAGTGACCCATAGTGCCAAGAAAGGTGTGACTGGCACGCAGCGGGCCACCTTAACGGATGGCACGATCACCCATGACGCAAGTATTCAAAACATCGACGAACAAAAAGCCAAGTTTGAAGGGGTGACGGGAGTTGAATACAACTTCCAGGATTCTTACAAACTCAACATCGCTGCTTACCGGCTAGCCGTCTTGCTTGGTTTAGATTCGATGGTCCCAGTTTCCGTGGAACGCTCCTATGACGGGAAAGCTGCATCCTACACCTGGTGGGTTGAGAACGTTCAAATAGATGAAGCCGATAGGATCAAGAAGAAGATTGAAGCCCCCGATAAGGACGCCTGGTCTCGCCAATACCTAATTATGAAAGTATTTGATCAGCTGGTTTACAACATGGACAGGAACATGACGAATATCCTTTACGACAAAGACTGGCATTTGTGGATGATTGACCATTCCCGCGCTTTCCGATTGCATAAAAAAGTCTTGAGCGAAAAGGCGTTGGAAAAAATCGATGGTCAATTGCTGGTTCGGATGAAGCAATTGAAGGAAGAAGACGTTAAGAAGCAGACGGGGAAGTGGTTGACCAATTCGCAGATCAAAGCATTGATGGCGCGGAACAAAATGATCGTAGCCCATTTTGAAGCTGCGGGGCCATCGAAGGTTTTTACATACTTGCCTGCACGGTAGAGGCGAGATACGAGGCTAACGCCTCTCGCGGAATAAGTGCCACCCACACTGAGGAAAAGCATATGGTTAATCCTACGACGACATTTCTAGCATCAACCAAGGGTGAGACTGAAGTGGGTAATATAAGGTCGCCAAAGGGGACACGGTACCCAGGCGGCTACGCCTAGAGCGCTGGAGGATTTCATTCGGAGTTCTGTAGCTTCAGGCCAGGGAACCATGTCCCCGTTTGGCTCGCAGTATCCAGATTCTGGAGATAGCTGACGAAATAGCACAAACCAACTGGACTTGCCAGTCATAGGACCCAGGCCGATCCGCCTTGAGCTCCAGATAATTTCATTCGGAATTCTGTAGCTTCAAGCCCGGGAACCATGTCACCGTTTGGCTCGCGATACCCAGATTCTCGAGAACTAGCGGACGCTTGGGGATTGGGCTAACATTTGGGCTACGAATTTTGAAAGTTGAGAGGACGGTTTTTCTAGAGCTGCTACCTTTTTCAAGTAGGCCATGAACTCCGCATCGTTGTTTGGAAGTTCGATTTTCTGGCCACGGTGTATGGCGTACAATTTCTCGCCTTCAATAATCAAACAGGCGCGGTTGCTTCCGTAATAAGCGGACATCCCTGCGTCGATGGAAATCACTCGGCCACCAAGACGTGGCAGAACTGCGCCGGGAGTTGGGGTGTGACCAATGACGATGCGCTTCACTCCATGCTTTTCCAGCAAACGCAAAGTCAGTTGTAGAATTTCAGGCCCGTTGTCCTGCGCCAAACCACGGTACCAAAGAAGACCATCGGGATGGATGAGCACGGACGTGTTCTGGTTGATTTTCGACACATCTTTCAATTCGCCTCGGATGGTATTGTTGAACTGCTCAACGCTCAACTCCTCGAATTTTGTGCTGATGCCGCCATGCAGAAACACGCTGTCGTTGATCTTGACGATTGCATTTTTGGTACGCAACCATTTGCCGTAGGTTCCCTCAGGGCCAAACTGCAACCGATGTTCAACCCAACCTAAAGGATGTTCCTCGTCCCATTTCTTTCTGTCTGCCTTTGTAAGTTGGTTGGGATTTTGGGCCAGTTCCTGTTCCCACCAAGCGTCGCGAACACTGACCGATTCACCGGTTTTGAATGCCGTAAATTCGCCTGCAGAGACATAACGGAGGTCCCCGTACATATTCATTGCTTCGTGGTTTCCAATCAATGCATGAACGCGACCTCCGGCTTTTGCAGCAGGCTTTTCCAGTGCCATAAGCAAGTCCATAACTTTGCGCGATGCTGGTCCCCGATCGAGCATGTCGCCGGTTAACACAAGATGGGTTTTTCCGCCGGTCCAGCGGGACTTCGCGTCGATGACACCGGCGCTTTGAAGGATTTCGATGAAGGCCGGGTAATCCCCATGAACGTCGCCCATGGCAACAATTCGCTCCACACCGGTGAAGGTATCCTGCGCACTGGCAAGTTGGGTTGTGAATAGTAGAAGAAATGTAAGGATCAGCATGGTAAGTGAAAAGTAACTGTTGTCCCTTGGCCTACTGAACTTCTGATGCGCAGTTCCCCGCCATGATTCTTGATAAGCTGCCTGGAAGTAAACAGGCTCCAGTTGCCTGTAGAAACGCGACCGTTAGAAACGTTGAAAGCTGGTTCGAAAATATGCGCCAATCGCTCAGAGGGAATTCCGCATCCATTATCTTCTATTTTCACCTCAACGCGTGTGTCTTGTACAGTTGAGGAAATAGAGATGCGGCCGTTGTCCTCGAATGCTTGCGAGGCGTTCAGCAGAACATTCCAGAACACGACTATCAATTGCTGAGGTCTGCATTGCAGTTGCGGTAGCGGTTGCAAGCTCCATAGAAACTCGATCTTACTTGCTTTTTGAACATCCATCAGCGATGCGGCTTCGCGCAAGAGTTGGTTTAGATCGGCGGGCTGCGTTATGGTTTCGTCGAGGTTGCAAAGGCGCTGGATGCGGTTCACGATAGTTTTCAATCGCGCCATAGAATCCTGCAGGGAGCGGCCAAGATCGGTTTGCAGCGCAAGCAGTCTTTCCTGTTCCTGAGGCGGAGCATTGGCTTGTCGTGCGATGAGCATCAGCAGGGTATCAATGGCGCTGGAAACTGTTCCTATGGGCGTACTTAATTCGTGAGCCAGTGCGGCTGAAAGTTGGACCATTGTGGCTGACCCTTCGGTTACCACTGTGCGAGATTGCAAGTCTCGAAATTGTTGGGAGGCTAGCAGAAGGCTCGCGGAAGCGCGGTAGGTGCTTAGCCGTTGATCATACAGAACAGTTGATAGCAGTGTCGAAGCCAGCGCTAAGAGCCCCATGATATTTGAGTGCCCGTTGAATGACGCGGCGGCCACTACAGCAGCGCCAATCGCCATGCTCTGCCAGGGAAGAAGTGGCACTGTGACTGGTGCGGCGAACATAAGAATGGCGATGGTTGCCTGAAGGAATTCTTGACTTGAGCCGCGTGTGAGTGAGATTGCAGAAATCACAGCACCTAAGCCAAGGCCGACTGCCACAAGAGATTGGGAGTGCTCGAAAAACGAACCCTGATGTTGGGCAATCAACATTAGCGCTCCGAGAAGGGTGATGCCAATAGCGGCAGGCCAAGGGAGCAGTCCCAGTAAGCCTAGCAGTCCGATGCAGATTTCAAGGTACCCTGACACCTTTACACCACGATCGCTTAGGAAAAGATTTTCCTGATGAAACCCTTCCTGGGAGCCGATTGCCGGAAATAACCACTTTCGAAAATCATTTAGATCCACGACTTCGGATTGTATCGTGGATGGCTATCAAAGTGCGGTATCCTATCCAGCGATGCGCAAAGTGAAACTCTTTTGGCAAAGCGTTTATGATGTACGCCCGGGAGAGGGCGCGCGCACTTTCCTGATGGCATTGCACATGGTGTTTGTGCTTTTCGCCTATTACATTTTGAAGCCGGTTTCACGCGCACTGTTTCTAAATAAATTTGAAATTGACAAGTTGCCGCTGCTGAACGTATTGATCGCAGTTTGTGGCGGACTGCTGGCTTACCTTTACACGCGTGTTGCCGTGAAGGCTTCTTTGAAAGTGGCAATCTATTGGTCTACAGGAATTATACTGGCCTGCCTAATAGCCATTTGGTGGCTGCTTCAATATGAGTTTGGGTGGATGCTTTATGTGCTGAATATTTGGGTGAGCCTGTTCAGCATTATTCTTGTTTCGCAGGCGTGGCTGGTGGCGGCGAACGTGTTCGATTCGCGCGAGGCAAAGCGATTGTATGGCCTGTTGGGATTGGGTGCTGTTGTAGGAGCAGCACTTGGAGGTGAGTTTACCGCCTTGGTAGCAAGGCATGTTGAAACGCGGCATCTGTTATTGGCAAGTGGAGTAATGGTGCTGTTAGCGTTTGGTGCATTGCTGATGGTGGCGTCCTTAAAAAATGTGAATCTATCCGCGGCAAAGGGTGCGGAGGCGGAAGAGGAGTTTGAATTCAAGGACATTCTGGAAGGTATTCGAAGGCACAAGCATCTTCAAACAATCATGGGCATTATCACTTTGATGTTCATAGTGGATGTTTTAATTGATTACCAATTCAGTGCATTGGCTAAAGTGGCGTATCCCAAGAAAGAAGACTTGACGGCGTTTTTGGGAAGCTTCTTTGGCGTTTACCTGACTATGGTGACGTTCGTCATGCAATTCTTTCTTACAGCGGTTATCGTAAGGCACTTGGGTGTTGGGGGTACTTTGCAGATCATGCCAGTGGTGATTGGGACAACGTCACTTTGTTTGATTGTATTTCCCCAACTTGCGATTGCTTCAGTGGTCCGCTTATTGGAAGCCGGTACGCGATACACGCTGAATAAGACTGGTATGGAGTTGCTGTACCTGCCTTTGCCGTCCGATCTTAAAAACCGAACCAAAGCATTTGTCGACATTTTTATGGATCGATTCGGGCGTGGTATTGGAGGCTTGGTATTAATGGGGTTTTCCGCCGTATTTGTGGCACCGGGGAAGCAGCCTAACACAAGACACATTGCGATGCTGGTGATGTTTTTTTGCGTCTTGTGGATTCTGCTTTCGGTGCTGGCCAGCCGTGAGTATATCGCGACGATTCGAAGGCGCCTTGCCAGCCGCCGACTGGACCTTTCTGGAGTGCACTTGACGGTGGCCGATGCGGAGACGATCAGTTTGCTGGAGCGGCAACTAACCGAGGGAACTCCGCGTCAGACGGCATATGCACTTGGCATGCTGGCAGAGGCGGCGCAGTATGAGGTTGCTCCGTTGCTTGATAGGTTGGTGGATTCACCGGCGACTGAAGTCCGCAGGAAAGTGTATGAAGTGGCAGCGGCCACCCGTTATGAGGGACTACGCGACAAGGCCTTGGGCGTGCTTGCAAGTAGAGTGGATTTGCAGGAACAGAAGTCCGCGCTTGCCTATCTTGCAACCAACTCAGATGACAATTTGATCACCGCAGAATGGACTACCGTGGCCGCTGGCGATAGTGATCCGCAACGGCGCTCGCTGGCAGCACTGGCCATTCAACTTCGCGGAAGTGATGATGAAGATCATCTGCGAAAATTATTGGAAGATGCGGATAAGAGTGTTGCGGAGGCCAGTTGCCGGGCCGCAGGGGTTCTTGGCGACCGGCGGCATTTCGATGCGTTGATCCGTCGGCTGAATGACCATGCGGTGCGTGGAGCGGCAACGGAATCGTTGGCTTGCTTTGGGCCGAAAATAGCGGGGGCGCTGGGGGATATTCTCAGTGATCCGAAAGCGGCAATGACGACGCGCTTGCGCATTCCGCGCGTGTTGCGTTTGATTTGCGACCAAAAGAGTGTGGATGTGTTGATGTCGTCGTTGGGTACTCAGGATGACAATCTTTCCCTTGCAATCTTGAAGGCACTGAATCGGCTGCGCGAGTCGGCGCCGTTGTTGGAGTTCAAGAAGGAATTGTTGGTGGAGCAGATCAGTGAAGAAGCGAAACGGTATTTCGATTTGGGAATGAAATTGGATCCTCTGCGGGGCCAGCAAACGCCGCGTACTGCCGCATTATTACTAGTGAAATCCATTGAGGAGCGCATGGGACGTATTGAAGATCGTCTGTTCCGGCTGCTGGCGTTGCGCTATCCGCCGGTTGAAATGTATAACGCATACTTAGCTGTTCGGAGTCGTAAGCAAGAGAAAGTCACTGCGGCGGTGGAGTTTTTGGACAGCACTTTGGATCGCGATTGGAAACGATTCATAGTTCCATTGTTTGAAGCTCCCGAACGCGTGGCTAAAAATGGCAAGACACTTTTTGGAATGGAAACGCAGACAACAGAGACTGCGGTACGAGCGCTGGTTGGATCAAGCGATGTTTGGTTGACGGCTTGTGCAATGGCCACTGCTGGAGAATTAAAACTGCGAGCGGTGCTGCCGGAAATCGAGCGTGTTCAAAAAAATAGCGGACCGCAGAATGCTGCTGTTGCGCAGGCCGCTGTTGTAGCGCTGGTTTGAAAGGGAAATTATGGCCGAACTGAATATTGTTGAAAAAGTGATCGCCCTGGAAGGCGTGGACTTGCTTCAGAATTTGAACCCGGATCAATTGGCGAGGATTGCTTCGATTGCAACAGAGGTGCGGCATGCAGAAGGGAAAATAATTTTGCAGCCTTCGGTACCGCTGGATGCGCTGTACGTGGTTCTAGATGGATCGGTTGAGTTGAGCCAAGGTGGATCTGCCATTCATACAGCAAAGCAGAACGACGTTCTTGGCGCATGGGGATTATTCGATAGCGAACCGATGCCCGTAACAGCCACCACGCTTGAGGAAACCAGGCTGCTGAAGATTGGGCGGGAAGATTTTTTTGAGGTTCTGGCGGACAACGTGGAGATTACCGCGGCTATGTTCTCAACCCTTGTGAAGCGCTTCAGAAAGCTAGTGGGGTGATGTTGGCAGTGGAAGACGAAAAACTGATTGAACTGCAACGTTTCGCCGTGCTTGGAAAAATGTTGGCGAATGTGGCGCACGAATTCAGCACGCCGGCTGCGGCTTTGGCCAGCAATACAGAACTGGAATTACGGTTGCTTGATCAGTTGGACAAAGCGGCCGCAGGGCAAACGGAAGGCGGTGTTAAAGAACTACTGGAGATGCTGCGGAATCTGGTTGCGGTGGATCAGGTTGCCTGTGAACGGATACGCGATGTGGTGACGGGTTTGAAAACTGCAGCCCGTGCCCGAGGCGAATTTCAACGTGTGAATGTGAATGAGTTAGTGGAATCTATGATGCAATTGGTGAAGACCGAGTTCAAAACTGGTGTTGTGTTTCGGACTGAATTCGGCGCGTTACCGGAAGTGGAATGTGATCCCGGTTTGTTGGCACAGGTTCTGCTGAATTTGTTGACCAACGCCGGACATGCAATTCAAGGCGAAGGTACCGTGACAGTTGGAACCCGGTTAGAGCAGGGAAGTCTGCATATTTGGGTGGCCGATACTGGTTGTGGGATTCGTGAAGAAGATAAACCCAAAGTGCTGCAACAATCCTTCACAACAAAGCCTGTCGGTATTGGAACCGGCCTTGGACTGGCAATTGTTGGCGACGTTGTGAGGCGGGTGCATGGCGGTACGGTGGAATTTGAAAGTGAGTATGGCAAGGGTTCAACGTTTCACGTTCGCATCCCGGTAGACCATAAGCAAGGAGCCTGATTTTGGAAGTGAATCGCAAACCTAAGGTAGTGCTGGTGGACGACGAAGATATGGTGCTCACCAGCATTCGCACCCTTTTATTGATGGAAGGCGAGCACGATGTGGAGAGTTTTACGAACCCCGCGCTGGCCGTTCAATATCTGGAAGCGAACGCTGTGGATCTGGTTGTTTCTGATTACATGATGCCCGGCATGAACGGGATTCAATTGCTTGGTCATGCGCGACGGTTGCAGCCGGAAGCTGCAAGAGTACTGCTAACAGGGCATGCCGATAAGGCCAGCGCGATCCAGGCGATCAATGAAGTGGCACTGTTTCAGTATTTGGAAAAGCCATGGGACAACGCGCAGCTACTGCTGGTGATTCAACAGGCCGTGGGAAGAACGGTACTGTTTCGCCAGTTACAAAGTAAAATCGCTGAATTGGATAATGCTCATTCAACGATGAGGGAGTCTCAGTTACGGTTGCTGAAGGCATTCCTATAGACTTGCAGGTTGGTTCGTGATACACTTTCAGCCCACTGGAGAGCCCAGCAGATGGGGTCCAGAATATAGAGAGGTATAGACTACCATATGATGCGAAAACTCTTGCTGACCGCTTTTGGTGCTGCCGTGCTGACCTCAGCCGCCATCGCCCAAACTACCCCCCCATTATTGAGTGTCGCGCGCGCCCAAGTAAAACCTGAACGAATGACTGAATACTTGGAGATTCAGAAGAAATATTCTGATGCCTACAAAAAAGGCGGAGCCGGTTTCCGCTATGTCCTGCGAGGCAGCACGGGCAATCCGTACGAGGTGGTGACGATTGCTCCCATGAATAGCTATGCTGAGCTCGACGGAGAGTCAATC
Organism: Bryobacterales bacterium; assembly: GCA_043745195.1. Lineage (GTDB taxonomy): Bacteria > Acidobacteriota > Terriglobia > Bryobacterales > Bryobacteraceae > JANXSF01. Next base: position 56,361 of record JAYTTF010000077.1, on the reverse strand, counting down.
CTTCTCAAGGGCATGACTGCAGCTGAATCCGCCAGTTTGGCCGCACGACGAAGCCAGTGCACCAACAGTGTTCGCACTACCATTGAGAGGACCCTTCCAGACATCTCACTTCCCAACAACATGCCCGTCCCGAAAATGGTGCGCGAGATCCGGACGCGTGTCCGTCCTGGTATGCAGAATCAATACATGGCACTTGTGAAAAGCGACCTGCTACCTGCTCTGAAGAAAATGGACGTGAAAGTTTATCGTGTACGTCAAGTCCAATTTGGCGGATCGCGCGTGGAGTTCGCTTCCGCTGTTCCAATGGAAAAATGGTCGGAGCTGGATGGCCAAGCAACTCGATTGGAAAATACGATGGGGAAGGATGCTTACGCCAAATATTCCGAAAAGTTAAACTCGATGGTGGCGTCCACTGAGTACCTGATATTTAATGTTGTCGCTGATTCCAGCTTCCGTAACCCTTAAACCACACAGTATCAGGAGCGGCCCTGAGCCGCTCCTGATTGAAATCTGAATTCCAAATAATCCCCCCTTATCCGCCCGATAGGATCTTTCGATACTCATTCGCGCCTACTTTCTGCGAATATTAAGAATAGATAGAAATGTCAGGACCAGGAAGTCTTTGAACAATCGAAAGACCACTAGGAGGGCTCCATGCGTTTGGAGGCCTACGATACAGGCGAATTTTATGATGAGATGTTCGACAAATCCGGTGCTGCCAGGGCAGAGGCGCGCCTTTTGCTGGAATCGGTTACGGCTCTGGAAGAAGGTCAATTGCAGCGCTGCCAGAAAGCGGCGGAGCGGCGGCTAATTGAACTGGGCATCACGTTTAACGTGTATGGCGACACCACCGGCACAGAACGAATTTTCCCGTTCGACTTGATTCCGCGCATTGTCCCAGCCAAAGAATGGGATTGGATTGAGCGCGGATTGAAACAGAGAATCCGGGCGCTGAACCTGTTCATTGATGACATTTATCACGATCAGAAAATACTGAAAGATAAAGTGATTCCTGATGAAGTGATCCGTTCGGCCATATTTTACCGGCCGCAATGCATTGGTCTAAATCCACCTCTTGGAGTGTGGTGCCACATTACGGGAACCGATTTGGTGCGCCACTCAGACGGGCAGATCTACGTGCTGGAAGACAATTTGCGCGTGCCGTCCGGTGTTTCCTACGTTCTGGAAAATCGCGACTTAATGAAGCGTACTTTTCCGCGGGTATTTGAAGGTTTGCGTGTTAGGCCGGTGGACGAGTACCCCAGCAATCTACTGGAAATGCTGGAGGCGATTGCGCCGAACGGAGCGTCGGAAAAACCTGCTGTGGTTGTGCTTACTCCAGGCATGTATAACTCAGCTTATTTCGAGCACAGTTTCCTGGCGCAAAAAATGGGAGTGCCGTTAGTGGAGGGTCGCGATCTGGTTGTGGAAGACGACAAGGTGTGGATGCTGACTACTAAGGGCCTACGAAAGGTTGATGTTATTTACCGCCGGATTGATGATGATTTTCTGGACCCACTGGCTTTCCGCGCTGATTCCATGCTGGGAGTTCCGGGACTGGTTAAGGCCTATCGTGCCGGCAATGTCGCATTGGCAAATGCACCGGGCAATGGAGTTGCGGACGATAAGGTTGTCTACGCTTACGTGCCGGATATGATTCGCTTCTATCTAAGCGAAGATGCTATTCTGCCCAATGTTCCGACGTATTTGTGCTGGCGCGATGCAGACCGCCAACATGTATTGCAGAATTTGGACAAGCTGGTTGTGAAGGCCGCGAACGAAGCTGGTGGCTATGGCATGCTGATTGGTCCGCATTCCACAAAGGCCGAACAGGACGAGTTCGCCCGAAGAATTCAAGCTCACCCGCGCGAATATATTGCCCAGCCTACGCTTGCGCTATCCCGCGTTCCCACTTTGATTGGGGACAAACTGGAAGGCCGTCATGTGGATCTTCGACCCTATATTTTGTACGGAAAGGATATCCGTATTATTCCGGGAGGACTAACCAGAGTGGCGTTGCGCAAAGGCTCGCTGGTTGTGAACTCCTCGCAGGGAGGCGGCAGTAAAGACACGTGGGTTCTTGCCGACGAACCCGAATTGGAAGGAAACACCGCACAATGAATGAATCGCTTCCATCCCTTAGCAGGGTGGCGGATGCTGTTTACTGGATGGGCCGCTATATTGAGCGTGCCGAAAACATTGCACGCTATATTGAAGTAAATTTGAATTTGCAAATGGATTTGCCGCTTGCTCCTGCTAACCAATGGCAGCCGTTGATTGACACCAGTGGCGAGACCGAGGAATTTGAAAAGCGCTATGGCATGGCGACGCAAGCCAATGTTATTCACTATCTGGCTTACGACATTGAAAATCCTAATTCGATTTGTTCCTGTTTACGAATGGCCCGGGAAAATGCGAGATCCGTGCGGGAAACAATTTCGTCGGAAATGTGGGCTCAGGTAAATAGCATGTATCTGGGGGTACAATCGCATCACATCATGCCTGAGCCTGAAAAATTACTGGATGCTTTCCGGGAATTTCGGATGGGTTCTCACCTGTTCCAAGGCGTTACCGATGCCACCATGACGCATAACGAAGCGTGGCATTTTCTGCGATTGGGCCACAAGCTGGAACGTGCCGACAAAACTTCGCGCATCCTGGACGTGAAGTACTTCATGCTGCTGCCCTCTCCGCAAGATGTTGGTACGCCAGTGGATGATATTCATTGGTCGGCGGTGCTGAAATCTGTCAGTGGTTTTGAAATGTACCGCAAGAAATATGGACGCATTACGCCGCGCGATGTGGTGGATTTTCTTGTGATGGATAGCCATTTTCCTCGTGCTGTTCACTATTGCATCTGCTGCGCCAATGAATCGCTACACGCCATAACGGGAACCGCCATGGGATATTTTCAATATCGTTCAGAACAGTTAATGGGCCAACTTGCATCGGAGTTGGACTATGCTTCCACTGATGCTGTTATTAACGGTGGGCTCCACGAATATCTTGATGGGTTGCAGGGGAAAATGAATGTTATTGACGAAGCTATGCGCGGCGATTTTATTTTCCGGCAGTCACAAAGCCAGAGCCAGTCTCAATGATTAAGTACAAACGATGAGCATCCGCGTCGCCCTGCATCATAAAACGGTTTACCAATACGACAGGCTGGTAACGCTATCGCCACAGACCGTGCGATTGCGCCCAGCACCGCACTGCCGCACGCCAATTACCAGTTACTCACTTACGATTGAACCAAAGGATCATTTCATTAATTGGCAGCAGGATCCCCAGGGTAATTTCCTGGCGCGGTTGGCATTCCCAAATCCCACCCCTGTGTTCTCACTTAGTGTGGACTTAGTGGCGGAGATGACTGTCATCAACCCATTTGACTTTTTCCTTGAACCGTACGCCGAAACATTCCCCTTTCAGTACGAACCGCAACTACTCGGCGAGTTGAAGCCGTTTTTAGATACCCCTCCGGCGGGTCCGCGCTTGGCGGCTTTGCTGGCTTCGATTGACCGCAGCCCGAAGCATATCATTACGTTTTTGGTGGGCTTGAATCAACGCCTGCAGAATGACATTCAGTATTTGATCCGCATGGAACCCGGGGTGCAGACTTCGGAAGAAACGTTAGGAGCCTTAAGCGGTTCGTGCCGCGATACCAGTTGGCTGCAAGTGGAAGTGCTGCGTCACCTGGGTTTGGCAGCGCGCTTTGTATCTGGGTACCTGATTCAATTGAAGCCCGATTTGAAGCCGCTGGAAGGTCCAGAAGGGCCGCAGGCTGATTTCACGGATCTGCATGCTTGGACTGAAGTGTACCTGCCTGGGGCTGGTTGGGTAGGGCTGGATCCTACGTCTGGATTGTTCGCCGGGGAAGGCCACATTCCAATGGCAGCCACGCCGCATCCACAATCCGCTGCGCCGGTATCGGGCTTAGTAAGTCCTTGCCAGGTTGAGTTTCACCACGAAATGAGTGTAACTCGGATTCACGAAGATCCGCGAGTTACTAAGCCTTATACGGAACTACAGTGGCAGGCTATCGACAAGTTAGGGGATAGCATCGATAAGGAACTCACCGCCGGGGACGTTCGTTTGACGATGGGCGGCGAACCCACATTTGTTTCGATTGACGATATGGACGGCGAAGAATGGAATACTGCGGCACTGGGTGAATCGAAACTTCGCATTGCTGGGGAGCTGTTGAATCGCATTCGGGAAAACTTTGCGCCATGCGGATTGCTGCACTTCGGGCAAGGCAAATGGTATCCGGGTGAATCGCTGCCGCGCTGGGCTTTTGCATGTTATTGGCGAACTGACGGGGTTCCGCTTTGGCAGGATCCACAGTGGTGTGCCGATCCAAACCGAGATTATGGCTATGGCGAAAAGGAAGCTCAGCGCTTCGCCGAAGCGTTGGCACTCAGGTTAGCTGTTGGACCTGAAAATGTTATAGCAGCTTATGAAGATCCACTGGTTTACATTCACAAGGAAAGTCAGCTTCCTGTAAATGTGGATCCGGAAAATAACAAGCTGGATGATTTGGAAGAACGCGAAAGATTACGTCGCGTATTCTCACATGGATTAGGAAACCCAACCGGGTTCGTTCTTCCATTGCAGCGTGGTGTTGGCAAAGATGGCCCGGAATGGCAAACCGCTTTGTGGATGCTGCGGGCACGGCAATTATTCCTGCTGCCGGGTGATTCTCCAGTGGGCTTGCGGTTGCCGCTGCAAAGCCTGAAAGCAGAACCGGCTGAGAAAGTTCAACGTGTGTGGACCATTGACCCGATGAGCCCGGCACCGCCTCTTTCTGTAACTCCGAGTGTTCCGCGTTCGCTGTTGGCATGGCAGGGTGAGTTTGAACTGAAAGCCAACCCGGTGCATGCGCGGCAACGTCAAAATTTGCAGCCTGTTCCAGGGGAAGCGGATGAGTTGGATTCGTTGGTGAGAACGGCGTTAACGGTGGAACCGCGTGAGGGCCGACTCTGTTTATTTCTGCCTCCTGTGCGATCCGCCGAAGATTATGTAGACCTGATTGGGGCCATTGAAGAGACTGCGGCGAAACTGCAAATGCCGGTGATTTTGGAAGGCTACACGCCCCCGTTTGATTCGCGACTGCAGATGATCAAGATCACGCCGGACCCTGGTGTGATTGAAGTGAACATTCATCCATCGCACAATTGGCGGGAGTTGGTTCACAACACAACCACTCTTTATGAACAGGCCCGCCAGTGCCGTTTGGGAACGGAAAAGTTCATGTTGGATGGCCGCCACACTGGCACTGGTGGTGGCAATCATTTGGTGCTGGGTGGATCCACTCCACCGAATAGTCCATTTTTGCGCAGGCCGGATTTGATCAAGAGTTTGGTTGGTTACTGGCTGAATCATCCTGCACTGTCCTATCTGTTTTCCGGCGTATTCATTGGACCAACGAGCCAAGCGCCGCGAATTGACGAGACGCGCGCGGATGCTATTTACGAATTGGAGATTGCATTTTCTTTGCTCAATAGCAAAGAGGAAACCAGCCCACCATGGTTGGTGGATCGTATTTTCCGCAACCTGTTGGTGGACGTAACGGGCAATACGCATCGTGCAGAGTTTTGCATTGACAAATTGTATTCCCCCGATAGCTCCACTGGCCGGTTGGGCTTGCTTGAACTTCGTGCGTTTGAAATGCCTCCCCATGCGCGAATGAGTTTAGCGCAGCAGGTGCTGGTGCGGGCGATGATCGCTTGGTTCTGGCAGATACCTTTTGAAGGGAAACCGATTCGCTGGGGCACACGACTGCACGACCGTTTCATGTTGCCTTACTACGTGGAAAACGATCTTGGCAACGTGATTGCAGAGATGAACAAAGCGGGGTATGCCGTTTCCAGCGATTGGTTCGCGCCTCACCTGGAATTTCGGTTCCCGGTTTATGGGCGCGTCTGTTACTACGGTGTTGAAATTGAATTGCGGCAGGCGATTGAGCCTTGGTATGTGTTGGGAGAAGAACAGGGCGCAGGCGGTACGGCGAGGTATGTGGATTCGTCGGTTGAGCGCCTTCAGGTTTATGTTCGTGGATTAACTGCGGAACGGTTGACGGTTACTTGCAATGGACGCCGGCTTCCACTACAACCCACGGGCACGCATGGGGAGTTTGTATGTGGTGTTCGGTATCGGGCATGGCAGCCACCACATTGTTTGCACCCGACAATTCCGGTGCACATTCCCTTAATATTCGATCTTGTGGATTTGTCTGCTGAACGGTCATTAGGAGGCTGCACTTACCATGTTGCGCATCCTGGAGGCCGTCATTATGACACTTTCGCGGTAAACTCAAACGAGGCGGAAGCACGACGCAGGGCTCGCTTTTTTGAGCATGGACACACGCCTGGGCCAATGGTGGTTCCTCCGGTTGAAATCAATCCGGAGTTCCCTGCCACCCTTGATTTGCGTCGAAAGCCTAGTCTTTAAAGCTGAATTAGATTTCTATGAAAGAAACCCAAGTGGAGGCACGAACGGAAAAGGTGCAATGGCAATATAAGCCTATCGCTGCCCACTGGGACGAGGCAATTCGGCCATCGGGAATGCCCCGTCATCATTGGCGAAAACTCTACGCCTCCATTGGCCGGATGGGATTTGCTCAATTGACGAGGCGCTGGCAAACCGGCCAGCATCTGATCCAAACCAACGGCATCACATACAACGTTTATGGCGATCCGCAAGGGAAGGAACGTCCATGGTCGCTTGATCCAATTCCACTGGTGATGGAAGAACAGGAATGGGCAGGTTTGGAAAAGGCCATTTCGCAACGTGCGTTGTTATTGAATCATATGCTGGGTGATTTATACGGGGCACAGCGTTTGATTCATCAAAGGCAATTGCCGGCGGCACTGTTGTTTGGGAATCCGAATTTTCTACGCACATGCCATGGTATTCGCCCCAGTCATGGAGTGTTTCTTCATTCCTATGCGGTGGATTTGGCTCGCTCCCCGAATGGTCATTGGTGGGTACTTTCCGACAGGACGCAGGCGCCTTCGGGTATGGGTTACGCGCTTGAGAATCGCTTGGTTAGCGCGCGCACACTGCCTTCGGCTTTTAGCCAATGCCATGTACGTCCACTGAACCATTTCATTGACCGGTATCGCGAAACCCTGTTGAGGCTTTCACCGAATCAGGACAATCCACGTGTGGTGTTACTGACGCCGGGGCCGAACAACGAAACATATTTTGAGCAATCCTACCTGGCAAAACAGTGGGGTGTTCCGCTGGTTGAGGGGGCGGATTTAACGGTACGGGATAACCGGGTATTTTTGAAAACGCTTTCCGGACTTGACCCGGTGGATATGGTGATCCGCCGGATGGACGATACTTTTTGTGATCCTTTGGAATTGCGGAGCGATTCCTTGCTGGGCATTCCTGGCTTCACGCAGGCACTACGTTCGGGCAACGTTGCGGTATCGAATGCGTTGGGAAGCGGACTGATGGAATCACCGGGATACATGGCATTTCTGCCAGGCCTTTGCAAGCAGTGGATGGGCGAGGATTTGAAGTTGCCGTCGGTGGCCACCTGGTGGTGCGGCGAGGAAAATGCAAGGCGTTTTGTGGCAGACAATTTGGATGGCCTAGTGATTAAACCGGCGTTTCCGCGCAGGGGCCACACTCCAGAATTTCCGGCTTACATGGATAGTGCCGCAAAGTTGGATTTGATTCGCAGGATTGAGGCGGACCCAGAGCAGTTTGTGGCACAGGAGCAGGTTGCGTTGTCGACTGTTCCTGTGCGAACCGATACGGGATTGGCCCCGCGCCATTTGGTCTTAAGAGTATTTGCAGTTAGAGACGGGGATACTTATAGGGTGATGCCCGGAGGTTTAACGCGAGTATCTACTGAAAGCAACTCACCGGTGGTTACGATGCAGTTGGGTGGGGGCAGCAAAGATACTTGGGTACTGGGCGATGGTGAGGAGTCTCATGATTCTGTAAGCCAAGTTTATACCCGAACAAATGCACCTCGAGGAGCTGCAGATTTACCCAGCCGCGTGGCGGATAATCTGTTCTGGTTGGGTCGTTACGGCGAGCGAGTGGAAGCTGGTGTGCGAATGGTGCGGGCGCTGTTGCCGGGGCTTTCGAGTGAGGAAGATTTCGGACATACGGCATCGATTCAAAGCGCGGTTCAATTGTTATCGGGTTTGAACTTTCTTCCTGAGGAAATCGCCAAGACTTCAATTACGCAGCAGCGCTGGCATGTGGGGCGCTTACTTTCGGGGATGGTTTATGATCCTTCGCGAACGTCCAGCATTGGTTGGAATTTGAAAAATCTGCGTCGTTCTGCGTGGCCGGTGAAAGAATGGCTTTCACAAGATACATGGAGAGTTTTGCAGCAGTTGGAAGCAGAGTTTTCTGTTTCAGCACCAGTGCATCATGAACTTAGACTGGTGGCTGAAATGAATCTGCTGGACCGGGTGATTGTGACGTTGTCGGCCTTTTCAGGGCTGGTGATGGAGAACACGACGCGCTGCAATGGGTGGCACTTTCTGGATATTGGCAGACGGTTGGAACGGGCATTACAAACGGCCGATTTGCTGCTTGCGTCGTTGGTAGATGCGCCTTTCGACATTGAGCCTTCGATGGATACATTGCTGATCATCGCGGACAGTTCCATTACTTACCGGACGCGATATTTCACGGATGTGAAGGTTGAATTTATTTTGCAGTTGTTGTTGTGCGATGAATCGAATCCCCGCTCGGTTGGTTTTCAAGTGGCGACTTTGGTGCAGCATTTGCGGAGCATGCCTACGAACCTGCAACTACAAATTAGTGCTGATGAGCAGGACGAAGAGCATCTGCCGCTTTTGTTAGCTGAGAAAATTCTGAAGATGATTCAACAAGTACCGCTGGAGGATATGGCGGCTCGGGATTCTGAAGGCAATCTGGCAGCGCTTGAAGAGTTACTGCGTAGGCTCAAAGGAAGTCTCTACGATTTTTCCGCACTGTTGACGGCGCACCACTTTAGCCATGTTCCGATTACGCGATTTAAGCTTTCGTTATAGCCATGCTCTACCAAGCCACACATATCACAAAATACAAGTACGAAGAGCCGGTGGCGCAATGCTTGAGCGAAGCCCGATTGACTCCGCGCACTTTTCCACGGCAGCGGGTGTTGGAAACCAAATTGGAAGTGCATCCGGAACCGGCGGTTATGGAACGGCGTAAGGATTATTTTGGAAATCATGTAGCCACGTTTTCAGTGTTTCGCACTCACGATCACTTCAGCGCCACGGCCACAAGCATTGTAGAGGTTGATCCTCGACGGGAAACAGTTTTCCCTGAAATCAGTTGGGAGCAAGCGCAGAGTGACTTGGCATTGCATGCCGATGATGCTTCTTTGACGGCTTATGAATTTGTCTTCGATTCTCCGTTTGTGGCGGCCTCCCCGGAGTTGGCTGACTATGCGCGGTCCAGTTTTCCAATAGGCCGGCCACTGGCTGAAGCGGTGCAGGAACTGTCGCATCGGGTCCACAAAGAATTTCTGTACAAGCCGAAATCAACGTCCATTGAAATGCCGTTGCACGAAGTTTTGGAACAACGCCGCGGGGTTTGCCAGGATTTTGCACACATCATGATTGGAGCTTTGCGATCGCTGCATTTATCGGCTCGATACGTTAGCGGATATTTGCGGAGTGGAGCAGATGTGCAAGGCGCGGAGGCATCGCATGCGTGGGTTTCGGTATTCATTCCCGGCTATGGTTGGTTGGATTTGGATCCCACGAATGATGTAATTCCAACCGATGGTCACATCACCTTGGCGTGGGGACGCGATTATGGCGACGTGGCTCCGGTGAAAGGAATTTCGTTGGGTGGCGGGAAACAGACGGTTGAAGTTGAGGTTCGGGTGACGCCGGTTCAGGCGCTGTAAATGCAGTTCTATTAGGCTTGAATGGCTTGATCAGCGGGGAAAACGCCGCTGTAAATGTCTTTCAGCGCGATGGAACAGCCGATGCTTTTGAGTTCCACGACAGCGTCCATTCCCTGGTGATAGGCCAGCAGCCAGTTTCCGTCTGCTTGTGGAGTGAAATGTTCGATCAGAATTTCCTGAGTGTGCACAAGAAGGTAATCTTTCAACGATGGGATTTCACGATAGATGGAGAATTTTTTGCCGTGATCGTAATCGGCGGTTGAGGGGGATAAGACTTCGGCGATGACTGTCGGATTTTCAATTATGTCGACTTCCAGAGATTCCTCTTCACCGCAAACCACGGACAAATCCGGATACAGATAATTTTTCGACTTAGCAATACGAATCCGCATATCGGAGTTGAATACAAGGCATTTGCGACCCTTTAACTGGTTCTCCAATGCCACCGCAAACCGTATTGCCTACTAAAGCAAACCGCATGCCCTTGTCCAAACGGAATGATAAATGGTTCAAAGTTGGCTTTTCATTGCCAGGGTATTGGAAGCTAACATCCTCGAAAACTATTCCGTTTTGGAGAGGGCGGGGCGGGATGGCTGTCGACCGTGAAAAGTCAATTGATGGCTTCTCTTCGTAGAAAAGCATTAGATCGCTCAAGAATAGCGCTTGGTCGGCAATGCTCGAAAAAAGCGTGAAGATCATTTGCAAATGGCCGTTGGCTCCCCCGATGGCGCCAACCTTATGAAGGTAAACGTGCCCATACTAATGTTCTGCAGAAAGGCCTGCCTGGCAAGAAAAGCATAGCAGCCGTAATAAGCAATAGACTCCAAAACGGCAAACATCGCCCCCCAAATTAAGCGCCTGGACGCCAACTTGCGATGCTTTCGGATAATGTCATTAGAAGCTTCCTAATATTTGCCTTCCAAGTAGTTAGCCAATGCGAACACTTTCATTTCCTTGGCAGTTTCTTTACTGCTAGCCAGTAACAGATAGTAGTCAAGCCGACGGCGAGTTGCTGTCATTTCATGAGCCAAGTTGTACCCCGAAAATGCGAAATGGCTTTCCACTAAGAACGCCGGCAGGACACTCAAAATTAAGACAACCAAAAGCCATGGGGAATAAACGATGATACCGGCCGCAAGCGAGAGCACCATAACAACGCGTTGTAGCAACCAGCCCGCCGATGTAAGCATTCCTGTGCGATCCGTAACTTGCGCCCGGGCTCGATCCAGCCGGTCGTGAAAAGCCGGATCTTCAAAGCTAGCCAGGTCAAGCGCCGCCGCATGCTTCATGATTTTTAAAGCCAAACGATTGCTGAATCTTTCAGCGATCATAAGGTCCAGATAATCGACTGCTTTACCGACGATTTGGGAAACTACCACCAAACTGAATTCGACGCTAACCCAGAGCCACATTTGCCCTATATCCGCCGTTTGCCCTTTGGACGCCTGGAAAATTATGTCGACCAGGCGTTTGGCGGCATAGAGCATGCCTAAAGGAGAAAGGCCGCCAAGAACTCTCAAGAAAATAGTGCCAGCAACGGAAGCCGGATGCGCTTCCCAAAGTAATTTCCAGAGCTTGGGAATATACTTTAAGGCAGCGAACCGGTTCTCCCATGCTTCCTCTTGAGAAATAATTTGAGCGGCCTGCATTTTTTAAAGCAATTGAAAAGCTAGTCTTGGTTTAGATATTCCAAAGGGACGTCATCTTGAAGTACCTGTTTGGGGTGCAGTTCGGCGACTTCTCCATCGGAAGCCTCTTCCACGGCAAGAAGAGTTTCCGCTTCGGAGTATTGTCCTTCTTCAACCATTTCCTGGATGCTCTCGAAACCAGCTTCGGCGACGTCAGGTAAACCTTGGGTATCCCCGGACTGGCCGGCTGAACCGGCGCCCCCCTTCTCTTGTGTCGACGGAATTCTGTAGGTTTTCAATTCTTCCTTGTTATTCTTCATAATGTTCCTAGGCTCCTTGATTTACCAGTTAAGTCGAGCACGAGAGTGGCCAATCTCTCCCGGCCACAAAGAGGTGCGCCAATGGGCGATGACAACTTAAAACGGGCTTCCGCCCAAGCAGCTATGCATTTTGTGCCCGAGGGCTCAATTATCGGTGTAGGAAGTGGATCGACGGTCAATTTCTTCATCGCCGCGCTGACACACGCGACGCACGCGCATTTGCAGATTAAGGGAGCAGTGGCCGCTTCAAACGCAACGGCTGAACTGTTGAATAAAGCGGGAATCGCGATTTATGATCTCAATTCCGTTCGGCAGCTTCCGGTGTATATTGACGGGGCGGATGAGATTAACGAAAACATGGAAATGATGAAAGGTGGAGGCGGTTCGCTGACAAGGGAAAAGATCGTTGCCGCTGTGGCCATTAGTTTTGTCTGTATGGCCGACGAATCCAAATTGGTTGGACAACTTGGCCGGTTTCCGTTGCCAATTGAAGTGATTCCCATGGCCTCCGGGTACATCGCAAGGGAGCTCGAGGGCAGGGGAGGTCGTCCAGTTCTGCGGGAAGGATTCGTAACCGACAATGGCAACGTGATTCTCGATATGCATGATCTGCGGATTTCCGATGCTGTCGCATTTGAGGAGGAAATCAATCAAATTCCGGGAGTCGTTACTTGCGGAATCTTTGCACGGCGACCAGCGGATATACTGCTACTGGCGCTTTCATCGGGGAACGTAGAGTTCAGACGTATTGATAGAACATAGCTATGCGGGCAACTCTGCTATCGACCGCGGTTCACTGATTTGCCTGCCGTTTGTTTCGTGCCGAAATTGGGAGGAGGCCGCATATGCTTGCTTGCGTGCTCGCATAATATTCCCGAGGGGACGATGAGCTTCGATTCCGTGCCAAGGATTGAAGGATAGTATTTCGTCGACATATAGCCGTCGCGCCGCGCTGTAAGCGTCTTGCGGCTTGGCAACCAGACGGCCTACGGTTAGATAGGGGCTCAACTCCTCTGGCCACTGAACCGAAGCATCTTCAATCGGCATGGTTTCCAGATCAACACACAACTGGACCTTCAAATCCCAGACGGCTTCGCCAGTCTTGAAGAATTCGACAACAACATCGCGCAGCGCTGAATGCCCGCTTCCAGTGTCGACATGTTTGTCCTTCAGATCCTTCAGATTCTGCGATGCGGGCTCAAGGCAAAGCTTGGCCATGTAATTTCCATAGCGGAGTGCGGCGACGGTGCTAAAAGTTTCGCCAAGAATATGAGTTTGCGGATGGCCAAAACCTTTCAACGTTGCACTCTTAATTCCGACGGCCTCAAGGACAGTCTCAGCTGTTCGCGCGGCAGTCGATACAAGTTGTTTGAACGCTTCTGAATCGTTTACGTGCTTTTCAAGCGTCTTGATTCCTTCCAAAAATGTGGCCGAATCCGGGCTAGGGAACGCTTTGCCATTCACCATTACAAGGTCTTGTGTGACCTCGCCCTGATGTTCCTTCAACATCGGGCCTTCGACGCCGATCACTTTAATTGCAAGCCCACGAGGGGTTGAAATGCTGTCCGCAAGAATGTCTCCAGGTACAGTTGAGAAGCGCATAATTGCCGGGTAGATTCCACCGTGCTGAAACATTCCTTGCGCAAGTGGCTCGGGGAGACTATCAAGAACCGTGAGTTCCGCTCTTAACAGGCCATGACTCTTAGCATGGACCGACCGTACGGCGTGGCGAGCCCGATCGCTAATGAGGCTTGACATGTTTTTCATCCTGGCTGCGATCTCTGAAAATTGCTGTTCCTCTTCAGGCTTTGGAACTTCTATCGAGTTGGTATAGCGGCAGTATTGCGGGTCAGTCATGTGGAGCCATTTGGAGCTAGTTGACGGAAATCTCGTTTTCTAAGGAATTCGGAGAAAAAACAGTCTCGTTGCGAATAGTTTGGCGTAGTGCTTGAATGAAATCCCATGTTTCCTCCAAGCGGGCCTGGCATATGTGACAACAATTGATGTGTTGTTGAATCGGTGAATCGTTCGGGCCATCTAGAAACGTTTGAAGGACATATGCATCCAATCGATCTTCAGTTATATGTTCTGCTTCAGGCTGGATGTTCAGGTTGATGTTCGTTGAATCGCTTTTCAATACCATGAGAAATTAGAAGCAATTCAACACCCAAAGTATTTTAGGTCTATCTACTCAGAAATCCGCAAGGTTTGCGTTACTTCAGACGATCGGAGCAGAAATTGCTTCGGTAAATAATCGGGGACTGGGTTGCCCCGGCGTTCGCGTAGAGGAGGGATGAGTTGGTTGGGGCGGCAGGGTTCGAACCTGCGACCTCCTGGTCCTTGCGGGGCCACACTCTCACAGATTGCGATCGCGCGTAACCCCGGCGTGGTGCTCGAAAGACTGCATCGCTAAGGACTCTAATGCCGATTACCCGCTGTACCGGATCGACAGCCAAACCCGCCGCGACCTCATTGGCCACAAAAGCATGTTGATGGACGACCTCTATACAAAGGAACGCGGACTAACGGCCAACAGCGTCCAGTAACCGCTTCGCGCTGCTGGAGCCCGAGTTAAGCCATCTAAAGGGCAACTAACCACCTACTGGGTCAGTGGTTTGATTTGCGTTTCGACGACCAACCTCAACAAGGCGAGCCGAAGACGTTCATCGGGAACGCGCTTCACAAGGATCATAGTCTCAACCGGGCGCAAGCTGAACAACTGGGTGACATCTGCGCGGCTTTCCTGGAAACGCGCCTTGATGAATCGGACGAGACCCTCGACCTGCACTGCGTCGTCGCAAAGCATGTCCGTGTCAGGCATCAAACTAATCATGAATTAAAGGCCATTGCGCAAGATGCCTATTTTCGTCCCCAGCCGACATCCGCCGCTTGCAGTTGCCCACCGCGCCCGGCACAGGGTTACTCACCAACTGCGGTCAGGACTTCGGCGTGAGCGGACGCGACGGCGCCATTGATCGCAGCGCCCCGGTGCATACGCGCAGCAGTGGAATTTCAACGTGCAACGTGAATTGCCCGGCAAGCTCTCCATTGAAGCGGCGTACGTTGGCAACAAGGGCTCTAAACTCACCGATAGCCCGCTAGGTCCGCAACTGAACCAGTTGACGCCTGACAGATGCAGCTTGGCAACCAACTGCTGCAAAAAGGATCCCAACCCGTTCCAACGCTACGTGCAGACCGGATAGCTAGCGCAGGGTTATGGCTTCGGTGGGCCCCAGTTTGCCAATCAATACTTTTCGGTTAAGCTTGGTCCGCTTCCGCGCCTCTTGAGCAGGCGCGTCTTTCCAAGCTTGCTCGCCTTCCCGTATTCTTCTCGTACCCGGGCAAGTTATTGTTCCCGTGAGTGCATGTCCATCTCCTGGACCCTTTGGACACTCCACTGTTCAGATTGCTTCGGTCACTTTTTATTTAATCCAACCGTATGCTCTTCAGTCACATTTTAGATGACTCAATTCGGAGACAGCATACTTCACTCCGCACATCGAGTTGGGGTAAACTAAAAGGGTAACGCACGATTTTGTGCGCGCTCACTCCTCGATCGTCTAATGGTAGGACAGCGGCCTTTGACGCCGTGAATCGTGGTTCGAATCCATGTCGGGGAGCCAAATCATTTTCCTGGTAATTTCAAACCTTACAATTTGCTGTTTCACACTCGCAACTAACCCGAACATTTAGCGAGATTTGCGACTATCCTCAACCTCTCCAGTTTGAAAGTCTGGTATTTGGGAGAGCGAGTTGAACCCCCGGGGTTCAACCCGAACCCCAAATCATTTCCTGCGAACTCTCTGGTTTCTCCTGTTGACAGCCCGCGTTTGTTGACAGGAGGGTTGAACACGGGCCACCAAATATACACAATTTCCAACTTTGCTGAGTATTAATTGACATGGAGCGAGAAGCGCTCCAATTTCACCAGACAACGAGCATACCGCCAAGCGGAACACGTTGTGGGTGCTGGACATTTGATCGAGCAACCACAACGGCCGCGTCTGCATGGCTTGGCGTCGTTCCTTTGCCCACACCCACATCACTTTCGAAAATGGGCTCTGCTCGGGGCGGAAGAGGTTTTATGGGACGTGAAGAAGGATCGGTACTTGACGATGCTATTAAGGACATCGCATCGTTGCCGGCATTGGCTTATAAGCGGCGGGCGAAGAAACCCCTAGTGCGCACAAACCCTGAGCAAATCCCCTCGTCGCTGCGCCTTGCTAACGCCGACGAAACGAGCGTCCATGAACTGAGGTTGACAAGTATGAGAAAGAGTCCACTCAGTTATGAAGCAGCGATGTACTTTACCAGAGATCGAAGATCTGCCAAAGATGAATGCGCGATAACTACAAGCTGTTCATTTGGAATATTTTGGGCCGCAAGCAATTCACGCTGTGGGCGAATGCGGCGGCCAATCGCAAATAACTCAAGTCCCGGGCAAGCGGTTTACCAGCCTTTCGCAGGATCGGGAATCACTCTGATGGGGGACAGGCCTCGTTCGGCGACTGGCTCGAAAGATTGCTTCCGGAACAGAAAATTCCCCGGTGCTATCATGGTTGCGCAATGCGGTACTCTCTGGCCCTTGGACTCGCAGCTTTCATTTTTGCCGGTGGCCTTTCACACTCGACATTTTTTCTGGATATCACGGGACCCTCCCGCGTCGGATTTGTTTCCGATCCTAGCGCAACAACGGATAAGTATTTGGTGGAAGCCATGGGTGGAGGAGTCGCAATGCTCGATGTGGATGGCGACGGCAAGCTCGATATTTTCTTTGTTAACGGGGCCGCGCTACGCACCAGCATGAAGCAAGGCGACCGGCCCGATAAATCGGACCCTCGATTCTGGAACCGGTTGTACCGAAACAATGGCGATGGATCCTTCACCGACATTACGGCGAAAGCCGGCCTGCAAGGCGTTGGATACGGCCAGGGTGTGGCAGTTGGAGATTACGACAACGATGGCCGACCCGATTTGTATGTCACCGGATTTGGCGGAAATATTCTATACCGCAACCTGGGCAATGGAACCTTCGAAAACGTGACAGCGAAAGCTGGCGTCGAGGGCAGCGGGTGGTCTACAAGTGCCGGTTTCATCGATTATGATCGGGACGGTCTGCTTGACCTTTTCGTAATCCGTTACCTGGATTGGGGCTTTGAGAAAAACAAGTGGTGCGGCGACACAAAACCTGGGATGCGGTCTTATTGTCACCCCGATCAGTTTGAGGCCGTTACCCACTTGCTCTACCGCAACTTGGGGGGAGGCCGTTTTAAAGAAACGAGCGTCGATGCTGGTATCTCCAAAGCACCCGGGAAAGGACTTGGCGTCGCGTTTAATGACGCAGATCGCGACGGCTGGCCGGATGTTTTCGTAGCAAACGACAGCTTCCCGCAGCAGCTCTTCCGGAATCTACACAATGGCAAATTCGAAGAAATTGGTTTACCCCTGGGACTTGCCTACGATGAGGATGGAAAGGTCTTCGCCGGCATGGGCGCCGACTTCAATGATTACGATAATGATGGGTGGCCTGACATATTTGTGAACGCATTAGCTAATCAGGGGTACGGCCTCTTTCGCAACCGAAAGACCTTATTCGAATATGCCTCGGCTCCCTCGGGAGTGGCGGCAATAAGCAAAATGCATTCCGGCTGGGGTACACGTTTTGTCGATTTTGATAACGACGGCTGGAAAGATATTTTTGTGGCGCAAGGGCACGTTCTCGACAATATCGAACTCACGCAGCCGGGACTTCACTATCGGGAGACGCCGCTATTGTTGCGGAACGCCGGGGGAAAGTTCACCGATGTTTCTGCCTTGTCAGGCAGCGCTTTTACCACTCCGATGGCCGGCCGAGGGGCGGCGTTCGGAGACTTGGACAACGATGGGGCGATAGACATTGTCGTGTCCTCCAACCGCGGTGCGCCGCGCATATTGAAGAACGCCGCGAAGGGGAATGGCTGGCTCCTAATCGATACCATCGGAACTAAGAGCAACCGCGATGGGATTGGAGCTTCAGTTCGGATCGTCACACCTTCCGGCCGCGAGCAATTTGGCTTCGTTTCGTCAGCCGGCAGCTATTTATCGGCGCACGACAAGCGCGTGCACTTTGGCCTTGGCAACGAAAAGCGAGTACGTCTGCTCGAGATTCGCTGGCCCAGCGGGATAGTGCAAACCTGGACTGAGATTGCGGCCAATCAGATATTCGTTGCTAAAGAGGCCGAGAAATGAAGGGCGTGTTGCTGGGTGCGCTTGCCGCAGCTCTGGCGCCCGGCCCATTTTTCGTAGATGAGGCTCTTAATGCCGGATTGAAGGACCTTTTTATCTGTGGAGACAATCAGCAAAAGAACTACATCGTGGAAACACTTGGCACCGGAGTGGCTTTCCTCGACTTCGACAACGACGGGCTCCTCGACATCTTTGCTGTCACGGCGTCGAAGTTTGGTGGTTTTCCCAAAGGGACCGAGCCGACAAACCATCTCTACCGAAACAAAGGGAACGGCACTTTTGAGGACGTAACAAAGCATGCGGGCTTATCCAAGTCCGGGTGGGGACAGGGCGTGTGTGCGGGCGACATCGACAATGATGGCTTTATCGATCTCTATGTGACGTACTGGGGCACTGATGTGTTGTACCGTAACCGCGGCGATGGCACCTTTGAGGACGTTACACCGGCGGGAGGCGCTACACGCTGGGGGACAGGCTGCGCGTTTGTGGACTATGACCGGGACGGCAAACTGGACATCATGGTTGCCAATTACCTGGACTTCGATCAGAAGAATACGCCACGCCCGGATGGCCCGAAACCCTGCGTGTGGAAATCAGAGAAAGTGATGTGTGGGCCGCAGGGACTCAAACCGGGGATGAACCGGTTGTGGCACAACGAGTCCACCCGGGCCGGCATTCGCTTTACCGATGTCTCTAAGCAAGCGGGAATTGAAGCAGCCGGTCCGCGTTACTCCTTATCTGTCACCACGCTTGATTACGATCGCGATGGGTGGCCCGACATTTACATCGCGGTAGACTCCCAACCAAGTTTGCTGTTTCGCAACAATAAAAACGGCACCTTCGCTGAGGTTGCTTTGGAAAGTGGCGTCGCGCTCAGTGAGGATGGAAGGCAGCAGGCTGGTATGGGCACCGCTGTCGCGGATTACGATGGCGATGGCTGGCCAGATTTGGTGAAAACGAACTTTACCGACGACTTTCCAAACCTGTACCGCAATAACCGCGACGGAAGTTTCGCGGAAACTACAATGCAGGCCGGATTGGGTAAGTACTCGCAGTATTTAGGCTGGGGCGCCGCATTCCTGGACTACAATAACGACGGCTGGCCGGACATTTTTTTGGTGAACGGGCACGTTTATCCAGGTCTGAAGAACGGGGAATACCGGCAACGTCGCATTCTGTATCGCAACAACGGAGGCGGCAAGTTTTCTGATGTATCCGCTGAAGCTGGTCCAGCGGTAATGGAGAAAACCTCCGCGCGTGGTTTGGCCACTGGCGACTACGATAATGACGGGCGACCGGACGTTCTAATTAGTAACATGAACGAGCGGCTTAGTCTTCTGCACAACACGGTAGGGAGTGTGGGGAACTCCGTTACTTTGAGACTCGTGGGACAAAAGACTAACAGGAGCGGGATTGGAACTGCGGTAAAAGTGAACGTCGGGAAACGCGTACTTGTTGGAGAGGTCCGGTCGGGATCGACTTTTATGTCCCAGAGTGATTTACGTTTGCACTTCGGACTAGGCGAAGCTGCTGAAGCCGAATCCATCGAAGTGCAGTGGCTGGGCCAAGCTACCGAAAAATTCACCCATGTGAAATCCGGACAGGTAATTACCATCACTGAGGGGCAGGGAATCACCTCGGCGGTGGCTTACAAAAACTGAAGAGGCTGCACCTGATCGTTGTTTTTCTCGGTATGCGCATTCTGCGAAGATGCGCGTGATGCCTCCACCGATCCTCGGCCGGCTATTCATTGAAGGGGTTGCTCGCCAGCATTGCCCTACTTGCTTCACCGGCACGATCAACTTACCATGCTCTTTTCCCCGCGACAGTTAAAAATACCCGTTGCAGCGCAACGGCATTTCGTGTTAGAACTGCTTCCATAGGGGTCTAGACCCTTTCGGGAGGTTTAAAATGCACAAGCTGCTCGCATTATCTGTTTTTTGTGCCGGACTTCTGCTTGCTCAAGGCGAGCGAAGTGCTTTGGACGGCACCGTGACTGACGGAAGCGGCGCAGTCATCCCCGACGCAGCCGTTGTGGCACGCGAACTGCAAACCGGTGTTGAAATTAAGACATCCACCACTGAGGCTGGAGTGTACCGCCTGCCCTACCTTCCGCCCGGAAAGTACCGGGTTACGGCCACCAAGCAGGGCTTCCGCACCGCGCTTGCCGACAACGTTGAGTTGCGTGTAGCGCAGACGCTCACAGTCGACATCAAGATGGACATCGGGCAGACCTCGGATCAGGTCACCGTATCGTCCGAGACTCCGCTTATCGAGACCGGGACCGCAGAGATTGGCCGCTATGTTAGCACCAAGGAATTCGAGACTTGGCCAGTAGCTGTCGGCGATGGGCGGCGGCAAATCCAATCCTTCATTTTCCGGAGCATGCCTGGAACCGTCGGCGGCGAGTTCCAGGGCTCGATTAACGGGGGGCAGCAGTACTCTCACGAAATTCTGATTGAAGGAATGCCTTTAGGTCGCTTCGATCTGCAAGGCGGCAGCAACAACGAACTCAGTCCCAGCGCCGAAGCCATTAGTGAATTCAAGTTACAGACGGGGACCATCGGCGCTCAGTACGGCGGCGGGCAAACCGCAGTAGCGAACTTCGCTATCAAGTCCGGGACGAACCGCTTTCACGGATCCGCTTACGATTATGTGCAGAACGATGCACTGCGAGCCAATAGCTTCGCCAATAATGCGATCAGGCGCCCGCGTCCTCCATTTAAGCTGAATAATTGGGGTGGCTCTATTGGCGGTCCAGTAATGATCCCTAAGGTTTACAACG
Source organism: Bryobacterales bacterium (assembly GCA_043745195.1). Classification (GTDB taxonomy): domain Bacteria; phylum Acidobacteriota; class Terriglobia; order Bryobacterales; family Bryobacteraceae; genus JANXSF01. The sequence continues at coordinate 35,511 of JAYTTF010000077.1, read as the reverse complement.
GAAAGAACAAGACCTTCTTTTTTGCAAATTATGAGGTGACAAGACAACGCAACTTCACCTCAACTTCTTTGGGAACACTTCCCACTATTGACTTTAAGCGTGGTGACTTCTCACGCCTGCTCGACCCCGCATACACAGGTAACTCGCGATCCGGTACTACTCTGGGGCAGGATGCGCTTGGCCGTGACATCCGGTTTGGACAGATTTTCGATCCTTCGAGTACTCGTACCGTGAACGGTCAGGTCGTCCGCGACGTCTTCCCGGGAAACATCATTCCTGTTGGCCGGTGGAGTTCCGTTTCCCGCAACATCGTGCAACAGGTCGGGATCACAGATCCAATAAACTCATTCCTGTTTAACAATATTCCTGTATTGGCGAGCGGACAGCCGGTATTTGACGAAAAAATGTTCGCTATCAAAGGTGACCAAGTAATGGGTTCGCGTCATCGCTTGTCTGCCTATTACAGCTTCAACGACCGGGTTCGAAACAACTCACCAGGAGGCCGTTATGGAAATCCTCCGGGCTTGCCGACTGGTGTTTATCAGTTGCAGAGCACGCCCGGCAAGCTGGCGCGCTTATCTGAAGACTGGACCGTGACCAGCGCCGTTCTGAACCACTTCGCCGTCGGTTACAACCGCTTCGGAAACTATAACGAGAGCGTATTTGTAGATCAGGACTGGGCTGGCAAAATCGGCTTAAAGAATACTGCGCCCACCACATTTCCTGTTGTGCAGTTCCAGGGCCCAGCCATCCTCGGTGGAACCCTTGGCGCGAGCAACCGCCTCGGTTCAGGCAACGCAGGCTTTAGTTTTAACGGAAGCACAATAGTGCAGGATGATGTCAGTATCATTCGTGGGAAGCACAGCTTCCGCACTGGCTTCGAGCAGCGGTACTACTACTACAATTCGCGCAACAAGCCTGGCACGGGCTCGTTCAACTTCAACCCCATTCAAACCGAAGCTCCCGGCTTTAATAGCAGCACGGGAAATGCATTTGCCAGTTTTCTCCTGGGTACAGTCGCGGGCACCAGCCGAGGATTAATCACTACCAATCCAGGCCACCGGGTGCGGCAGACAGCGCTCTATTTTGCAGACGACTGGAAAGCTACCCAACGTCTCACCCTCAACCTCGGGCTCCGTTGGGAGATTATCGGCGGCGTTTATGAAGTTGCCGGCCGCATGGCCACCCTGGACCCCGATGCTCCCAACGCTGCAGCCGGCGGACGGTTAGGCGCGATAGTATTCGCCGAGAATGTAAAGCGCAAAGGCTTCCAGAATCGCAATTGGCTGCAGTTGGGTCCACGGCTGGGCTTTGCTTACATTCTCAACAACCGGGCAGTGCTGCGTGGTGGCTATGGTGTCAATAATATGCCTCCTATTACCGGATTTTCGTTGCCGCCCACTTACGGCTACAACGGTTCAATTACGGTGAACTCATCGAATACGCCTCTACAGTTCCCACAGGATCCCGTGTTGCAGTGGGACAATCCTTATCCCAACTTCACAGGGGTCTTACCCAACAAAGACGCCACACTCCAGAATAATCAGGGAGTTATTTACATATCTCCCGAGTCGAACCGCTTGGGCTACGTTCAGAACTACAGCTTGGGCTTGCAGTTTCAGTTACCAGCCAAATTCGTGCTGGATACAACGTATATCGGGAACAAAGGTACGCGGCTGATTTCAACAGGCCTGGATTCACTAAATCAGCTTCCGGTTAGCGCACTGAAGTTCGGTGATGCTTTGATTCAACCGTTATCCACAAATTCCGGCCTTGCACCATTGCCATTTGCTGGTTTCAATGGAACCCTTGCCCAAGCTCTCAGGAGATTTCCGCAGTATCAGGGAGTATCATACTATCGGCCTAACTTCGGCTATTCGTCATACAACTCCCTGCAGGTGGCCGCCACGCGACACTTCACCGGCGGCTTCTCAGCTTTGATCGCATACACGTTCTCCAAAACGCTTACCAATGTGGAGAGCCCGCTGGATAGCGTCAGCGCGCAGGATGTCTACAACCGCGGCCTGGAGAAATCCATCGCCAGTTTTCATATTCCGCATTTTCTGAAGGCGACGTGGATCTACGAATTGCCGATCGGTCCCGGTAAAGCTATCAACATCGGCGGCATCGCCGGAAAATTGATAGGGGGCTGGATTGCCACCGGTGTTCATAATTACCGGTCTGGTGACCCTCTCGCCATTTCTACGGCCGGTTACCGAAGTGACGCTATCTTTAACGGAGCGGTTCGCCCGGACTTAGTTGCAGGTGTGCCTATCGTTATCGACAAGGGTGGTCCTGTCCAATTCGGCACTGGTACGCCATATCTAAATCCTGCGGCCTTTACTCAGATCCCGCTCACTCCCAACGGTGTGCCGCTGCGCCTCGGAACCGCGCCTCGTATTCTGCCGAATGTTCGCGGCCCCTCTTATGCCACTGAAGATTTCGGCGTAAGCAAACGCTTTGCATTCACTGAATCCGCATATGTGGAGTTCAAGGCGGATGCGTTCAACGCACTCAACAGGGCAGGGCGAGGAAACCCGGTCACTGACATAACCAGTCCGCTGTTTGGCCGTATTACCGGCACCCAGCAAGGTCCCCGGTCATTGCAGTTGTCATTGCGTGTGAACTTCTAAAGGTCGCGATTACCAATGCTGCGGGGAAGAGCAACAGCCTCGTTGATGGGATTGTTGCTCTTCATAGCAGCTTGCAGTACCTCGCCGCTGCTGGCATCCGACTGTCGCGAACTCTGGCGCGAGGGGCGGGCACTGCTGCACAAGGGGCTGTACCAGAACGCCAGCAATCTTCTGAAAGTCGCGTCCGCAAGCTGCACCGAAGAACCCGAAATCCACCTGGACCTTGCTCGATCTTACCTGCTGTCAGGCAATCTTCGCGATGCCGAGTCTACATTAAACGGACTGCTTTCTTTTCATCCCCGCATGGCTGCTGGACTGAAATTGAAGGGGGATGTTTACTACCTTTTAGGGCGGGACGCCGATGCGATTGCCGCTCTTCAGGAAGCGATTCGAGCCGACCCGGCGAACGAAGAAGCGATCTACTCACTTGGCCGCGTGTATTATCAGCAATCGCGAGCGGAGCAGGCTCGGGAACAATTTGAACGCGTAGTCGCATTGAACCCCAAATCCTACCGCGCCCATGACAACCTGGCTCTTTGTTTCCAGGCTCTGAATCAGGACGAAGCTGCCCTAAGTCACTTCAAGAAAGCGTTGGATCTGGTTCACAAAGATCATCCCGAGTACGACTGGGTCTACGCGAATCTGGCCGAGTTTCTGATTGCTAAAGGTGACTACCGTCGAGCATTCGATCTTGGAGTCGAGGCTGCGCAGCGCAACCCTGGCTCCGGGCGGAATTGTTATGTAACTGCCAAAGCGCTTTCGAAGCTCAACCAGGCCGGGATCAGTGTACGCTGGCTGCTCCGTGCAATACAACTGGAACCCGAGTATCCGGAGCCGCATTATTTGTTGGCACAGATCTATCGCGCACAAGGCAAATCGTCCGAGTCCACAACGGAATTTGCGCGCTTTAAGGAGTTACGGCAGAAGGTGCCTGCAAAGCTCCGATAATTGAAGATACAATTGCAAATTATGCATTTTAGGGATCGCCTGCGTGCGCGATCAGGAACTGCGGCCCATTACCGCATAGAATAGGCGAGTGAAGAACTGGGTTTTTCTTGTTTTCATACAGCCACAAACAGTAGCTAACTGCACGGTGTCCGTGCAAGTACCAACTGAATAGACGACTATCACCGGCCTTGATGCAGTGTTGCCCGAGCCGAACGGACGGTAGGCTGGCGTACATCGTCATGAGGGCGTAAGTCCCAGCATTAAGAATCAACGACCTGCGTCATCGTCAGGGTCGGAGAGGTTGTTGGAAATCATGGTTTTTTGGGAGCAGAGCCATCATCTTTTCCTAGTAATTTCATACGCTGCAGTTCGTTAACAGCATGGTAGTTTTCGTCCTTCCTCATAACCGAAACATTCCGCGCAGTTTGCGGGCTTCTATAACCTCTCCGGTTGGAAAGTTAAGTATTGGGGAGAGCGAGATGCCCCCCCGGTGTTCAACCCGAACCCCTTAGCTAATTCCTGCCAATTCACTAGTTTCTCCTGTTGACAGCCCGCGTTTGTTGACAGGGAGGGTCAACACGGGCCACCAAATATACACAATTTCCAACGTTTCTGAGTATTAAAAACGGCAGTTGAGTTGGTAACGGTGCAACGAAATGGCTTAAAACAATTGGACTTGCCGTCACAGGATCAGCGCAATAGCATCACCAAAGGGTGAGCCTGAAGTGCGTAAAAAAGGTTGCCAAAGGGGACACGGTACCCAGGCCGCTACGCTTAGAGTCTCTATAGGATTTCATTCGGAGTTCTGTCGCTTCAGGCCAGGGAACCATGTCCCCGTTTGGCTCGCGATACCCTGATCTTCGAGAAGTCAACTGCCGTTTCATTAATTAAAGACGCAGGGTGAAAAAACACTTCCAGCGCGCATGAAACATACAATAAGCGGCTTCGTTAGGTGGTAGTCACTCTTAAACGTACTTGCGTTACTCGTGGCGGCGGCCTATAGGAGAGATTAAGCAAGAACTGATTCTCTAAACGCCAGAAACGTTACGCGATCATTGCGCGCCGCACTTGCGCAGCCGGCAATTTCTGGCTTGAATGCGGATATCTTGCGATGGGCCGCACCCAGTTACGGGAAATTTCCATGCTGATTGACCGTTGCAGTGAGTGCACCGAGAGAATCAACCTATCCTTTCCTTTGGCGTTAACCAGAATGCCTTTGATACCAGTAAAAGATCCATAGATCATCTCCACCTTATCCCCTATTTGGAGATAAGGCCAGGGTTCTCCGGAACCGGAATCGACTACCTTGCGAATGGAATCGATTTCGGCTTCTTCGATTGGAGTCGGAACACTACCCGTTGAAACGATATGGTCCACCCCAGGTGCCGTAAGTAAGGGGAGAGTATTCTCGAGATTTAATCGCGAAAATAAGTAACCGGGAAACGACGCTACTTGCACTTTCTTGATTCGGTCGGAATACCGCCTAGGTTCAATCCAGGTTGGGACGTAAGTATGGATTTCTCTGTCATTCAAGCAAATAGCAGTCCGCAACTCGCTTCCTGTTCGGACCTTAATTGCATACCAAGCGTGCTTCTTGGAGGTGTTTATCATGATAGGGGGAGTGTTCATAATATTTTGTTGATGAGTGGAAACCCAAAGCTCATTATATCGTCTCGACGCAATTCGGTTGCAGCAAACCCTGTCGTTGCGATGAGAATACGGCAATTTGCGTTATCTTGTCAATCATTACCATAGTCATGTAAGTATTGAAAAGTAGGCGAACATCTAAGGCCAATCGTATCCCTTCCTGCGGTGTTTACCTGCCAGAGCCAGCCAACTAGAAAGCAGGCGTATCGGTCAATCCTTGGAAGAAAAGCCGAATGTTCGCCGCCACTAGATAATGCGTAAATCCAATATATAAAGGGTCAAAAAAAATAGGCAACGTTTGGCAAAGTGGCCGACGCCCAACAGAACTTTGGTTTATCTGCTTAATTACTGGCCATTAAACCACCCGCCCTGCAGGAGCGGCAAACTCCGAAAGTGCTGCCGTTCCCTATTATGTTGGTACAGCGGTTGGTGATACTTGCCAATTCCTGTGCGCTAAGTGTTGACTGGCGCATAGCGTTCTCTGTTGTACTGAAAGCGGCGCCTAACGGGTGAATTGTGGTTCCAAAACCCAACGAGCCGCTAGCTATTAATGGATTCGCGGCATTTTGTCCGGCAACCGCAGCGCTATTCGTACAAGTGGATCCGACAAAACCTGCGCCCGCGCCGGTGGGCACCACTTTCACAATCACGGAGTTCGGTCTGACTCCTGTCAGTGTGTTAGAAATCAGATCTGCGTTTACGGATAGAGAAACCAAGCCGTTTGGCGTCACCAGGCACGAACAACAGGAGATCAGTTGTTCATCCGGTGAAAAAGCATAGACATTCATGCAAAGATTGCCCGCCGGCGAACCAAAGCCAGGTCCGTTGAGCGCTGCTCCGTTGGCGCCGGTGTTATTCAGGTTGATCACCGAATCGCCCGCCGTGAGGTTTGCTGCGTAAGTGATCAGGAAGTTACCGCCTACGGTGATGGATGCGGTTGCCGTTCCTCCTGTTCCGCCCTCAATGGATGTTACCGGATTCGTTGTGTTGGTTTGCAGTCCCGTTTCCACGCCGGTGACGTTAATGGCTATAGTGCAGCTTCCGTTGATGGGAATCAGGCCATTCGTCAGTGAAACGACGCCCGTCCCGGCGATGGCTGTTGCTATTCCTCCACAAGAGCTGACCAATCCGTTGGGGTTCGCAACTTTCAAGCCGGAAGGTAAATTATCAGTGACGGCTACGCCGGACAGTGCGGTGGTCGCGTTAGGATTGTTGATTGTAATCGCCAGCGTCGTGACACCGTTCAGGGGAATCACGCTAACCCCGAACGTTTTGCTGATGGTGGGTGGAAGGGCAACCACCACGGTAGCAGTGGCCGGATTGACACTAGTCGGCGCTTCGTTTGTTGTGAGCGTTGAACTGGTATTTACTTTAATTCCAGGGCTTGTGCCCATCACACTAATCGTGTACAAACAGCTTGCATTCGCCGGAATGGTTCCCGAGGTGATCGTCAACAAACCCGGCGTAAAATTCCCTGTAAGACCACAGGGGTTGCTGAGAACGCTAACAAAAGACAGGCCAACTGGAAGCATGTCGGAGAATGCGGCGCCTGTAAGCGGGGTGGCATTGGGATTGGTGAGCGTAAACGTCAGGGTTGTCGTTCCGTTAACTGGGAACGCGGCGGCCCCAAACGCCTTTGTAATCACCAGCGGAACGAGTGCGCCAAATGTCATGCTGAAAGCCGAGTTGTTAAAATCCCCATTATTATTCCAAACCGGATTGGGCGGTGCAAACAGTCCGGTGAAAGTTAATGCGTTGTTGTAAATGAATTTGCCGCTAGTGTAAGACGCCGCTGTTGAAGTTTGCCAACGGCTTGAGCCCACATTGGCGGCTTGCCCGATGGTGGTGAAAAAGACTGCATAAGTATTCCCAGGTATTAATGCGGTATTTATTCCGCTGATGGTTATTGGATTGAAAGTAGCAATTGAACCCGTCGGCGGAACACTCAATGGGGCCGATGTGTACAATGCCGGGCCAATAATGGCGCTTCCTGTCCAGGCATAAACATAGGCGGTATAGGGAATGGCCACCGCATTGCCGTTGCTTATCTTGAAAGTCAAATCCTTCAAGACAGGGTTTCCTGCCGGGACCACAACAACTTGTCCATAAGTTGGAGTTGAACCCGATGATGGGGTTCCCCACGGTTGAATAACACTGGATATGGAGCCGAGGGTCGAGATAGTAACATCTGCTTTCGCCGCCGGAGCCAAGATTAGGTGCAAACTGAGCGCTGCAATCGCCACCGGCATTGAATGACGAAAATTTGAGATTGAGTTATGTTTCATAGCGGCCTCTTCCCATTACCACTAGTCCATTGGAGTGATTGGAATAGGGTTATTGTTGACGATACGCTACGTCTAGCCGTATTACTACTATGCAAATGGGTTACTCCAAATGGGTTAGCCTGATTGATAGCAACCTGTAAGATTCTTTTTTACAGAAAGATACGGGTTAAGATAGGAACAAGCGATTGATTACGTCGGGTTAGTCGAGCCCAAAATATTGGGGTCAGGGGCTGTTTGTTGCCACTCTGCTACTTTAGAATCAGGAATCCGAATGGCTAAGACTGCTCTCGTCCTTTATCATTACCTTTACCCTGATGAAGTGGTCAGTTCGGTAATCTTCACACAGTTGTGTACAGGTTTGACCGAGCGCGGCTGGAAGGTTGTCGGCAACTCGGGTAATCGGGGTTCAAAGGATGAGGGCGGCTCATATCCCTTGCGCTCTTGCTCGCTCGGTGTGGATTTTCGGCGTACTTGGCGCCCAGCCTTTCGACAATCCTCCGGATTAGGACGCATCGCCAACGCGGTTTGGATGGTCCTGGCTTGGAGTGGGATGGCGTTGAATCCGACGATACGGCCAGATGTCCTTATCGTCGGCACAGACCCTATTCTCAGCGTGATGGTGGCACTCGTATGGCGCAGACTAAGGCCCAAAGTCCATATCGTTCATTGGTGTTTTGACCTTTATCCGGAAGCGGCGATTGCCGCCGGGCTCTTGGACGAAACGTCGCCGTTGGTAGCAGTACTCAAAAAGATCCTTGCCAAGTCCTACGGAAACTGCGATTTGATCATTGACATCGGCGAGTGCATGCGGAAACGTTTGTCCGCGTATGGTTTAAGCGCTGGAAGGCAAACCATCACCCCGTGGGCACTGGTCGAACCTTTGGAGCCCACGCCGATAGATTCAGGCGAAAGGAAGGCACTGTTTGGAAATGCAACATTGGCGCTTTTGTATTCGGGTAGCTTCGGCCGCGCACACTCTTTCAGCGGCATTTTGGAACTTGCCAAAGCATTGGCTCCGGGGGGCAAAGTTGTTTTCAGCGCGCACGGAAATTCGCTGGGTGAACTGCGAAACGCCATCCGTGATTCTGGGGCGCCCATCGAATTCGCGCCATTGGCTCCAATTCAACTTTTAGAAAAACGCCTAAGCGCAGCCGACGTTCATATTGTAAGCCTGCGAGCCGAGTGGACCGGCACGGTGGTCCCGTCAAAGTTCTTCGGCGCTCTAGCGATCGGACGGCCTGTTCTATTTGTTGGAAGCCGTGAGTCGGCGGTAGCTCGTTGGATTGAAGAACTGGAAGTTGGTTGGATTCTTGATGAGCACAACGTGGATTGGGTGAAAACCCAGTTACTTGCCTTCTCACAAAACGAGGAAGCCAAGGCGAATCTCTTCCGGCATTGCAGCGTGACATATAACCGGAATTTCTCACGAGAATATGGACTAAATCAATGGGGTGAGGCGCTCCAGCGTCTTAAATAAGAGGAATTAAGGCTATAAGTAAGGTATCGCATAGGCGTACTAACCGTTGCACTTTCTTGAATGATTTGTTATTATTCAATTAGTTACATTGTCCTTTGAACCGAGCACATGTGACAAAAATGGCGGTGCGTGCCCGCTCCTACGCATTCGAAGCCCTACTTGGAATGATTCAAAAGTCTGCCCACGTGATGCCAAAATTCCCCAAAAAAGACGCAACCCTGCGACTACAGAAATTGAATAACACCCTGCTCCAATCAAAGTGTGGTGCCCCAGTGCAAATCGTGAGAGAGAGGTCGGCATGAATCTGCGTACAATCTTGCGGGTGTTGAGTCTTCCCATGTTGGGCGCAGTCACGGCTCTATTCGCCCAGGTTCCACCAGCTATTCCACAAGGCGCGCCACAAACTGCTCCCGCAGCTAGTGCGGCATTGGAGCGGTTGAGGCCTAATTATATCCTTCATAGTGGCGACCAAATTCTAATCCGCGCCTTTGAAATGGAAGAGATTAGTGAACGGCCTTTTCGCATCGATGGCGATGGCTTCATTAACCTGCCTGTCGTAGGCCGTTTGAAGGCCAGCGGCATCACCGTGGAACGGATGGAAGCTGCGTTGATTGAAGCTCTTAAGAAGTATATTCGTCAGCCGCAAGTAACCATAACGGTTGTGCAGTTCAACAGCGAACCTGTCTTCTTCGTGGGAGCGTTCAAATCACCTGGCATCTACCCACTGGAGGGGCGCAGAACTCTAGTGGAAATGATGTCGGCGGTGGGTGGGCTTCAGCCCACTGCGAGTCGGCGAATCAAATTGACTCGGCGCAATGAATACGGCGTCATTCCCTTGGCAAGCGCTGTGCCCTCATCCGATGGAAGCGCAAGCAGCATTGAGATCAACATGGCAAGCCTGCGGGACAATCTGAATCCGGCCGAGGACGTTGTTTTGCGGCCGTTCGATGTGGTTAGCGTGGAACGGGCCGAGATGGTTTACGTCACCGGTGAAGTTGGCCGAGTTGGAGCGTTTGACTTGCAGGAGCGCGATTCGATTTCCGTGATCCAGGCGCTAACTATGGCTGGCGGCCTTGGGCGCGACGCGAACCAGAAAAGCGCTTGGATATTGCGTCCTGTCATGAATACCTCGAGACGCGCGGAAATTCCGCTTGACTTGCAACGCATTATGAGTGGAAAGGATAGTGACCGTCCGCTCTTGCCGAATGATGTTCTCTATGTGCCTAAGTCATCGTCGTTGAAGCGCAACATGGGCCGTTCGGCCTATGTTGCTGTTCCCCTTGTGACATCCGTTGTGGGAATTGCTCTGGCTGCCACCCGCTAATTTCAATGAAGATGGATTCAAACCAAAACGATTGGAGCTTTGAGCAGGAAGGAAAGCGCAGGCTGCTTTCCGACCAAGCCTCGAACGCGGTGGGGTTTCTCAAGCCGCAAGGGGCAGGACCGCAGCAGGCAGGACCACAGCAAATAGATCAACCTCCAACGGTGGCCATTTCGTATTGGCGGCTGGCATGGGGGCAAAAGCTGTTCCTGCTATGTTTTGGAATTCTGGGACTAATTTGTAGCATCTTGTATGTGATCCTGACAGCGCCACTCTACAAAGCTACGGCGACAGTTGAGATTGTTGGTTTCAATCAAAGTTTCATGGGAATGAGCCAAGTGGATCCGCAGGCTGGAACTGACACCACCAGCGTCTCTGCCAGTAATATTCAAACTCAAACCCGGATCCTGATGAGCCGAAATCTGCTGTCCCGCACGGCCGAGAGAATGAATATGGAAATGACGCCGGTAACTTTCATGCCTGTCACCATTTTCACCAGGCTTCGAAATAGAATTCCTTATATGCAAACCGAGCCTCTGCTGCAGAGCAGGGAAGCGGTGTCTGAGGCGGTGGGTTCGCTGGTGGCTCGTGGTGTAGGTGCAACGCGTCTGATTGAGATTCAATGTTCTTCAACTTCTCCGGAAGTCGCGGCGAATTTTGTGAATACACTTGCCTCAGAACACGTTTCTCAAACACTTGCCGCAAGGGCCAATTTGACGCAACGGACGTCGCAATGGATGGAATCGCAATTAGAGGAAGCCAAAGCACGCTTGCAACAATCGGGAGAGAAACTTCGTGAATTCGTTCAGAAGCCAGGAATGGATTTTTTCCCAGAACAAAATACATTGGCCGACACCACACTGAAGCAATTGCAAGGGGATGTTTCAGCCAGTCAAGCTGACCGTATTGCCAAGCAATCCCGCTGGGAACTAGCCCGAGCGACCCCAGCGGAAAACCTTCCCGATGTTCTGGCTGACCCCAATTTGCAAAACTTGAAAGGCAAGATCTCCGATCTTCGGCGTGAAATGGCGCAATTGACCGCTACTCTTACACCAGAGCACTACAAAGTGAGAAGGGTTCAGGCACAAATTACGGAGTTGCAAGCGGACCTGGAAAAAGAGAAGGCCGGAGCCCTTCGCCACATCAAAAACGATTTTGACGAGGCCCTGCGCCGCGAAAAGTTACTGCTGGGCGCCTATGGCGGGCAGACGCGTACTGTGTCCTCTCAATCCGATAAGGCATCGCAATACTCAATGTTGAAACGGGATGTTGAGTTACAGCAGCAGCTTTACAGCGCGCTATTACAGCAATCGAATCAAGCGGCCTTGATTGCATTAGCTCCAGCCAGCAGCATTAGGGTGGTGGATCCAGCGGTGCCCACTTCTATTCCTTCCAGTCCAAAGCCAGTAAGGGACATTCCACTAGGGGCTTTTGGTGGGTTTGGATTAGGTTACGGTCTATTGTTGTTGCGCGAGACGTTCCGCCGTAAGAAATTTGAGCAACTCTTTCAAGAGCCTGGTCATATGCGCCTGTTGGGGATTCCCGAACTCGGTGTGATTCCCTCGGCAATTGGCGATGCCCCCAAGAAGAGGATTGGCCCATCGGTTCCGGCAGGTTCTTTGATTTTGCGAAGGAATGCTAGTGGGTTGGAACTTACGGTAAGAAACAAGCGTGGCGCACACGCGGCCGAAGTGGTTGCACTGAAGACTAGCCAAACATCGCTACTATCCGAGTCTTTCCGGCAAACTCTTGTTTCTGTGATCCGGACGAAACCGGTTGGTCACAACCCGATGTATGTGGTTACTAGTGCTGGTCCTGGGGAAGGTAAAACTACCCTTTGCGCGAACCTTGCCATTGCGATGGCCGATATTGGGCAACGTGTTCTGCTGATTGATGCGGACTTGCGGCGTGCCAAATTGCATGAGCTGTTCGGGTTGAAAGATGAGAAGGGATTAAGCGATCTGTTGGTTGGTGAGGAACCTCTTGAGAAAGTGGATTGGGATGAATTACTCCAACCGACCAAAGCGGCTAATCTGCATGTATTGACTCGCGGGCTGGCTGAGGTGGAGACACCTGGGGCGCTGTTTTTTTCATCCAGAGTGGAACAACTGGTTGCGATCTTGCAGGAAAAATTCGATTACATACTTGTGGATACTGGACCTGTGATGTTGTTTCCTGATGCCCGGCTATGGGGCAAGCATTCCGACGGGATCGTTCTTGTGGTTCGTGCTCGAGTAACTGCCAAGGAAGATGCGATGTATGTTTGTCAGCGTTTCCTGGACGATGGGATCCAAGTGCTGGGGACTATTTTGAATGATTGGACGCCGAAGGAAGGCGCTGCTTATGGTCCTTATGCCTATGGGTATTCTGACCACTCAAAGCGTTAACAGTTCCAAATGACAACAGACTCCAACTTTGTGGTTGAAGAAACAATTATCGAGGCAGGGAGAGCGGAGCGCAATTATTGGCGGGACTTGTGGCGATTTCGTGAACTCCTCTACTTCTTGGCTTATCGTGACATCCTGGTCCGTTACAAGCAAACAGTAATCGGACTAGCTTGGGCGATTTTACGGCCTGCACTCACAATGCTGGTGTTTGTTGCATTTCGCCGCATTACCAATCAAACGTCTAGCGGCGCCCCCGATGCGATTTTTGTTTATGCCGCTCTGCTGCCATGGCAGTTTTTTTCTAACGCGCTTACCGAGGCATCAGGCAGCTTGATCGGCAATGCAAACCTTATCTCAAAAATATATTTCCCTCGACTGCTGATTCCAGCCGGAGCAGTCGTGACCAGTTTTGTTGATTTCGCTGTGATGATCGGCCTGCTTGGGGTTTTAATGCTGTGGTATCAATTCGTGCCAGACTGGCGATTTCTGATGCTTGTGCCGCTCACCATCTTAACCTTCGGATTGTCCTTCGGTGCTGGGTTGTTGCTGGCAGCACTCAACGTGGAGTATCGTGATTTCCGGTATGTGGTGCCGTTCATTGTTCAATTCGGCTTGTTCGTATCCCCTATTGCGTTCCCAACCTCTTCGGTCCCGGCGAATTGGAAATTTGTGTATTCCTTGAATCCGATGGCGGGGATAATCGACGGATTTCGTTGGGCGATCCTGCGAGGAATGACGCCGATTGATCCAGTCACTCTTGCGTTGTCCGCTGCGATGACCATTTTTTTCCTAGTACTGGGCATCTGGTATTTCCGGCGGACGGAACGAAGTTTCGCTGACGTTATTTGAGCATGCAAAAGCTACTTGTTACAGGGTCATCAGGCCTGATCGGCTCGGAAGTGGTGGATTATTACTGCAAGATGGGCTGGGAAGTCCACGGAATTGACAATAACATGAGGGCTGATTTCTTCGGTCCGCAAGGGGATACACGTTGGAATCAGCAGCGGTTGCAGTCCGTTCATTCTAACTTCCACCACCACGAGCTGGACATTCGTGATCGTCCGAGCGTCTCGGCTATCCTCCAAGAACTTAGACCGGCATTATTAGTTCATGCCGCTGCGCAGCCTAGCCACGACTTGGCAGCATCCCGTCCGTTCGATGATTTCGACGTGAACGCCGTTGGCACCCTCAATCTTCTGGAGAGTACGAGGAACAACGCGCCCGAATGCGTATTCGTTCACATGAGCACGAACAAGGTATACGGGGACCGACCGAACTCGATTCAGCTCAAGGAACTTCCCAATCGATGGGATTACGACGATCCAGAATTCACAAACGGCATTGCCGAAACGTTTTCGATCGACCAGAGTAAGCACAGCATTTTCGGCGCCTCCAAAGTAGCCGGCGATGTGATGGTTCAAGAGTACGGCCGCTACTTTGGACTCCGGTCCTGTGTCTTGCGTGGTGGGTGCCTTACTGGCCCAAATCACAGTGGCGTCGAGCTTCATGGGTTTCTGAGCTATCTGATTCAGTGCAACGTGGAAGGGCGCAAGTACAAGGTATTTGGCTATAAGGGTAAACAGGTTCGAGACAACATTCATTCCTACGATGTGGTTCGCTTCATTGAAGCGTTTCACAACGCGCCTAAGTGCGGCGAGGTTTACAACATCGGCGGGGGCCGCGCTAATAGCGTTTCGATACTGGAAGCCTTTGAACGGATTTCTAAGCTTTCCGGACGTGAGATGAGTTTTGAATACTTCGAGAAGAACCGTGAGGGTGATCACATCTGCTATTTCAGCGATCTGAGCAAGATGCGGGCGCACTACCCGGCTTGGAATATTTCTAAGTCGCTGGATCATATTTTTGAAGAAATCCATGCAGCGACTGTTGAAAAGATTCACGCTAATGCGTAACCGGTAAGCATGAGTCGGCCAATTATTAGTATTGAAAACCTCGGGAAGAAGTACCGTTTGACGCATCAAGCGGAGCGCCAGAAATACACCGCGCTTCGGGATGTGATTGCTGACGGGGCGAAGCGTATGTTCAGTTGGCGCCGGGAGCCTGGTACGGCTTCTACGGTGGAGGAGTTCTGGGCTCTCAAAGACGTCTCGCTGGAAATTAAGCAGGGAGAAGTTGTAGGGATTATCGGGCGGAACGGCGCCGGAAAGTCTACTCTCTTGAAGATACTCTCGCGGATCACTGAACCGACGACTGGTCGCATTCGAACTCGTGGACGAGTGGCGAGTCTGCTTGAAGTGGGGACGGGGTTTCATCCGGAACTGACGGGCCGAGAGAACGTTTATTTGAACGGGGCGATCCTGGGGATGACCCGAGTTGAGATTAAGCGCAAGTTTGACGAGATTGTTGCGTTCGCTGAGGTGGAGAAGTTTTTAGATACCCCTGTGAAACGGTACTCGTCGGGTATGTATGTGCGACTTGCGTTTGCGGTTGCTGCGCATTTGGAACCTGAGATCTTAATCGTTGACGAAGTGCTTGCCGTTGGAGACGCCGCCTTTCAAAAGAAGTGCCTCGGGAAGATGGAAGATGTTTCTAAAGAGCATGGCCGAACAGTTATTTTTGTTAGTCACAACATGGCAGCTGTAAAGAGTTTGACAAGGCGATGTATTGTCCTTGAAAAGGGATGTGTTATATCTGATGGAACTACTGAATCTGCAATTCGGCAGTATTCACAGTTGGCCAACAGACCCTCATTAGACGCGAGAAATACGGAGTGGGGGCGAGGAAAGCACACTGTGATCCGAGACATGAAAGTTGTTGATGACACAGGGGAACTAACAAGACAATATACTCCCGGGACGCCATTAAAATTCGAGGTTGAATTTGAGACCGATGGGGCTTCGGGGATGTCTCTAGAGCTCTTCTTGATCGATGCCTTTCGAACAAGAATTGGAATGGCCTCGATCTATCAGTTTCATGGTCAAATGTTGCCATTCGAGGCAGGTTTCTACAGATGCCAATTGGAACTCCCCTCTATGTGGCTGGCGTCGGGTAGCTACACACTAGATGTCACAACTTCAACAATCAACGTTGGGTGGGATCACTACGTCGAAGCATCTTATGAATTTGACGTGCCATTCTCCAATCCGCTGGGGCGTGAGCTTGATTTCAAGCAGAGTTATGGCTTCGGATCAATCGCGCTGGTGTCTTCATCTGACGCGAGATTTCTTTCAACGGCGGCATTTAAAACTCCGGAAACCCCGTGCCGATAAAGGGGTTGATTCGAAAAATTCTTCGCAGTTGTGGGTATCAAATTGGTCCATTGAACCGCTTCGGCAGTGATCCATTAGTCGATATTCGCAAAATTTTCGGGGACAATCCGCCATCCGTGATGTTCGACGTTGGCGCCAATGAGGGACAGACCGCAAGCGAATATGCTAGTGCCTTTCCAAATGCTAAAATTTATTCGTTCGAACCATTCGGACAAGCCTTCTCTAAGTTGAACGAAGTGGCGTTACACTTTCCGGGAATTACTCCAGTGCAGTGTGCCCTTGGAGAGACAATCGGGAGTAAAGAGCTCTACCTGAATGTGTCATCCGCAACCAATTCTCTTTTGCAGAATGCACCACAATCTGGCAGCTTTCAACCGAAAGGCATGGCTGTTCCAATTGGAAGTACGACCGTCCCCGTTTGCACTGTCGATGAATACTGCAAGAAACAGGGTATTGAGCGAATTGACGTGCTTAAGACTGATACACAGGGTTACGACCTCTCCGTTCTACGAGGCGCGGACCAAATGATTGCCGAACAAAGAATTGGAGTAGTGTTTTCTGAAATGCTATTTACGCCTTTGTACTCGGGACAAGCACAGTTCCAGGATCTCTACATTCATTTATTGAACTGCGGATTTCGTCTAGTGAATCTCCACTCCGTCTGCTGGAATGAGCAGAACTATGCTTCTTGGTGTGATGGGCTCTTTGTTCATCCAGAGGCAATTGCGCGGCGTTTGTCAAAGGGCACTGCTTAATTTTTTAAAGGATGAAGCAGATTTAGTGGTTGAATTGAACGACATTCTTTCTTGCCCAGCCTGCAATAGTTCGGGCTTCTCCCCAACAGGCGGCGAAGCGCCAGGGTTTCCAATTAGAATAGGCGAAAGCAGTTTTGTACAGCAACCTTACAGCGTACTTGAATGCATCGAGTGCGGATTGCTTTACAAAAACCAAACCTTATCGACAGCAGAGTTTTCGGACTACTATGCCCTCGTTGACTTTCGTAAGTGGGAAACTGAGGGTTTATATCCCACCGAACGTGCCGTGCTCGATAATTTGAAGAAGTTGAAGCAAGGCTCGAAAATTCTAGACATTGGCTGCAGTTCCGGTCGGCTCTTGTCATCGCTTGTTGATTCGTATGAATGTTTTGGGTACGAACTCAACGATACTGCGAGCCAAGAAGCCAAAGGAAAAGGCATAAGAATGCTGTCCACCTCTGAACTGGAGGCTTTACCCAGCAACAGTTACGATGCGGTTGTCATGGTAGATGTGTTTGAACACCTTCTGGGGCCGCTTGAATATCTCCAACGGCTTACTGATCTAATCAAAGTAGGCGGATTCCTTGTAATAGTGACGGGTGATGGCGATAACAAGTTGTCTAGACGTGACGCAGCACAATTTTGGTATTTTCGCATCATTGAACATGTGGTCATGCTAACGGGTAGGCATATTTCCTGGCTTGAGAAGCAGTTGAACTTAACGTTGAAGAGTCGACAAAGAATTAGCCATTACGATTGGGACTGGCAGTTAGGGCTCCCACATTTTTTGAAAAACTGGGCCTATTGGAAGTTTCGCGATGGAAATGGGCTGCTGAAAGTAATTCTTCGATACATACCAGAAATCTGTAAAGCTGAGCATTGGGACGTGGCTCCCCAGTATGAATACTCAGCCGATCACCTTGTTGTCGTCTTCCAAAAGTAGAAACGAATCAGCAAAGAACTGCCCGATTTCGAGCAGCCCACTATGACCATACCGAGGCTTCTTTATAGCTGTGATTTCCCCCCTGCCAATCGTGGCGGCGGGGACACCTTATTAATGCGCTTATTAGGTGGGTATCCCACCGAGGAGTTGGGCATCTTCACCTCGAAGCGACGAAACCGTGATCTTGCCGATGGGCCATTTCAAAAATGTCGAAGTCAGTCTTTCCCCGAGTTGACTGGAGCCAAATTGCATGGAATGGGAAGAATCGCAATGCTTCTCGATCGAATGTTAATTCCCCTCATGGCACTGGTAATCCTACGAATTATTCGACGGGATAAAGTTGATGTTGTCTTAACAGTGGCGCACGGATATTACTTTATTGCGGCGACCCTCGCGGCGCGCATTGTCGGCGTTCCGATCATCCTGATCGTTCACGACGACTGGGTAGAGATGAACAAGGTTGTATACGTATTTCGGCGATTCTCTACTCCGATTTTCCAGTGGGTGCTAAGTAGCGCATCCGTGGTTTATGTGGTGAGTGAACCGATGCGGCAGCATCTGCTTGAAAAATTCGGGGTATCGTCCAAGGTTCAGTATCCTGGGACCTTTCTAAACCCCTACGCCGATCAAAAAGCTGAAGCCGAAAGCAACGATCTCGCGCCACTAAAGATTTTTTACGGCGGCATGATTTACCACACGGTCCGGGACAGTATCTATTTTCTTGCGGACACGGTAAAGGCGATGAATGCCCTCCATACCTTGACTAGGCCTGTTGAAGTTCATTTTTATGGGAATGTCTCTGATGCAGATAGATCGAGTTTAACGGCGGGCTCGGAGAGCATTAAAATACATGGTTGGCTGGGCCAAGGGGAACTGCAGAAGACACTTGCTGAAGCTGATATTTTGTTCCTCCCTGTAGGATTTGTCGAATCGGCCGAGTATTATGCTCGAACTTCTTTTCCCTCGAAGTTTGCCGATTATCTCGCGGCATCTCGTCCTATTCTTGTGCTTGCGCCAGAGAATGCTTTCATTGTGCAGTATGCCCGTGAGCACAACTGTGCCGCGGTGGTTGTAGAGCAAGACCAGAGCCAATTGTGGGATGCGATTAAATCCTTGGCTGGGCGAACGGTTCAAACGGTTGAACTAGCCAGGAGCTCTTTGCTGACATTCTATAAGAACCATAGTGTCGAAAGTCAAAGACAGGAATTCGTTAGTTGCTTAGCACAGTTGCTAGGAAACGCCAAGTTGTAGATGGCCAGCAACGACGAAACAATGTTAGAAGAAGGAACACAAATGAAAATTACAGCACCACTCAGATACTTGGTACTTCTCGTGGCGGCAGGACCGATGGCCTACGGATACTCCAATCCAGGGACTGGTCTGTTTCTGTTGCAGATTGGAGGAGCCGTTTTTTTTGGCGGCTTGTTCTACGCCAAACGTATCATTGCCACCATATCCGGATGGATCCGCCCCAAGAAGGACAACGGAACGCAGAGTTCTTAACTTGCCACAACCTTCCTCTTTGAGAAGCTTTCGGGATCCAGGCGGCTGCCTTATTGACCGGGATGGGCGGTTATTGCGCATAGTCGCGCCCGCTGGGTTGGAGAATGCGCGCCTATGGATGGAGTCCAAGTGTCTGGAGAAATTCAGACAGGAGGGCCGAGTCATTGGCACACGAGTTGTTGCGCAGGCCGAAGCGGAATTGCTCGGTTTCGGTGACGCCGCATTGGTGTTGGAGCATGACCGGATTCCCTTTGTCAGCTATCCATATGAATGGACACTGGAGATGCTTGAAGCTGCTGGTAATTTGACCCTCGATCTAGCAGAAGCATTGCTCAAAGAAGGATTGGGGTTAAAAGATGCCACCCCGTTCAACGTGTTGTTTCGTGGGCCGACTCCTGTTTTCGTAGATGCTCTAAGCGTAGAGAGACGCGCGGATAGAGACCCCTTGTGGCGTCCGTTGGCGCAGTTCGAAAGAACCTTTTTGTATCCATTGCTTGCGCACAAGGCCTGTGGGCTTGGACTTGGGCAAACTCTTGGAGTGAACAGAGAAGGACTTGAGCCGGAAGAGATGGCCAAGTTGGTAGGTCCGGTTAGAAGGTGGGCACCACCCTATTTATGGTTGGCGACGATCCCGGCAACGCTTGGGAAACGGAAGGATGTTGAGAATCCTGCTCTGTACCGCAAGCGGGAAGCCGCAAGCGTCGAACAAGCTCAATTCATTTTAGAGCGTCGATTTCGTGGGGCTAGAAAGAGCTTGCGGCAAGTGGCTCCGAATGCCGATATGCAAAGCGGATGGTCCGATTACCAAGGCCAAAGTTGCCACTACTCCGCAGAAGACCGTACCTTAAAACAGAAGTTTGTCGAAGAAGCCCTGAAGGAATTGCCAACCTCCGCCACGGTCCTCGACATTGGTGCAAACTTGGGCGAGTATAGCCGGACTGCCGCTGGAATGGGCCATGGTGTTGTGGCAATAGACATGGACACAGTAACGATGGGGCGGCTTTGGAGGGGGGTGCATCAGACTAAGGAAAAGGTGCTCCCGTTGGTCGTGGATTTGGCTTCGCCAACACCTGCGACAGGCTGGGAAAACGGCGAAGGACTTTCGTTTCTGGATCGGGCAAAGGGGCAGTTTGATTGCGTTCTAATGCTGGCAGTTGTTCACCATTTGCTGGTAACCAACCGTGTACCGCTGGAACACATAGTGAATTTAGTAGCTGAACTTACAAAAAAAGTGCTTATTGTAGAGTACGTTGGGCTCAGTGATCCTTTGTTCCAAAGGCTCTGCCGCGGGCGAGAGGCATTGCACAAAGACTTTACCCTGGAAGAGTTTGAAAGGAAGTTTGGCGAGAAATTCACTTTGGTGAAACGCGGGCAAGTTCAGGGGAACGGGCGCGTAGTTTATTGGTTCAGGAAGGTCGGGTAGTTGGATACTCCCACCCAAAAATCTGCGGGTAATGCGGGTAATTATGAAAGGTCCACTCCGTGGTGGAAGGATGCGGTGATTTGCTTCACTATCGCCAACCTCTGTTTCACTCGAGTGTGGGCCTCATCCCCACCATATCTGGATCGGGAATCGAATAGCCTTTTGATGGAACTGCACCATCCAGTTCATTACATTGCATTACTGTTGAACGAACTAATCCTGGCAGTCATCATTTGGATTTGGCTAAGATGGACCGGTTCGCAGCGAACTCTACTTAAAAAACTGGTGCGTGCGGTGGGCGGCCTTCTATTATTGACCATCTGCGGATATGCTCTCCGGACGCAGCTTATGCGGTTGGATGTTCCTTTCATAACCTGGAATCCCAATCGGTTGGCGCATTCCCCTGCGGTTGGACTTACCTGCCTGCTTTTATGTCTCACTTGCTATTGGGCGGGGATCCGACATTCAGCCAAGATAATAGGAGCCGCCCTTAGGAACCTACTTCTAGTTTTTTCTCCATTGGCTGCGGCGACAACGGTTGCGGCGATTTGGATGATGGTTCGCCCAGACGTCAGCGATTGGAAACAACCACCTTTGGCGGAATTGGTAAACAATGGAGGTAGACAAACCAATCGTGTGATGCTAATTGTTTTTGATGAATGGGACCCGTCGCTCACCTTCAAGAACAAAGATCACTTACTATCGCTGGGCGAATTCGATTCCTTTCGCAAAAAGTCGCTGTACGCGACCCAAGCTATGCAGGGCGGATCGAGGACTCTAGTATCGGTACCATCCATCACTACGGGCCAAAAAGTGCAAAGCGCGTTGGCAAAAGGTCCTAATGATTTCCTTCTAAGTACCAGCATGGGTATCCGGAAATGGCAGGAAATGAACCATGTCTTCCGCGATGCCAGGAACCTTGGCATCAATGTCGCAATCGTAGGCTGGTACATCCCCTACTGTAGACTCTTCGCCGCTAGTTGCACAGCCTGTTCAAGTTGGCCGTATATTGGCAGTTCTTTTCCAGTAATAGCAAACTTCTGGGAAGTCTTCACAGCGCAGCGTCATTTCATTCTTGAAACGGACCAATTCTCGCCTTGGGGGCAGACTTTGATGCAAAGGACTAACGTTACCATGTACTCACAGTTCTTGGAGGCCGCGAAGTTGGCTGCTGGCAATCAGTCACATGGATTTCTCTACATCCACATGCCCGTCCCGCATGGGCCCCAATACTATGAAAGAAGCCTTCAAACGTTTACGGCGATGAATAGAACAGCGGATGGATACCTAAGCGCACTTGCACTGGCAGATAAAACATTGGGCGAGATAAGAAAGTCGATGCAGCAGGCGGGTACCTGGGATAAGACGACCATTATCCTGACGGCAGACCACCCCTTAAGGTTCAAATCATTGGGTGGCAACGGGGAGAAGCGTGTTCCGCTGTTGATTAGAATGCCGGGACAACATAATCAGATTGTCCTTAACCACCCAATCGAAGCAACAATTCTAAAGGATGTAGTCCTTACTCTTCTCCAGGGACGGCTGAAAGATCCGCCTGACCTTCAACGATATATTGAGCAGACCTCAAAAGTTGCAATTGCCACGAATTGACAGTCTTTTTTGAACCGATTTTAGGCGAAACCACGATCAAAATGCAGAAGCTGCTTGAAAGGCTCATCTTTCATACTTGGTATGGTCTCCAAAGTCGATTGCGTATCTGGTTCTACCGCAGCCTTGGAATGCAGATCGGGAACAACTGCCGCTTCGAGTCCATTCGCATTCGACGGCCCTCGCAAATTGCCCTCGGATCCTATAATGCTTTTACCGAAGGTTGTTGGTTATGGCCGGTAGACGAGACGGGAAGAGCCCCGCGCATCCGAATAGGGGACTCGAACTACTTCAATCGCGACGTTATGATTGACGCATGCGGACTGATTGAAATAGGTAGCAATAATATGTTTGGCCCTGGCGTATACATAACGGACTCCAACCACACTATGGATCCTCTTCGATGGGTAGGGGAAACTGAAATGCAAGTGGGACGCGTGATCATTGGTAACGGCTGTTGGGTGGGCGCCCGCGCCGTCATACTGAAAGATGTCGAGTTGGGTGATCGATGTGTGATCGCCGCTGGAGCGGTTGTGACTAAAAGCTTTCCAGCCGGATCAATTGTCGGTGGAGTGCCCGCAGGATTGTTGAAGAGACGGTGAAATCATATCATGTTTGAAAATCTCCCTGAACTTGCGGAGCTTTACGCGGGCGGCCCACTGATTGGCCGCACTGGGAAAAAGTTTAATCAAGCCGTAAGCGCCTCGACCGTAAATAACCTCATTGCCATTCAATCATTTCTGAAAACAGAGCACCCCAAGCGCACTCTTGAGGTAGGACTGGCATTTGGAGCATCCTGCCTGCTAATTGCTGACTATCACCGTACCGCGTCGATGCCGGGTGGAAGCCACATAGCCATAGATCCCTTTCAGGATACCGTTTGGGATGGAGTTGCTCGGCTCAAGTTGGAAAAAAGTGCACTGACACCATGGGTAAAAATTCTGACGAAACCCTCTAGTATTGCCCTTGCTCAACTCCTCGCAGAGGATACGCGAATTGACTTGATTTATGTCGATGGTTCCCACTTGTTCGAGGATGTTTTCGTGGATGTCTTCTATGCATGGAAGCTCCTTAATGACAAAGGACTTCTCCTGCTGGATGATTCCAATGATTCTAATGTCCGGAAGGTTGTCGAATTTATCCGGAAAAACTTAGCGGAGAATTTGCAGGAAGTGCAAGTCTTGTCGGACTCGACTTTCAAACGGTTGGCCAAGAAACTAACCGGAAAGCAACAACTTACGGTATTTAGAAGGGTTGGAGCAGCTGAGCGCGAGTGGAATGCAAAATTCGTTAACTTTTAGGCTTCCACCGTCTTGAGCTTGGCGACTTAACAAATATGATTCCCTCTAGCACCTCCGTCATTATCGCAACCCGTAATCGGCCTGAACCATTGCGGGTAACCTTAGCGACGTTGCAAGCTCAGTCATTGCTACCAAGTGAAGTATTGGTTGTAGATTCCTCCGATACTTCTGAAACGCGAGTCTTAGTTGAAGATCTCTCCAAGAGATCACCTTTTCCACTGAAATGCATTGCTACAGAAATTCGTAGTGCGGCCCGGCAACGTAATATGGGCGCTGATATGGCAGCGAAAGATCTACTCGTCTTCATAGATGACGATGTCCGGCTGGACAGGCGGTTCCTAGAGGAACTGGTATATCCTTTTAGCGAGGACAAGAACGGAACGTTAGCTGGGGTCAGTGGAACTATTGTCAACCAGATTTACTCACAGCCCAAAGGACTGAATCGCTTGCTGCTGGCGTGTTGCCTGGGCGATTTTTCCCCTTCCTGGGCGGGCCGCGTGGTTGGACCGGCCGTGAATTTTCTGCCTCAAGACGTACCGGATACTATTCAACCGGTTGAGTGGCTTTTCTCGGGTGGTACCGCATACCGCAAGGATATATTTGGAAGATATCGCTTTGGTGAACAATTTACCGGTTACTCGTTTGCGGAGGATGTACATCTATCGGCGCGAATTGGTCTTACGTATCAGTTGAAGAATACAACTCGAGCCCGTTTCGAGCACATGGACTTAGGCAAAGACACACATACTGACTGGATGAAATTGGGTGAGAGTATGGTCATCAATCGACGAACAGTTATGGTTGATGTCCTTGGGCGAAATCGTCTTTCTGATCGAATTAGCTTGTTTGCGTATGAGATCGTCTATTGCGGTTTGGCTATGGCGGTGCAAGGGCGATTCCGTCCTCAGCATTTGAAGCGAATTGCGATGTTGCTAGCGGGAAAACTTCGCGCATTTTATGCCCACCCGCGAAGGATTAGAAACCAAGGATCTACCGGCTCTGAGAGCACCCAGTCACCTCAGGGCTGAGTCTCGATTTCGTAGCCCAATTGTGAAGATTAGAGAATGAGCCAAGTTCCCACAGTCACCATAATTATCACGGCACGCAACCGGGCTTCCGAGCTTTTACTGACACTAAGGCAACTAAAAGAGCAAACCTATCCGAAGTATAGCCTTCTGGTCTTTGATGACGCGTCCAATGAGTCCCTTGAGCCCGTGGTTAGGTCCCAATACCCTGAAGCAATTTTTGTTAGAAATGAAAAATGTCAAGGACTGATTGCCAACAGGAGTAAGGCAATGAAAATGGCCCGATCCGAGTTTCTTGTTAGTCTTGACGACGATTCATGCTTTACTGACCGCACTGATCTGGCCGTGGCCGTTAAGCGAATGGAGGCTGAGCCAGAAATCGGTGTGCTTACTTTTCTTGTGTATCAAGGGGCCAAACTAGCCTACCCTATCCAAACGCCGCGACTTAATGAAAAATATACTTGTGATTTTGTCGGTTGCGCTCATATGATTAGGGCCTCCGTAACCACGGAGGTAGGAGTCTACCGTGACTTCTATTATTATTACGGCGAGGAGAGTGAATACAGCCTGCGAATTTGGAATGCAGGCTGGCGAATATTGTTTTTCCCAAAAGTAATAGTCCACCATCGGGTTAGTTCGGCTGGCCGAAGCAATAGGAAGATACTTCGCTACAGTATCCGCAACAATATTTGGACAACAATTCTTCATATGCCATGGCCAAGAGTTGGAATTCAACTACTGTGGCGATTCACTAATTACGGTTTTGAAAGTTTGAGGCTATTGCAACCCGTTGCATTTGTCGGTGCGATAGCTTCATGTGTTTCAGGGATGCCAAGAGTGTTACGACTAAGAAAGCCAATTAGCGGCAAGACGCTCGAGCTATTGGATTTGATCTCGACCAAGGAAGTTAGAACACCCGCAGAACTATCGAGTAAAGGGCCATCTTTAAAGGACCGAATCACAGTATTCTATGCCTCTTGGAAGGACAGGCCGCGACAGCGGAGCTTTTGGGATCGGCGGTCAGGCGATTTAGGGAAGGCTTCTACTATAGTATTTGAACATCAACTCGACCAAGAAGACCGCCCACTTGAAGGGAAGTAACCTTTCCCCAAGCATCTGCTCAGGTTCTTACTCATTACAAATGAGCGAAATCAAACGATCGTGGATTTGTTGCCAAATTGGAGCCCGCGAACACTATAGCACCGCGCGAGCACTGCAAAGGGCAGGTTGCCTCGATCTTTTAATAACAGATCTTTGGACCGTCCCAAATTCCTTGCAAAGCTGCTTGCCGAACGCTGCAATTCGACAGCGACATCACTCCGAACTTCAGGTGGCGCCGGTTGCCTCTATGAACTGGGAAGCGATGGCGTTTGAAGCCTATGCGCGAATCAAGTGGCGCGATTGGGATAGAGTCGTTGCGCGAAACCACTGGTTTGAGGGAAGAGCCAGCTGCGAAATTAAACGGAGACGTTTGATCAAATCCGCAGAAACCGTGGTTTTCAGCTATAGTTATGCCGCCAGAAAGGTATTCCAGGTAGCAAAGGAAGCGGGATGCACCACTATATTGGGACAAATCGATGCCGGTCCTGTGGAGGATGCCTTAGTAGGTGAACTGAATCGACAGGCAGATGGCAATTCCTCTAAATGGAAACCAGCTCCTTCCGCCTATTGGGACGAATGGCGTGAAGAATGCAAGTTGGCGGATCATATCGTTGTAAATTCACGGTGGTCTCACGACGCTCTTTGTAAGGCTGGAATAGAAAGGGAGAAGCTACATATTGTTCCCTTGGCTTATGAGCAAACCCTCCCGGGAAAGGTCCCTTCAAGAGACTATCCCCCTGCTTTTTCAGTGGCGCGACCACTACGAGTTTTGTTCCTTGGGCAGGTCAATCGTAGAAAAGGCATTGATCTAGTCTTCGATGCAATTCCTCTATTAGCGGGGGAGCCCGTGGAGATTCGAATCGTGGGTCCACTCCAAGTACCAATTCCAGATCAATTTGTCACTCATGGGATGGTGCATTTCCTTGGAAGCGTTTCTCGCGAAGACGTGGCAAAACACTATCAGTGGGCTGACATATTTCTGTTCCCTACTTTCTCCGACGGATTTGGATTGACGCAGCTTGAAGCCCAGGCTTGGAAATTGCCTATCCTTGCTTCCCGTTTTTGTGGAGACGTAGTTCACCACGATCAAAACGGTGTCTTGCTGGAGGAGTTGAGTGGGAAGGCAATCGCGGAAGTGATTCGATCACTCCTCCGTGACCCGCAAAAGATCAAAGCAATGTCCGAAAGATCTGGCATAGAAAGAAGATTTACTATTCCCTCGCTTGCGGAGAGCTTAACCTCTTTGGCCCGTGGCGAAAGAGTCACTGGAAATGTTTGAAGGTCTTTGCTGGTTGACCGCATTAATTTGCGTTGCCGGGATATTGGGGGCGTACAGAAAATATCGGGATCCCTTTCACCCAGCGGTGATCCTGCTACCCATGTGTTCATTCATGTATGTCGTGATGCCTCTATATCTTGCAAACGGTGGGGCACTCTTCGCTTATGTCAGTGAGGATCAGGCGATTTGGGTACAGGGCGTCATCATAGCTGGCTTGCTCTGTTTGATATTAGGATTATTCCAGGGCAGCAATATTAGTCTTAAGTGTCGGACTCCTCAGAACGACCGCTATCACCCAGGAATTTTATTGAGGGGGGGGCAGGTTCTGGGTGCAATAGGCCTGCTTGCTTGGATATATGTTATCGGTAGCGGTGGCGGCTTTTTGGAAGTTTTCGGTAGAACCAATGGAAGAGGATGGAGTGAAGTCGGCTACATCAGGGAAACCGTTTATCTAATCATTGTTGGTTTGCTGTTCTTCTTTTCGCCGCCGGTTTACCAACCGAAAAACAAAATGTGGCTGGCGGCTGTGATTCTACTCTCGCTTCCTTATCTGATCCAGGGACTGCTTGGGGCGCAGCGCGGACCGACGTTTCTTATTGTGGTCACCTTGGGCCTCTCATGGTATTTGGGTCGAGGGCAACGACCATCCTTGGCAACAGTGGTACTCGCCGGGCTTGCGCTTGGTTTTTTGCTGACGTTTCTTGTCGCGAACCGTGGCGCGATTTACGTCGGTAGCGACGCCGCCTTAAACACCGATGTGTCAGGTGTTCTTAGCGCAACCGAAGCCAACGAATACATATTTGGGGCAGGTTGCATGATCGCATCTCGTCAGACCGGTTCCTATTTTTGGGGGAAACGCTACTTAGCTCAACTGTTTGTGCGTCCAGTTCCACGGCAATTGTGGCCTAACAAATACGTGGATGCCGGGGTTCCCGAACTTGAGTTCAACGCCGGCGTAGGCAAGGCTGGACTCAAGGAAGTGATGGGGTGGCAGGAGATTCCGGGCGCCGCCGCGGCTCTAGTCGCCGACCTATGGGTTGAGTTCTCTTGGTTGACACTCCCTGCCCTATGGGCGATTGGCTACGCCTATGGAAGTACATGGCGCAAAGCCATCGTCCTATCCGGACCTTGGAATACGCAATATACCATCTTAGTGCTGCTCTCCATTTATATGGTGAGTCAAAGCGGGGAAGCGGTAATTTTCCGTTTGGTCATTTTATCCTTACCCACTTGGTGGGTTTGGAACAAGGCCCGCTATGCATACTAAGAATCTTAAGGTCCTAATGCTGGCCACCTATTTCCCCAAACCGCTGAATCACATAATGGGAAACTGGGCCCTGGCACAAGCTCAGGCTTTGCGGAGAAATGGAATTGACGTAATGGTCGTCTCGTTAACCTCATGGGTTCCGTCTGCATTGGCTCTAACGAAAGGAGCTCGAGCCTACTCAGACTGCCCGGAACGATTCGATTGGAACGGGGTGACCGCACTCTACCCGCGTTGGCTTAACTATCCTGTCGGGCCAGCCCGATGGTTGAATCAACGCTATCCACGCGTTACTACTGGGATCGGATGGCTATCGGCACGGAGCAAATTGTTGAGTGCTGTAGAGTCGTTTCATCCGCACTTGATCTACGCACATCACACTGCCGTGAATGGGTATCTGGCAATGCGGCTGAAGCGGGAAACAAATCTACCATTTCTCGTAACGGATCATGATTTTGGCGAAATTGAGGATTGTCGAATTTATTCAGATCGACGGAAAGCATTTGTCAGTGTAGTAAGAGAATCGTCTGCCATGATTGCAGTGTCCACCCGTATGGAAAGGGAAATGAAAGATCAGTTCCCTTTGGCGTGCACCCATACGATTCATAACGGCGCCAATCCCGTGCCACAGAAGAATCTCGACTCCCTTAAGCCAGCAGCACTTCTTGGAAAACTAGTAATCTTCAGTTGCGGCGCATTTTATCATCGCAAAGGCTTTCCACTACTGATTGAGGCCTTTGCCCTCATCGCTCAGAAATATCCCGAGGCTGTGCTTCGCATCGCGGGGGACGGTGAGGAACGCGCGGAGATTGAACTGCGAATTATCAACAATAAGTTGGAGTCGCAGGTTGTATTGTTGGGATCAATCCCGCATGACGACGTAATACAGGAGATGGTATGGTGCGATGTATTTGCGCTTGTGGGGTGGGATGAACCCTTTGCCACTGTATATCTGGAAGCATTGGCTGCCGGTAAACCGGTGGTTTGCTGCTCCGACGGTGGTATCGCCGATGTGATCAAGAATGGCGAGCATGGGTTCACCGTTCCCCCTCGTAACGTGAAAGACGCAGCCAATGCGCTTGATCGCCTTCTTAGTGACGAGGAGCTCAGAAAGGCAATGGGCGTCGCCGCGCTCCACTTGTTTCAAACCGCGCTCACTTGGGACCGCCATGCATTGCGAATGAAGGATCTGTTTTCCAAAGCGTTGGCCCAATAAGTGCCTATGAACACAGTGACACAATGTCCTCCAAAAGTGCTCCACGTTTTATCGTCCTTGGACGAGACTTATGGGGGTCCGCTTCGTCTTGTTCTAGATCTATCCGCAAGGGCCGAAGGGCCACAACTCTCCAGTCAAATCGTAGGTATCGGAGACTTTCTGGTCTCAGACTACTCATTCGACAAGTCCCGGATTCATTCGCTCCGTTCTGCTAGCAAAAACGCTTATGCGTATTCGTCCGAATTGCGCCCGTGGCTGCAGAGGAATTTGCCTGAATTTCACGGAGTGATGATTCATGGGGCCTGGACTTATCCCACTTGGGCGACCGCAACGGAGTGTATCAAAGCGGGCATACCCTATGCCCATTTCCCTCACGGCATGCTCGAGCATTGGGCGGTCTGGAAACAAGGTCCACTAAAGGCCGCGAAGAAAGCTGCCTATTGGCATTGGCGGGAACGCTTCGTCAGTCAAAATGCTCGCTGTACTTTTTTTACAACGAATAAAGAACGGACACGTCAAGCCTTTCCTATCCATTCGCAGAACCGAATCCTTAGACCTTATGGATTTGATTCAACCATGTTGCCCAACGAAAACCCTGACAATATGTCACTTCATCAGGCTACGGGTTCTCGGGTAGCACTATTCTTAGGAAGACTACATCCGAAGAAGAACATCGATTTCCTCATCCGGACTTGGCGAGAGGCAGAAATCCCCGCCCCATGGAGGTTGGTCATAGCCGGATCAGGCGAGGCCAAGTACGAAGCAGAACTGAAACGGATCGCGAAGGGTGCGCCATCCGATTCGATACAGTTTGCTGGCTTCGTGTCCGGTCGCGACAAGCGCTATCTCCTTAGACGGGCGGACTGGTTCCTATTGCCTTCGCTACAGGAAAATTTTGGCATTGCGGTTCTAGAGGCTGTCGAACAAAATTGTGCAGTTGCTTTGTCCGAACAGGTCTACATAGCAGAATCCTTCCGCCCTGAATCCGAAATCCTGCCCCTGTCGAGTCAGACTTGGAAAGGGTTCTTTCGCACCCGCATGCAGGATACGGGATGGCGCAATGAGGTGTGCGCCCGAGATCGCGCACATTTGTTGAAGACGTTTTCAATGGACCGAATAGTCCAACAGTGGGCCCAGACGTGCCGGGAAGTATTCATGCCGTGAAGGTAGCCACAAAGCTTGCGATAATTGCTAACGAACAAACGCCATACCGCCTTCACCTTCACCGCCGAATCTGTCGTGAGATGCCTGAAATCGAATTGTGGAGTTTGTTCACCCATGAATTGGCCAGTTCACCCTGGCGGTACGATGAAGATCCGGAAATCAAGCCTGTTCTTTTTGGTAAGAATGAGACGTCCGGGATCAGCTACAGTCCAATTAGCTTTATTAAACAATGGGCAAAAGGTGGAGAGGTAATAGACTGGCTCATCAGCAAGCGCATCCAGGCAATCGTATTGTACGGCTACAACGATTTGGCGCGCTTGCGCATCGTCCGGTGGGCTGCTCGCCGGCAGATTCCATGCTTCATTTTTGGAGACAGCAATATCCGCGGCGACCTCGCTGTCGGCCTTCGTGCACTAGTTAAGCGAATCTACGTCCCATGGGTTCTTAGGCAAACAACCGGCGTTTTTCACTGCGGCAGCTTGGGCAAGGAGTACTTCCAACGTTACGGTGTAAAGCCTGAGCGATTGTACCCGTTTCCTTACGAACCCAACTATGCTCTTTTCGCAAGATTGGATCGTGGAGCGTCCTGGGATCGGCATCGAATCGTTAACCAACGGCGGACCATTCTTTTCGCGGGGCGAATGGTTTCCGCCAAGCGCCCGGATCTGCTAATCGCGGCATTTACACGCATTTCTGATAAACGTCCAACATGGGATCTTATGATGCTGGGAGAGGGTCCTTTACGTAAAAAGTTGCAAAATGCTTCACTTGGAAATCGGGTCAAATGGCTCGGATTCATCGCCGATCCTGCCGAACTAGCCGCGCTGTATTCAGTTGGTGATGTATTTGTACTTCCGAGCGATTTTGAGCCGTGGGGAGTTGTGCTGACCGAAGCTGCGACTCGTATGGCGCTAGTCGCAAGTTCTGCTGTCGGCGCGGCTGCCGATTTGATCATCGATGGATTGAACGGAAAAATTTTCCTCAAAGGCGATGTCGAGGATTTGGCGCAAGCGCTTTTGGAAGTTACGGAACCAAAGAATATCGACGAAATGAAGGCGGCCTCGCCACAAGTATTGAGACGCTGGCGCGAGTCGACGGACCCCATTCGTGGTTTGCGAAAGGCTTTGCGGAATTCAGATTTACTGTCGGATGCCCCGTTCGATTCGAATGGATAGTCATTGGACATCCCCACGTATTCCTGGGCAATACCAACATGTCAACGGACCTATCTGCATACAATAACAGCTGGTACTCGCCAGGTCGGCCGCGCTGGATCCAAGCGCTCTGGTTTTTCGTAGGGCTGCCAATTCTGCGGGCAAAATGGATACCATACTCTTCTTTGCGATGCTGGTTACTTCGCTCGTTTGGTTCGAGGATAGGCAAAGGTGTAATCATCAAACCGGGAGTGCAGATCAAGTATCCGTGGTTGTTAGAAATAGAGGATCATAGTTGGATCGGTGAACACGTATGGATCGATAACCTTGCTCTGGTCCACATACAATCCAATGTGTGTATTTCACAAGGAGCTTATCTGTGCACGGGCAATCACGATTGGAGCGATCCAGCTTTTGGACTGCTCATCCAGCCAATTACTATTCTGGAAAGCGCTTGGATCGGAGCAAAAGTGATCATTTGTCCAGGAGTTGAAGTCGGTGCTGGAGCAGTAGCTACTGCGGGCAGCGTGGTTACCCAATCGTTGCATGCTCTTATGATCTATTCGGGAAATCCAGCCAAAGCCATTAAATCCCGTGTCATTCGGGGACCTCTAATAAATGTAGATTCCGTATCTACTTGATCCCCGCAGCTTTGTAGATGTCCTGGACGGCCCTTACCTCTGGCTGTGAACTGAACCAAGCTGGAAACAAAAGTATATCTCCCGCTTTCACCATGTTGACTAGTTGAGGCTGGTCGGCAATTGTTACATTTGCTATGCTCATAACCTGAAACGCTTCAGGATACAGAGTGCGCGCGTCAGCCGCTCTGTTGCGGTAACCACTGAGCCAATTGTATGGAGCAGTGCTTCCGAAATGAGCAGCCACGGTATTCTCTGGAATAATCAAACAATCTGGAAACATGGAGGCAAGCGTCCTGAAAATAGAAGGGTCGATTGGTTTACCTCCTTCCCACACGGAGCTGTCAATGTAGAATAGCGTGGTGCCCCAACGGTTACGGGCATAACGAATTCGTTGCTGAAGCAAATCCAGGGCATCATTGTAATCCTGCGTTGTGGTTTGTGCCCCTGGTCCATTGGCTGAGCTGGCTTGCCAGCTATTCGTTGCGGAACATACATAGGAACGATAGGGAAAAGGCGCATTCAGTAAAATGAACTTATCCCAAAGAGCATAGTTTGAATCGGTCTTGCAGGATTCTGGCAATGCCGTTCCAGTTCCGAAATGATTTGGACGAATAGTCACGCCAGTTCTGAAACCGGCTGCAGTAAATTTGGCGAAGAACGAGTCTACGACAGCATCCATTTCCGGCGCTAAATCCCCCAATTTCATCGGATTGCCTACATAGGTGAAAGCATGGTTAAACTCTTGTCCCTCAAGATCCCAAATGATCATTCCCTGCGGTCTTACTGACATGCTATTGAGAATGCCGATTGTATTGTCCGCAGCAGCCAAAACGCGTGTCTGAAAATTACCCTTCGTTACATCCAAAGCCGGATCCCATAGATATCCCCGAGGGTTGGACGCACTTCGCTTTGTACCTTCAGCGATCATCCAATATGCGATCGGGCGGCGGTCGGGCCAATTCACCTGATTCGGGAACGCCGACCGATATTCTTCAAAAGCCTCAGGAGCCAAGCTTGAAGCAGTATCCGTCGAAGCCCCGAATCGCACGAACTGCGTCATCGTGTTCGTTTCGCCGGGAGGGGTTTCAAGGGAATACGTTCGCGGACCGTAGGCGGTAGAGGTGGTAAGGATGGGATCGAAAGACGTCTGAGACGCTGAACGATAATAGGACAATTGGTTACCGTTTGTAGGGTATCCAGATTGCCAATGGGCGATACTACCCCAGTTACCGCTGAGAAATTGCGCTGGCTGCCCATTGAACTGATTTACTTCAATAGGAACATTTTGGTTGTATTGCGTTGCGGGGCCAGGTAGGTTCACCGGAAGTAAGTGAAGACCCAAACTGACCAGCGTGCTATTGGGGTCGTTATTTGTAAACTTAGCGACCGCCTTCAATGTCCTGCTATCCGTCTGTGTCCAGGTGACCCGCAAAGTAAATTGATTGGCACGCCCTAGATTGTAGATCTGTTCGAAGGCTGGAGGGTTATTCAACAACGAAACCTTGTTCGGCTTATTCCATCCTGCGTCCGTTATCGTACCGTCCGGCGCGCGAAACCTTGCGCCTTGAACAATAGAATCCATATATTGATAAAAGTTTTGCCCTCCGTAGGACAGACTCGAAAGGCGATTTGCATCAATTGACCAACGAATCAGCGAAGCAGGCTGCAATGAAACCGAACTGGCGCCAGTTTTCGCCGGATCCGCAATACTTTGCGATTTAATCGTTACAGTTTGTGCGGCGGCAATAACGCTGGGTGCCGTGTATAGGCCAGTCTCGTCAATCGTCCCAACCGCCGGATCGATCGACCAATTCACTTCCGTCCTCCTCGCCCCAGTCACCTGAGCCGTAAACTGCTGGCTCCCCCCCGGGGCTAAACTAACCGCCGAGGGGCTGATGGATACACTCACTGCCTGCATCAATGCGAAGGCTACACTTGCTATTTTAGTTGGATCGGCCATGGCGCTGGCCGTTATTGTAACAGTTTGCGCCTGATCAATTGCGCTCGGTGCCACATAAACTGCGGTTGTCGGCGAAGTCGACAAGCTCCCAATCGCAGGATTTATCGTCCAATTTACCCCGCTGTTCGCCGACCCTGCGACAACAGCCGTCACCCGTTGGGATTGCAACGGCATTAATGACCCGCCCGACGAACTCAGCGAAACACTCACAGGTACTTTTAAACTCACCGTCGACACGCCAGACTTGCTTGGATCGGCTACACTTGTCGCCTTCACTATCACCGTCTGCGCATTGGCAATCGTCGCTGGAGCGGTATAAACGCCCGTGCTGGATATCGTCCCTAACCCCACGCTTAACGACCACGTCACTGTTTTATTGTTGTTCCCACTTACCGTTGCCACAAATGCCTGGGTCTGTGAACTGCCCAGCGCAACAGTGGTTGGCGTGATCGATACTCCACTGACGAGTGCCGGATTCAAGAAAACGGAGGCACTTGCATACACGCTGGAATCTGTTGCGCTCCTAACCGTTACATTCACTGTCCGGCCGCTGGTTAGTGCCGATGGAGCCGAATAAAGTCCTGTTGCGGAAATCGTTCCAACCGCCGGATTTAATGTATAAACATAGGAACCATTGCCAACAGCGTTTTTTACGGTGAATTGCTGGGTTTGGCCCGCAGCCAACGACTTGGAAATCGGCGAAAGGGCAATCGGGGTCGCCGCATAACCGTCCACGCAGGCGAAAAAAGCGCCAAGCGTAAATAGGCTAGCGAAAGAGTGGGTCTTAAACTGTTGATTGCACATTTTATTGGCTATTAACTATTTATCGGCGTGGATGTCCGCCTGTGTTATTGGAAGTTCACCCTACAAAAGCTACGCATAAGGCTGAGTAACTAATCTCACCAGACTGTTAGTCTAGAGCTTTTTCACCTCGCTTTCCTGATTCCCTGTTGATCACCCCAGGGGTTCGCAGTTTGATATCCCTAATAAAACCCGCAAGTTGTGCGCAGTCAGTCACAAGTCATTTCGTTAGGATTCTAAAGCACTTAACCATAGCGTCCTGTGAACCGTCTGCTATCCTGGAACCACAATGAGAACAGACGATAAACGCAAAGAAACCTCGCGCCTCAACGCGCTGAAATCCACCGGCCCCAAAACCCCCGAAGGCAAACGCCGCTCTGCCTTCAACGCCGTCACCCACGCTGCCTACGTCCAGGAACTCATTCTCCCTGGTGAAGAACTTCCC
>JAYTTF010000076.1:0-7951 GCA_043745195.1 Bryobacterales bacterium | reverse complement strand
TGGAAATCCAAAAACAGGATTCCCACTTTCCCACACCTGCAAAACCGCCTGCGGCGCAAGGTGGAACAACTCAAACATCTACAAGAAAAGGAGACATTCCAGCCAACTTCGCTTCCCGCCCTTTCAGGATCATCTTGTATTGGAATCACTTTTCGGTTTCAGGATCATTCTTCAATTGGAAAATGCTAATCAACTATTAATCTAACGTTAGAACCCTTGCTAGTTTCGATTAGGGACTTTGGTCGCCGGTCAACAACAAGAACTTCCAACGCGAGTTTCTGAGGCTCCCGTGCACTTGAATTGCCGCAAATATCGAAAGCCCGGGCGCGCTATCCGCAGGACCGTCACCCGAACTCCACGTCCGCATTGCTGATACGATGGTAGTTTCCCCATGATACAGACCGTCCCAGACGTGTTGGCTCGTATCGTTGAGCAAAAACAAATAGAATTGGCCGCGGCTGGCGGGATCACTTCTAAGCTTGAGGCTCGAGCTATGGAATTGATCGCTACTCGACGTGGATTTCGATCGAGCCTGACGGCGAATCCACCTTCCATTATTGCGGAAATCAAGAAGGCTTCTCCTAGCAAGGGATTGCTGTCAAACAATTTCTCACCATCACGGATCGCTGCTGATTACGAACACGGTGGGGCGTCGGCATTATCGGTTTTAACTGATGTTCATTTCTTTCAAGGGGACTTGGCTGATTTGGCTGAGGCCCGTCATGCTACCAGCCTTCCAGCGCTTCGCAAAGATTTCACCATTGCGGATTTTCATGTCGTAGAAGCGGCGGCGGCGGGGGCCGATGCGATTTTGCTGATTGCGGCGATCCTGACATTGAAAGAGCTTCGACATTTTCGCGAACTTGCCGCGACGTTTGCGCTGGACGCGTTGGTGGAAGTTCATGATGCGCAGGACTTGCGGAAGGCTCTGGATTCCGGTGCGGAGATTTTAGGAGTGAACAATCGGAATCTGCATACTTTTGAAGTAAGATTGGAAACTTCGTTGGAACTTGCGGACAGGATTCCTTCCACGCTGTTGAAGGTGAGCGAAAGCGGAATTCATTCCAGAGACGATTTAAAGCAGTTGCACGCTGCTGGTTATCAGGCATTTCTGGTGGGTGAGCACCTGATGAAATCCGGGAATCCAGTGGAAGCGCTTAGGTCGCTTCTCTCATGATGGTGAAGATTTGTGGGATCACAACATTGGAGGACGCACTGGCGGCAATTGACGAAGGAGCCACTGCGCTGGGGTTTAATTTCTATCCGCCGAGCCCACGTCACATTGCTCCAGCAGTTGCGGCTGGCATTATCGCTGAGCTTCCCAAGGACTGCATGAAGGTTGGCGTGTTTGTCAACGAGGCTCGAGAAGTAGTGAAGGCTATAGCGGTGGAAGCGGGGCTTGATATTGTGCAGCTTCATGGCAAGGAGACGCCTGAACAGGCACCGAAAGAGTACCCGGTTTGGAAGGCGTTTCGCGTAGACGCGAATTTTTCGGCGGAGCAACTGCGAGACTTTCCAGCGCAAGCTTACCTGTTAGATTCGCCGACGGAATTGTATGGCGGGAGCGGCCATTCTTTTGATTGGAATTTGGCGCGAGGCATTGGTGCACATATTATTCTTGCGGGCGGATTGGACGCATCCAACATTCGGCAGGCAGTTGCAGTTGCGCAGCCTTGGGGTGTGGATGCCTGCTCTAAATTGGAAGCGGCCCCGGGCCGCAAGGATCGCTCGAAGATGTCCGCCTTTTTAAGAGAACTACGAAATTTATGATTATTTCCCAACCAGACTCGCACGGTCATTTCGGTCCATACGGCGGCCGTTACGTTCCGGAAGTCTTAATGAACCCGCTGGAAGAGCTGGAACAAGCTTACCTGCTGGCGCGCCAGGACCCTGCATTTCAAGCCGAACTGGACGATTTACTGAAGAACTATGCGGGGCGTCCAACACCGCTATATTTTGCAAAACGGCTTTCGGCTGAATTGGGTGGGGCGAAGATTTATATTAAGCGCGAGGACCTGCTGCATACCGGGGCGCACAAAATCAACAATAGTCTGGGCCAAGTTTTGCTTGCTCGGCGCATGGGGAAAAAGCGGATTATTGCTGAAACGGGCGCGGGTCAACATGGAGTGGCCACGGCTACTGTGTGTGCCTTGTTTGGGTTGCAATGCCGGATCTACATGGGCGAGGAAGATATGCGGCGCCAGCGTCTTAACGTTTTCCGCATGCGATTGTTGGGCGCTGAAGTGGTTAGCGTGAACACAGGCAGCCGCACCTTGAAGGACGCGATCAGCGAGGCGATGCGGGATTGGGTAACCAACGTGGGAGACACCTATTATTTGCTGGGGTCGGCACTTGGTTCGCATCCTTATCCGTTGATGGTTCGCGATTTCCATAGTTGCATTGGCATTGAAGCGCGTCAACAAATTCTGGCCGCTACTTCGGGAAAATTGCCGGATTCGATTTTCGCGTGCGTGGGTGGCGGCAGCAATGCCATTGGTATTTTCCATGCGTTTATTGGTGATGCTTCCGTAAAATTGATTGGAATTGAAGCTGGCGGGCATGGACCGAAATTGGGTGAACATGCGGCGCGGATGGCGGGTAGCAAGCCTGGTGTTCTGCAGGGTGCCTATAGTTATTTACTGCAGGACGAAGATGGGCAGGTTGCGTTGACCCATTCCATTTCAGCGGGTTTGGATTACGCGATGATTGGTCCGGAACATGCCTGGCTTTCCGATTGTGGACGGGCCGAGTACACATCGTGCCTGGATTCCGATGCATTGAACGCTGCTTGTTTATTGTCACGAACAGAAGGGCTGATTCCGGCGCTTGAATCTTCGCATGCATTTGCTGAGGCATTCCGCCGCGCACCGGCTGCAAAGGATGAAATATTCCTAGTAAACTTAAGCGGACGCGGCGATAAAGATATTGATATTTACAGGGAAAACCTAAAGGATCTGGATGACCCAGACACGAATTAGTAAACGCTTCGAACAACTTCGAAAGAATGGCGAACCGGGCTTGGTTGCATACATAACGGCGGGCGATCCCAGTATTGAAAGGACTCCTGATTTGGTGCTGGCGCTGGAACGAGGGGGGGCCGACATCATTGAACTTGGTGTTCCATTTTCCGATCCCATTGCTGATGGTCCGGTGATTCAGCGCGGTTCAGCCAGGGCAGTGAAGAACGGAACCAATGTGGTGAAGGTGTTGGAGATTGCCAAACGGATTCGGGAAAAGTCGGAAATTCCATTGCTGCTTTTTTCGTACATGAATCCGTTGCTGAACTACGGGTTTGAACGGTTGGCGGTAGATGCAGTGGCAGCCGGAATTGATGGCTGCTTGTTGACCGATTTGAGTGTGGAAGAGGCCGAACCATATGTGGGCGGTTTGCGAAAGGCAGGACTGGACACAGTGTTTCTGGCTGCGCCTACCAGCCCTCCGGCCCGTTTGAAATTGGTGGCGCGATTTTCTTCAGGATTCGTTTACCTGGTTTCCCGTACTGGCGTAACTGGTGAGCAGGCGCAGTTATCGGATTCCGTTGGGCCGTTGATTGCAAATACTCGTAAGTTCACCGATCTGCCTTTGGCGGTGGGTTTCGGAATTGCAAATGCTCATGATGCAGCGGTGGTGGGTTCCATGGCTGATGCGGTGGTGGTTGGAAGTGCATTTGTGAGGTTGGTGGAAAACAACTCGGAGTCCCCGGATTTGGAAGTGAAATTGGAAGCATTGGCTCGCGAATTGAAACAAGGTGCGCTGTCTGCAAAAAAGCAATGAACGAAGAGCAAGCGAAACTGGAATTAATAAAACTGCGCGATGGCATTGATGAAGTGGATCGCAAGCTGATTGATTTGCTGAATCAGCGGACACGATTTGTGGAAGCCATTGGCGCGGTGAAGCGCACTTATGGCCTGCCGGTTTATGAGCCGAAGCGCGAAGACGATGTGTACGCGAATATTGCTGCTCATAATGATGGTCCGATTCCACAGGATTCGGCCAAACGGGTGTTTGAGCGCATTATAGATGAGATGCGAACGCTGCAACGAAATCGGATGAATCAAGAGAACAAATGATGGAAGTGAAAAGGAACCAATGTTAGTTGTAATGCAAGAGGGCAGCGCTGAAACGCAGATTCAGCAGGTGATTGACCGGTTGGTGACAATGGGGTTTACGGTGCATCGATCCACTGGATCGTCCCACACTTTGCTGGGTGGGGTTGGGCCTGTGGAGGATTTTGATCCTGCCAATTTCGAGGTAATGGACGGTGTGAAAGAGTGCCATCGCATTGTTTCGCCCTACAAGCTGGCGAATAAAAGTTTCCGTCCGCAAGGAACCATTGTGGAAGTGAAGGGCGTCCGAATTGGTGGGCCTGAAGTGATTGTGATCGGCGGCCCGTGCAGCGTGGAAAACAGCGACAACATTGAGGCATGTGCAGAGATTGTGGCCAAAGCAGGTGGGCGTGGATTGCGGGGTGGAGCGTTTAAGCCCAGGACGTCACCATATAGTTTTCAGGGTTTGGGCGAAGAAGGTTTGAAGATGATGCGGCGGGCCGCAGACCGCCATAACTTGATTGTGGTGAGCGAAGTTATGGACCGTTCGCAAATTCCGATGATGTTGGAATACGTAGATGTTTTTCAGTTGGGCGCACGAAATATGCAGAACTACAATTTACTGCGCGAGTTGGGGAACGTGCGCAAACCGGTACTGCTTAAGCGTGGAATTGCGGCGACAATTGAGGAGTTGTTGCTGTCTGCTGAATACATAATGTCCGGCGGGAATTACGATGTGATTTTATGTGAGCGCGGCATTCGCACTTACGAAACTGCTACGCGCAACACAATGGACATTTCCGCGATTCCGGTGGTGAAGGCATTGAGTCACCTGCCGATTATGGCGGATCCATCGCATGGTACAGGGCGTCGCGACAAGGTGTTGGCGATGGCAAGGGCATCGGTTGCGGCAGGAGCGGATGGCGTGCTGGTTGAAGTGCACCCCGATCCTGACCATGCACTTAGTGACGGAGCGCAGACGTTAAAGCCGGAACAATATGCAACGATGATGGACCAGATACGCGCGATTGCAATTGCGGTGGACCGGACTATTCAGCCGGCGAAGTGATATGCGGACGGTAGCTATTTTTGGCGTGGGACTGATTGGTGGATCGTTCGCCTTGGCGCTGAAAAAGGCTGGATTTGCTGGGGAAATCCTGGGTGTTAGTTCAGAGCGGTCGATTGGTGAAGCGTTGCGGCGCGGAGCGATTGACCGGGGCGTGCCGTTTGAAGAGGCGGCACGGGAAGCGGATTTGCTGTATTTGGCGACTCCGATTCATAGGATCATCGAAGACATTCGACGGTTGAAAAACTTTCTAAAACCTAATGCGTTAATTACTGATGCGGGTAGCACGAAACAGGAGATCTGTGATGCTGCGGCAACGCACCTTGCGCCGCAATATTTCCTGGGTGGCCATCCAATGGCGGGGAAGGAATCGCGCGGGGTGAATGTGGCTGATGCGGATTTATTTAAGAGCCGCACTTATGTATTAACGCCGACTAGTACTGAGCAATTGGAATCGGCGAGCGTAAAGTGGTTTGTGGATTGGATTCGCAAGATTGGAGCTAACCCCCTAATACTTAGTCCGCAGGAGCACGATCATGCAGTTGCTTTCACATCTCATTTGCCGCAATTGGCATCTACCGCATTAACCATGACAGCAGCGGGTAACTTAGGAGATGCAAGCAGCCAAAAGACTACAGGGCAAGGCTTTCAGGACATGACACGGCTGGCTCATTCTTCCTTTGATATGTGGAAGGACATTCTTGAAACGAACACAGCGGAGATTGATAAGGCGCTGGAAGGTTACATTCAAGTGTTGATGGAAATGCGTGAGGGGTTGAGAAATC
This sequence comes from Bryobacterales bacterium, assembly GCA_043745195.1. GTDB lineage: Bacteria > Acidobacteriota > Terriglobia > Bryobacterales > Bryobacteraceae > JANXSF01. The sequence continues at coordinate 2,054 of JAYTTF010000076.1, read as the reverse complement.
CAGCTGGTATGCAATCAGCGTTTGAAAGTGCTGCGGAATTTCGCAAGCGTCTGTACAGCGCCACGATTCTGAGGTAGTTGATAGAATAGAAGTATGGTTCGACCACTGCGTTTTGTTGTAATCACTTCCTTTCTGATGGGTTTGGCATTGCCCTATGTTTGGTCTGCTGCCCCCGCAAAGAAACCAGTTGCTCCTGTGAAGAAGGGGCCTGTGGCCAAGGCACCGGTATCTCAGAAAAAATCTGTTGCAGTAGCTAAGGGCACCGCGAAGAAAGCGTCATCGCGCACTGTTGTGGCATCCAACACTAAAAAGCGAGTGGCTTCCAGAAGTTACGCGAAGACGGGCCGGAGGGTGGTCGCCGCACCGGTTTACCGAGGTCAAGGTGCCCCTGCGCCGGAACGATATCAGGAAATTCAACAAGTCTTAGTGGATAAGGGATATTTGCAGGGTGTACCTTCGGGAACGTGGGATGCGCGAACAACAGATGCAATGCGCCGATTTCAGGCTGACAAGCATTTACCAGTTACAGGTACATTGAACTCCATGTCGTTAATCCAGCTTGGGCTTGGACCAAAGCGCATTACTGCCGCTAACAACGCACCGCCGGCACTGGTGCCACCTCAATGATTATTGGGGTTCCTAAGGAAATAAAAGATCACGAAACTAGAGTTGGGCTGGTGCCTGCTAGTGTGACGGCGCTTGTGGAAGCTGGTCATCGGGTATTGGTTCAATCGGGCGCAGGCAAGGGCAGTTCGCTGCCTGACCAGGATTATGTGGAAGCCGGTGCGGACATTGCAACAACGGCGAGTGAGGTTTGGGAGCGGTCCGATTTGATTGTGAAAGTGAAAGAGCCGCTACCCGCTGAATACGTTCACTTTCGTCCCGGGCTGATGTTGGCAACCTTTCTGCATTTAGCGCCCTTGCCGGAATTGACGGCGAAGCTGCTGGAAAAGAAAGTTTCAGCAGTGGCCTATGAAACGATTCGTGAGCAGGATGGTTCGCTTCCACTGCTGACTCCGATGAGCGAAGTGGCGGGCAGGATGTCTGTACAAATCGGTGCCCAGTATCTGGAAAAAGCAAATGGTGGGCGTGGAATTTTGTTAGGCGGAGTGCCAGGTGTGGCACCGGCTAACGTGGTGATTTTGGGCGGCGGAATTGTGGGCCACAACGCTGCGAAGATTGCGATTGGATTGGGCGCACACGTAACGATCATTGACAAAAATCTGAACCGGTTGCGGGAATTGGACGACATTTATAACGGTCATGTGGTGACACTGGCCTCTGACGTTTATACGATTCGTGGGGCATTGAAGCTTGCTGATTTGGTGATTGGTGCGGTGTTGATTCCTGGTGCATCGGCTCCGAAGCTGGTACGGCGTGACATGATTTCGTTGATGAAACCGGGCTCTGTAGTGGTGGATGTGGCGATTGATCAAGGCGGATGCATGGAAACATCGAAGCCTACCACGCACACCGATCCGGTTTACTACGTGGACAGTGTATTGCATTATTGCGTGACGAACATGGCAGCTGCAGTGCCCCATACTTCCACCTTCGCTTTGAATAATGCGACGCTACCGTATCTGCTGCAACTGGCTAATAAAGGACTGGTGGATGCGTGCAGGAGCAACCCGGCAATTGCGGAAGGGGTAAACACGTACAAGGGCGAAGTGGTTTACGCGGGAGTGGCGGAATCACAAAAGCGTGCGTGGAAGCCGCTGGCAGGTTTGCTGTAGGTTGGGGATGCACCCCACCCTCTGACCTCCACCCTCTGCCGCGCAGCACACGCCCACTAACCGCAACGAATACGGTCGGGAATCTCCCCATTCTCATTGGCCGCTATCGCGTGGCAATGTCAGCTTTATGATGAAGTACTTCACGTACGCAACCGCTTCTGGATAAGCCGCCCAGCGTTACCCATCCAACGCAACTGCCGTTTTGGGCTTCATTCCCCGCCCCTTGCCATTAAACTTTTCCAACCTATAAAATAACTCTTGCAATAAAGTACTATTTCGTCTAGTATCACAAATAATATGAGACGTATTTCTTTATCA
>JAYTTF010000075.1:0-29233 GCA_043745195.1 Bryobacterales bacterium | reverse complement strand
CTTGGCGACACTGGGATTCCTTGCTATTCACCCTTACCAGTCAAGATATTCGTTTTGAGCACAGACAAATCTACTTACCACGTAGGTGAGCCTATCATCTTGGAAGTGCGCCTTGAGAATGTAGGAGACAAGCCCTTTTCAATGCCATGGACAGTGGACTGGCGCCTGGGGCAACGACGGAATGCACGACCAGACTCTCTGCTCGTAGCTGTACTCCTACCGCTGATTGTTGGCGGCGCGAATGGTAACAATGCTACTGACGTGAGGCAATGCCAGTCGGTTGGTTTATATGGTTCTCTAGATGTCCCGGGAACATGGGTTAGCATCCCGCCTGGAGGAACGGCAAGGCTTCGCATTTCAGCGAATTTTCCTACTGCCAACGTTGTTTTTCCGCTTGAGGCTAGTCTAAAAGCCGAAATTGTATTTCTGAAAGGACCCCTTTCTAAGAACCGTTTTCCTGCAGTTTCGGGCAATTCAGTACCGGTCACCATATTGCAAGGAAAGTAGGATTCGCCACTTGGCCGGAATGGTTCAAAGCAAATGACGTCCTCTAGTCTGGTCCCTATCATGATCAAACGGGAAATTTTTGGGGCTACGTCAATTGGGCACCTTATTAGCCTTGCCCTCTAGAGACGCGGAGCTTAAAATGAATATAAGTGTATTTTATTTCGTCGCGCTGAACATTTTTACGGGTCTGGCAATATGCCAGTCGGAACCATACCTGGATGTTACCGCTCTAAAAATCCCCAAGAGCACTAATCATGCACCAGTGAAGGGTGGGATCTCAAGCGGATGCGTTGGCGATACGGGCAGACCTTGCAGGGCCGATTTACCGGTCAAGATACACATTTCAAGCATAGACAAATCTACTTACTATCTAGGTCAGCCTATCATCTTGGAAGTGCGCCTTGAGAATGTAGGAGACAAGCCGATTTCAATGCCATGGACAGTGGACTGGCGCCTTACGGAACGACGAAATGCACGGCCAGACTCTCTGCTGGTCACTGTAATCGCACCACTGATTGTCGGCGGCGCAAATGGTAAGGATGCTACCGACGTGAGGAAATGCCAGTCGGTTAGTTTATATGGTTCTCTTGATGTCCCTGGAACATCGGTAAGCATTCCTCCTGGAGGAACGGCAAGGCTTCGGATTTCAGCGGATTCATTCTTCCGTACTGAGAACGTTGTTTTTCCACTCGAGACTAGCTTAAAAGCCAAAATTGAATTCCTGAAAGGCCCCCTTTCTAAGAACCGCTTTCCTGCAGTTTCGGGCAATTCAGTACCAGTCACCATATTGCAAGGAAAGTAGGCATTCCCACTTGGACGGAACGGTTCAAAGCAAATGACGTCCTCTAGTCTGGTCCTTATCATGATCAAACGGGAAACTTTTGGGGCTACGTCAATTGGGCACCTTATCAGCCTTGTCCCTAGAGGAGCTTAAAATGAACATAAGTGTATTTAGTTTCGTCGCGCTGAACATTTTTACGGGTCTAGCAATATGCCAGTCGCAACCATACCTGGATGTTACCGCTCTAAAAATCCCCAAGAGAACTAATCATGCACCAGTGGGTGGTGGGATCTCAAGCGGATGCGTTGGCGATACGGGCCGACCTTGCAGGGCCGATTTACCGGTCAAGATACACATTTCAAGCATAGACAAATCTACTTAACTATCTAGGTCAGCCTATCATCTTGGAAGTGCGCCTTGAGAATCATTTCCTCACGTCGGTAGCATCCTTACCATTTGCGCCGCCAACAATCAATGGTACGATCACAGGGATCCCACTTCAAGATTGCGTGAAAGCCCCCACAAATTGGGTTAGTAATCGCATTACTGCCTTTGCTTCCTTACTCTATTGTTTGGCATAAAACGTGCTCTCTGGATGTCTTCTAAGGAGAACCAAATATGTCCTACCTACCAGTAGCAGCCATTCATGAACCGAATGGTCACCCCATAATGGCCGAGATTGGGAAACTCTGCACCGCCGTTAAACAGCGGGCCTTCGAGTTTTTTGAAAGCCGAGGTTTTGAACCAGGCCACGAACTGGAAGACTGGCTCCAGGCCGAACGGGAGTTACTCTCGGCCCCTCCAGCGGAGCTAAAAGAGACAGAGAATGAAATGGAACTACGCATGGCTGCGCCGGGTTTCGAGTTGAAGGAAATTCATGTCACCGCGCTGCCAAACCAGATTTTTATACAGGCAAGCCGGGAATCAAAAAAAGAGACAGAGGAAGGCCGGATTCATTGGTCGCAGTTTTCAAAAAACGACCTCTGCCGCCGGGTGGAACTGCCAGTATCTATAGACGTGGATAGTGCCAAGGCATTGTTGTCGAATGGAATCCTGACCGTTACAGCGAACAAAACTGTGATGGCCAAACCGAAAAAGGTGGCTATTGCTGCTGCTGCTTAAAATTCATTTTTAAAGTTTGAACATAAGGAGATCGGTATGCCCAACCTAATGGAAGCCCCTGTACTTGCGTCCAAACCTGGACGGATGCAAGCCAACGTGTTCCAAGGACCCGGTAAGTTCGGATTGGAAGATGTGGCGATTCCAACTGCAGGCCCAGGAGAGGCCATACTTCGCATTCGGCTGACTACGATCTGCGGAACCGATGTCCACATTGTCCGCGGTGAATACCCTGTAAGTGCAGGGCTGGTTCTAGGACACGAGGCCGTTGGAACTATTCACGAACTCGGTTCTGGAGTTACCGGTTACAAAGTGGGTCAGCGTGTGTTGGTTGGCGCGATCACGCCTTGCGGACAATGCGAAGCGTGTCTGGCTAACAATCGATCCCAATGCCAAGGAGCGCTTGGTGGATGGCGATTGGGCAACAGCAGCAATGGCGTGCAAGCCCAGTATGCGCGGATTCCATTTGCACAAGCAAACCTGGCAGTGATCCCGGATGAGTTAACCGACGAACAAGTGGTTTTACTGGCCGACATCGCTTCTACCGGATTTTCAGCAGTGGAGAGTGGTGATGTTCAATTCGGCGATAACGTAGCGATTTTTGGACAAGGTCCTATTGGCCTGTGTGCCACTTTAGGCGCCAAATTGCGAGGCGCTGCACAGATCATTGCCGTTGACGCTGACCCGCACCGCTTGTCCATTGCTCGAAAGTTCGGAGCCACTTCCGTGATTCTAGCCGAAGCAGACACGGTGGGCGAAATTAAAGAACTCACGGAGAATCACGGCGTGGATGTTGCCATTGAAGCGATTGGGTTGCAGGATACTTTCGCCAAAGCGTTACGAGTGCTGAAGCCCGGCGGAACGCTTTCCAGCGTAGGTGTTTATTCTGAAGCGCCGGTTATTCCTTTGGATGCTTTCATGGCTGGATTGGGGGATCACAAGATTGTGACCACCCTCTGCCCTGGAGGAAAGGAACGAATGATGCGGTTAATGAGGTTAGTGGAAACCGGCCGGATTGACTTAAGGCCACTGCTGACCCATGTATTCCCTCTGGACCGAATCGCGGAGGCCTACGAACTGTTTTCCTCGCGTAAAGAAAATGTATTGAAAGTCGCGATCCGCGTGTAAGTGAAGAAGCCGCCGTTTTTCATAGGGAGAACAGCGGCTTACTTTTCACTTACTGCGTTTGGCTGTAAACTCCTGTGGTGCTTGACCGCCTTCGCGCTTAAATTTGATCTCATCCCCATAAATCTGGCCAACGTAAGTTCGTTTTCCACGCTCAGTAACAATGGCGAACGTAACGGTTTTGCCATCCACCTTGCCTTCTGAAATGGCAGCATCACCGCCTTGTCCGCCTGCCATGGTGCCAGTCAGCTTGTCTCCATCCTGTTTAAACATCAGGTTGGTTTCGCGCGCCGTTCCATCCCGTCCGGGAACCTGGGCTACCCATTTACCTGTTAAATCCTCTGCCAGTACAGCAAGGGACGCTGCCAGCATAATGCAAATTGTCAAAACGAAACGCTTGATCATTGTTCACCTTCCTTTTGATTTCGGTCTTGTTTAGCATATTACAAGTTAGCCCTCACCCCGACCGGTACGAATAGTTACAATAACCCAATGGCCAACGATAAGAAGTGGTACAGCTATTTCGTGACGATGGAAGATTCGACTTCGCCCGGCGATGCCCCCTCGCCTTCCTCTCCATCCGGGGGAAACAACGCCGCGCAAGCCATTGCGGATATTGCGGCATCCATACAGCCTGCTGCCACACAACAGCGTGTGGAACAGAAAATCCAAGCCGCATCGCCAGCCTTACCGGCCGTTGGTGCAAAGTCCCTTTCGTTTACAGAAATCTATGCCGCTGCTGAGATTGTGGCACCAACACATGGCTACACTGTTTTGAAAGTAGCCGACATGCTGGAGAATCCACACATCAAAGAGTTACCTTCTGAAGTGAAGCGCAGTTCGGTTTTAGTGGCGCTGGATGCGGCTAACGTTAAAGTGCAAGAGATCGTGGAAGATGCCGTTAGGCGCGACAAAGCGCTGGACGCCTTTGAACGCATCCAGCAAAAACAGATTGAAGATCTGGAAGCGGCAAAGCTGGAGGAAAATCGTAAACTGCAAACGGAGCTGGATAAGCTTACAGCCGAACATAAGGCGAACATGCAGGCAAATAGCGATTTGGTGACGCAACGGAAGGAATCCTTTTATACATGGCGGTTGGATAAACAAAAAATGGAACAAAGAATTTCCGATACCGTATCTCATTTCGTGACCGACAATCCAATAACCACCACCTCCCGACCCGCCCCTCCAGGCAAAACCGGAAATTAGCTTTCTCTTCATTCTTAGATTCGTTAAGCTATACTTGTAACCTCTGGATCCTAGAAAGGAATCTCATATTTATATGTGGAACCGGCTAGTTCGTGTTGTTCGGTCGTTTGTGGGGATGTTCATTTCAGTTGCTGAAAATCCTGAACTGATTCTGGAACAGAATATCCGGGATTTAAATGATCAGGTCCCGCGGATGAACGAATCCATCGCCATGGTTAAGGCCAACGTTACACTTCTTGAAAAGGAAGAGGCCAAGTATAAAAGTGAAGTGCAGGATCTTACCAGCAAGGTAAAGGCTGCCATTCAAAATGGCCGCGATGATCTGGCTGCGAACTTCGCAACGCGCCTGGAATCGGTTCGTTCCGCACTGGCCCGCACGCAGGGACAACTTCAAACAGCGCAAGCTGCTTTTGAAAAATCTCTCAACGTCAAAAAGGCATTCATGCGCGAAAAGGAACGGAAGACGCAGGAGGCGATGCAGGCGATTCGCGACAATCGCCGCTCCCAATGGCAGAAAAAGGTTGCTGACACATTAGATCAATTTGAAGTTGCTGGTGTGAGTCAGACCCATGACGAAATGGTCCGCAAAATTGACGAGCAGACCGCTGTCAATGAAGCCCGCATGGAAATGTCGCTGGGCAATGTGGATCATCAAAGGTTCAAGATTGAGGAAGAGGCTGAGACCTTGCGTGCCAACGAATTGGTGAAGCAGTTCAAGGTGGAAATGGGATTGATGGGTCCCGCACCGTCGGCTACTCCGGATAAAACAATCGGCGGGCGCGAAGGCGAACGCACCAGCAACTAATTTTAGCGAGGATAAATTCCAATGGCTGTGAGAATCGAAAAAGGCGGCAAGATCCTTATCTTTGCGATTGGTCTGGGACTTGTTGGCTATGCACTCAATAAATATGGGCTGCTGGATAAGCTGATGCCTTCCGCGCAAGTGCGCGAATCCACCGAAGTGGGCAAAATTGATCTTCCAAAAATTCAGGAATCGGCGAAGGTTAATGTTGCGGCCACTGCCATTCCTGGTAATGCGCGTGGTTGTGATGATAAGCCTGAAGTGCGGCTTTATCTGTGGGCATGGAACGCCCAAATGGGTTTGATGTTCGCCAACGGCGGATCGCAAGCTACCAAAGGCAGCTTGATGTGCGGCAAGAACGTCAACCTGCGTTTTGTGCGCGAAGACGATGCTACCAAAATGCAGGAAGCGCTAGTGGCATTTGCTACGGAACTCAAAGGTGGCAACGCAAATCCAGCGAAAGGAGCACACTTCGTAGCTATCATGGGCGATGGTTCCGCTACTTTCCTGAAAGGTTTGAATGACACGTTGAAGAAAATCGGATCGGACTATACAGCGAAAGTGGTTGGTTCTGCAGGTTACTCGCGTGGCGAAGATAAGTTCATGGGGCCTGCGGAATGGAAGCGCAATCCACAAGCTTCCCGGGGCGGCCTGGTGGCTGGATATCTGCGCGACGGGGATTGGAACATTGCTCAAAAGTGGTTGGGCGATAACAACCTTTGCAACAATCCTGACGAAAAGACTTACGACGCTGCCTGTTTGAACTGGGTGAACGCCAGCGATTATATCGATGCAGGCGAAAAGTATATCTCCGGCTATTGTGAGACCCGCGCTGTTGTTTCAAAAGGCAAGAAGACCGGTGAAAGTAAGAAGGTTTGCGTGAATGGAGTTGTAACCTGGACTCCTGGCGACGTAAACGTTGCCCGCAAGCGTGGCGGAATTGTTTCCATAGCATCGACGAAAGAGTATAGTTCGCAGATGCCCAACACCATCATCGGCATTGATCGATGGATGCAGAGCAACAGGCCCATTGTGGAAGGCATGCTGGAGGCAACTTTCCAGGGTGGTGATCAGATTAAGTCGCATCCAGAGGCCTTGAAACACGCCTCTGGCATCAGCGCCGCAGTTTATAACGAATATCAAAATGAACCAGGGTATTGGGAACGCTACTTTAAAGGTGTTGTTGAAACGGATAAGCAGGGCACGCAGGTGGAATTGGGCGGTTCCGCTGTAAGTAATCTGGCCGATAACATTATCCTGTTCGGTATGGCGCCTGGTACGGCAAACATTTTCGAGGCCACTTACAAAACTTTTGGTGATATTGTTTCCAAGCAGTATCCAGATTTAGTACCGTCTTACTATCCGGTGGACCAAATTCTGGACACTTCGTATATTGAGAACATTGCTAAGCGTAATCCGCAAATGACGCCAGCCGTAATGCCGCAATTTTCACCTTCCTCCAAGGTGGATTCGGTGGTCAGCCGCCGTTCCTGGAATATCAATTTTGAAACCGGTCAAGCGGCGTTCAGCGGCGGTGCCAAAGCAGAACTGGAGCAACTTACACGCGACTTACTAGTTGCAGGGAATACGTTGGTGGAAATTCACGGGCACACTGACGCGGTAGGACCTGCCGATGCCAATCAGACTTTGTCGGAAGCTCGATCGTTTGCGGTGAAGAAGTATCTGGAATCACAATCATCGGTTAGTTTCCCGGAAGGCCGATTGCGCGTCTTCTCGCACGGTCAATCCAATCCGGTGGCTCCGAACTCCACGCCGGAAGGCCGTGCAAAGAACCGTCGTGTGGAAATTGTGATCGGTACCTCAAAATGATTTCTGCCCGGGGTGAATCGGCATCCTCAGATTGGCTGAATGTAGTTCGCCCAAATCAGGTGGTTCCCGTCACCACCATGCAAATCGTGATAGGAGTGCAACTGGCTTTTGCACTCCTAATATGGTGGTTGTCGCCGTGGGCCGCTCTGCCGAAACCCACCGAGGTTTTTTCCGCTCTGGGCCGCCTGTGGATGGAGCAAGGCCTTGGCCCTGAACTTTTCACCAGCTTTTGGATGAACGTTCAGGCGCTTTTGATAACCGCCGCAATCTCACTCGGCTTGGCTTATTTGTCGGTGCTGCCCGCAGTCCGTCCTATCGTAGCCGCCGTGGCCAAAGGTCGGTTTCTGGGACTAAGTGGACTCACTTTCATTTTCACGCTGATTGTCGGCGGAGGTAGGCCTTTGAAGTTATCGTTGCTGGTATTCGGCATGACGGTTTTCTTCGTTACCTCCATGGCCTCGGTTGTTTCGTCCATTCCCAAGGCTGCTTTCGATCACGCTCGCACGCTTCGCATGACGGAATGGCAGGTTGTTTGGGATGTTGTAATTCTGGGGACCATGGATCAAGCCATTGAAGTGTTCCGGCAGAACGCTGCTATTGGGTGGATGATGCTAACCATGGTGGAAGGCATTTCCCGATCGGAAGGCGGCATCGGTGCCATGTTACTCAATCAGAATAAGCACTTTCATCTGGCCGAGGTGTTTGCCATTCAGATCCTGATTTTGTTTGTTGGCTTGGTGCAGGATTACGTCATCGGAATTTTCAAGAAACTGGTATGCCCGTGGGCAAACCTGACACTGGAGCGCCAGTAGCGCATGGCCGACAAATTCCAATATTCCCTCAAAGAATCGATCCTGAAAGTGGAGGAAGCATCGCTGGTTTTGGGCGGCAACCTCATCCTTGACAAAGCGTCCTTCGAGATCCGCAACATCACTCGTCCCGATGCAATTGCCGGGCAGGTGATTGGCTTGTTAGGTCCTTCTGGTATTGGCAAGACGCAACTGTTTCACTTACTTTCTGGTTTGAAAAAGCCCACCTCGGGCCGCGTGCTGATTGGCGATCCAGGCGTGCCGGTGAAGCGTGGCATGGTGGGCGTGGTGGCTCAGCACTATCCACTATTCATGCATCGTACAGTGATGGGCAACTTAATGATCGCTGGTGAGCGTTCCGGCAAGTCGGAGGCCGAATATAAACAGAAAGCGCATTCACTACTGGATGAATTCAAGTTACTGGATCGCGCCGATCATTTCCCTTCTCAGCTTTCCGGAGGCCAGCGGCAGCGGGTGGCAATTGCCCAGCAAATTATGTGCAGCGAATCGTTCCTGCTGATGGATGAGCCCTTCAGCGGTCTGGATCTGATAGCCCTTCGCAAAGTGCAGGAACTGATCCACGGCATCTCAACAGCGCATGAGCTGAATACAATTTTTGTGGTTACGCACGACATCACTTCGGCACTGGAAGTGTGCGATACACTTTTGCTGCTGGGCCGCAATTCCGACGAGAATGGCAAATTCAAACAAGGCGCCAGCATCCAGGCTACTTACAATCTGATAGAGCGTGGACTAGCCTGGCGCAAGGATATTTCCGCAACTCCTGAATTTGTAACCTGCCTTGCAGAAATCAGAAATCGTTTCACGTTGCTTTGATCAAGGCTTGGCGATACTAAAATAAATAAGACCCGGATGGCAGATCAGCAAACCGAACCAAACTACGTCAAGGAAGCATTCCAATGGCAGTACAACCTCATTGGATTAGGCGGAGCTGTGGCCGCATCGGTGATTTCCATGAATCCGCTGCCCATCATTTTGGCGGCCGGTGTGGAGTTGATGTATCTGGCAACGGTGCCTGCCATGCCACGCTTCCAACGCCTTATTCGTTCGCGCCAGTTTGAACTGAATAGGGATGAGCAGTCCGAAAGTCTTAAGAAGATGTTGTACGCGCTTCCGCAGCCGCGGCGTGATCGCTATCAACAGTTGGAGCAATTGTGCGCAGTCATCCGGGCTAATCTGGCGCGCCTTTCCTCTTCATCCCAAATGTTTGTTGGCCAATTGGATGGAAGGTTGAATGGACTGCTTGCGGCTTTCGTAAGGCTGGCCAATCATGACATGCAGCATATTCAATATCTGAACGTCACCAACCCTGATTCTATTCGTCGTGAGGCGGAAGCACTGGCAGCACACCTGGCCAAAGAAACGCCGCGCGTGCAGGAAGTAAATAAGAAGCGGATTGAAATCCTGCATAAGCGGTTGGAAAAGTACAGCAAGATTAGTGAGAACCGCCAGGTGATTGATGCCCAGTGCCATGCGATTGAAGATGTGCTGCAACTGATTCGTGAGCAATCCATGACCATGGAAGATCCACAACAACTCTCTGAACGCCTGGAGACTTTGGTTCGCGACGTAGAATCTACCGAAGACTCTGTTCGTGAGGTGGAAGCAATTTTCCAGATGAGTCCTGAATTGGATGGGCAAAGCGATTCTCTGCCATCTTCAGGCCGTGACCGCATTAACAACTGAGATCAAGATGGAACAACTTCCCAATTGGGCCAAACAGCTTTCTGAACGTTACTATTCGGGAGCATTTAGTACGTTTGTTGTTCACGGCAACGTGAACGATCTGGTTTTAAGCGAACCTCCTCGTGGTAAGCGCACCTATCTGCCTCTGCAAAAGTTTCTGCAAACAGTGTTGTTCGCTCAGCGGGATGCTGTGATCTGTTATGACCGGGGTGGTGGTCTCACTTTCGCCACCGCCGAAATGCAGAATGATTTTCGCAATGCCCTTTCCGGTTACGATTCGTTCCACGGCACAAAATACTCGCAGGCTTTGCCTCGAAATCCAGATGGTGTGTTGACCATTCTGGATAATTACATGCGCCTGCGATTGAATGACAATCGCAAGATCGCACTGATCATTGAATATGCTGACACGATTGTGCCCGCTGGTGATGTTGGGGGCATGACTCCGGACGACCGGAATGCGCTTGTGATTCTGCAACGCTGGGCGCACAATCCTGCATTCAAGCAATCGGACGTGACCATTGTGCTGGTGTCTGAAAACATCGTGGAGCTGAATCAGGATATTGTTCAACATCCCGGTGTAAGTGCCATCGCAATTCCCATTCCTGACGAAGCGGAGCGGCTGGAGTTTTTGGAATGGCAACTGGCGGAATCACCATTGCCTGCCGGTTCCGATGTTACTGTGCCAGTGCTTGGCAAACTGACTGCCGGGCTGAAGCGTGTCCAACTGCAGAGCCTTGCGTTGCACGCCGCGCGCAACCGTCAGCCACTGACGCTTGCCTACATGTCTGCCAAAAAGAAAGAATTGATTGAAGCTGAAGCCGGGGGCATGCTGGAGTTTGTGCAAAGCCGCTGGAACCTTTCCATGGTGGCCGGTTCTGCAGCCGCGAAGCAAAAGCTGGTCGACGCCGTCACCGCCATTCGTATGGGGCGCACCGACATTTTGCCAATGGGCTATGTCATCTGCGGACCTGTAGGCACTGGCAAGACGTTTTTGGTAAATTGCCTGGCTGGAGAAATTGGAATTCCTGCGGTTACGCTGAAGAATTTTCGTTCCATGTGGCAAGGCCAGACGGAAGCGAATCTGGAGCGAGTGCTGGCGCTACTCAAGGCGATGAGTCCTATAGTGGTGATTGTCGATGAAGCCGATGCGCAACTGGGCGACCGGTCGTCGTCCGGTGATTCCGGAGTAAACAATCGCGTGTTCGCGCAAATTGCCCAGTTCATGGGGAACACTGAATATCGTGGCAAAGTAATCTGGTTCTTACTTACTTGTCGTCCTGACTTATTGCCTGTTGATCTTAAACGGCAGGGCCGGGCGGAAGAACATCTTGGACTATTTTACCCCGACACGAATGACGATCGGCTGGCAATGCTTCGTGCCATGCAGAAGAAGACGGGTACCAGCTTCACTCCAGTTGAAGAAGCGGAGAAGGCGTTTCTTGATCACGCTGCTGCCCTTTCAGGTGCGGATATTGAAGCGCTGCTGGTGCGGTCTAAAATGCGAGCCGTGTTGGCTGGTAAAACTACGCCCGATGCCACTGACTTGCACGCTGCCCTTTTAGATTTCATTCCGGCATCCTCGCCGGCTGAGATCGAATTGCAGAATCTTGTAGCAGTTCTGGAGTGTACCAGCCGCGCATTGCTGCCCGAAGTTTATAAGGGTGCTGAGCGCGGTGAGTTGGTCCGCCGAGTAAATGAGCTGAAGATGATGTTGGGGAGTTGATTCGCTGCGGTCTAATATTGCTGGATAGTTTGATGTATGCTTTAGCGATGACTCGCTTTGTGTCCTTTTTAGCAGCGTTTACCCTGATTGCTTCCAGTTCCAATGCTCAAGTTCTTTACGGAACCCTGGTGGGAAACGTTAAAGACTCCACCGATGCGGCCGTCCCTGATGCCAGAGTTGTGGTTAAACAGACTGTTACCGGTCTTACCCGTGAAACTACGACGAATGACGCTGGGCAATTCCAGTTTCCAACACTTCCTGGCGGAGTTTACGAGTTCACCGCCACCCGCACTGGGTTCACTGTATTCAGCGCCAAGGATGTTAGTATCTCTGCTAACTCGGCCACTCGTCTCGATGTAACTCTACAGGTTGGCGCAGTGACTGAATCCATTAAAGTGGAAGCAACTGCGGCAACTTTGCAAACGGACCGCGCTGAAGTGCGTGCGGAAATCACGTCCCAACAATTTGCTAATGCGCCATTACCTCCCGGCCGCAACTACACCCAAATGTTTAAGACGCTCCCCGGGTTTGGCTCGCCACGCAATGGAAATGGCCCTTCCGTTGATCCATCCCGGGCGGCCATTTATAGTGTCAACGGAACCTCGAATAGTTCCAATGCGGTTCGCATTGAAGGTGCTGGCGTGAACCAGATTTGGCTGCCGCATCTGCCAGGGTACACTCCCGCACTTGAATCTATTGAAGCGGTAAATATCAGCAGCAATTCCTTTGACGCCGAAACTGGCTTAGCCGGCGGTGCTGCAGTGAATGTGCAGATCAAGAGCGGTACGAATGGGTTTCATGGTTCCGCCTTTGAGTTTCACAACAGCAACGCAACTAAGGCTAAGCCATTCTTCCTGCCTGCAGGGGAGCGTAAGCCCAAAGCGATTTTCAATCAAATGGGCGGCACCATCGGTGGACCGATCGTCCGCAACAAGTTATTCTTTTTTGGGAGCTACGAGGGCACTTGGGATCGCCAATTCGCTTCGCGCATTGAGACTCTTCCCATTGCAGCAATCCGCCGCGGCGACATGTCTGCTTCTCCAACCTTGATCTACGATCCAACCACTGGAACCGCAACAGGAACGGGGCGCACTCCGTTTCCAAATCAGCAGATTCCCACTGCGCGCATGGATCCAGTGGCGCTGAAGGTCCAGAGCATGCTGATCAATCCGACCAGCCCGGATTTGTTGACAGCCAATTTGTTTGCCCAGGGTAACTATGCTTTCAACTCGAAGAAGTTTGACGGCAAGATCAATTGGAACCCTGGGACTAAGCTAACCATGTTCGCCCGTGGCGGTGTGCAGGATCATCGCTTTGAAAGTGGTGGCGTGCTGGGCGAATTAATCGGAGTGCCATTTTTTAGCGCCGCTTCTGTTGCTGGGCCTACTTATGGAACAACCGGCAATGCCGCCGTCGGTGCCACCTATGTCATTTCCCCATCACTTATTTTTGACGGCAACTTCGGCTTCACCGCATATGATGCAAACTCTAATGAAAACGGCCTAGGAAAGAATTTGGGGCGTGACCTGTTAGGCATTCCTGGCACCAATGGAACGCGGTTTTTCGAAAGCGGTCTGCCGCGCTTTGTTGTTTCCAGTTACACAACGATGGGCGCACAAGGTAACTCCACACGGCCTTTCTTCAATCGCGACCCACGTTATAACGGCGTAGGAAACGTGACTTGGACTAAGGGCAAGCACAACGTCCGTTTCGGCGCCGATAGCTCATTCCAACAACTCAACCATACGCAAGCGGAGTTTGTTGGAGCACTCCATGGCCCTGCGGGCGGGTTCACGTTCTCTGGCGGCCCAACCACCATTTCCGGTGGAGCAGCTCCGAACCAGTTCAACTCATGGGCTTCGTTCCTCATCGGCGCACCTTCCGCTTTAGGACGCACTTTGCAAGTGCCGGAAGAATACAACGTGCGAACCACTATGCATAGTCTTTATCTGCGGGATCAATGGCAAGCTACTCGCAAGGTTACGGTGTCGCTTGGTACGCGATGGGAATATTTCCCCATGCCTGGACGTGTTGGCCGCGGATTAGAAAAGTACAACGTCAACACAAACAAGATGGAAGTGTGTGGTGTTGGGAACATCCCAACCGATTGCGGTGTTGGCCAAAGTAAAAGGCTCTTTGCGCCCAGAGCGGGAATCGCATGGCGCGTGACGGATAGCTTTGTGGTTCGCGCCGGTTATGGCATCACCATCGATCCTTACAGTCTTGCCAGACCCATGAGGACCAACTTCCCAATGCTTGTGGTCTTGAACGTGAACGGTACGAATACGTTTACTCCAGCCGGCCGTCTTCGCGACGGAATTCCACTGATAGCTGAACCAGTGATTGGTAACGGCATCGTCGATATTGGAGCGCAGGTTGCGGCCAATTCGTTGGGTAACAAATTCGAGCGAGGATATGTGCAAAGTTGGAACTTCACCATGCAGAAGCGGCTGGCATGGGGCTTTGTTGGTCAGGCTGGCTATGTGGCCACTCGTCAAAACAATCAGGTCGGATTCCGTGAGCTGAATTACGCGCCAGTGAATGGCGGCCAGAACGGGCGTTTGCTAGCTGTGAAATTTGGACGCACTGCGGAAACCAGAGAAGCCGCACCTATCGGCAATTCACACTACGATAGCTTGCAAACTTCACTGGAGCGGCGCTTTTCCAATGGCCTTCAGCTTGGTGCATCTTACACTTGGTCGAAATCCATAGGTATTTGCTGCACTCAAAATAGCGATGGTCTTGCGGCGATTCAGATCCCGGAATTCTACGGTCTCAACAAGTCCGTCAGCAACGCCGATCAACCTCATAACCTGGTTATGAATGGGAACTGGCAGTTGCCGTTCGGTAAGGGGAAGCGTTGGGCCACAAGTGGTCCGAAGTCCTGGCTGGCAGGCGGTTGGCAGGTAAACGCCATTTACACTGCCGCGTCTGGCACGCCGTTTTCTGTATCAGCATCAGGCACTTCTTTGAATGCACCAGGCAGCACGCAACGTGCGGATCAAGTGAAGGAGTCAGTGACCAAGATTGGGGGAGCAGGGCGCGGGCTTTCGTTCTTTGATCCCTTTGCATTTAGAGCCGTCACCGCAATGCGATTCGGAACTGCGGGATTCAATTCCCTGCGTGGGCCAGGCATTGCCAATGTGGACGTCGGCCTGTTCCGCGAATTCACCATCACCGAAAAAATCAAGATGCAGTTTCGAGCGGAGGCTTTCAACTTTACCAACACGCCGCACTTTGCAAATCCTGGGGCGAATGTTTCAAACCTACAACTAAATGGTGACGGTTCAGTGCGCAATTTAGGCGGCTTCACTGAAATTACCGGCTTACAAAGCACGGGTCGTGATGGTATTGACGAACGTGTCTTCCGGCTTGGTTTACGAGTAAGCTTTTAGGGCTAAGCTGAGATTATCTTCGCCGCAAAATGATAGGCGGGCTCATCACCGTGGGTTGTGCATTGCGCAATTGCTGTGATAATTCGGCCTCCTCACGCGCCCTAACTTCGTTGCCCAGCCGGAAGTACAGACGGGAAAGTTGAAAACGTATCCGGGCATCCTTCGGGGATGCGTGTGCCGCTAGTTCAAGGGTTTTCAAAGAGCGCGCAGTATCCCCTGATTCTGACTGAGCACGGCCCAACGCCAGGAGAATCTCCGTATCTTTCGGCAAAAGAGCACAAGCCTGTTCCAGCCACACAACGGCCTCTGCATAGTTTTCCTGCTTCAAAAACACTTCACCAAGAATTTGAAGCGCCACTGGAAAAGCCGGATCTAAAGCAATCGCTCGGCGCAGCGGCAGCTTGGCATCTTCATATCGGCCTGCAAATTGAAGCTGGAATCCAAGCCAAGCCAATACCTGTGCCGATTCTGGAAACCTTGCAGCCGCCTTACTAGCCAAGGCAAATGCACCTGTCGAATTGCCCGAACTTTGGTGCGCTTCCATTAAAAGCAAATGCGTCTCCTCGTCAAATGGGGGCTTCTCCACTAAGGAATGTAGCAGTGCGATTGCCTCCTGGTATCGTCGTGTTTCCACATACTGAGCTCCTAGCAACTTCCGCGCATCCACATGTCCTGGATTGCGTGCAACGGCCTGCCGTAGCTGCACAATTGCCGACTTATGATCCTTTAATTGCACAAGCGAGGCGCCCAAAAGAAAACGCGCCTGAAACGATTGTGGACGCACCGCCACGGCTCTTTCAAGAAAGCTGCGGGCTTCCACAAACTGCTCCTGTGAGTACTTCAGGAAGCCCAAACCCGACAGTGCCTCAAACTCAGTTGGGTTCAAAACAAGGCTCCGCTCAAACGCAGCACGGGCCTGGGCCGTCTGATTAGCCTCCAAATGTTTGGCCCCGGCTGCCGCAAGTTGTGCCGCAGTTTGTGCGAAATCCGATGTGGCTAAAAACAGAAACATCCAAGCCAACCTCATCGCGGTGCTGACCCTTCCACTGCACTGAAGATTTTGTCTGCCGGCAAACTCCTCCACATCTCCACTTGCCCACCTGGCCATGTGACCTCCAAGCGGTCCACTATCGCCGCCGTTCGTAGTCCGAAATGCACCCTGGGATCGTTGCACGAATAGTATCCCGATTGGCTGAGTACAACTCCAGTCTGCACGCGCCCACCTGCTTCCATACGCACTTTGGCTCCAATCGCGCTACGGTTGGATTTTGTTCCGGTTAGTTTCACAGTGAACCAATGATTACCACTGGCATTGGTGTTTTTCAATAAAGTTGGAGGTTCATTCATATTCATGATCAACAGATCTATGCTGCCATCATTGTTAAAATCTCCACTTGCTGCGCCGCGACTGGAATGTTCAACTCTCATTGCCTGGCCCGCCATTTTTGAAACATCCTCAAACTTCCCGTTGCCTAGATTCCTATATAGAAGCTGGCGATTCCGGAAACGCTGGATTGTCTTCAGCCGGTCCACCTCGGCAAAAGTGTGCCCGGCTGTAAAGAATAAATCAACCCATCCGTCGTTATCAAAATCAGCCAGAATCGCACTCCAAAGCACATATTGCGGATGAATCCCAAGACCGGCGAAAAGTGCCCTGTCCGTAAATCCACCCTTGCCGATGTTCCGGTACAAGTTCGGGTAATCGTCAGCAAAGTTTGTCTTCACGATATCCAAAAGACCGTCGCCATCGTAGTCACCTAGCGCCAAACCCATGCCTGCCTGCTCCAAACCGTTTTCGTCATAAGCCAGACCAGTGTAAGTTGCCCGTTCGGAAAAAGTGCCGTTATGGTTATTGTGGTAAAAAAGGCTCCGCGATGAATCACCTGCGACGTAAATATCAGGCCATCCGTCGCCATCCAAATCCGCTGCCAATACTCCGAGTGCATACGTCTTCTGGGGCGCGCCAATGCCAGAAGAAGCGGAGACGTCGGTGAATGTGCCATCACCATTGTTGCGATACAGCAGATTGCTTGCAAACGGCAGTCCGCGCGGTCCGCAGAATACCGGAATCCCCAACCAGATACAATTCGGGTCTTTCCCCGGAAGCGGCGTTAGGCGCAAATCCAGGGTCAGATAGTTGGCAACGAACAGGTCCAGATCGCCGTCCAGGTCGTAGTCGAAAAAGCTCGCGCCGCTTCCCCAACGTCGATGATCTGCCACCACTCCTGCACTGTTGGATACATCTACAAAGGTCCCGTTACCCAGATTGCGATACAAAATATTACTGCCCCAATAAGTGACAAACAAATCGACGTGGCCATCGTTATCGTAATCGGCTGCGGTTACGCTCTGCCCCCAGCCGCTGTGCGTCAAACCTGCCTTATTAGTCACATCAAGAAAGGTGCCATCGCGATTGTTCCGATAAAGATGATTAGACGGTTTCGGTCCTGCGGACATAGGTTCAAAACGCGACCCATTGACTAAAAATACATCCATCCAGCCGTCATTATCGTAATCCAGAAACGCAACGCCTGTACCCATTGTCTCTATGATGTACTTTCGCTTTTCGCCTCCTGAAATCAGGGGTGTGCGTAGTCCAGCTGCCGCCGCAACATCGCTGAAGGTTACGGCAAATGGAAGTCCGGAAGACGACGGTTCTGGTAATGCTGATGCACCACGGCTGGCCATACCTTGTCCCCAGTCAACTTTGGGAAACAATGCTAGTAATCCCAGAATCGCAGTCAACCAGTACCACTTGGCTCTTTGTCTTTTCACATGATCAGCATACTCTGAATGGCAACATTGGGGAAATGCGCCAGCTCACGTTAATCGAGCCCCCAAGCCAGACAAAACAATTTGCAATTTGAAATTTATTTGGCGTAGAACTTTGCACGCTAATTAGCGCAAAGCCCCTTGGCGCTGGTACGCGCAACGGCCCCGTGCCAGTTGGCTCAACCCTGTGCCGTTTTGCAAGTTCTATCTCGAAACACCCCACGACTTGGCGCATCCGTGCCTCTTCCCGATCCAAGTTTTGATAGACTGTAAGCTGGCCCTATCAGGTAAGTCGCCGACGGCTTTTTTTCGGCGCCTCACGCGCGGTACGAGTTTCAATACGATTGAAACTGAGCATAGAGTACGAAGGGCACCACCCGACCCGGAGAATCGATGAATATTTTAAAAATTCGACACCCCGAACTTTTATGTGGCTCTTTGCTGGCGCTAATTAGTGTTAGCGCACTAGCTCAGCTTCCGAAACAGGAGCATGGCGACAAACCAGTGCGTGAAAAGGGCGTCATGCTGATGAACCGGATTGGACCATCGACCGCAGAGCTATTCATCGCAAACGCTGACGGTAGCGCAGAGCGGAAACTCTTCCCGGTTTCGGGCTTCGATTACCACGCTTCCTACTCACCTGACGGCAAGTGGATCGTCTTCACATCCGAGCGCAATGGCTCTGGCCAAGCAGACATCTACCGTTGCCATCCCGACGGAACAGGGCTGGAACGGTTGACCGACAGCCCAGCCTTAGATGATCAAGGGATGCTTTCACCAAATGGAACCGAGCTTGCGTTCGTATCGACCCGAGATACGCACAAGGCGAACATATGGATCCTCGACATCAAGACACGGCGGCTTCGCAATTTGACTGGGTCCGCAGAATTGCAGGGCGACCCCGAAAAACCGGACGGCTTCTTTCGTCCTGCGTGGTCGCCCGACGGAAAATGGATCGCTTTCTCCTCAGACAGGAATACGGAGTGGAAGGGCCACGGCAATGGCTCGGGCTGGGAACATGTGCAGGAACTGAGCATCTACGTAGTGGGGCAAGACGGCAAAGGATTGCGGCGTATCACGGAGCCCGGAATTTCCGCAGGCTCTCCCAAGTGGTCCGTCGACGGCAAGCGTGTCGTGTTCTACGAGATCCCGGTGGAACAGACCTGGGCGGCGCGCCGCCCTAACCTCGCTCGTTCGGCAACTTCACAGATCTTTTCCGTCGATGTCGCGACTGGCGACCGGAAGCAACACTCCACCGGGCCAGGCTTGAAAGTCGCACCGCAATTCTTGACCAGTGAGAACATTGGCTACCTTGCGAAGGCGGGACCGAAACAAGGTATTGGTTACACGGACCCGGCAAAGGTTGTCGAGGGGAAGCAGCGTTCGCCAGCCTGGTCGCCGGACGGGAAGACGATAGTTTATGAGAAGGTGAACTTTGGTCCAAGGCCGCAAAATCAGCTTCTGTATAGCTGGGATGCAGACTACGAATACCGCTACACCGACGTTTTCCCTAGTTTTTCAAACGATGGAAAACTTGTAGTGACACGTAAAGATGGGAACTCGTCGCTGGACATCATGGATCCTGACGGATCGAACCGGAAACAGGTTTTCCCTGCCAATGGAGGCGCGGCGTTCTCGCCCAGTTGGTCGCCCGACGGGCAGTGGCTGGTTTTCGGATACGGGGGATTTCTTCAGGCACGCAAAACCCAACCCGCCAAGCTGATGATGGTTAGGCGCGACGGTACGGATGCGAAAGACCTCTCTGAAGGGCTTCCCAACTCTGGGTTTCCCAGTTGGGCTCCAGATGGGAAGAGAATTGTGTACCGGGTTTGGGGAGACAAGGACGCTGGCTTACGCATCCTCAATATCGAAGACCATTCGGTAAAAATGCTCACTACGGAATACGACAACGTGCCCTATTGGTCCCCAGATGGCCAGCGCATTGTGTTCACGCGGAAGCTGGGCGGTAACAACTTCGACATCTTTACGATCAGACCCGACGGTTCCGATTTGCGCCGATTGACTACGACTCCGGCCAACGACGCGCACGCGGTTTGGACTGATGACGGCAAGCATATTATGTGGAGCAGCGGCATTTATGGTTTCAAGGAAGAGGCTGCGCTTTATGACAACACGTTTCAGCCGTACGGATCGATATTCATAATGAAGGCCGATGGCACCGAAAAGCGCCAGATCACCGACAGCCCATGGGAGGACTCCATGCCAAGATTTGTGCCGAAGAAACCTCTTCCTTGACGACAAGTCTTACCGACGATTGCCTCTATAATCGCTCCCCGTGCGAGTACGTTTCGAAAATGGACTGAGCAAACGCTCGTCGTCTGGATCGCATGCGGCGAGGTTGCGGGCAGCTTCAACGTGGCTAACTGAGGACCATGAATCCCCAAACCAATCGACAGGAAATGAAATGGTTGAAATACCTGTTGAAACGAAGCTAACTGGATCGGTCGCGTTCCACCTTCTCCCTTGCGAAACCCTCGTTCCCGCACACCATCCTGTACGCTACTCTACCCTCATCTCGCAGCCTGCTCGAATGGGTACCCTCCGCCGACCATGGTTTGGGGCACTGGAATGCACGGGTTTCTGGTTCTTATGAACGCTCTACCTCGATTTGAGACGTGGGTCCAGCCATCCAGTCTGGTTTCAAACCCCTGCCTAGTAGCGCAGGGTCCGCGGCCATTGAGCCGTACCAAGCGACGTTGCAACAACGCTCGATTCTGCGGGTTCTGAATTTGCCATGTTTCAGGGTTGCGAAAATGGATTGCATTCAGATCTTGAATCACGACAGGTTTGCGCAATGGCCCCCCGGGCCTTCGCGTCTGGCTCGCCGGTACACCAAATAGCTGTAAAGTTCTACGCCAGATACATTGTAAACCAGACAAAAAAATTCGAAACAAGAGTGTGATAAAGTATGACGAATCTTAGGAGAACTTCTCTATGCGATGCTTGTTGCTTGCCTTTCTTACCTTGCCATTGTTTGCGCAATTGGATAGAGGATCGCTAACCGGAATTGTAAAGGACCCCAGCGGGGCGGCGGTTGCCGGTGCCAAGGTCACTGCCACACAACTCTCAACAAATACCGTTGCTGAAACTTCAACGACAGATTCCGGGGATTACACGCTCCCAGCCCTAACCATTGGTATTTATCGTGTGACGGTGGAATCCGCAGGCTTTAAACGCTCAATAAGCTCCAAGGTGGAAGTAACTTCCGGCAGCACTCTGCGCCTCGATTTCGCAGTCGAAATCGGAACATTAACGGAGTCTGTGCAAGTTCAGGCGCAGGCCACTTCGCTTGAAACAGAGTCCACTCGAGTAGCAACTAACCTCACAACAAAACTAATTGAGGATCTGCCCCTGGTTGTCGCTGGCCAGATCCGCAATGTTTTTAATCTTGCAATAATAGCCCCTGAAGTAAAGACTGCCAATGGCTTCCGAATTGGTGGCGCGCAAGGCTCCGGTTGGGAAATGAGCATGGACGGAACATCACTCACCAGTGCATCCACACAGTATCAGACGGAACGCGCCCCAATCAGTTCAGTCCCTGTTGATGCGATAGCCGAATTTACCGTGGAAAGCGCAGGCATGAAAGCCGAATACGGGCGAGCAATGGGACAGATCAGCTTCGTTACAAAAGCGGGTGGCAACCAGTTCCACGGCAATGCGTTTGAATTCCTTCGCAACAACGCCACCGATGCACGCGGCTTCTTTGCGCAAAGCGCCCCAGTGCTGAAGCAGAGCGATTTCGGCTTTACCGTTGGTGGTCCAGTGGCGATTCCAAAAGTCTATAACGGCCGCAATAAAACATTCTTCTTCGCAAGCTATGAAGGGTTTCGCAATCGGAGTGGAAATACTCCAAGCTTCAGCACTGTTCCGCTGACCGAAATGTATGAAGGCGACTTCCGTAACTTCGTCCGCACCAACGCGAATGGCACAACCCAGTTAATGCCCATTTACGATCCGGCTACTACTGTTTTGAACGCCGATGGCCGCACCTATAACCGTCTACCCTTCGCCAACAACGCAATTCCGAAAGGCCGGTTTAGCAGTGTCGCAAGTAAGTACATTGCCTTGCGTCCGGCCGAAATGCTGCCCAACGTAGCGGGCTCCCCCATCAACCGCAACTACTTCCGTGACAAAGGAACCAATATCTCTCCGTGGAACAAATTTAGTATTCGGGGTGACCATCAGTTAAACATCGCCAACAAATTTTCGTTTCTGTATATGAATGGAACCAAGGATGACGACTTCGGTCCTGACGGCCCTCCAGGCCTACCTGTTCCTTTCAACGGAGGTTCTGTGTGGTACCGCAAAAATGCTTCCGGTCGTTTCTCCTGGGACCGCACCGTTAGCGCCCGCATCCTGAATAGCCTCCGGGTCAATTACCAACGCGAGGCGGGCGGTTTGACCACTATTAATTCGATAGATCCGAATGCCAAGTGGGCAGAAAAAATTGGCCTCAAAAATACACCCGGCCCCGATCGTGCCCTGACCGCAATCACGATGGGCGGATACACTGGCTGGAGCGGTTCTTCCTGGGGATTCGACCGCGGCCGCGATCTCACAATTACAAACGACCTTACAATTGTCAAAGGCTCGCACACATTGAAAACCGGGTTCTTCTACACGAAGGATGAATGGTGGGGTGGGGGCCAGCATCGGCCCAATGGCAGCTTTGATTTCGGTACCGGTCCCACCACACTTCCTGGCGACACCACTGGCCTTACCGGAAATGGCTTCGCGTCCTTCCTGCTTGGCCAGGCAACGAACTGGGGTTTGGAAACACCTCGCGCTGTTATCCAAACCTGGAAGTATTACGGTGGGTTTTTCCAGGATGATTGGCGTGTAACTAAGAAGCTGACATTGAATCTTGGTCTTCGTTGGGAGTACACCGGACCCATTGGCGGCGGCGCGGTACTTAACGTGAAGGATTGGTCTGATTTCGGCAGCTATGGGGAACCAGCAGGGTTCATGAATTTTGATCCGTCTGTTCCCAATCCCGTTGTCGGCGGATTGAAAGGCTCAACTGTCTATACGGGCAGTTGCAAGGAGTGCAATGGGCAGGCGCACCCATTCGATACTTACAAGAAGGCCTTTTCTCCGCGCGTCGGAATCGCCTATCAAGCTAAGCCAGGCACTGTTATCCGAGCCTTCGGCGGTAAATCCTACGGGGCAATCAAGACCACCGGCGGCAGTACTCATTTTCAGGGGTTGATCTTGAATAGTACATTCGGGACAGGCAATCTACCGGCATTTACTTATTTCAATCTTGACGCTGGTCTCCCCGCCTGGACTGCGCCGCCTTTCCGTGGGCCGGCCACCGACCTGGGCGGCACAACTTACTTCTGGCAAAAAAACGACTCCGGTCGTCCTCCCGAATTCTATAGCTGGAACCTGGATATTCAAAGGCAGTTGCCCAAGAACTTTGTCGCCAGCGTTGGTTACACCGGCACCCGCGGCTTACACCTTTCTTCTTCTATCCTCAACATCAATCAGATGGATCCCAAATACTTTGCGCAGTATGGGCGAGACCTTTTGCTAGCCGGCATTACTTCGCCTGCCGCAGTAGCCGCAGGCTTGAAGCCGCCCTATGTTGGCTTCAATGGGAGTGTTGCACAATCACTGAAGCCATTCCCGCACTATGGGGATGTTGCCACCAGCGGCGGCCAACCATCCTCAGTAGGCGAGCGCACAGGGGACTCAACTTACAACGCTATGATTGTCAAACTCGACAAACGCTACTCTTCCGGTTTGACTCTTTTGACCAGTTACGTATTATCGAAGTTATTCTCCAACGCGGATAGTGCTGTTACTGTGGGCCGCGATAGTATTGATCACTATAATCGCAAATTGCAAAAAGCTCTTAGTTGGGATGATCAGACTCACGTCATCCGCCAGGCATTCAGTTTCGAGCTACCTTTCGGTCGTGGAAGACATTTCAATATGACCGGTTTGCAGAATACAATTCTGGGCGGCTGGAGTCTATCGGGGTTCATGGAATACGCTTCGGGAACGCCTCTTAGCGTTGGACCAGGGTTCAGTTCTATTCCCGGCGGAGCGGGGAACCGCGTTTTCATCAATTCCTATGAAGGCTGGCGGGCCCCCGTTTCTGGAGACAAATTCGATCCTTTCAAAGACGTGTGGTGGGATGCAAGCAAATTCCAGGTTGGCCCTGACGGCAAGAAGCTGACCCAGGCCCAATTGAACGGGGGTATCGGCAACGCCTCTAAGAACAATCCGAAGTCTCGCTCACCTTGGAATCTGAACGAAAACTTCTCCCTGGCAAAAAACATTGATATTACCGAAAAGGTAAAGTTCACTTTTCGAATGGAGGCCTTCAACATCGCCAATCGTGTTCGGATGGGGGGACCCGATTCCACGGTGACTTCCGCCACATTCGGTATCATCCGAAGCCAGGGCAATGAGCCTCGGAAGATGCAATTTGGTGCCAAAGTGGTGTTCTAACAATATACAGTTGCTTTGGTTCTAATTAGACTTTCCCTGAAGATTGCCAGACCAAACACCAGACGGGTGATTTCAGCGTTTGCTTCATCCGGATGCAGTTCAACGAAGCGTCCCTACTCCTGCAAGGATATTTGTCTCATTGCGTGTGTGGAAATGGTGGGTGACGCCGGGCAGGAACGTTTGGCTGTAGTTCGTGATGTTGGCAGTGGAGGCGGCGAGCATTGGAGCCTGCGCAGTCTTCCGCCGCAACCAGCTTGCCGTGTCGCGATGAAGAGACTGAGCTGACTAGGGCAAAATCATCTTTCCTAATTCTGTCCAGTATTGAATCTAGAGTAAGATCTCCGGCTTCCAAGACTTCTTGAATTTTCCTCAGATCGTCAGTGCCCTTAAAGTTTTCTTCAGCCGTTTTCAATAGAGTTAGAAGGTCCTTCCAAGTCTTTAGGCCTACTGTGGAGCTTACCCCAGCCCCAACAAATGCTACTTCTCGGTGAACGGCTATTGCTTCCGCTATTTCACCCAAGGCTCCAGAATGCGTACGATTAGAGAAATTAGGTTTTTTGCGATTTGTTTGCAGAACAGTTCTCCTTTTTCGGCTTAAAGCGTATCACAGAACTAAAATAATAGGAAGGCAAGAACAAACACGAAAGTTTCTTCTCAAATCAGTGGTCTCGGGGACGGTATGGCAGGCCGCCCAAAGCATGAGGCGCAATGGCCCGGTTGAATTGATCCAATTGCCACAGCAGCAACGTCTACCCCGGCCAAATGAAGTTCGTCAAAAATCGTCCAGACCCGACTCCTGATCCGCGTTGACTATCCACATCGACGATCAACTGCCCGCCTGATTCAGGTCGGATATACGCGTACTTAAATAAAGTCCAATGGGCCCAATTCGCTTTCGGCGATATAATCGCGTGTCCTTGGGCAGGAATGCTGAACGGTGGTAGTTGTCCAACTGGGGCACAAACCATGTTCCCGCAAAATGAGATGGTAATTAAACGGTAAGTAAGGCTCCCAACGCGCGACGGCGCTCAACGTCAGGTTCTTCGTGATTTTGTCGTCTTGGAAAAACAGCAACGGCGACGTACATACACGGGATATATGACTGTAGAACTAGGAAGCTCCTCGAACATTGCCTATCCACATCGGAATGTGATAAAACTATCGGCATATCGTTGAAGTAAAGGGGCTCCATGCATACTCTAAAGAACTTTGCTCTCTTATCTATCGTTGCGCTCAGCGTAACAGCGCAAACCGAACGTGGCAGCATCATTGGTGTTGTCACCGACCCTACGGGTGCCGCCATTGCCAGTGCCGAACTTGTCCTGGTCAATCGCGATACCAACGCGACCGTGAAGTCCACTGCGACTAATTCCGGCGAGTTCAGTTTGCCTAACTTACTTCCAGGCAACTATCGTGTGGACATCACCGCTGCAGGCTTCAAACGATTCGTTCGCCAAAATATCATAGTCTCCGCTGCCAGCACCGCGCGAGTCGATGCGCAATTACAGCTTGGCCAAGTAAGTGAACAGATCGAAGTTACTGCCTCTGCCGCTGCGGTTCAAACCGACGATGCAAAGGTGTCAACCCAAGTGGAGAACAAAATGGTGGATGAATTGCCATTGCAGGTTGCAGGAACAATGCGAAGTCCGTTCAACCTGGTGGCGGTGGTTCCTGAAGCGCAGGGTTCGGGCCAGTCTCTATCGCTTGGCGGTGGCCAAGTGGCTGCTTGGGACGCTACTCTTGACGGGCACTCTGTTGGCACCAATCGCTCTGGCGATACGGCAGAGGCCGCGTTAAACACTCCTTCGCTGGAATCGCTCACAGAATTTACGGTTGATACCAACGGCTTCAAAGCGGAGTATGGGCAGGCTGCCGGCGGTGTGATGACCTTCGCATCTAAGTCAGGCACCAATAAGTTCCATGGTTCGGCTTATGACTTCCTTCGCAACGATTATTTAGACGCCCGCAGTTTTTTCGCGCGCACGAAGAACGTCTACCGGCAAAACGATTTCGGCTTTACTGTTTCCGGACCTATTTGGATTCCCAAAGTCTACAATGGCCGCAACCGCAGTTTCTTCTTCATTGCCTATGAAGGGTTTCGCAATCGCGTAGGCAGCAATGGAGCTATCCTTTCCGTTCCGACTCCTGAAATGTACGCTGGCGATTTTAGCAAGTGGGTGGATCAGACGAGTAAGTTGATCCCGATTTACGATCCAGGTACAACCCGCCCTGCCGCAACCGGTGCAGGTTCCGTACGCGATATTTTTCCGAATAATCAGATTCCTGCAAACCGATTTTCCACAACTGCAATGAACATCGCCAACTTCGCCAAAGTGGTTACGCCTAATCGTGGGGCGGCTCCTGGCACTCGCGGCTACGTCAACAACAACTACCTTGTAAATGGTGGCACGCTGATTTCGCCGACGAATAAGTGGAGCGCAAAAGGAGACCAGTTGTTTGGCTCCAAGCATCGCGTCAGTTTTCTGTGGAATGCCACCAGCTTCCGGAATAAGCCTGCGGATGTGGTTCCAGGTTTACCTGAACCGTTGTGGAACGGATCCCTCACGGCCTGGGACACCGCTGCCTATCGAGTTGCACATGATTGGACCATCTCCTCACGGATGATCAATCACGTTTCCTTTTCCGCCAATACATTTACAAAAAACGCTTACTCCATCAATGTGGATAAAAATTGGAAAGACAAGGTCTGTATTAAAAACGCAGTGGATTGCAATCAGAACTTCCCGTCCATCAACTTCACTGAGTTCACCGGTTGGGGTTCGGCATCCTTCAACGGAACCGATCAGCCAGGCTGGGGATTAAAGAACGATCTTAGCTACATTCGCCAATCGCATACTTTCAAGTTTGGCTTCCATCATCAGAACCAAAACGCGAATGGCTTCGGACAGCAGGATATTGCTGGTCGTGCTGATTTCAACTTCCTGTCCACCAGCATTCCTGGTTCCCCCGTGTTCCCAGCCAGCGGCGGCAGTTCCTTTGCATCGTTCCTGCTGGGCGACGCCTATCTTGGACGCACAGAAACCATTCGCCAAGTAACGCAGAAGTATCCGTACTTCGGCTTCTACGCGCAGGACGATTGGCGTGTGTCTCGAAAGCTGACTGTGAACTTTGGCCTGCGTTACGATTTTACTCAGCCGCCTACAAACCTGAAAGATGAGTATTCCGATTTCAATCCCACGCGCCCCAATCCCGGTGCCGACGGTCGTCTTGGCGCGCTCTGGTTCGCAGGATTCGGCACTGGTCGCGAGAATACTCGCAGCCTGGTTCCAGGTTGGTACGGCGGCATTGGCCCCCGTCTTGGTGCGGCTTATGCGGTGGATAAAAAGACCACCATACGCGTTGGATTGGGACGCAGCTTTTCCCGTATCACAGCGGTTCAAGGAAGCGGCCATTTCGCCGGATTCATTGGGCAGTATCAGTTTGATAATTCCAGCCAAGGCGTAACTCCTACCTTTAAGTTGGATGCGGGACTTCCCGCTTATAGGTTACCGCCGGCGATCGATCCTTCTTTTTCCAATGGCAACACCGTTGATTGGTGGCAAGGGCAAGATGCCACTCGCGCACCTGAGACTTGGTCCTGGACGTTCAACTTACAGCGTCAATTAACATCAACCACAATTCTTGAAGCAGGTTACAACGCATCGGCTGGAGCCCATCTGCAATCCGGCATTTTGAATTACAACCAGATGCCTACCGCGATTTTGAATAATATGGTTGCCCAGTATGGCGCAACACAAGCGCTGAACCTGCTGCGGTCTGACATCAACTCCGCAGCTGCCAGGGCTGCTGGTTTTCTGCCGCCATACCCTAGTTTTGCGACGCAATCATTGCGTACCGTGAATCAGTCCCTGCGGCCGTTTCCACAGTATTCAACTATCGCCACTGGAGGCCAGAACGGGGACAAGAGCGGACATTCAAGCTATCACGCTTTCCTGCTGAAGGCCAATAGCCGCTTTTCCAAATCAGTTACCGGTCAGTGGAGTTATGCTTTCTCGAAGTTACTAACCGATTCCGATACTTACTTCGCCAACTCGGCAACTTCAGCTATGGATCAGTACAATCGCCGTTTGGAAAAGTCCATTGGACAGTATGACCGCACCCATACTCTAAAGTTTTCCACCATCTACAACTTGCCATTTGGCAAAGGTCAACGCTGGTTCACAAAAGGATTCATGAGCCAAGCCATCGGCGGTTGGCGCATTGCTGGAATTCAGGTTTATAACAGCGGCGCACCGTTGGCTTTAACCCGCAACAACCCTTTGCCAATCTTCAACGGCATTACGCGGCCGCTGGTGGATAGCTATACAAATTGGCGCGTACCCACACGTGGGGATCGTTTTGATCCTGGTGCGGACAGCTTCTACAAGACAAAACTTGAGTTTCCTGTGCAGCCAACCGCCAGCTTTGGCAATGCCACCCGGTACAATCCAAAAGTACGCGGATTCTTCGGGAAGTCGGAAAATGTGAGCGTAGCAAAAACATTTATTATTCACGAAAACATTAAGGTGGATTTCCGGGGAGAAGCATTCAACTTGTTCAACCGCGTCATATTCGCCAATCCAAACTCGAACTTGGATTCCATTAACTTTGGCCAAGTAACCAGCCAGGCAAATGAACCGCGGACAATGCAGGTGGCTCTGAAAGTCTACTGGTAAAGCGAAGGCGGCTGCATCGCGCCAACAATGCGTGTACATTGTATACGCCTAGAAACGGCAGTTGAGATGACATGATAGAGCCATTTGAGTGACACAACCACTCACTGGGAGCCGATGGAATCGGAGGATTCTGGGGCACTCGGCACTTTGCTAAGTTATTATTTATCCAAGGCAGTGGCATGCGCGGCATGCGCGGCTGCGCGGTCGGAGACATGGGTAACACTTTAGTCCATTGACATAGGTTACACTTTTGGGGCTTTCGCTCTATCGAGGATAACCCATTCGGGGATGCGAT